>JBBRBC010000031.1:0-45604 GCA_038206205.1 Opitutales bacterium
GCTAATTCCTGCCAGTCCGCAGGCAATAGCGTCAGAACGTAGTCCCAATTCCCATCCGCCAATGTTGGTTTTGTCATTCTGCCGATTCAGCAAGCCCAGTCTTTTCAAAACCGCAATCCTTATGTTAGCGCTTATGGGACCACGCCCCTCCGTGTCTGACTGATGACGTTAGCCATGAAAACTATGAACCTCCGCGTTCCACTGATATTCATTACCCTTGCTGCTCCGTCATTCATGTTTGCGGCGCTTACTCCCGCTGAAATCAAAACGCTGCCACCAAGCCAAATCGAGGCAAAGCTGCCGGGCGAACACCCCTCGTCATACTACAGTTATGCAAACAGGCTTTTCTTTGAGGGAAAGAAGGATGAAGCTATTCTCTGGTTCTACGTTGGCCAGCTTCGCTACCGAATCTACCTGAAGGCTAATCCTCCATCGGACCCGAGTGGCGATCCCGCGCTTTTTGCCTCTCTGAATGCGACGGTGGGCCAGAAGATCAATGAGTATGCCGGCGGAGATCCAAAAATGTGGGCCGCGCAGATTACCGGTGCCCTCAAGTGGGATGACAAGCATTCAAATGATTTTAGCTCGAAGAAGAAATTCAAAGAGGTTCATGCCGAAATTCGTGCAGGTCTCGCCAAGCTTGGAAAGCAGATCGAGAGCGGCGCAGGTAAAATGCGCGAGGAGAGAAAAAAGCGCGGCCTTGAAACCAGAGGCTAACAAGACCGCCAGAGAACAACGCGCGGAATGTGCCTAAATCGTATGCACCTTCACCACTCAGCATTTTCTGTTTTTAAAAAGGGCTCACTCCACGCTCACCCGCGCGTGTCTCATCGGTAACGATCAGCACAGAAAGTGATTTTGTGAGAAGTCTTTTTTCCAGCGTCCGGGAGTCGACGCAGCCGTGAAGAAGTGGTCCGATATTTTCGAGGGCAAGATGTCGTGGCGGCGAGGCACTGGGACTTCGGACGTGGCGAAAAGAAAGCAGCCCGAGGTAAGCGACCGAAAGAATCCATGAGCGCGCCGTGCCGTGACCGGGCGTTTTTACCGCTAAACCAGACCACCACAGCCAACGACCTTCATGCGGACTAAATCGCCCATGGCGCTCCACGCTCACCACTCAGTTTCAGTTCGAAAGAGTCATGTTTGCGCTCGCCGGTCGTCGGCTGCCTGGTAACGTTCGGCAAAAAAATCACCTCTATGAAAAGCGAAGTTCGTAAGATTATGCAGGAAGTCACTGACCGACGCGTGTTGAAGAATCCCGCCGAGCAGTTTTTAGATTATTGGACGACTTACGCCGTTACAGGAATGTGCGTGGCCTACTATTTTAGCCAGTACTCGGGCACGAAGTACGACGCTCTCGTTTTGATGATTTATGCTCCCATTATTGCGGTGACAGCTGCTCGCGACGGAAAGAAGGAAGTTCATCGGAAGCTGGATGCACTTGTTCGTCGGCTTGTGGAAAAGGAATTATTATGAAAAACGAGACGGAGCCGAATCAGGCGATACAGCACAACGATCATGTCTGTCACGGATCGTGCGGAGAATTCAAAAGGAGAAATTCAAAAGGGGTCAGGTGGTAAGTATTATAATTGACGGGGTTGAGGGAAATTCAAAAGGGGTCGAGGAAATGCGAAAGGGGTCATGTGTTGAATCTTGACAAACACCCCGAAGGGCTGAAAGGGGAGCTGGCTTGGTTGTTTGCTCCGTTAGGCCCACCAGTTGACCCGCACGCCGCGCCAGAGCGAAATCAATCAACTAAACCAAACAACCAAGCCTACCCTGCTGTGAGCCTCGACTGTGAGCCTCTCTCCTGAGCCCCGTGAGTCTAAGGAGTGGCGGAGCCGCCAAACGATTATTTCCTCGGAGGACAAATTTCGTGAATCCGGAATCAGGAGGGAACGGACAATCTCCAACAGCAAACCGCCGTGAGCCCTCCTCATCACGCGGGCAAAATCGCGATATTTTGAGACCCGCAGCATCGTGACGCCGTTTCACTAAAACTCACCCGGCGGTAATGCTGGCATCATATTCAACTCGCTAGGATGACGGCGGAAATCAATCTGTCGTCTTGGCAGGTTCTCCCCCATCATAACAAGTATCGATCCAATCATCCCATGAAATGCCCTAAACCATTTGCGCTCGCCTGCACCGCCCTCCTCGCCCTGACCACCTTGACGAACCCGATCTTCGCCAAGGAAGAAAAATCCTCAGCCGCCGGCTCCATTCAACCCGCCAAGGGAGTAAAACCGGCCGACCTGCCCGACCTCGCCAAAATTTCCTTCGAGACCGCGCTGAAAGCCGCCCTCGCCGCCGTGCCCGGCAAGGTCATCAAGGCCGAACTCGAAGTGGAAGACGGCAGCCTGCTGTATTCCTTCGAGATCGTCGGGGCCGACAAATCGATCACCGAGGTCGAGATCGACGCGGAGAATGGCAAGGTGCTTGGCACCGACGTGGAAACACCCGCGCCCAAAACCGTGGCGAAATAATTCCGCGACTTCGTGACATGCCCTTGCCGGTCGTCCATTCCCGCACTCCGTTGCACCTGATCCTGGCGCACGGACGTGCCGGCTTGTCTGCACTCACCCTGCTCCTTGCCGCGGGTTGCGCGCATCAGAGCGCGGACTCTGCTGGGCTCAATTCCGCCACACTCGACGCCGCGTTGCAACCGCCGCCACTGGCCGGCATCAAGATCGCCGCCGCCCAACTCGCCCATCCGCTGTTGCCGCCACTGGTGATCGACGGCCGTGATGGATTCTCCCCGGATGAAATTGCCTTGATGGCGGTGATCGTCAGCCCGCAATTGCGCGCGTTGCGCGACCAACGGGGGGTCGCCCAAGCCCAGGTGTTGCAAGCGGGGCTGTTGCCCAATCCCCAACTCGGCTACTCCGTTGATCAACCGCATGGCGTCAATGTCCCCGGTCTCATCAACGGCAAGAGTCTCGGCCTCAGTTGGGATTTCACCGCCCTGCTCGGCCGGCAAGATCGCGTCAGCAGCGCTCAGGCCACCGCCGGCGCGCTCGATCTCTCCATCGCCTGGGAGGAATGGCAGACCGCGCAAGATGCCCGCCTCCGCGCCTTCCGCCTGCTCTCGCTGCGCGCCCGCCTGCCTCTGCTGCGCCAGATCGAGGCCGATCTCGCCGGCACTCTTGGCGCGATAAAAAAAGCGGCGATGCTCGGTCACAAGACCACTCTCGATGTCACCACGACCACCGAAGCCTGGATCGCCGCGCAGACCACTCGCCTGAATGCCGAGCAGGATGAGGCCACCGAACGCACCGCCCTGAACCTCACGCTCGGCCAGCCCGCCGACGTAGAAATCGCGCTCAAGCCCGCCCCCGTTTTTCCCGAACTCCCGCCCGATACCGCCGCCGCGAGGCTCCTGGAAGGTCTCGAAAAACGCCGCCTCGATCTCGTCGCCCTCGCCTTGGGCTATCAAAGCCAGCAAGCCACCGAGCGCGCCGCCGTGAAGGCCCAGTTTCCCAAAATCAATTTCAGTTTTGCCCAAGCCAACGACACGAGTGATGTCCGCACGCGTTCCTATGGTGTGACCATCGATCTTCCGCTCTTCGATCACAACCAAGGCAACCTCGCCAGTGCCCGGGCCACGCGCCAGCAACTCTTCGACGAGTATGTCGCCCGCGTAGCCGAAGCCCGCGCCACCGTGGTGCTGTTGCTGGGCAAACTCTCCGCCACCCGCAGCCAACTTCAGGCCGACAGCGAAGCGCTGCCCGAGCTCGAGCGCCTCGTCGCCTCGCTGGAGAAAGCGGTCCGGTCGCGCAATGCGGACGTGAGCGCCTACCGTGACGCGCGCAGCCTGCTCGCCGCGCGCCGCTTGGAACAGGCCAACCTTCAGCAACAGGTGCTGGAACTCGGCGTCGCCCTGGAACTCGCCACTGGCCGCTCACTGCTGAACCGCAGTACATCAAATAAATTTTCGCCATGAAAAAATTCCTGCTCGTCGTTCTGCTCCTCGTGATCGTCACCGCCGGTTGGTTTTATCTTAACTTTCGTGCCGCCGCTGCAACGGAAGAGACGACCGAAAAACCGTCCGCGAAGGTCGAAACCGCTTCCCTTAAACTCGAACCGATCGCGCAAACCATCGAGGTGTTCGGCGTGGTAGCCTCGACTCCATCGGGCGATCGCGTGATCGCCGCACCCTACGATTCACTCGTGCGCCACATTCATGTCGGCGTCGGCACGACCGTGGCCGCCGGCGACTTATTGCTCGAAGTGGAACCGATCGCCGATGCAAAACTCGCGCTGGATTCAGCGCGCAGCGTGCTCGCGCTCGCCGCCAAATCCCTCGCGGCCACGCAGGAGCGCTACGATCTCACACTGGCGACGAACCAGGAACTGCTCACCGCCCAGCAGGCGGAACAGGACGCCCAGCTCAAGGCGGCCAGTCTCGCCGCGCGCGGCCTCGGCGGCGACGGACGTGTCATCGCGGCCGAAGCGGGTGTCGTCAGCAAACTCGATGTTTCCTCCGGCGCGCTCGCTCTGCTGGGCACACCGTTGATCACGCTGGCCAGAAGCGGCCAACGCGTCATCCGGCTCGGCGTCGAGCCCGCGCAAGCCGGCTCAGTGAAGGTCGGACAGCCCGTGACGCTCACCTCCGCCCACCGGGGCGACGGCGGGGAAGAAGTTTCGGCGACGGTCAGCACCGTGGGCGCCGTCATCGACTCCGTCAGCGGTGCCATCGAAGTTCAGGCGACGTTGCCTGCCGGCGCGCCGCTGCTCCTCGGCGAGCGCGTCCGCGCGGAAATTGAAATCGCGAAAAACGAAAACGCCTTGGTCGTCCCGCGCAGCGCTGTGCTGCCGGATGACGACAAACAGATTCTCTTCACCGTGAAGGACGGCAAGGCGGTGCGGCACGAGGTGAAAACGGGTCTGACTACCGCTGAACTGGTGGAGGTGATCGCGTCCAGCAGTCTGCACGCCGGTGACCGCGTGGTGACCTTGGGCAACTACGAATTGGCAGACGGCATGGCGATCCAACCGACGGAGAAGAAAGCGCCGCAAGCCGATCAGGAAAAGGCGGAGGCCAAGCCGTGATTTTTGTCGCGTGGATGCAAGCGCACCGCCGCTCCGTGCTGTTTCTCCTCGCGCTCCTCGCGCTGGGCGGATTGGCAGCGAGCTGGACGTTGCCCGTGGCCCTGTTTCCTCACGTGGATTTTCCGCGCATCGTGGTGAGCCTCGACGCCGGCGACCGACCGGCGGAACGCATGACCACGGAGGTGACGATGCCCGTCGAGGAAGCCGTGCGCTCCGTGCCCGGCTTGCGCAACCTGCGCTCCACCTCGAGTCGCGGCAGCGCGGAAATCTCCATCAACTTCGATTGGAGCCAGGATATGATTTACGCGATGCTTCAGGTGGAGTCCACGATCAATCAGATATTGTCCGCGTTGCCGGCGGGCACGAAGTTCGAGGTGCGGCGCATGGATCCGACGGTGTTTCCCACGGTGGCGTACACGCTGACTTCGACGAAGCAGTCGCTAACGACGCTCCGCGACATCGCGTACTATCAACTGCGTCCGCTCCTCTCAACGGTGCCCGGCGTCGCCCAGGTCGCGGTGATCGGCGGCACCGAGGCCGAGTATCGCGTGACGGTGGACCCGGCGCGGCTCCAAGCCCATGGACTCACTTTGGCCGACGTGGCGAAGGCGTTGTCATCGGCGAACACCTTGAGCGCGGTCGGCCGGCTGGAGGATCACTACAAACTTTATCTGGCGCTCGCGGACAGCCGGTTTTTGTCGGTCGATCAGATCGGGGAAACGGTGCTCTTGAAAGGTTCCGCCGGTTTGCTGCGTGTCGCAGATATCGCGAGCGTTGAACTCGCCACCGTGCCGCAGTGGACGCGCGTCACCGCCGATGGCCGCGACGCGGTGATCTTCCAAGTTTATCAGCAACCCGACGCCAACACCGTACAGATCGCCCGGGACGTGCGCGCCAAGCTCGACGAATATCGCGGGCAGCTGCCGGCGGGCGTCAAGATCGCCAACTGGTACGATCAGAGTGAACTGATTCTTGCCTCCGCCAACAGCGTGCGCGACGCGGTGCTGATCGGCGTGGTGCTCGCCGGAGCGGTGCTGCTGCTCTTCCTCCGCAATGGAAAAATCACTCTGATCGCGTTGCTCTGCGTGCCGGCGTCGCTCGCGGCCACAGTGCTGCTGCTCAAACTGCTCCACAGCAGTTTCAATATCATGACGCTGGGCGGCATGGCGGCGGCAGTCGGACTCATCATCGACGATGCGATCGTGATGGTGGAACACGTCATCCGCCGGTTGCGCGGCGCGGGCAAAAATCATGAGGGTCGTGTCTGGGCAGCGGCGGCGGAATTCACGCGCCCGCTGGTCGGCTCGTCGCTCTCGACCATCATCATCTTCGTTCCGCTCGCGTTTCTTTCGGGCATAACGGGCGCGTTTTTCAAGGCGCTGTCGCTCACGATGGCCGCGAGTCTCGTCATCTCGTTCCTGATCGCGTGGCTCGCGGTGCCGATTCTGGCCGATCATTTTTTAAGCGAAAAGGACGCAAACCAGGAGGAAGGCGGAGCCTTCACCGCCAAGGTTCACGGCTGGTATGGCCGGTTCATGCGGCGGCTTCTCGCGCGACCCACGCTGGTGTTGTTGGGCGTGGTGCCGTTGTTGCTCGCGGCGTTTTTCTGTTATCAGCGTGTCGGATCGGGCTTCATCCCGTCGATGGACGAAGGCGGATTTATTTTGGACTACGTCGCCCCGCCCGGCACGTCGCTGACCGAGACCGACCGGTTGCTGCGGCAATTGGAGCAGATTTTGCAGGAGACCCCGGAAGTGCAGACTTACTCGCGGCGGACCGGATTGCAGCTCGGCGGCGGACTGACCGAGGCAAACGCGGGCGATATTTTTGTGCGGCTGAAACCGCTGCCGCGCCGGGAGATTAATGAGGTGATGAATGAAGTGCGCCAACGCGTGGAAGGAAACGTCCCGGGCTTGGAAATCGAGATGTCGCTGCTCATGGAGGATGAGATTGGCGATCTCACCGCCGTGCCGCAGCCCGTTGAAATCAAATTGTACTCCGAAGATGCCGCCGCGCTGGCGGCGACGGCCCCGCAGGTGGCCAAGGCGATCGGCGCGATCAGCGGCGTCGTGGACGTGAAGAACGGGATCGTGCTCGCGGGCGATGCACTCACGATCAACGTCGACCGGGCGAAGGCCGCGCTCGAAGGGCTCGACCCGGAGGCGGTCACGCAGCAGTTGAACGCCTTCCTCACGGGCGTGCTCGCGACCACGAGCGTCGAAAGCGGACCGAAGCTAATCGGCATCCGCGCGTGGATTCCGCAAAAAAACCGGCGCAGCGCGGAGGCGGTGGCGAATTTGCAATTGCAGGCACCCGACGGGCACTTCCTCGCGCTGCAACGCGTGGCGACGATCACGACGGTGACGGGCCAGCCGCAGATCGTGCGCGATGACTTGAAGCGCATGATTCCGGTGACGGCCCGCATCACCGGCCGCGATCTCGGCTCCACCATGCGCGACGTGCAAACCGTGCTGGCCCAGCCCGGGCTCGTGCCGCGCGGCGTTTACTTTGTCCTCGGTGGCACATACGCGGAGCAGCGCAAGGCCTTCAGTGGGCTGATGGCGGTGTTCGGCGGCGCGGTGGCGCTGGTATTTTTGCTGCTGCTTTTTCTCTACGAAAGTTTTCGCACGGCGCTCGCGATGCTCGGCTGCACCTTGCTCGCGCTGTCAGCAGTGGCGATCGGGCTGTGGCTCACCGATACCGAGCTGAACATCTCCGCAATGATGGGCATGACCATGATCGTCGGCATCGCGACCGAAGTCGCCGTGTTTTATGTGTCGGAGCTGGTTTCGCTCGGTACGGCGACGCCTCCAGCCGAGGCACTGGTGCAGGCCGGCATCAACCGCATGCGACCGATCGCCATGACCACCTTCGCCGCCATCCTCGCGCTGCTGCCGCTGGCGTTGGGCATCGGTGCCGGCTCCGCGATGCAGCAACCGCTCGCCATCGCCATCATCTCCGGGCTGACGCTGCAACTTCCGCTCGTGCTGATCGTGCTGCCAGTGTTGCTCTCGTTGCACCGTCGCCCACGTGGGATTTAACTCCGATCAGCCTTGTAGAACATCCAAATCCCCAGCACCTGAAAACCCAAATTGGGCAGCCACATCAGGAGGTCGGGCCGGAATTCCGGTTTGTTGCTCAATAGATTCACCCCGAACGTCGAAATATAATAGGCCATGGCCAACGCGACGGCGATGCCGAGATTGGCCGACGTTTCCTTGCGAGAAACTTTGATGCCGAGCGGAATCGCAAACAAGGCGAACGATAACACGGAAAAAGCCTTCGCGGTCTTTTCTTGGATCACGGTCTGCAACTTAATCCGTTGCTTTTGACGTTCCGCCAGTGGGACGGCTGGATCAGGTTGGCCCAATTTCCGCCACTGACTCAGGAGCTGGTTCAACGTCAGCCACTCCGGTTTCACTCTGAGCTTGCGGCCCGTCAACTGGTCAAGCGACAGCTCAAACGGAACCCGCTCCGAAGACAAAGCCCCGCGCAGCAGAGAGAAATTTTCCGGATCTTTCCCATCACGTTCCTCGATCTGCGCCTGATTCATCGTCAGCACGAGTTTGTTGTTGGGCTCATCAAAAGTCACCCGGGCGGATTGCGCCCGGGCAAAACGCCGCACGCGATTCTGACTATCCAGTTCCCAAATCCAGAAATCTTTCATCACTTCACCCGTTTTCTCGCTCACATAAATAATCCGGCCCGGAAATTGCCGGATGAAAGTCTTGGGCACAATGAAACTGAGTGGATTATTCCGAACGGCATCGGCCAAATCCTTCTCATATGTCACCTTCGCATTCGGCATATAATAAAAATTCACCACCAAACTCATTCCCGTGCCCAGCAGCGCGAAGAAAAATATCGGCGCGGAAATACCGGCGACACTCACCCCGGCCGAACGGATGGCCGTAATTTCGCGATCGGATGACATCCGCCCGAGCACGAGCAGCACCCCGGTGAGAATACCAGCCGGCAGCGTGTGACAGAGGGAATACAACACCGTCAGCCAAATCAAATACACAAAGGTCGTGAAGGGCAGTTGTCCGGCGAGGACGGGAGTGATCAAATCCTTCAGGACACTCCCCAGCGCGACGATAAAGGTCAGCACTCCCACGGCGGCGAGGCTCGTCAGCGCGACTTGGGCAAAAATATGCCGGTGGAGTAATTTCATGCTGGGCTTGAAGACTGTGGTTTTAACGTAATCCTTTCCAAGACATTTCCACGCGCATGAAGTTCACTCCCATTAAACCGGCCATCTACGGCGAGACCCTCGACTCGCTCACCGCCGCCCTCAAGGAAGCGGGCCAACCGGCCTTCCGCGCCAAACAAATCCTCGAATGGCTCTATAAAAAGCGTGTCCGCACTTGGGACGAGATGACCAATCTCCCCAAAGATTTCCGCACCTGGATGGCCGAACACTTCGAACTCGAGCCCACGGGCTTCGTCCTCGACCGCCAATCCGGCGACGAAACCGACAAGCTCCTTCTCGAACTCGGCGACAAATCCCTCATCGAAACCGTCATCATCCGCGCCCCCATGCTCGGTGTGGGCGTCGATAAATCCCGCAAGACGATCTGCATCTCGACCCAAGTCGGTTGCGCCATGGGCTGCAAGTTCTGCGCCTCCGGCCTCGAGGGCCTCAAACGCAATCTCTCCGCCGGCGAAATCGTCCATCAACTCATCCAAGTCTGCCGGCAGGAAGACGCCCACACCCCACGCGCCCGCGCTGAACTCGCCTCTTTCGACAACATCGTCGTCATGGGCATGGGCGAGCCGCTCCATAATTACGACGCGATCATCCGCGCGCTCACCATCGTCAACGCCAGCTGGGGCCTCGGCTTCGGTGCGCGCCGCATCACCCTCTCGACCTCCGGGCTCGTGCCGAAAATTCTCCAGCTCGCCGAGGAAGAACTCGGCATGCGTCTCGCGATCTCGCTGCACGGTGCCACCGACGAAGTCCGCGAGCAGATCATGCCGATCAACAAAACCTACCCGCTCGCCGAGCTGTTGCCCGCCGTGAAAGCCTTCTCCGAAAAACAGGGCCGCATGGTCACGCTGGAGTTTATTCTCATCGAGGACATCAACGACGCCATCTCGCAGGCCGAGAAACTCCGCGACATCGCGTACGATCTCCACGCGCACGTGAATCTGATTCCGTACAACACCGTCGAAGGCCTGCCTTGGAAACGCCCCAGCAACAACCGCTGCGAACGCTTCGCCGATGTCCTCCGCGCCGCCGGCATCTCTGTCACGCTCCGCCGCGAAAAAGGCCACGACATCAACGCCGCCTGCGGCCAACTCCGCCTCAAGACCGAGAAAACCCGCGAAATCGTGGCCGAATGCTCCGGTTGAAAATCCATTCTTTACCTGAATCATCATATCTGCATCTTTTGATACGTAATGATACCCGACCGCCCCATCTCCGAGCTCTTCGCCCAACAACGTCCGTTGCGCTCACTGGAATTTTTTCCACCCAAGGACGACGTCGGCATGGAAAATCTGCGCCACGCTGCCGCCGCGCTGAAGCGGATCGCGCCCGATTTCGTCTCGGTCACCTACGGCGCTGGCGGCACCACCCGCGATCGCACCGCCCAGGCCAGCGCGATGCTGAAGAACGAATTTGGTTTCACGGTGATGCCCCACCTCACCTGCGTCGGCCACTCCCGCGCCGAGTTGAATGATCTCGCGGATCGCATCCACGGAAATGGATTTCGGAATATCATGACGCTGCGCGGCGATCCGCCCAAAGGCGACGCCGCCTTCACGCCCGCGCCTGATGGTCTCCGTTACGCCAGCGAACTCGCTGCACTGCTCAAGGCGCGCCATGACAATTTCTGTCTCGGCGTCGCCGGTTACCCGGAGAAACATCCGGAAGCCGTCTCACTCGAAACCGATTTGGATAATCTCAAGCGCAAGATCGACGCCGGTGGCGCGTTCATCACCACGCAGCTCTTCTTCGACAACGCGGCGTATTATCGCTACGTGGATCGCTGCCGAGCGCGAGGAATCACGGTGCCCATCGTGCCCGGCATCATGCCCGTGCTCTCGCTCAAGCAAGTGCAACGCCTCGCCACGATGTGCGGCGCCGCGTTGCCCCAGCAATTGGCCACGCGCCTCGAAGTCGCCGCCGAGAACACCGACGTCGTCGAGCTGATCGGCATCGAGTGGGCGCTCACGCAAATCCGCGACCTCCTCGCGCACGGCGCGCCCGGCTACCACCTCTACATCATGAACCGCGCGAAAAGCGCCCTCGCGATGGCCGCAGGTTTGGCGGCGTGATGATCGAATGACTACCACTCGGCCGAATCTACGAGTAGCATCAGCCGATTTAGCCACAGCCGCACCGATTATGATCAAGGCTCAGACATCCTGACCTCAGCCCGTGGAGAAAGGAGGGACAAGGAAACGAGCTGAGCATGCCACGGCGCAAACCGCATGAACTGTATCGAAGGTGGAGCGCGACCTTCCGACTTCGTCAAGGCTACGACGGACAAGCCGAGCGCGCTGGGTGCAGGAGTGTAGCCGCGTTTAAGCCGCAGGCGAAAGCGGGTGGCTTACGGCCCCGTTTTCGGGCTGCGCCCGCAAACGAGGCTACCCGCACAATGCAAAACCATCCTCACGGGTCGGGAGAGCCGTGCCACTTCCCACTCACATCAGGCTCCGCGGCCTTCGCGGTCTCCGCGTTAAATGTCTTTTATCCCGAAAATCAGCTACGATTGGCTTGGTAATAGAGTACTCCGTTTTCATTTCCGTCCTTTCTTTTCCAGAGGATTGCGCCAGCGCAGACCGGGGAAACGGGCGAAATCCAAATCGGTACTCTGCAACTCGGCTTGATATTCCACCGCGAGCGCGGCGAGATGGGCGTCGGTCGTGAGATTGCCGCCCACTCCGAGTTTGCGCAGAAACCCGAAACAATGCCGCGCATGTTCCCGCCCTGGCACCAACACCCGCACGACCGGCTGATCCAGCCATTCCTCCACCAAGGCAGTCGCGGTCGCAACAGGCAGCGGAGCCACGAGCACTTGCCGGTGCGTGGTCAACCGGACAAATCCCAGCAAGGTAACCCACGCCAGCCCGACTGGCTCATTTCCATTCAAGCAATCCTCCCACCAAGCCCGTGCCGCCGCGTGGCGCAGGTCGGAAGCATGATGGGCATAAATCAGCAGATTGAGATCGGGGATAATCACGCGCGGAGTTTCTTCACCAACACCTCGTTTTCGAGTTCATCCGCAAGTTCGTTCAGCTTGTCGGGATCGACACCTGGTCGGAAGGTCATCTTCTGCGGCTTGACCGAATACGCAGAGCGCCGCGCCGTCTTGGCCGGCATTTTCAATCCCCGGCGCAAGGCCTCGTTGACCACGCTCTTCAGAGCTTGGTCAGAACGCGCCACCTCGGCATTCAACCGGGCCGCCACATCAGGATCGAGCGTGAGCGTCGTGCGCATGACCGCATCAAGGCATCAAATAGTGTGATGTCAAGGTGGCCAGAAACGTTCATCAAGCGGGCGTGGTCAGCATCGCTGCACGACACACCAAGCAAGCTCTCATGGCTGATTCATTCTAATTCCTCCGAGCCCTCCTGGGTAGGGCGTCTGTCTTGCAGACGCCGCGAGCGAGGACGGAGGCGCGCGTACCCGGCCTGTGCAAGACACAGGCCCTACAAAAACATCGGTCCCTGGCGGCGTGACGAACCAACAATCTGCTCTCGATAGCTCAAAGGAGCGGCGCACCGGAGGCATAGCTCACGGGCAAACGGGCGTAGAGCTTGGGGCGATCGATTTTCAAGCGGGCGGCCAGCCAGTGGCGCATGAAAACGTAGAGCAGGTCGCGCCCTTTGTCGCCGGGCCGGCTGATTTTCGCGCGAAACAGGTCGGAGTGCGCGTAACAGCGGCGGGCTTGGAAGGCGAGGCGGGTAGCATAGCGCTCGGGCAGCGGCACGCAGAGCCAGTGCGAGGCTCCATCGACCACTTGCCGGGCGGCGGCAATCGGCACGAGGGCAAAGAGCTCCTCGATCTGCGGGCGGCGGGCGGCGGGCGCGGTGCGTGCAACGAAGGGCGGGCATCTTCATTTGAGAATAATCAGCTGGCAGCAGCTAAGTGCGCGACCAAAGGATGATCCTTGTCGAGCGTGCTGACTGCCATAACGGTGAAACCGAGCACGTTGCCCTGCTCATCAACGCGCTCCATCACAGCTCCCTGATCGGTCTCACGCAGGTAGCCGGGACTTGTCGGAGAAGCGGACTTCGAGAAAGTCGCCTTCCCGGTCGAACCAGACTTTTACGGTTTGGGCCATGGCTGGATTCCTTCTTTAATCGCGTCTGGCCGTGCGTCAGGCGGCGACCACATCAATCTTGGCGCGGAAACCGAGGAGCCGGAGCATGCGGGAGCAATCCTCCCACTCGAGTCCGAAGCTGCGCACATCGGCGACGCCAATCCGCGGCACTACTTTTCTCAACACGGCGGCATCGGCCGGGGCGAAATCGCCCTCCAGCATCGCCTGCTCCGCCCAGTCGACGAGCGCCGTCAACGTGAGCCGGCCCTTCAGGTAGGCGTGCAGTTTTCGCGCGGTGGATTGCCGGGTGATTTTCATGAGGGAATATTACGTCTTACGGTGGCCTCTGTCCACCGGGTATTTTTCATGCACTTCGACCAAGCGGTTTCGGGCATCATAGATTTCCTGCCGGAATCGCAAGGTGCGCTCTCTGGCATCGACTTACTTGACGTAGCGGGCGCGCCAGCCGAGCCGGCCGGGGACATCCAGCCAGTAGCGGCGCCCACCATCCGCAAGTTCCTGCCAATCGGTGAACTGACGTTCGTTTTGGATGCGTGTGCCCATGACAAGCGTTCCTCACTCTACGGCGACTGAAACTATTGCGGACGCAGGAGCCGTGGCCTGCTCGACGAGGGTGATCTCCTCGGCGGTCAGGCCGTAGAGTTGATACACGAGCTGGTCGATGGCGCGGTCAGTGGCGGCGATGTCACGTTGGAAGTGCGACTGCGCCTCGGGCGTTTTGGCGGCGGCGAGATCGGCGTGGAGTTTCTGCATCCGCTCAACGTGGCTAACGATAGTGTCGTGGGGCTTGTTGCCTTTCAGGATACGCGGAACGGGAATTCGTCGTAACTCAGCCAACGTTGTTTGGCGAAAATCATCCTTGGTCGCGATTGAAGATGAATTGAGATAAAGCCACGAAATGAATTTTGAATTCAAAACGCCGAGTATAAATTGAAGGCTCCAGTTTGGGTCCGTGATAAGAAATGGATTGATGTCTTTCTTGAAAACCAAGCGCCGATCTGTCGAAGCCACGAGCAGCCGATCCTGTCTGCTGATGACTCGTCGGATGAGTAATTTTGATCCGCGTTCATAGAAACGCACAAGTGACGGTTTATCGTTCATCGAGGTGAACTGTTGTTCACCAATTTCGAGGAGATATCGCCGCGCTTGTCCCCGTGTTAGGAATGGAAAGTCGGCATGTTCGCTCGCGGTGGGCCGCAGCTCGAAGCGGTTTCCTGCCAGACCTTGCGTCGATATCGTGAACTCCCCAAGAGCTGAGAATTTTTTTGAATCGGTAGCACGCTGGAGTAGTGTGCGAGCAAGCGGATTCAGTATAAGGCGGTAGTCTGGCGCTTCGAGTTCGCTCAACTTCACTGAGGTGAAAACAGCAGCGTTGAAATCAACGATCTCAACTTTCTTGGGCATTACGCAGAGCGAATAGCTCAATCCTCGTTGTTTGGTGAAAATGAACATTCCTGTGTCAATATAGGCGTCTTTGAAAATATTAAACGGCAGGTTGACGACCGTACTAATGCCATAGGTCTTGACTAGAAGGTGGCGAAAATCCGCATAGTTTTCTCCTGTCTCCCAAGTCTGCGGCGCAATATAACCCAAGCGGCCTTGCCGCGAAATCTTAGGAAGAAAAGCGAGGATGAATGCAGCGGAAGAATCGAATTTCCGGCTTAGTTCCGAGTAGTGCTTTCTGATGTAGTTCCGTTCGGCTTCTGAGAGTAGTTCAAGCGGAATATACGGCGGATTGCCGATCACCGCATCAAACCCACCCGCGTCCATGATGGGCTTGAACTCGATGGGCCAGTCGAAGGCGTTGATTTTAATCCGCGCTTCGCCATCGAAAGCGGGCAGGTCGGGCTGGGCGTAGAAATCGGAACCAATGAGGCTGTTGCCGCACTTGATGTTGTTCCCGAGATCGGGGAGCACGCGGTAGAAGTCCTGGGTCTTGCCGCGCAATTCGCGGGCTTCGCCTTCCAGTACCTTGAGCAGGAGCGAGAGCTTGGTGACTTCAACGGCTTGCGCGTCGATGTCCACCCCGTGGAGATTGCTGACGAGAATCCGCTTCCGCTCGGTGGTGGTGAGCTGCCAGTTGCCGGAGCTGCAACCCAGGCCGTGCGCGTTGGGCGCGGTTTCGTAGATCGGCGGATTTTTCTTTTTGGCCCAGCTGGCGGGCTCATGTCCGATGTAGTACTTGAGATGCCAGTCGAGGAGGTAGTCGTAAGCGCCGAGAAGAAATGAACCGGAGCCGCAGGCGGGATCGAGCACCTTGATCTTCTCCACCTGCTTGGGCGTCTTGCCCTCGACGAGCGGACCCACGGTCTGGCGGACGATATAATCTACAATGTAGGTCGGCGTGTAGTAAACGCCGCCGGCTTTGCGGACCTCGGGTTTCTCCTCGACCTTGGCGTGGTGATCGGGCGTGAGATAGATGCACTTGCCGAGAAACTGTTCGTACACGTGGCCGAGAGTGTCGGCGGGGATGACGGCGAAGGCGTAGGGGCTCTTTGGGTAATAAAGGTGGCCGATAATTTCCTTCAGGACGGCGTCGTCAAGTTCGAGACCGAGGGTGAGTTTGTCGGGTGATTCCTCGCGGCCTTTCTCTGTCGCGAAGTGGAAGAGACCGGAGTTGTAGCGAAAGTCGGCCCGCTCGAAAATCTCGCAAAGTCGTGGGTAGAGGGTCGGGCGGGTGCGCCGGGCGGCGGCGGGTTCCTCGACGCTCCAGTTCGAGTCAGCGGTCGTGAGCGCCATGAGCTGGCCGTATGGTTCGATGCCGCGATCCTCGGCGATCCGCAGGAAAATGATGCGGTCGAGGATGCGTTGAACGGCGAAGTTGAGTTCGCGCTGGGAAAGACCGGCGTTGCGCAGGGCGAGATTGCGGGCGAGTAGGCTGCGCCAATGCTCCATGTCTTCGAGGAAGGCGGCGTCGAATTCGGAGGTGCCGCGTTTGCCTTTGTTGGCGGCGGCATACTTGTCGAACGAGCCTTTGAGGATGGCCTCGCGGGAGAAAATGCCGACGATCTCATCCCATTTTTCGGCATACTGCTCATAGGTGCAGTAGAAAATGCGGGCAATTGCGGCTTTGTCGCCTTCGCGGGGCCGGATGCGGGTGTCGTAGATGGCGAACTCTTGAAAATCGGTCACGATGCCGAGCTGCAGCTTGGCCGACCACGAGTAGACGCGGAGTTGACGGGCAGGTTCGGGGTCGTCCTTGAGGTAGACGGCTGGTTTCTTGGCCTCGACGAAAAACTTTCGCGTGCCCCCGATGCGGAAAGAGTAGTCGGGAGCCTTGAGGCCGATGCCGGGGATGCGGAGCGTGTCCTCGTGGACGACATCCTTGTAGGCTTCGGCATAACCCTGCTCGTTGCGAACATCCCAGCCGAGGGCGGCGAACAATGGGTCGATGAATTCCTGCCGAACCCGTGCTTCCTTGTAATCCGGGTTGAGGTAGGAATCGAGGTTGCGGCGGAAAGTCTCGATACGCTCAAGGATACTTGGGGGGATCGGCATGGGTTGACTTGAGGAGGAGAACGCAGCGAACAGGCTGCGGCAAGCGCGGATCGTGTTGGCGGTGTAGTTCTACGAACCCGCGGCCTCACCCGCCCGCCAACACCGGCCTAAAACCAGCCTCGGATAAAATTCGCGCGATGGTTTCGCGCTGGTCGCCTTGGATTTCGATGTCGCCGTCTTTCACGGTGCCGCCGCAGCCGCAGGCACTGCGGATTTTCTTCGCGAGCTGCTCTTTCTCCGGCAACCCGATGCCGATAAATCCGGTCACGAGCGTCACCGTCTTGCCGCCGCGTCCGGCCGTCGTGCGTTTGATGTCCACGCGGCCGCGATTTTTTGCTGGTACTGCTTTGGTAGGGACGGTTGCCCCCGACCGTCCGGTTGAAGTCATCGTTGTACTTGGCAATCCCGCTCCACTCAACGCCCCAAATGGATTCTGCCCGAGCGATTGCCCGCCATCCGTGGAAATTTTGTTTTCAGAACTCATGCGCTGATGGGATAATGCTTTCGTGACTTGGTTTTTATTCGCGTCAATTCGCGTTCATTCGCGGTTAAAATTCTTCCCTGACCATCACGCCTTGCCCCCGCCGCAACCTCCCGGAGGAGAAATCGGCTGCCCCAGCGCACCGCCGTCACCGCCCAGATACACCAGCGCCTTCGCGTAACTGCGTCCTTCCAGAAAATGCACGAGCCGCGGATTCAGTTCAGGCCGATACGCCGCGAGCAGCGCTTCGACGTCATTAAGCGCCACCGAGATCGCCGCGCCATCAGCGACCTTAATCCCGGCGGTGAGGCGGATAAGCGCCTCTTTCAATTTTGCTTCGATCATCGGTGGCTGTGGTTGGTCAGTTAAGTGATTAAAATCAGCGAGTAAGGTGTATGCGACGGCGGACGATCCGATCAAGGTCCGGCCTAAAACGTCTTGTGTCAAAGTCTTGCTGCTGTTGCATTTCACCTCCCGGTTATCGTACCGATAACATTTGGCAAGCCCGACACCACCCAATTTCGCATCCATGAATCCCGTTAATTTCTCTGAACGCGCCAACGCCTCGTTGATCGAAGAATATTACCAACGCTGGCTCGCCGCCCCCGACTCGGTCGACGCCACGTGGCGCGCCTTCTTCCAAGGCTTCGCCCTCGGCTCCGATGGCAAATCGCCCACTGGCGCGTCCAGCAACACCGGCTCCACATCCAGCGTCACCGGCTCAACCGTCGACAGCGTGAAGCAGGCCGGAATCTATTACCTGCTCAGCACGTATCGCTCCATCGGTCACGGCCAGGCGCACATTAATCCTCTCGATCCGAACCGCCCCGCCCCTCTCCCCAAACTCGCCCTCGAAGCCTTTAAGCTTTCCAACGCCGATCTCGACACTTCGTTCGACACGGGAAATTTCAAAGGCGGCGTCGGTCAGGTAAAACTCCGCGACCTCCTCACCGCGTTGCAGGAAACTTACTGCGGCCACGTCGGCGTCGAGTACACGCACATTCAAGATCAGGATTGCCGCCGCTGGCTCCAGGAGCATTTCGAGAACACCCGCCTGCAACCCGCGTTTTCCCAACCCCAGAAACTTCGCATGCTCCGCCGTGTCCACAAGGCCGAGCTGTTCGAGAAATTTCTCCATACCAAATACGTCGGCCAAAAACGTTTCTCCCTCGAAGGTGGCGAGACGATCATCGCCGCGCTGGATGCGATCATCGAGCACTGCCCGGAACATGGCGTCGAGGAAATCGTCCTCGGCATGGCCCACCGCGGACGTCTCAACGTCCTCTGCAGCGTCATGCGAAAATCTTTCGACGTCCTCTTCGAGCAGTTTTCCGAAAACTATGTGGCCGATTCCGTCGCGGGCGACGGCGATGTGAAATATCACCTCGGCTACGAATCCATTCTCACTACCACCACCGGCAAAACCGTCGAGGTGCGCCTCGCCGCTAATCCTTCCCACCTCGAGATCGTGAATCCCGTGGTCGAAGGCAAAGCCCGCGCGCGCCAACGCATTCGCGGCGACACCGTCGAGCGCCGCAAGGTCATGCCGCTGCTCATCCACGGCGACGCCGCCATCGCTGGCCAGGGCGTGGTTTCCGAGACGCTCCAGTTCTCCCAACTGCCCGGCTATCGCACCGGCGGCACCATCCACTTCATCATCAATAATCAGATCGGCTTCACCACCGATCCCTCCGACGCGCGCTCGACGCGCTACTGCACCGATATCGCGAAATCGATCGAAGCCCCGATTTTCCACGTCAACGGCGACGATCCTGAGGCCGTCTGCCTGGTCGCCCAGCTCGCCGTGGAATTCCGCGTGAAGTTCAAACGCGACGTGTTCATCGACATGTATTGCTACCGCAAACACGGCCACAACGAGACCGACGAACCGTCGTTCACCCAGCCGCTGATGTACAAAATCATCGCCGCCAAGCCGCAGATTTCCGCGCTCTACACGCAGCAGCTCATCAACGAAAAATCCCTCACCGTCGCGCAAGGCGATGAGATCAAGGCCGAATATTCGACCGCCCTCGACGCCAATCTCACCACCGCGAAAGCGCGCGAAGCCAGCAAGGCCGAAAAACGCCAGCGCGACGTCATCGCCGGCCAGTTCACGGGCTCGAACGCGATCTTTCAGCCCAACTATTCCCACGCCACCGTCGATACCACCATCAGCCCGAAAGTCGTCGATCAGGTTTTCCGTGCACTCACGACCGTGCCGGCGGGTTTCAAAATTCACTCGAAGATCCAACGCTTCATCGACACGCGCGCCGCCGCCCACAAAGCCGGCGGCCCCTTCGATTGGGGCATGGGCGAGGCACTCGCTTTCGGCAGCCTGCTCGTCGAGGGCAAACCCATCCGCTTGAGCGGCCAAGATTGCGAACGCGGCACCTTTACCCACCGCCACGCCGTCTTCACCGACGTCGAGACCGGCGCGAAATATAAACCGCTTAATCATATCGCAGAAAAACAACCACCCTTCTGCGTCTATAATTCCCTGCTCTCCGAGGTGGCCGTGCTCGGTTTCGACTACGGCTACTCGATCGACTACCCCGACATGCTGTGCATCTGGGAAGCCCAATTCGGCGATTTTGCCAACGGCACCCAAGTCGTCATCGATCAGTTTATCGCCTCCAGCGAATCGAAGTGGCAACGCGTCAGCGGCCTCACGCTTCTTTTGCCCCACGGCTATGAAGGCCAGGGGCCCGAGCATTCTTCCGCCCGTCTCGAACGCTTCCTCCAGCTCTGCGCGGAGGACAATATCCAAATCGCCAACGTCACCACGCCCGCGCAAATTTTCCACATCCTGCGCCGTCAGGTTAAACGCGATTTCAAAAAGCCGCTCATCATCATGTCGCCCAAGTCGCTCCTGCGCCACCCCGGCGCGGTTTCGCAGCTCACCGATTTCACCGAAAAGAATTTCTCGGAAATCCTCGACGATCCTGCCGCCCCGCAAAAAACCGACCGCGTGATCCTGTGCTCCGGCAAAGTCTATTACGACCTCGTCGACTACCGCGAGAAGCAGAAATCCGAGAGCACCGCCATCGTCCGCGTCGAGCAGTTATATCCGCTGCACCGCAAGCGCCTCACTGAAATTTCCAAAAAATACGCCGGTGCCAAAATCATCTGGAGCCAGGAGGAACCCGAGAACATGGGTGCCGCCCGCTGGATCATGCCGCAGCTCGAGGATATCTTCGGCAGCAAGCCCGTGTACGCCGGCCGCATCGCCGCCGCCTCACCCGCCGTCGGCCTCCTCTCCGTCCACCGCGCCCAACTCGCCAAATTCCTCAAACAAGCCTTCACTTTGTAGGAGCCTGCTTGCAGGCGATCACCACTTTCACGCTCCCCTCCCCTTCCTCCTATGTCCTTAGAAGTTAAAATCCCACCGATGGGCGAATCCATCACCTCCGGCATTCTCGCCAAATGGCACGTCAAGAACGGCGACCTCGTCAAAAAGGACCAGCCCCTTTTCGAACTCGAAACCGACAAGATCACCTCCGAAGGCACCGCCGAAGCCGCCGGTCAGATCACATTCACCATCGCCGCCGGCACCGACGTGAAGATCGGCCAAGTCGTCGCCACCATCAATACGGCCGTCATGCCCTCGGCCTTATCCCCAGCTCCCATCTCCGAAATTCCCTCTCCGGTCACTGCCGTGACCTCGCCCGCAGTCCGCCGCCTCGCCGCCGAAACCGGCCTTGACCCCGCCACCATCGCCGGCACCGGCAAGGCCAACCGCGTAACCAAAGGCGACATGCTCGCTGCCTCCGAGGTAGGGCGCATTATCCCTAACGCGCCGTCTGCGGCCCCCGCTCCAGCACCTTCGCCAATCGAGAATCAAAAATCGCCAATCGAAAATATTACGACCCGCCAGACCCGCACCAAAATGTCGAAGCTCCGGCAAACCATCGCCGGCCGTCTTGTCCGCGCCCAGCACGAAGCCGCGATGCTCACCACGTTCAACGAGTGCGATATGTCCGCCGTCATGGCCCTACGCGCAAAATACCAGGACGACTTCGTCAAGAAACACGGCGTGAAGCTCGGCTTCATGTCCTTCTTCACGAAAGCCGTCGTGCAAGCCCTCAAGGATGTCCCCGCCGTCAACGCGCAGATCGACGGCGATTCGATCATTCAAAACCATTACTACCATATCAGCATGGCCGTCTCCACCGAGAAAGGGCTCATGGTTCCGGTCATCCGCAACTGTGATCAACTCGGCATGGCTGAGATCGAGAAGTCCATCGCCGAGGCCGCTAAAAAAGCCCGCGACGGCAAGATCGCGATGGCCGACCTCGAAGGCGGCGTGTTCACGATTACCAATGGCGGCATCTTCGGCTCGATGCTCTCGACGCCCATTCTGAATTCCCCGCAAAGCGCCATCCTCGGACTTCACGCCATCAACGAACGCCCCATCGCGCTCAACGGCCAAGTCGTCATCCGCCCGATGATGTATCTCGCCCTCAGCTACGATCACCGCCTCGTCGACGGCAAGGAAGCCGTCACCTTCCTCGTGAAGATCAAGCAACTCATCGAAGACCCCGCCCGCCTCGCGATCGGAATCTGATCTAATCGTTCTCATTCTCCTACTCATTATCGCTCTCAGTGCGCCCCAACAAAAAACGAGAGAACGAGTAGGAGTAAGTGAACGAGAACGATTCACCCAGCTCCCGAATCGGAATTTCTGGCTCTCCACTCTCAGCTCCCAACTCTAGACTTTCCCCATGTCCTCTGAATTCGATCTCATCATCATCGGTGCCGGCCCCGGCGGCTACGTCTGCGCGTTTCGCGCCCAGCAACTCGGCCTCAAAGTCGCTCTCGTGGAGAAACGCTCCACGCTCGGCGGCACCTGCCTTAACGTGGGCTGCATCCCGAGCAAAGCACTCCTGCATTCCAGTGAACAATACGCCTGGGCCAAAAACCATGCCGCCGCATCCGGCATCAAGCTCGGTTCCGTCGAAGCCGATCTGCCCACCATCCTCAAAAACAAGGATGCCGTCGTCACGAAACTCGTCGGTGGTGTCGCGCTGCTCGCGAAAGGCCGCAAGATTCCCACCTACACCGGCACCGCCTCATTCGTTTCACCGACTGAAATCGAAATCCCTGGAGATGCGGCGCCCTCGCCGCGTCGTCTCACCGCCAACCACTTCGTCATCGCCACCGGTTCCGCTCCCGCCGAGTTACCCTTTATGAAATTCGACGGCGAAACCATCGTCTCCAGCGATCACGCCGTCGCCTTCACCAGCGTTCCGAAGAAACTCGTCGTAGTCGGCGGCGGCGCCATCGGTCTCGAACTCGGCTCCGTCTGGTCCCGCCTCGGCGCTGATGTCACCGTTGTGGAATTTCTCCCCAAAATCATCGCCACCTACGACGACGATATCGTCCGCCATTTCTCCCGTCTCCTCCAAAAACAAGGCCTCAAGATCGAAGTCGGCGCCAAAGTCACCGGCTACGCTAACGGCGTGCTCACCGCCGAACGCGGCACCGAAAAGCTCTCCTTCCCCGCCGACAAAGTCCTCGTCTCCGTCGGCCGCCGCCCCTTCACCGACGGTCTCGCTCTCGATAAAGTCGGCGTACAGCTCGACGACAAGAAGCGCGTCAAAGTCGACGCCCATCTCCGCACCAACATCCCGAACATCTACGCCATCGGCGATGTTGTCGCCGGCCCGATGCTCGCCCACAAAGCCGAAGAAGACGGCATCGCCGTCGCCGAATGGATCGCCGGCAAAGCCGGCCACATCAATTGGGATCTCATGCCCGCGATCGTCTACACCGATCCCGAAGTTGCCAGCGTCGGTCTCGGCGAAGACGCCGCCAAAGCCGCCGGCCGCGCGATCAACGTCGGCAAATTTAATTTCGCCGCCAACGGCCGCGCCATCGCCGCCGAAGCCACCGATGGTTTTGTGAAAATCATCGCCGACGCGAAGACCGACAAAATCCTCGGCGCGCAAATCCTCGGCAAAGGCGCCGGTGAGTTGCTCAGTGAAATCGTCACGCACATGGAATACGGCGGCAGCGCCGAAGATTTAGGCCGCACGATCCACGCCCACCCGACGATGAGCGAAGCCATCAAGGAAGCAGCCCTCGCCGTCAGCAAAAGTGCGATCCACGGACTGTAGGGCCATCGCTCGCCGACGCGCTGCTCAGTCGGCTCTATGGCTGTACCGCTCGGTCGCATTACGCATCACCCACGTTCCGGTCGCAAAGGCCGACATGATCCACCTGCCTTTCGTAGGGCCGTCGCTCGCCGACGCACCGCTCCATCTTTTACGGTATCACCGTCCGTCCGGCAGCAAGGACCGACTCTTACGACGACACCTTGTTACCGCCCACGATCTGATCGTAGAAAGTGCCGTGCTTCGACCGAATTAGGCCTGATATTGAACCGCTGTCATCGGAGGTACGACGGACTGACGTGCGCAGTTTTTACTCTAGCTGCTACAGTGCCGTGGCTTGGGAGCCTCAGTGCCGGATGAGCTGGTCGCGCAATATTTTTTATCTCCACCTCCCTTAAACCCAGCCCGACATGATCGCCTTTAAGGCAGAGGGCGAAATGGAAAAACAACCCGCGTTGAATTCCTTAACCCGTTTCGCTTCTTCAGTGAGGGAAATCAGTTTTCCCAGGAATCTGTCAACATTCAACACGTGACTCCTTGAGAATTCTTCGGAAGGTCACGCCGCACCTTGAGGCAACACGCAAGCTCCGCACTCTCCGCGTTCTCCGCGTTAAATGATTTTCCCGAATCGCGGCGGCGTTGAGCTCACCCGCATTCCGCGGGATCAGAATCTTTGAACCTCGGGCGATTCGAAAGAGGGCCGGCGCGCCGACTAAGGAATCAGCTCATCAATCGCCGGGTCATCAGCCCCTAGACACGGCTCGTTCGGAGAACTTGCTCTACCCTGAATCCAAGGCTGATTCATTCTATTTCCTCCGAGACCGCCTAGGCACGGCGTCTGTCTTGCAGACGCCGCGAGCGAGGACGGAGCGTAACCGGCCGGTGCAAGACACCGGCCCTACAAAACATCTGTCCCTGGCGGTGCAACCGAGAATTCCCTCTAGGCGCGCCGAGAATGAATCAGACCTGACCCTCAATCACACTGGATCGTCATTGGCGTTTATTCGCCTCCATTCGCGGGCAAAATTATTGGACACTTCGCGCCAACTCACGCCGGGATCTTGATGCCTTTTCGCAGGTAGGTGGGGACGTCGAGGTCTTGGCCTTGGAAGAGGTTTCGGTCGGTCTTGTTGAAGGAGCCGCGGTTTTCCACGGACTCGCTGCCGCCGAAACCGAATTCTTCCTGCTGCGGTTTATCAGCGGGATTCGGCGCGGTAGTCGCAGTGACGGGTGAACGCGTGCCCTTCTCCACGGCCACGGTCGGCTTCACCGTTCGGACTTCATCGGTGGCTGCCGGCGCTACCGGAACAGCGGCGGGCTTTTCGGGTTTCTTCGTAGTAGCAGGCGGACGTCGGACAAAATTCCGGCTACCAAGATCCGTCGTGCCGAGCACGCAGACTTCCACTTTGCCCTGTAATTCTTCGTCGATCACCGCACCCATAATGACGTGGGCTTCCTTGCCGAATTCTTCGGTCACCGCGATCATGAGCTCATTGACCTTCGTCAGGCTGAGATCGGGGCCGCCAGTGATGTTGACCATGAGCCGGTCGGCCTTGCGGGCGAATTCCGGGGTGTGCAGCAACGGGCACTGTTTCAAATCCTCGAAGGCGGCCATGGCGGCATTCTCACCTTCGCCGACGCCGAGACCGAAAAGCGTTTTGCCGCCGCGTTGTTGGAACGCCTGACGCAACGCCGCGAAGTCGAGATTGATGAGCCCGGTGCGCGAGAGCATGCCCCAAATGGATTTCACGCCGCGCCCGATCCACGCATCGGCGCGGGCGAACGCATCGAGCACACTGGTCTGCTCCGTGCCTTCCTGGAGCAGCAGATCGTTCGAAAGCGGAATGACGGCGTGGCAAACCGCGCGCAACTCGGCGAGTGCATCCTCGGCTTGCTTGCGTCGGCGTCCACCCTCGAAACTAAAAGGCAAGGTGACAAACGCGATGACGAGCGCGCCGGCCTCCATCGCCACTGCGGCGACGACCGGGGCCGCGCCCGAACCGGTGCCGCCACCGAGTCCGGCCACGATGAAAATCAGATCGGTACCGCGCACGATCTCGGCGATCCTCGCGCGATCCGCATCGGCTGATTCATAACCGAGCACGGGATCACCGCCAGCGCTGAGTCCGCGTGTCACGGTGGTGCCGATAAGCACCTTGTCTTGCACCGGGGAGACATTGAGCGCCTTGAAATCGGTGTTGATGACCGCGAGCTGGAGACGGTCGAGATTCTCCATCTTGAGTCGGTCAACGGCGTTCGAGCCGCCGCCGCCGATGCCGATCAGCTTGATGCCGATATCGCGATCGGTCAGGGCCTCGAGGGGAAGTTCGTTGGGTGATTGGTCGTCCATGGTCGTAGTCTCAGGAGAACATTTTAGTGAGCCCGCTGAACAGGCCAGGCTTTCTCGGAATGGGCGAGGGATGCTCGTGCGCCGCGCGCAGGCCGAACTGATAGATGCCGAGCACGGTGCTGAACATCGGGTCCTTCAATTCGTCTTTCACCCACGCGGGCGATTCCCCACAGCGGGCCGACAGACCGAACACCTTCGTCGCCGCATCGGCGATTCCGGGGAGCTTGGCCGTACCACCGGTGAGAATAATACCCGCACCGCAATGCTCGGGCGAAAACCTCGATCCGAGTTTGTGCAATACAACCTCCAATAATTCCTGCGTGCGCGCCGTGGTGATCAGCTCGATGGCGGACTTGGGTAGCTGGCGATCGCCAAAAGACATGTCGCCGTTTAGCCAGACTTTTTCAGACTTGTCGCGCGTCTGTACGGTGCCGCGGCCCCAACGGAGTTTGAGCGCTTCCGCCTGCATGGTCGTGACGCGCAGGCCGATCGCGAGATCGTTGGTCAAATGATCACCGCCGACAGGCAACACACCGGTCGCGAGCACGTGGCCATCGCGATAAAGCACAAAATCCGTCACGCCCTTGCCGATATCGAGCACGAGGGCGCCGCGGAGGCGATCCTCCGTGGTGGTCAACAAGGAGCCGCTGGCCAGCGCGGCGAGCACGAGTTCGCGCACTTCGAGATGATAGCCGCCGACCACGTGGATATTGTCACTCACCTTGCTTTCCTGCCCGTGCACCATCCAGTAGCCGACATCGAGACGGCTGCCTGTGAGATGCTCGGGGTCCGGCACGGCGCGGCCATCGAGGCAAAACGGCCGGCGAATGGCATGGATGCGGGAGCGACCGGCGGGTAATTCTTTTTGCTGGGCCAACGTGCAAACGCGCTCGATATCGAGCTGGGTCACGGTGTTGTCGGCTGACTGCACATTGACCGAGGCCTCGTTGTAGAAACCGTCGAGGTGGCCGCCCGTTTGGGCGAGCCAGACTTCGTCGAGGCGCGTGCCGGCCTTGGACTCGGCCATCTCAAGCGCGTGGTGGGTGGCTTCGCAGACGGTCTTATAGTCGACGACTTCGCCTTTCATGACGCCACGCGACTGCGCGAGGCCGACGCCGATAATGTTGAGCGAGCGCCCGTGGGCGATTTCGCCCACGAGTACTGCGATTTTGCTGGTGCCGATTTCGACGGCGCCGACGATCCTACCGTTGTTAGAAGTCACGTTGGGCTTTGCGCTGGAGAGTTTTTGGGAGAGTGAACCGAGAAGTGTATTCCGGCTGCGCCAGTTCCTCCGGGCTGCGCTCGAATTTCACCGGAACTTGGCCGGCGAGGGCGAGGTTGATGCTGCTCAAGCCAACCTCTGGCCGCTCGTGGGCGCGATCCAGGATGTAATCGAGTCGGGCAATCTGTTTCTGAAAACTTTCTTTGCGGGAAAAAATAATTACCGCGATCTCCTGGGCTTTCACCGTGATCTCGTCGCGGTCGGCCAGTGTCGCGAGTGAAACAACCAACCACGTACGATAAAGATGCGGCGCCTCGATCTGCGCCGTGGTCAACAAGGCGGAAACATCCGCCATGCCCACGACGGGGGCATAACCCGGGCCTTGCCGGACCAACCGGATGCCATCGAGCCACGGGAGGCCGCTGACCATCTGTTGATCGTAGTTGGTCCCATCAT
The DNA here is from genome assembly GCA_038206205.1 of Opitutales bacterium. GTDB lineage: Bacteria > Verrucomicrobiota > Verrucomicrobiia > Opitutales > Opitutaceae > Didemnitutus. Next base: position 27,467 of record JBBRBC010000031.1, read on the forward strand.
AAACGGTCCCATCCATCGCGACGAAGAGTTGTTTGGCCAGACCACGGGCATCCAACGCCTGCACCCGGGCGACCGGCGTGCGTTCCTGCAAGGTCACCTCCAACGTATTCGGAAATTTCCGGGTCACGACCGCCATCCGCACCTGCCCTTGGGCGGTGAGCCGGTTGCGCAGGGCCGGCAAGTCCAACGCCATCAAGGTGGCGCCCTTCGGCAGTGCGAGGATTTGCGCGACCCATTTTTCCGTCAAGGTGCCGCCACGATCAGTCCTCACCGCCAGATGGCGCACCGGTTCGCTGTTCACCGTGTCGGCAAAGGCGACCCGATCAGTCTGCCACTCGTGGACGAGATGAAACACGCCATACACCAATCCGCCAACCAACACCGTGATCCCGCCGGCTTTCAGCCAACCGGTGTACTGCCGGCGACGCCCCTTCTTCGACATGGCGCGCGGTTTCACCTCCTGGCTGATATCTCGCCAGGACCGGCCGCTTCGTGCTGCAGTGGGGGGGACTTCGCTCATCGCATCGTAGACTGGGCCAAATGAAAACGCTCCACGGCAGGTCCAACCATCTCGCGACACAGCGCGTTAAAATCCAGACCCACACAGCGGGCGCTCATTGGCAGCAGGCTCGTTTCTTTCATGCCGGGCAGCGTATTTATTTCCAGCAAATAAAGTTCTTCTTCCGCAGAAAGCATGAAGTCGATCCGCGCGTAGTCGCGACACCCGCACGCCGCGAACGCGCTTTCCGCCGCCGCGCGCATTTTCGCCGCGAGCTCTTCGGAGATGGAGGCCGGCGCGAAGTACTGCGTGAGGCCCTTCGTGTACTTGCTGGTGAAATCAAAGACGCCCGAATCCGGCACGATTTCCACCACGCCCATCGCGCGACCGCGCAGCAAGCCCACGGTGAATTCGCGGCCAATAATCCGCTTCTCCAGAATCCATTCGCCTGCGCGCAAGCCGACCAGAGCGTTTTCGAGTTCGGCGCGATTGGAGACAATCTGCAAACCGAAGCTGCTCCCCTGCCGGTTGGGCTTGAGCACCACCTGTTCGCCATATTCCTGGATGACCGAATCCGCAGAAGGTTTCCCCGCAGAATTAAAACAACGCCCCGGTGCCACCTGCACATCCGCTGCTGAAACGGTCTGCCGCGTCCGCCATTTATCGAAACACAGATCGCTGCCCTTGGCATCGCAACCCGCGTAGCTGATGCCGGCAGCATCGAGCAACCGCTGCATGCCACCATCCTCGCCAAAGGTCCCGTGCAACGTCGAATACACGACGTGGCGCCGGGGATCGAGGCCTGCGGGCACGGCATCCGTCTTCAGGATGATTTTTTCGGTCGGATAGGCCAGTGCCATGGCCTGAGCCACGGCCTTGCCCGAACCGATCGAGACTTCACTTTCTGCAGAGGTACCGCCACAGAGGACGGCGATGAGGGGAGGTTTCAAAGGAGATCTTTCCAGTTTTGACCAAATAAAAGGACTTCCGGTTCGAGATCGATGCCGCGCGCGCTCTTCACCCGCTCGCGCACGCGCCGGATGAGGCCCACGATATCCGCGCTGGTGGCGTGTCCGCGGTTCACGATGAAGTTCGCGTGGACCAGAGAGACTTCCGCGTCGCCCACCCGTTCGCCCTTCAGGCCGACTTCATCGATGAGCCGGCCCGCCGAGGTCCCGGTCGGATTCTTGAAAATGCAACCCGCGCTCGGTTCACGCGGCTGGGATTCCATCCGCTTCTTTTGATAAACATCGATCTGGCGGCGGATATCCGCCGCCTCGGATTGCGCGGCCGGTTGCAGATACGCGCCCAACGCCACGGCCTCGTGCAATTCACCACAGTGTCGGTAATCCACGTGCATTTCGGCCTTCTTCATCACGCGTTTTTCCCCGATGAGCGTCAGAAGATGAACTTCCTCCACCACATCGAAAATCCAAGCGCCCATCGCGCCGGCATTCATGCGCAACGCGCCGCCGATGGAGGCGGGAATGCCCTCGAGAAATTCAAAACCCACGAGGCCTGCCTTGGTGGCGAGGCCACAGAGATTTTTCAACCGCAGTCCCGCGCCCACCCAGACGCGCCCATCAGGCTGCAGCTCGAACTTCTGCCAATTTTCATGGCTGAGACTGATCACGAGGCCATCGACGCCTTCATCCGGCACGAGGAGATTGGAACCGCGCCCGAGCATGAACACGGGCAGATGACGCGCGTGCGCCGTCGCGAGGAGCAACTGCAGATCCGCCTCATTCGCCGGCTCCGCATAAAGCCGGGCCGGGCCACCGACGCGCATCGTGGTTTTTGGCCCGAGCAACTCGCGCTCGGTGAACTTCGTTCCTGCGGAAATTTGCGGACGCACCGCCTCGCTAAAATCGTGCCAACCTTGTTCGCGCAACTCTTCCGCGCGCAGGCGGGCGACAAATTCCTGCCCTGCTTGGTCGATGTCGCCCGCCCCGACGAAGGCCACCGTATCCTCCGGCCGAAGGGCGATCTTGAGCGCCGCCAACAGCCCGGTAGCATTACCCGGCAGATAGGTGACCGGTTGCGTGCTGCCTGATTTTTTAAACTCCGCATAGAGATCCGCTGTGGTGCCCCCGACCACCGGTGCCTCGCTCGCGGCGTAGACCTCCAACAGGAAAACGTGATCAGCGCTCGCGAGTGCGGCGGCGAACTCCGCCTTGAACTGGGCGGTGCGCGTGTAGCGATGCGGCTGAAAAACGACGAGCAGGCGACGCGCGTTCTGGCGCAATCCGCCAAGCAACGCGCGAATCTCCGTCGGGTGATGCGCGTAATCCTCAATCACCGTCACGAGCCGTGACGCGTAGAGACAGGTTTGCCGACGGCGGACACCGGCGAAAAGACTGAGTGACGCCGGTTCGATTTTCCCACCGAGCTGTTGCGCCACTGCGAGCGCGGCGGTGGCGTTGGCGGCATTGAATTCGCCGAGCGCACGGATCGTGGCCTCGGGCATCGTGAAGCGCCCGCCGAGCGCCAACGTCTGGCTGCCGCCCTGTTCGCGCACGATGGTCGATTGGAAATCTCCTGTGCGTCCGAAAGAAAAGGTGGACGCCGGCCTCCGGACGGCGTTCGAAAAACGCGCCACGAGCCGTTGCGACAGGACGCACGCATCGCTGGAAAACACCGCGTCCGTCGTGCGCGCGAAGAGCGCCGCAAATTCATTTTCGAGATCAGCGAGCTGGGGATAGTGATCGGCGTGATCCCAGTCGAGATTCACCGCCAGCGTGATCTCAGGTGAAAAATTTCCAATGGTGCCATCACTCTCATCCACCTCGGCAATCACCCACTCACCGGCGTGACGCGCCGGGGGCAGCGCGTTCGCGGGGAAAAGTCCGCCGAGCACCCAGCCGCACTCGAAGCCGGCGCGTTGCAAAATCGTGATCAGCATGGCGGTCGTGGTCGTCTTGCCGTGCGAGCCCACCACCGCGACCAACCGGCGATCGCGCGTGACCATCGCGAGCATTTCCCCGCGGCGCACCTGAGTCAGCCCGCGCGCCACGGCACGTTGCCGGGCCGGATGCGACGGAGGCACCGCAGAGGTGTACACCATGAGCTCCGTGATATCCGGGGCGGCGTTGACGCCCGTGAGCTTCACGCCGGCCTGCTCCAGCACTTCACGAGTCGCCGGATTCCAATGATCATCTTCCGCACTCACGACGAACCCGCGCTGCACCAGATAAAGTCCGAGCGGAGTCATGCCCATGCCGCCCGCCCCGAGCAGATGCACGTGGCGAATGGTTCGACCGAAGACGGGCGGTGGCGTGATCATATGGCGGGCAGCAACGCGTCGGTGGCGGAGGCGCGATCACCGGGAAGCTCGTGCCGGGCCAGCGACTCCAGATCGTTCACCATGGTTTCGATAGTGTTTTCCTCGGACATACGGCGCAGATTGCCGCGAAATTGAGTGAGCAACCAATCGTTGAACAACACATCCATCACTTCCTGTTTCAGGGTGGAGAGCGCGGTTTCCGCCACGACGATGCCACCGCCTTGCTGCTCGAAATGCTGCGCGTTAGCCTGCTGATGATTATCGGCGGCAAACGGATAAGGGATGAGAATCGCGGGAGTTTCACAGCGCACCAACTCGGCCAAAGTGCCCGCGCCGGCCCGGCTCACGACCAAATCCGCTGCCGACAACAACGCACCCACGCGATCAGTGAACGGTTCAAACCAAACACGCACCGTCAGGCCGCTCGTGCTTTTAAATTCGCGCACCGCCGTCTCCCCCTTGCCCAGACCGGTGACGCACCAGAGCTGCACCCCCTCGCGGGTCAGTGCCGCGAGATTCGCTTCGACCCATTTATTCAGCGGGCCAGATCCCTGACTCCCGCCCATGATCACGAGTAATTTTTGCTGAGGATCCACCCTGAGAATCGCGCGGGCTTCGAGTCGGGCCATGCGTTTCACTTCGGTCCGGACCGGTAAACCCACGTGCCGCACGAGCAGCCCGAGGCGACCGGGCAGACGAACGCCGGGTGGCAAATAAAGTCGCGCCGCCAGACGGGAGAGCAAGCGGATCGCGCGACCGGGAATCCGGTTCGCTTCATGCAACGCCACCGGCACATCGCGAATGCGACCGGCGACGACGACGCCCGTGTTCGTGAAGCCACCGAAGCCCACGATCGCCTGCGGGTGGTGTTGGTGAACATAGTACCAACTGAAGCGCAGGCCTCGGGCGAATTGCCATGCGAAGGACCAAAGAACCGTCGGCTTCCAGCCAAAGGGCGCACCGGGCACAGGCAAAGCCGTGAGATGGGGATAGCTGCGGCAAAGACGCGCATCCACTTTCTTTTCGCTGATGAAGAGGGTCGTCTTGTGCCCGCGCGCCTGCAAGGCCTCAGCCAGTGCGATGCCCGGGGCGAGATGACCGCCGGTGCCACCGCAAGCGATGATGAATTTGCAGCTCATCGGGCGGCGGGGACGGCGTTTCGATTTTCCGTGCCGACTCCTGGGGATGCGGCGCCCTCGCCGCGTCGTGCCGTTTTTTCCGCGCCGAGGGCGGCGCGGCTCCAGTAGCTCCCAAACTGCGCATGGGGATCAATGCGTTCCACCTGCGGCCAAGACAAACGCGCGCGGAGGTCGCGTTCCACCTGCGGCAATCCTCGGTAGCCGCGTTTTCTGACTGGGCCCGCAAACACGGCTACTTCCTGAAAATTCCCGGCGTTCATGCGACCACCTCCGCGAGGGCGCGCTTGCGTTCGAGCGGACGCGGGCGAGTCCACGTGCGCGCGCTGTTGATAATGATTCCGACCAGCAATCCCATGAGGAGAAGATTGGAGCCGCCGGCGCTGATGAACGGAAGCGATATGCCTTTCGTCGGCATCATGCCCGTCACCACGGACAGGTTAATAATCGCCTGGAGGCAGATGAGGAGCAGGCTGCCCGTGACGACGAGAAACTGGAAAAGATTCGGTGCGCGGCGCACGTGCATGAGGCCGGCGATGAAGATCGCCACAAACAAACCCACCACGAGCAGCGTGGTGATCAGCCCCATTTCCTCTCCCAAAATGGCGAAGATGAAATCCGTGTGCGCCTCGGGGAGAAATGACTGTTGTTGGCGGCCGTTGCCCAGGCCGACGCCATCAATCCCACCGGCGGCGAAGGCCAGCAAGGATTGCCAGAGTTGATAACCGCCCTCGGCGCGACTGCCCTCGGGATCGAGAAACGCCAGGATGCGCCGCATACGGTTGGGATTGTTCAACACCAGTAAGCCGAACCCCATGAGCGCAAGCGCGACGGAGGGCAGCAGAAAGAGCAAGCGGCCTCCGGCGAGAAACAGCAGGCCGACCCCGATCGCCCCGGTGAGCAACGCAGTGCCGAAGTCCGGCTCCGCCAGAATCAAGACGGCAAAACCACCGATGATCGCGCAGGGCGTGACGAATCCCTTCACGAAATCGTGGAGTTTGTTCTGGTTCACCGCGAGGTAGTGCGAGACGCAGAACACCATGGCGAGTTTGGCGAATTCGGATACTTGGAGGCGAATCCCGCCGAAGCCTAACCATCGGCGGCTACCCTTCACATTAATACCGATATGCGGAATCAGCACGAGCAACAGGCCCACCCCGGCGACAAGGCCGATCACCCAGGCAAATTTCCTGAGCTGCTCCAGATCGATGCGCGCCATCAGCCAGCCTCCGCCAATCGCGAGCGCGAGAAAGATTAATTGTTTATAGAGATAACCCGTCGCCCCACCGACGGCGCGGGAACTCGCGCTGTACAATACCGCCATGCCGATGGCGAGTAGAGCCGAGACACAGACGAGAATGACGCTCGCCGGGGTGATCGCGAGTTGGCGGCGGGGAGGAGCAGCTACGCTCGGCGAGCTCACCATGGGAGTGGCATTCTAAAAAATTATTTTGCGGCTTCCTCAGCCTTGGGCTCTTCAATCTTGATCGTCGGCACATCGGCCGAAGCACTATCCTTCAAACCGGCATCGAGATCCTGTACGGCTGCCGGCGACTGGGGCGCGGGCTCAATTTTAATCGCAGGTTGCTCAACCCGCGGTGCGGCCACTGGCGGGGCTTTCCCCGTGACAGGGGCGGCAGGCTTCGTCGTCGATTTGGTCGAGGCTTTGCCACCGGATTTGCCATTCGGAATTACCAAGGGCTGCCCGACGCGAATCTTGGCCGGATCAGTGATGTTGTTGGCGGCGGCGAGTTCACCCACGGTCACGCCATATTTACGGGCGATGACACCGAGGCTTTCCCCGTTGCCGACGACGTGTTTCACCATTTCATTGCTCGGTCGGCCCGGGGCACCGGCGGCTGGCTGAGGCGTGGAGGTCGAAGCTGATAAGGACAAGGTGCTCTCAGTCGGAGCTGCGGCGACAGGCGTCTTTACCGGAATCATCAGTTTCGCGCCGGGTTTCAGCGCGGCATTGTTGCTGAGATTGTTGGCCTTGGTCAGTTCCGGAACGGTGACGTGATTTTTCTTGGCAATGATCCAGAGGCTGTCGCCTTTCTGAATCGTGTAAGGGACCACCGACGCGACATTCGCCGCCGAAGATTTCGCGGGCGTGAGCGCCGCCGCATTGGGCGAACCGGGACGGGTCGGCGCGACGCGACCGGGTGTACCTTCCGGCAGGTAAATCGGGTGATCGACCGGCGTCACCATTTCGGTGACACCGGAATTATTGCTCACGGTTGCGTCCGTGCTGGAACCACTGGGTAACGTGGCGTCGGGCGTCGGCACATTGCGCGGGGACGACGAGCAACCCGGGCTGGCAAAAATAAAGATGAACGCGAGCAGATGTACTGCTACGACGGCTCCGAAGATCTGGAGAATTTTCATGGCGGAATATGAGTGGCTGATTTCGAGTTTTGCTATCTAAAAATGAGAGTTATTCACAGGCTTTCCACAATCGCTTCGAACTGGCGACCCCGGTCATCGTAGCCGCAGAACATATCGAAGCTGGCAAAGCCCGGACTGAGCACCAATTGATCACCCGGCACCGCGAGAGTCATGGCGGTGTGAACCGCCTCCTCCAGCGTGGCGCAGATAATCGCCGGCACTCCGCAAGTATGACAGTGAGTGGCGAGGATTTGTTTCGTTTCCCCGATCAAAAATGCCTGACGCACCTTCCGGGAGATCCGCTGGACGAAAGCACCGAGGTCACCACCCTTCGCCTTACCGCCACCGATCCAGAGAACCGGCTGGTTGAAATGGCCCAAGGCCGCTTCAACCGCGTGAAAATTCGTCGCCTTCGAGTCGTTCCAGAACGTCACACCGCGTTTCTCCCCCACCCGCGTAAAACGATGCTGCCCGAGCCGAAACGAGAGTGCTGCTGAGAACAATGCCGTCTCCGGGAGACCGGCTTGCCGCCACCAAGCCAAGGCGAGAAGGAAATTCTCGTACTGCGGATACGCGGCAAACACGGAACCGTCCAGACGCGGATCGAGTGCTTGCCCTTCCGAGCTGATCGTGGAGGAAAAGGGCAAAGTTCGGCCGGTTTTCTGAGCGTAAGACTGAACCGACGTGCCGCAAAAGCGGGCTGAGGCCGGTGTTTGCTCGATGAGCTGCCACTTCGCCGCGAAGTACGCCTCCATCCCCCGATGTCGTTCGAGATGATCTTCCGCGAAATTCGTCCAAAGCGTCGCGGTAGGTTTCAGGTAGCGCAGCGTCTCCGCTTGAAACGAGCTCACTTCGCACACCGCCACCGTTTCCGGAGCTTGTTCGACGACGAAGCGGCAGAATGAATAACCGACATTTCCCGTCACGTGAGCGTGACGGCTGACGGAGTTCAGCGCGTGGACGAGAAACTCGGTCAGCGTCGTCTTACCATTCGTGCCCGTGATGGCGACGAGTTCACCGCGCCAGAAGAGGGAGGCGAAATCGAGTTCACCCAAGCAGGTGCAACCGGCCACGCGCGCCGCCGCCAACCAACGATGCTCAGGGGGAAAACCCGGACTAAAGACCACGAGCCCATGCAGCGCCGTCTCGGCCAGAGCGAATATTTTCCCGGCGTCATCCGCCTTCTCATCGTAAAGCACGCCCCGCACCCCGAGGGCAGCGAGCAACGCCAGCACCCCCTGCCCGCTCACGCCCGCACCGAAAACGGCGACTGGTCGCGTGAGCCGCGCAGCAATATCACTGGGTGGTTGCGGGAGCATGAGAAAATACGCTGACGTGCTGGATCCAATTGCAGGCGGAGTGCCCACAGGGGATCAGTCGAATCCATGACTTACTGAGTCGCGCATAATTGAGTTGCAGATAGAGACGGATCGCCAGGGCGTCCGATAAGGCGAATTTCACTCGTAAATCGCGGCAGGCCCAGCGGGCCCGCCCTACCCAGAAGCGTCGCCCTATTTTACGAGACTCATTATGCAGGGCTGCTGCTTGCGGCAGCCTAAGCACGGCGCAAACCGGACAAACGGTATCAGAGGTGGAGCGCGACCTCTGAACGAGCTGCGCAGTGTCGCCCGCGGCAAAACCCGCCCGGAGGTCGGGTTCCACCACCGCAAATGCATCCGCTGCGAAAGCAAAAAGCCGCTTGAGCGTCGTGGCGTTTAATCGAAGGGGATCAGGACGGAGCATGAAAGAACGCGGAAGTCCGCCAGCAGCGGGTTGGTTTTGGTTCCGGTAAGGATGGTATAAAGAACCTGCTTACGAACTTCTGCGAAAACGTTTGGTGGATTTGACGACGATCGGGACAAGCGTGGGGCCCAGCACCTTGGCCCGCAGTTGCTGAAGCTTCTCCAACGAGCGGATGAATGGCTGGCGAATAAGGAGAATGCCGGTCTGGGTCAGATCGCGAAAACTAGGGGTCGATTCAGAGCTGTAGTCGATAGGCATGGGCGGAGTTGGGTTTGGGGTTGGAATTTGTTTATGGGGATCTGAGCATTTTTTGTAGGGCGGTCGCTTGCGTCAGCCTCGTCGTGGCCGGCGCAAGCACCGGCCCTACAGCTTAGTCATATCTGAAAATTGAGCTTGGTGAGTTCAGCGGAGTTTGAGCGTGGCGAGGCCGAGCAAAGCGAAACCCAGCGAGAGCACCCAGAAGCGCAGAACAACCTTGGTTTCCGGCCAGCCCTTCTTCTGAAAATGATGGTGGATCGGCGCCATGAGGAAAACCCTCCGACCCGTCCCCGTCCGGCGCTTGGTGAACTTGAACCAGCCGACTTGGATAATCACCGACACGGCCTCCAGCACAAACACGCCGCCGACAATCACCAGCGTGACTGGTTGGTGAATCATGAAAGCCATCACACCGATCAGTCCGCCCAAGGCGAGCGAACCGGTGTCGCCCATGAACACCTCGGCCGGATGGGAATTATACCAGAGGAAAGCCATGCACGCGCCGATGAGTGCGCCGCAAATCACCGTCAGTTCCCCCGTGCCGGGCACATGACTGATGAGCAGATATTTTGAATAGATGATGTTGCCCGCCACGTACGCCATGATCCCGAAGACCAGCGCGACCGTGATTGTGCAACCCACCGCCAGTCCATCTAAACCATCCGTCAGATTGATCGCATTGCTGAAGCCGACAATCCAGAGATAGATCAACAAAAGCAGCAGCGCCCAATGCATGTGTGGGATGATCGCGGTCTTGATAAACGGCACCCACAGCTCGCGGATTTTTTCGGAGCTCTGCGGATGCCAGAGCAGCGCCCCCAGTGCCACGACCGTCGCGAGCGATTGCCACGCAATCTTCTCCCAGGACTTGATCCCGTCTTTGTTTTTGTGCACGACCTTCAGGTAGTCGTCCCGGAAGCCGGGGATCGTCAGCGCGGTGTACACGAAGAGCGCGACGAACACATAGATATTCGGCTCCGCCCAGAGGACCGTGCTGATAAACACGGAGAAAAAAATGATCAGTCCGCCCATGGTGGGCGTGTGCTTCTTGTCGAAATACGTCGCACCCAGCGCCCCCGTCCGCTCGTCGATGTAGCCGTGGCCAAACTTCAGCTCCCGGAAACGCCCGATGAGCCACGGCCCGATGATGAAACCGATCACCAACGCCGTGGTGGCCGCGCCCACGGTCCGCACCGTGATGTATTGGAGCAGGCGCAGCGGCCCGAAGAGGTGATCGTACTCGGAGAGATAACTAAGCATGGGAAATTTTCTGGCGGAAACCCGTCGCCAATTCCAGTTGAGCGCAGCTACCGACCCACTCACCCGCGGCCAAGTTGATCGCTTGCTGCGCCCCGCTCTGGATGACCAGCCGTTCGGTCAGCCGCCGCCGCGTGAAAAATCCCGCCGGGTGATCAGCCGCAGTTAACCGATAAGATTCACCGGTCACCCAGCGCAGCGCTGGCTGGGAGGAGACATGAAAATTAGTGGGCATGGGCGAGGGTTTCGTCGAAGACCGTTTCCAATTGGTAGCGCCGGCTGGCTTTGAGAAAAACGGCTCCTTGATAACCAGTGAGTCGCTCGCGGACGGGAGCGACATTATCAATCACGCTTACCTGCGCCGGATCGTTGCCATTTTCGAGCAAGCCTTCGCGCACCGCGACCGCTTGCACGCCGAGCACAAACAGGGCATCTCCCGGCCGGAGCAAAATCGAGCGACCCAACTGCCGGTGATAATCCGCCGAACCGCTCCCCAGTTCTTCCATGCAACCGAGCACATAAAGTCGCGGCAACTCGACGCGCACGAGACTGGTGAAAGCCGAAATTGCATCAGCCATCGAGGCCGGATTCGCATTGTAGAAATCACAGTACACGAGCGCGCCACCCGCCCGCTGCAACTCGCCGCGCCACTTCGAGGGCTGCCAATGAGTCAGCCGCAGTTGCAGCGTGGTATCCTCCACGCCCAGCGCGGAGGCGAGTGCGAGCGCGAGTGCGGCATTCTGCGCCATACCACCCGAGACGCGCTGTAAGATAAAATTTCTCTTACCTTCCAACGTGACCTCGGTGCGCTCAGGCCGGTGCAACACCGTGAAGCTGAGCGTCCGCCCGGTCACCTTCACCATACCTTCGTTCGCCGGCACGAGCACGAGCGGATTAGCCAGCGCGCGAAAGGATTCATACGCCCAGCAGCTAACTGGAAAAACATTCAGCCCTCCGCTCCGCGTGGCAGCGGTCAACCGCGATTTCTCGAAAGCGACACCCTCCAATGAACCCAACAGCGCCAAATGGGCCGGGCCGACGAAGGTGACCAAGCTATGATCAGGCTCAATCATCTCGGCGAGCCCCACCATTTCGCCCGGCATATTGATTCCGGCCTCGATGATGGCGACCCGATGAATGGCCGGATCGAGCTTGGTCAGAGTCAGCGGCACCCCGATATGATTATTCAAATTCCCCTCGGTAGAATATGCTCCCGGTGAGCCCCCCAGCAACACCGAGAGCATATCCTTTGTCGAGGTCTTCCCCACACTACCAGTAACCCCAATTATGGTCCCATGAAATTCCCGCCGATGCTCGCGTGCGATCCGTTGCCAGGCCGCCAACGGATTCGCCACCACGAGTTGCGGTAAACTTGAGTCGGCCACTTCCTGCGCCACGAGGGCGGCCACCGCCCCCTTCGCCTGCGCTTCTCCGAGAAAATCATGGCCATCACGCTTGTCCGTCTTGAGCGCGACAAACACCTGCCCGGTCGTCAGCCCGCGCGTGTCCTGATTGAAACCCACGATAACCCCGGCCGGCAAACGGGTCCAGCGTCCGCCAGTCCAGACGGCGAGCTTTTCGTGGGCAAACGTGGGCATGGGGCAGATTTCAGACGGGTTTGATTTTTTTGATCTCGATCATCTCGCGGACCACCTGGCGGTCATCGAACGGAACAATCGTATCGGCAAATTCCTGATACGTCTCGTGACCCTTGCCCGCGATCAGCACGCAATCGCCCGCCCGCGCCGCATCCAGCGCGAGACTGATGGCCCGGCGCCGATCCTCGACGAAGGTGATTTTTTGCTCAGCCGTCACCCCGGTCTTCATGTCGGTGAAAATTTGCGTCAGCGCTTCGGAGCGGGGATTATCCGCCGTCGCCCAGGCGTGATCCGCTTGCGCCTGCACCGCCGCCGTCATTAACGGTCGTTTTGTGCGGTCGCGATTTCCGCCACAACCAAACACGACCAGCAATTTCCCCGGCGTAATCGCGCGCAACATGCCCAACGCATTGTGCAACGCATCGTCGGTGTGCGCGTAGTCGACCAGCACATTGTACGACTGGCCTTCTTCAATCCGCTCCATCCGTCCGGGGACGCCAGCGAAAGTCTTCAAACGCGAGGCGATGACCATCGGGTCGCGGCCCAACGCGTAGCACGCCGCAAACGCCGCGAGCAGATTGCTAAGATTATAGCGACCGATGAGCGGACTCTCGACCGCCATCGATCCTTCCGGCCAGACAAGTTGGAAGGCAGTGCCTTTGAAACCGAGATCCACTTTCTCCGCGCGCACGGTCGCCGAAGGATCTTCGCCGAACGTGATGATCTTGAGATGCGGCGGCACCTCGGCGACGAGCCGGCGACCATAAGTATCATCGATATTGATGGCCGCAATCCGCGGCGCCGTACCGATCCCACCATTGAAAAGCCGGCTCTTCACCTCGAAATAAGCCTCAAGCGTTTTGTGATAATCAAGATGATCGCGAGTAAGATTCGTGAAGACCGCGACGCCAAACTGCATACCGAGCACGCGTTGCTGATCGATGCCGTGCGAACTGACTTCCATGACCGCCTGACGGCAACCGGCATCACGCATCTGCGCGAGCATGCCATACAGTTCCAACGATTCAGGAGTGGTCCGATACGAGGGCACAATGCGCGCCCCCAGATCATAGTTCACCGTGCCGATCAGTCCGACCCGTTGCGTCGGCGTCGAGATCAACTGCTTGATCAGATTGGTGACGGTCGTTTTGCCGTTCGTGCCCGTGACGCCCACCAGATCCAGCGACTTGTCGGGAAATTTGAAATAGCGCTGGGAAACACGGGCCAAGGCCCGACGAGCATCGTTCACTTGAATATACGTAACCCGCGTCGCGGTACCGCTCGGAATTTTCTCCGCGACAATCACCACGGCGCCACGATTGATCGCTTCGTCGATGAACATATTGCCATCCGCCCGGCGCCCGGGGAGCGCAAAAAACAGATTGCCCGGCATCACGCGGCGGCTGTCCATCGCGAGTCCGGAAATCGGCCGTTCGAGATCGCCCTTGCTGGCGACGATCTCGTCTTCATTGAAAAAATCTGAGAGTTTGGGAGCCATTTTAAAAATTCCTTGGGAGAGTCGCGCTGCCCCACGAGAACGCGCACGAGGGCTGACGGCCGGCAACGTACGGAAGGCCGCAATCAACGGATAATTGGGGACCAGATAGCCGATCATCGGGCACCTCCATTCGACGCGAGCGCACCTGAAGTAGGAATCATGAGGGGCGTGATATCGAGATATTGGATGAGTTGTTCCGCGATATGCTTGAAGGCGGGAACCGCTACCGCGCGGCCATAGGCGATGCCCTTCGACATCTTCGCATCATCGACGATGACGGAGATCACCACCTCTGGTCGGCTCGCCGGAAAAAATCCCACAAACGAGGAGACGTGGCGGTTGCTCACGTATTTGCCATCGATGATTTTTTGGGTCGTCCCCGTCTTGCCGGCCAGCTCGAAGCCGGGGATCTCAAAACCTTTCGCCGTACCCTCCGTAAAGACGCGATGGAGCAATTGGGCCAACACCGCCGCCGTGCTCGGCTTCAGGACCTGTTCGCGTTTCTCCGGGGCAAACGTCCGCACGATATTGCCTTTGGCGTCACGGATTTCCTTCAAAATTTGCGGGCGAAGCAGCGTGCCCCCATTGGCGACCGCACTCATCGCCATGTGTACCTGCAGGGGAGTGGCGGCGATCGAATGCCCCATCGGCATGCGCGTGATCGTCAGGCCATCCCAATTTTTCGGTTGCTCCAAAATGCCGCGGACTTCTCCGCCCAACTGGAACTTCGTGGACTGGCCGAAACCGTATTTCCGGGCGTAGCTGTAGAAATTTTCCTCACCCATCAACATAGCGAGCTGGGCGGCCCCACGATTGCTCGAATGGGCCACAATATCCGCCACCGAGAGGTTCTCGAAGGGTTCGTCTTCCTTCGGCAATTTCAACTGCCGGTTCTTATACAGGATAGAAGTCTGTCCGCAGTCGAAGATACTCGCAGGCGTTACGATCCCCAGATCGAGCGCGGCACCAGCGGCGACGATTTTGAAAGTTGAACCGGGCTCGATGATGTCCGTGACGGCATTGTTGCGTTGCGCATCAAGCGGGGCTTTTTCAAAGGCGTTGAGATTATAATTGGGATAATTGGCCAGCCCCAGAATTCGGCCCGTGTGCGGCTCGCTGACGATGATCGTGGCGAATTTTGGACGGTATTTGTCCGCGATGAGTTTCAGCTCATTCTCGATCATGTATTGCACCACCGAATCGATCGTGAGCACCACGTCGTTACCGTCCTGCACCGGCACTTCCCGGGAACGGAACTGGGCGAGTTCGCGCCGCGCGCCATCTTTCTCCGACTCGATCCAACCGTCTTCACCCTTGAGATAAATATCCAGATGATGTTCCGCGCCGGTCACCGCCACGCCCTCCTTATTCACATAGCCGATGACATGGGCCGCCAAGGTGTCGCCCGGATAAATGCGTTTAAAATTCCTCGCTCCGTAAACACCCCGCACCTTGAGCTTGGTGATCTGATCATAGACATCTTCATCGACCTCCTCGGCCAGCTTCACCCAGCGCACCCGTTTATTTTCGAGCGCCGGGGTCAGGGAATTCGCGAGCGCCTGTCGGCCTACCTTCATCGAGTTTTGCAATACGCCGGATAATTCGGCCCGAGGGAGTTTCAACAATCGCGCCATTTCCGGCCACGATTTTATATCCTCCGGATTCATCATCTCGGGATCGACGCCCACCACCACAAACGAACGGCTGGTGGCGAGGAGCGCCCCCTTCGTATCGAGTATCGCCCCGCGCCGCGCCTGTTCGACGACGATCTGGCGGCGAGCTTTGTTGACGAACTTCAACAAATCATCCCGATCGATGACATGGAGAAAAATCAGCCGGATGCCCACGCCGAGAAAGCAGGCGAGCACCGCCGCCGCGATCAGCGTCATGCGAAAATTGGAAGCGAAACCCTTCGACATTGCTTAGGGGAAGGAAGCGGTGACAAGACGAGCATTCCCCGCCGTCGGACCGGATTTTCGGGCGGTGGTGGAAAGGGAAAAAATCTCCTGGTTGCGCTTGAGCGCGAGTCGGATTTCTGGCGAACCCTGCATCCGGACCACCTGGATTTGCTTAGGGGCCTCCAAGCCGAGTCGCATCGTCTCGTTGCGCCGGAGGAGCGATGCAGGATTCAACGCGATGGCCACCCCCGCATCGACTTCATCGAGACGACGCTCGACATCGGCGAGTTTAGTCTCGAGCACATTGCTGCGATTGGCGGTGGAAAAGATTTCCTGCCGCACCCAGACGGCACCCAGGCCGAGGGTGCCGCTGAAAACCAGCAAACAAAGGGTCAGAGCCACGATCTTATTGACGAGCGTGTTGGGCGGAGGGGGTCTCATGAGGGTAATTAAAGTTTTCGCAACACCCGGAGCTTGGCGGAACGGCTACGCGGGTTATGGCTGATTTCGCTATCGGAAGGAGTGAGTGGTTTGCGCGTAAGCAGGTCGGCAAACTTGGCTCGCAACTGCTGGGGCGTCGCGTCGTTCGCATCGACCGGCAGCCCGCACATCTTGCGGAAAAACTGCTTCACCGGCCGGTCTTCGAGGGAGTGAAAACTGATCACGGCCATCACGCCGCCAGACACGAGTTTCGCAAAGGCGGCAGGCAACGCGCGATCAATCGCGCCCAGTTCATCATTCACATAAATCCGGATGCCTTGGAATGAACGCGTGGCTGGATGAATGCGCAGCTCGCGTTTGACGGCGGCCGGAATCGCTTCGGAAATTAATTCCGCCAGACTGCACGTGCGACTCAGCCGGCCCGTCCCGCGGGCCGCTTCGATCGCCTGCACCACCCGCCGCCAGTTCTGTTCTTCACCAAAATCACGGATGGCGCGGACCAGTTCACGTTGTTCCGCCCGCTCCAGCCAATCGCCAGCCGAGAGTCCAATCCGCGGATCAAGCCGCATGTCCGCATGGGCGTCGCTGCGAAAAGAGAAACCACGCGTCGCATCGTCCAGTTGGAAAGACGAGACACCGAAATCAAACAGGATGCCGTCAAAGCCGCTCTCAGGCAGCGCCGCGAGATCACCGAAGTTCAAGTCGACGAACCGAAAATTCGCGGGGAATTCCGCCTGCACCTGCACTGCGCGAAACGCCGCCGCCGGATCACGATCAAGCGCGGTGACCTGCGCCCCCGTCGAGAGGATTACCCGCGTGTGTCCGCCACCACCGAACGTGCAGTCCAACATATGTTGGCCGGCCTGCGGTGCCAGGTATTCGAGCACCTCACGCAACAATACTGGGAGGTGCCCGCTCTCAGCCATATCGTCTAGGACTGATTCAAGTTGGGCGGTGTTGACCATGTAGATTTCCGGTTGGTCGTGGGAAGAATGATGGGCCTAGCGGCGCGCAGGAGCCGGCGATGACCTTCTCTGATCGTATACAACTTGGGCAGGGTCAGGGTGCGGATTGTCATGGGTGGTTAGGGGTGAAATCCAGTGCGGTGCCTTAGAGGCCAATGCGGCGCATCATATCGCCGAAGTTTTCGCCGGCGGTCGCGCGATCCATCTCCGTCCAACGCGCCGGACTCATGATATTAAAAGTGTCGCCCATGCCGCACAGCACCGCGTCCTTCGCGATGCTCCCGTGGCCGAGCAGGCTCGCGGTGATGCCGAAGCGGCCCTGCTTATCGAACGTGAACGAAAGCGCGTTGGAGAAAATTTTCGCCTTCACCGCCTGGGCATCACGATCGGAAAGTTTCATCTCTGAAACCTGCGCGAGCAACTTGGTGACGCGGGCCGGCGGCAACACCGCGATGTAATTATCCGGATGCGGCATCGCTAGAAATGTCTCCGTGTCCGCATGAACCCAACGCCACAATGACGGAATCGTGAGCCGATTCTTGTCGTCGAGCGTATGCTCAAAACGTCCCGAATATACAGTTGTGCCTGTTTGCGCCATTTAGGGTAGTCCGGGGCCCCAATTCCCCAGAACGCCCCATTTCTCTCCATTTCACCCCAAACAGTCAAGAATAGACGTGCGAGTAATCCTGAAAACTTGTTCACATTTGTCGAATGTCGGCTGGGTTTGTTTCCCCTTCGCGGAAATTCGTGCTGGCGAGCCAAAGCACTGGGCGACGGCTGGTGGTTAGTGGGCAATCTGGGTTTTCTCTCGGAGGATTGGTCCACGAACCATATCAACGTTCCGAAAGATTTGTCCTTCAGGCAGGGCGAACCCTCCGGGTGAGCCACAGCGGCTCGGCGGGACGCTGCTGAGTGTCGCTTACGCTCGGTAACGCCCTACCAGTGGAATCCCGTTTCACCAGTCTCATTTCCAAAGGACGTTGGCATCACACGAATTGACCCGAATGAATGCCCTGCCTCGAACGCTCTCCAGATAAAGACCCGGCGCGTGAAAACGAGCAGTTAGATTTGATCCATTAACTAGCAGATAAAATTGACCCACACCTGTGTGGCGTCGGTTCGTCTGGGTTTGGTTCCTTCAGTTGAAGAACTGGGGGAGGTGTGGAGGGGCGTCAGC
>JBBRBC010000032.1:0-45598 GCA_038206205.1 Opitutales bacterium
CAATTTCAAGCGCTTCCGCCAACTCGTCGATCGCTGCGTCGATCTGTCGATCAAGCTGGCCGACCGTCAAACCGAATTGCGTCGGACCGTCCCGCCTACTGTAACCCGACCACACCGCTAGAACTCGGCACTCTCAAGTGACAATGAGAAGCTCAATTTTCTTCACTGAAATAATCGCTGTCCACTTTCTGAATGGCGTAGGTCGCAACCGTTGCGACACCGATACCATAATCGAGCATCAGGTTCCAAAGCTGCTCTCCATCGATCAGGACAATTTTGCTGTCGATCTTTGCGGCATAATCTTCGGCTTCCTTGGTGAAAGACGAAGTGGTGATGAAGATGCCCTTTTTTGCGCGGAAACCTTGCAGGGCACCGGCGAATTTTTGGATTTCTGGCCGGCTGACCGAGCCCTCCCAGCGCTTTGCTTGAATATAAATCGTGTCGAGACCGAGGCGGTCTTCCTTGATGGTTCCGTCAATCCCCTCGTCGCCGCTGCGTCCAATGGCCTGCCCGGCGTCTTTTCTTGTACCGCCGTAGCCCATCTTCACGAGAAGTTCGACAACCAGACGTTCGAAGAAAGATGGAGAGCCCGCCTTGAGTTTCTGGAGGATCTCAGCCCCCAATCCTTCTCTGATTGCTTGGTATGATTCCTCAATGCGTTCTTCAGGAGTTTGGGATTCATTGTTGCTCGTTTCGGCTACTGGCCCGGTTTGCTCCCGCTTTTTGGTTCTTGCTGCCTCGTAACCTGGTTGGGCTCGTAAGACCCGCAAATCAACCCGTTCCTTGTGATCACGGAGGATGCTTTTTCCTCGATCTGTGATGCAAAATACGCCTCTTGCAGTCAATTCCACCAAGCCTGCCATGCGGAGATGTGTCTTTGCCCATGCGATCCGGTTGGTGAGAACGCCTTGCCGACCGCTGGGAAGGAGTTGCTGTCGCTCTTCAACCGTAAGTTTAAAATCGTCGGCCAAGGCATCGACGAGAGCTTTGATTGGATATTCCTTGCCGTCTTGAATTTTCGCCAAGAGCGGACGCATTAACGTTTGGAAATCAGGAATGGGCATGACTAACCTGGGATGGGTTGGGGATACGGAACGACGTAGGCTTAAAAAGAAACAGGCTGGAACCAATCACATTTTAATCAGGGTGGATTCATTCTCGGCGCTACCAAACGGCAAAGTGACCTATTGGGTTACTTGTGAATCGTGTCTCCTTTGGGAAAAATTGGGTAAGCCACAAGTACCCTATTGGGGTACTTGTGGCTGAGGGAAATGAATTCAGTCTCGGAGTTCCCCGAAGAAAGACTCGATTTTGCAAGCATCGCCCGATCATGATTTTTCCGGGAGAATTCAAAAACGTGCAGAGAGAATAAATCAGCCCTGACATTTTAATGGAGTTGGTTGGTCTCAGCCTTGGAGCGAAGCGACAACGTGGTGAAGCCCGCACGCGCACCGCGCTTTCGCCTTTAGCTCAAGCACGGCTACAAAGATTATTTATCCGAGAGAGTTGGGGGAGGGAATTTATCGCGGGTGGACGCGGAGCATGGACGCTTGGTCTTGCTTTCTTCCACGAACTCCGCGCCCTCCGCGTTAAAATCTCCCTTCTGTTGGTTGGGAGCTGTATTGGAGCGGAGCGACAACGTGGTTCGTACCGATGACGACCCCGTTTTCGGGCGGTGCCCTCAAACGCGGCTACTTGCTTTCTTGTCGCATTGGCAATTTTCGCCGGTGTGTGAGTTTTCGGCGCGTCGGCAAGCGGCGGTCCTACAACCGAACCTGAATGCTTTTCAATAAAACAGCCGGCGGTCGAGGCTGCGGTATTGGATGGCTTCTAAGAGATGATTGCTGGCGATGCGGTCGGCGGCGGTGAGGTCGGCGATCGTGCGGGCTACTTTTAAAATCCGATCATACGCGCGGGCGGAGAGCTGGAGTTGCTCCATGGCCTGCTGGAGGAGATCGCCGAGGGCGGGGTCGAGCTGGCAGTATTTTTTGATCTGCGTCTGGGACATGCCGGCATTCGCGACGGCGCGCGTACCGGTGAAACGGGCGAGTTGGCGGACGCGGGCGGCTTCGACGCGTTCGCGGATCGTGGCGGAGGTTTCGCCAGGTTTGTCGGCGCGCAGTTCGGCGAGGGAAAGCGCGGGGGCTTCGATGTGGAGATCGATGCGGTCGAGGAGTGGGCCGCTGATGCGGGCGCGGTAGCGTTGGACTTGCGCGGGTGAGCAACGGCACTCGTGTTTGGCGTCGCCGAGGTAACCGCACGGACAAGGGTTCATCGCGGCCACGAGCATGAAATTACAGGGCAGCGTGATTTTGCCGGCGCTGCGGGAGATGGTGACTTGGCCGTCTTCGAGTGGTTGACGGAGCACTTCGAGGGCGGAGCGTTTGAACTCGGGTAGTTCGTCGAGGAAGAGCACGCCGTGGTGGGCGAGG
Organism: Opitutales bacterium; assembly: GCA_038206205.1. GTDB lineage: Bacteria > Verrucomicrobiota > Verrucomicrobiia > Opitutales > Opitutaceae > Didemnitutus. The sequence continues at coordinate 2,433 of JBBRBC010000032.1, forward strand.
GAGATTTCGCCGGGGCCGGGAATCGTGCCGCCGCCGAGCAGGCCGACGTCGGAAATGGTGTGGTGGGGCGCGCGGGACGGGCGTTCAAGATACGGCGCGGCACCGTTGAGGGTTTGGCCGGCGGCGGAGTGGATGCGGAGGATCTCGAGGTATTCATCGAGCGAGGGGCGCGGCATGATGCCGGGGACGCGTTTTGCGATCATGGATTTGCCGGAGCCGGGCGGCCCGATCATCAGCAGATTGTGACCGCCGGCGACGGCGACTTCGACGGCGCGGCGCACGGCGTGCTGGCCTTTGATCTCGGCGAAGTCGATCACGCTGTCGTGGTACGCGCTGGGTGGTTTTTCCAAGCCGGTTGATTTGATCGCAGGCAACGTGATGTCACCCGCGAGGAAGCGCACGGCTTGATCGAGTGAGTCCACGGCATGGACGATGATGCCTTCGACGAGCGAGGCCTCGATGGCGGAGATGCGCGGGAGGAGGAGGGCGCGTTTGCCGGAGCTGCGGGCGAGCACGGCCATGGCGAGGCCGCCTTTGATGGGGCGAGTGGCGCCGGAGAGGCTGAGTTCGCCGGCGATCAGATAGTCGTCGAGCGTGGCGCACTCCAGTTTGCCGTCGGCGGCGAGGATGCCGAGGGCGATGGGGAGATCGTACATCGCGCCTTCCTTGCGGAGATCACCGGGCGCGAGATTGATGGTTGTACGGGTGCGCGGCATCCGGAAACCGGAATTGCTTAGCGCGGAGAAGACGCGGTCGTCCGATTCCTTGACGGCGGCATCGGGCAGGCCGACGAGGTAGAGGCGGGGTTCACCGGATTCGCCGGTGTTGACCTCGACCGAAACGGGCACGGCGTCGATGCCCGCGAGGGCCGCCGAGCAGATGGTAGCTAACATTGAGCAGTGGGCGTGGTGTTTTTATCACACCGAATCTTCCTGTAGCCGGGCGCGAATCTTGGTGAGATTCTCCTCCACGGCTTGGAGGTAGGTATTCGGTTGGCCCGTGATGGAGAGAAAACGATACATGGCATCGGCCTCATTCTTGAGGAGCGGATGCACAAAATTTTGCCAGAAATCCGGCGTCTTTTGCTGGAGTTCGCGGAGGTTTTGGTAGGGCCGTTTTTCCATCGGCACCTTTTCAAAGTCGAAGGCTTCCTGAAATTCGCGGTAGAGCAGGGGAAGTTTGCCGAGGTAATCCGGCGCACTCATCTGGGCGAGGTAATCGGCGGTGACGACGATGCAGGCGATGATGCGCGCTTCGGGGCGGTGAAAGGGGAGACCGGCAATGTGATTGCGTGGACCGGTGCATTTGATCGCGGCACAGACGTCGTCGAGTTCATCGGTGGTGACGGCGTATTGCGGCAGGTACGCGCGGGCGAACTGGCAACTGCGTTGCTCGTGGATGAGCGTGTATTTCGCGCCGGTGCCGGTGGAGTCTTCTCTTTGTTTCAGGAATCCGGCATCATGGAGCAAAACGGCCATGAGGCTGAGTTCGGCATCGCGACGGCGGAAGGGAGGCGTCGCCCCACTTTGTTGACGCCCCTTGATGATACTGAGCAAACAAACCGTGGCTTGCAGGGTGTGCTCAAAATCGTGGTAGCTCATATCGATGCCGCGATAGCCGGGGTATTGCCCCGCAAACATTCGGGTCACATCGCTGAATAATTTATCCACCAACTGCGAGCTTTCGCTCCAGCCCAAGCCAGCGAAGATGCTTTGCGCGTAGGCGCAAACGGCAGTCGGGACTTTGGTATTCACCTCAAGTGGAGAGGACATTCGGTAGATTTAAATAGGGTTTGCTGCGCGATCGGGCAAGTTCATAGTCAGGAATTTAACCAATATGGGTCATCGTAGTAATTTGATCATTGGACTGACCGGCGGCATGGGCTGCGGCAAATCAACTGCTGCGGCGCAGTTTGCCGAGCATGGCTTCATCCGGCTGGACGCTGATCAGGTAGTTCGCGACGAACTCTTGACCGATCCGGAGGTGATCGCGGCGTTGCACGCGAAATTCGGCCCCTCGGTGCTCACGTCGGAGGGAAAGGTGGATCGCTCGAAGCTGGCGCAGATCGTTTTTACGGAGCAGACGCGCTTGCGGTGGTTGGAGGAAGTGATCCACCCGAGGCTACGTGCCCGTTGGCAGGCGCTCTTTGCGGCCAGTCATGGGCAGAAGTTTATTGTCGAAGTACCGCTGCTTTTTGAGCAACGAATGGAAAATTGGTTTGATTTCACCGTTTGTCTTACCTCAGATGGCCCAACACAGATCAGGCGGCTGGAGTTACGCGGGATACCGCCGACGCTCGCCCGCCAGCGACTGACCCAGCAGTTGCCCCTAGACCAAAAATGCGAATTGGCTGACTTTGTTATCCTCAACGACGGCTCACTCGAATTTTTACGCGAACAGATCAACCTCCTCGCGCTACGTTTTCTTCAACACCAACCCGCCTCCCCGGCACCTATTTAATGGAAGTTTCACCGCCCTCATCCGAGGACAATTCAAAATCCGACACCGGCACCGATTCAGCCAGCACGCCGAAGAAGCGCGCCGCTCCACGTTCGCGTCTGACCCGCGCTAAAATCTCCAAGCCCGACAAGGCCGATAAGCCCGAAAAAGCCGACAAACCAGCCAAGGCTCCTCGTGCGACCAAGGCTGCGAAATCCGCCGCTGCCGCTGAGTCGGCGCCCCAAGCGAGTCTCTCGTTTGAGTCGGCTCCAGTTGAACGCTTCGAGCCCACACCCGCGCCAGCGCGTGCTCCCGAGCCAGCTTACGCACCGCCACCACCAGCCCAGGAGTTCGTTCCTTCGTCCGCGACGGCTTCGCAGGTTGAGCGTCAGGCACCGGCCGATCACGGCGATAGTGCGGCTGCGTTTACTCCCTCCCAAACTTCAGGTTCATCTCAGTCTGCGCCCCCGCAATCGGGCGGTGAAGACTCCGGAAAATCTCAACCGCAGCAAGGTAGCGGCGGTCATGGCGGTGGACAAGGTGGTGGAGGCGGTGGCGGCCAAGGCGGCGGCAAGTTCGGTCGCTGGCGCGATAAAAAATTCCGCGGTGGTCAAGGCGGCGGTGGTGGCCAAGGCGGTGGTGGCGGCCAAGGCGGTGGCGGCGGCGGTGGTGGTCAAGGCGGTGGTGGCGGTGGGGGCAAATGGAATAAGCATCCCGGTGGTGGTGGTCACGGCGGGGGCAGCAACGCTCCGAAGCATCCCCCTCAACCGCCTCCACCCAAAACGGAAATTCACTACGGCGATCTGCCCGATCCGGCTCGCTTCGCCGATCCGGTGGCGCTCGAGCGCGTCGCGGATGAAATCGCTACCAGCACGGAAGAACCGATCTGGCTGCATGAATTGTATGATCTCGGCCACGCCGATCTCAGCGCCAAAGCGCTCAAGCTCGGCGCGAAATTCAATGGCGTGCCGACCCGCATGCAGTTGCTCGGGGCGGTTTTCACCGCAGCGGTGGAAAAGAAAATCCCGCTGCTCGATCAGGGTATCCTTGATCTGACGGATCGCGGCTACGGCTTCGTCGTCCACAAATCGGTTAACTACCGGCTGTACCCGGAGAATGCGTTTTTATCCGAAGGATTTGTCCACAAGCACGGATTGCGCCGCGGCCATTTGGTCGAGGTGCAGGTGCAGGCACCGATCGGGAATGATCGTTGTCCGGCCGTCGTCCGTCTGCGCAAAGTCATGGGCGGCGAGCCCAGCGAGATTCTCAAGATCACGCCTTTCGAGGAGCTTATTCCGTACTATCCGCTCCAGCGGATTTGGCTGGAACGACCCGAGCAGAAAGACGTTTCGATGCGCATGGTCGACATCGTCACGCCCGTGGGCTTCGGCCAGCGCGGCTTGATCGTGGCTCCGCCGCGCACGGGCAAAACCGTGCTGCTGCAGAATATCGCCAACTCCGTCGCGATCAATTCACCGCAGGCGAAACTCATCATTCTGCTGATCGACGAGCGACCGGAAGAGGTCACCGATTTCCGCCGCCATTGCCAAGGCGAGATTGTCAGCTCGACCTTCGACGAAACTCCCGAGAGTCACGTGCATTGCGCCGAGATGGTGATCGAAAAAGCCCGCCGCCAAGTGGAGCAGGGGGAGCACGTCATTATCCTCCTCGATTCCATCACCCGTTTGGCGCGCGCCTACAACGCGCTCGCTTCGAACTCCGGCAAAATCATGTCCGGCGGTCTCGAAGCCAACGCGCTCCAGAAGCCCAAGCGCTTCTTCGGATCCGCGCGCAACATCGAGGGCGCTGGCAGCCTGACCATTCTTGGCACCGCGTTGATCGACACGGGCAGCCGCATGGATGAAATCATCTTCGAGGAATTCAAGGGCACCGGCAACATGGAGCTGCACCTCGACCGCGATCTCGTGAACAAGCGTATCTTCCCCGCGCTCAACATCGACAAGAGCGGCACGCGCAAAGAAGAACTTATCTATCATCCGGAAGAATTGGCGCGCATCTACTCGTTGCGTCGCGCGATGCAGGGCGTGCCCGCCGCCGACTCGATGGACATGCTTATCGGCCGACTCAAGAAAACCAAGACGAACGCCGAGTTCCTGTTGAGCTTGAACCGCTGAGGCCCTCGCGCGTCGGCCACTTCGCGTGAAACCAGCCGACGAATTTCTGATCCGCATCGCGCTGAAGCACGGTTTGCTGCAGCGTGCGCAACTCCCGGCGGCGGGGCTGCTGGATGCGCGGACTGAACCACCGACGCTGGCGACTTCCAGTCTGGCCCGGCGCCTTCTGGCTGAAGGCGTGTTAAACGAGACCGCTCTAGCCCGCGCCATGGCTGCGGAATTGGAATTGCCCTTTGTGGCCTTGGGGACACTCGCCGTCACCGGTGATGTGCTGGCCGCGCTGCCCCGTGATTTCGTGATCAAGCATCAGGTTTTCCCGTTCGGCTGGGCTCAAGAACAATTACAGGTGGCGATTGCCGATCCGTTGGACGTCGCCTTGCTCGACAGCCTCGCTCACGTCGCCGGACATCCCGTGATGACGTGGGTGGCGACGGAGAAAGATATCCGCGAGGCGATCACCCGACATTACGATCCGTCGAAGCAATTGATGGCACAATGGGAAACACCGGAGACGGCGGTCGTTGGTGCGGAGTCATCCCTCGAAGCCGGGGTGGGGTTGGAGGCGGATGCGCCGATTATCAAAATGGTGCAGGATATTATTCTGGGTGCGGTGCATCAGCGCGCGTCGGATATTCATCTCGAACCGTTGGAGCGAAGGTTCCGGGTTCGCTACCGCATCGACGGCGTGCTTGCCGAAGCGTCGACCGCGCCGGCCAAGCGTCACCAGCTCGCGATTATCTCGCGGCTGAAAATCATGGCGAACATTAGCATCGCCGAAAAACGCGTACCGCAGGATGGCCGCGTGCAGATCGCACTCGCCGGGCGCACGCTGGATTTTCGCGTCTCATCGCTGCCGACCATCCACGGGGAGAGCATCGTCATGCGCATCCTGGATCAGACGCAACTGCGGCTGGGTTTGCCGGAATTGGGTTTTGCGGCGGAAGATCAGGCACGGTTGGAACAGTTGATCGCCTCACCGGATGGCATGGTGCTCGTCACCGGGCCGACCGGTTCCGGAAAAACCACCACGCTCTACAGTTGCCTGCATCATCTCAACCATCCTGATCGCAAAATCATCACCGTGGAGGATCCGATCGAATACCAGCTCTCCGGCGTGAATCAAGTGCCGGTGCGTGCGGAGATCGGGATGACTTTCGCCACGGCGTTGCGGGCCATGCTGCGGCAGGCGCCGAATATCGTGATGGTGGGCGAGATTCGGGATCGGGAAACCGCCGATATGGCGATCAACGCCGCGCTTACCGGGCATTTTGTTTTGAGTACGCTGCATACGAACGACGCACCGGGTGCGGTCGCGCGCTTGCTGGATATCGGGGTGAAACCCTTCCTCGTCGCCGCAGCGTTGCGGGCGAGTCTCGCGCAGCGGCTGGTCCGGCGGATTTGTCCGCATTGCAAGCGCGCCTATCAACCCGCGCCACGGGAATTACAGGCGCTGGGCCTGACCGGGGCGCAAATTTCCGGGGCGCAATTCGCCGAGGGCGCAGGCTGCTCGGCGTGTCACGGAACCGGGTTTCGCGGGCGGCTCGGAATTTTTGAGATATTTTTAGTAAATGATAATATGCGCGAATTGGTGTACGGAAATACCAGTGCCGCCCAGCTGCGCCAGAGGGCAAAAGAGGGGGGCATGCGCACGCTCCGGGACGATGGCATCCGTAAAGTCCTTGCTGGACAGACCACAATCGCCGAGGTTGCTTCCGTGACTGTTGGAGATATCGATTAATCCCGACCCCCATTATCGCTATGAGCTACGACATGAATGATCTCCTCGAGCTGGTCGTTGACCAAAAATGCTCGGATCTCCACCTGCAAGTCGGCATTCCGCCCACGCTCCGCCTGCGCGGCAGCATGACGCCGATCGACGGCCCGATCCTGACCGCGCTCGACACCGAGAAACTGATGCTCGCCATCACGCCTGATGCCCACGTGCAAAACGTGAAGCTCCACGGCGGCACCGATTTCGGTTTCGCCTTTTTAGAGCGGGCTCGTTTCCGCGTCTCCGTGCTCAAGTCCAAGGGCAACTACGGCCTCGTGCTCCGGCAGATTCCCAATCACATGTTCGATCTCCGGCAGATCGGTCTGCCCGATAAGATCAAGGAGCTGCTCTATCGCCCTCGTGGCCTTGTGCTCGTCACCGGCCCGACAGGCTCGGGCAAATCCACGACGCTCGCCTCGATGGTTAATTTCATCAACGAGAACCGCGACGGCCACATCATCACGATCGAGGATCCGATCGAATATTTTCACAGCCACAAGCGCTGCGTCGTGACGCAGCGCGAGATCGGCCAGGACGTGCCGAACTTCGCCGAGGCGATCAAGCGCGCGTTGCGGCAAGATCCCGATGTGATTCTCGTCGGCGAGTTACGCGATCTGGAAACGATCGAGGCGGCCATCAGCGCGGCGGAGACGGGACACTTAGTGTTTGCGACGCTGCACACCAACAGTGCGGCGAAGACCGTCGATCGTATCGTGGATGCTTTCCCGGCGAACATGAAAGAGATGATCCGCACCCAGCTCTCGACCTCCATTGTTGGCGTCATCTCCCAGACCTTGTGCAAAAAGAACGGTGGCGGCCGCATCGCGGCATACGAGATCATGGTCAACACCTCATCGATCGCCTCGCTGATCCGCGACAATAAAACTTTCCGGATCACTTCGGATATTCAGACGGGCGCCAATCTCGGCATGATCACCCTCGACACACATTTGCTGAGCTTGGTGAACACCGAATTGATCGATCCGGATGAAGCGGTGGACAAAGCTCAGGATACCGAGGGCATGCGCGCCAAGCTCACCAGTCTCGGCTTCAAGCTCCGGAATCTTTGACGACCCCTCCTGCGGATGTTTGCCGGACATGATCAGACGGTGTTTGATCTGCTCCTTGAGCGCCGCTTAGTTGATCGGGCTCAACTGGAACTCGCGCAAGAGGAGCATCGGGCCACCGGTCGCTCCTTTGCCGCGGTGCTGCTGGAACTCGGGTTGATTGATAAACCCGAATTGCTTCACGCGGTCGCTGGCTTTTTGGGCGTAGCCTATACCGGGAATATTCCGACGAAATTACCCGCCCCAGCCCTCGCGCTGCTCGATGGCGGGTTGGCCCGTTCCTATGGGGTTGCGCCGCTGGAGGCGGACGCTGCTTCCATCACCTTGCTCGCGATCAATCCCTTTAATTCGCACTTGGTCGGCGATCTCGGTTTCGTGTTGGAACGCGAGGTGCGGGTCACCGTGGCTGATCCCGATGCGGTTGCCGCGCTGATCCGACTGCACTATGGCGAGGAAGAATATTCGGTGGCCGAGCTCGCGCGGGAATTGGTGACCGCCATCGCACCCGGCGCTGAAACCGAAACGTTGGCCGAGGCCGATCTCGAACAGTTGGCCGGGCAGACTCCCATCATCCGTTATGTGAACGTCGTGTTGACTCAGGCCATCAAGGATCACGCTTCGGATATTCACTTCGAACCCTTCGAGCATGAATTCAAGATTCGCTGCCGCGTCGATGGGGCTTTGCGCGAACTCGCGCCGCCGCCCAAGACGCTCGCGCTCCCGATCATCTCGCGACTCAAGGTGCTCGCTCATCTTAACATCGCGGAACGCCGCTTGCCGCAGGATGGCAGGATCAAGTTAAACGTGTCCGGTCGCGCCGTTGATCTGCGCGTCTCGACCCTGCCCACCCAATTTGGCGAAAGCGTGGTGCTGCGCGTGCTGGATCAAGCCGCGTTGGCACTGGAGTTGGCGCAACTCGGCCTGCCCGCCCCCATAGAAACCGGCGTACGCGCCGCGCTGAGCCGTCCGCACGGCCTGATCATCATCACGGGTCCGACCGGCTCAGGCAAAACCACCACGCTCTACAGTTGCCTGAAAACCCTGCACGAACCCGGGGTGAAAATTCTGACGGTCGAAGATCCCGTCGAATACGAAATCGACGGCATCATGCAGGTGCCGGTCAGCTACGCGGCCGGCCTGACTTTCGCCCGCGCGCTACGTTCGTTCCTGCGACAAGATCCCGACATCGTGATGGTCGGCGAAATGCGCGACTTGGAAACCGCGCAGATTGCCATCCAAGCCTCGCTCACCGGCCACCTCGTGCTCAGTACGCTCCACACCAATGATGCTCCGGGAGCGGTGACGCGCCTGCTCGATCTGGGCATCGAGCCGTTTCTGTTGGCCTCGACGCTGGAGGCTGTGCTCGCGCAGCGGTTGCTCCGGCGCATCTGCCCTGATTGCAAATCGGAGCGCGTCCCGAGTGCAGGAGCGTTGCGCCAGTTGGGCTTCGATCCTGCCGCGTTTCACGGCAAGACCTGCTATGCGGGCCAAGGATGTTCCTCCTGTCATCACACCGGTTATCGCGGACGCCTCGGCATTTTCGAGTATCTGCAGATCAACGACGCGCTCCGCGATCTGATCGTGTCCGGCGCTTCCTTGATGCAGCTTCGCGAAAAAGCGTCCGCCCTCGGAATGACATCGCTGCGCGAGGCCGGCGTGCGCGCGATGCTCGCTGGCGAAACCTCACTGGAAGAAGTTGCCCGTTACACGTGATTTCGATTCACTCAACGAGTAAATCATCCCCATGGCCCATTACTCATTCACAGCGTTCAATTCCGGTGGTGTCGAAAAAAAAGGCACACTCATCGCGGCAAGTTTGGAGAGCGCCAGCACCGAACTGAAGTCGAGGGGATTTTTCCCGACGGGCATTAGCGAAACCAAAAACGCCCCCGCCGCGACTTCGACGGGAAACCCCTTCGCGTTCAGTTGGCCTTTTCTCCGGCCGGTCAAGCCGCGCGAGCTCATGCTGTTCACCCGTCAGCTCTCCACGTTATTGCGGGCCGGCATGCCGTTGCTGCGCGGGCTGGAAACGCTGGCTAAGCACGAGCGCAATTTTGTCTGGCGGGAAAATATCTATGCGCTGGCCGAGCACATCCGGTCCGGCGGCACGTTGTCCGATGGACTGGCGAAACATCCCCGCGTCTTCGACCGGCTTTTCATCAGCATGATCAAGGCGGGTGAAGCGGGTGGTTTGCTCGATGTGGTGTTGGATCGGCAGGCGCGTTTCATGGAAAAGAGTCTGCAACTTCACGGCAAGGTGAAGGCGGCGATGGTTTATCCCCTGGTCGTTATGACGGTGGCGCTCGTCATTCTGGTCGGCTTGCTGGTGTTCGTCGTGCCGCAGTTCAAAAAGATTTTTTCCGATCTGCTCAAGGGCGCGCCGTTACCGCCGCTGACCCAGGCCGTGCTGACCGCCAGCGATTTCGTGAAAACGCATTATCCCCTCGTGCTGGCGCTGCTGCTGGGGGTGTGGCTCAGCTTCGTTTTCTTTAGAAAATCCCGGCGGGGTGGCCAGTTGATCGACGGCCTGATGGTGCGGCTCCCGCTCTTTGGCGATCTGATCCTCAAATCACTCGTCGCCCGTTTCACACGCACGCTTGGTACGCTGCTTTCGAGTGGTGTGGCCATTTTGCCGGCCCTGCTCATCACCCGCGACACGTGTGGCAACGCCCGGGTGGCGGGCGCATTGGGCGCGGTCCATGAACAGGTGAAAGCAGGGGAGCCCGTCGCCCGCTCACTGGAGCATACACAGGTCTTGCCGCCGATGGTCACGAGCATGATCGATGTCGGCGAACACACCGGACAACTCCCGGCCATGCTCGGGAAAATCGCCGATCTCTACGATGACGAGGTGGACAACGCCGTGGCGGGCCTCAGCTCGCTGATCGAACCTCTCCTGATTCTGCTGCTGGCCGGGGTGGTCGGTACCATCGTGATTGCCCTTTTTCTGCCCATTGTTCGCATCGTGCAGTTGCTTACTTGAGTGAGCGCCCATCCTTTTAAATCTCAACCCGCTGACGCCTGACTGAGGTCAGCGCTTTTCTATAAATGAAATTTTCCCGTCTTAACGCTGAAATCTACCTTCCAGCAAGCCGACACCGTATGCTGCCCGCCGAGGCCCTGCACCGGGTCACTCATCTCTGCGTGGCCGCCCATCAGGACGATATAGAGATCATGGCGCACGCAGGAATTTCTGAGACGCTTGATCAACGAGAGAAATCCTTTGGTGGCGTGATTGTAACGGATGGAGCGGGTTCTCCGCGCACCGGAGAATTTGCCAACGTGACCGATGACCAGATGCAGGCGGTGCGTCGTCGCGAGCAACGGCAAGCCGCCGATCTCGGCCGCTACCTGATCCAAATCCAACTCGGACATCCCAGTTCGGATGTGAAGCAACCCCATCACCCTGGCGTCGCGGAAGATTTACTCAGCATTTTCAGCGTCTGCCGGCCTGAAGTGCTGTATCTTCACAATCCCGCCGACAAGCACGACACCCATGTCGCCCTTTTCTTACGGTGCATTGAAGCGCTGCGTGCAATTCCCGGAGAGCATCGGCCTAAACAGGTTCTCGGCTGCGAAGTCTGGCGGGACCTCGACTGGCTGGTGGACACCGACAAAGTCGCACTCGATGCGGGCCGTCATGTCGACCTTGCGCAAAAACAACTCGCGGCCTTTGCCTCTCAGATCAGTGGAGGCAAGCGTTACGATCTCGCCACGCTCGGTCGGCGTACGGCCAACGCGACCTTTCACAATTCACACGCGATCGACCGCATGCAGGGAATCACGTGGGCCATGGATCTCACCCCGCTCGTAAACGACCCCACGCTGAGCGTCGCCGACTTCACGCTCGCCCACATCGACCGCCTGCGTGCGGATGTGTCAGCGCGGCTCGCGAAACTGGGGTGACTTACTCGAAATATCATACGAACAATCTGCTGGCTTGGGCCAAATCTATCTACGAAAGACAAAGGCGGCTCCATTCTATTTCGCCATGAAGTCATGTTTAACCATCAGTATGTTTTGTGGTGCCTCGCAGGCCCAAGAGCTACGGCGCTGGATAAAGCGCCAGCGGTTTGTACCGGCTTCGATGCGAAAATGTAGCGCGGACTAGCCACGAGACAGGCCTTCGCGCATCGAAAGATCGCTGGGCCCGGCCATTATTCCGCAAAGCTCGGGTGAAAAACCTTTCCATGATCTCGACTTTTTCCCGTTGAGGACCGTCTTGCCGGACTTGCGGGCGCGCGTCCGTTTCACTGGAAAATTTTTCACGTTGCTCTTCATGAGGGAGATTGATCGGGAATTTCTCGGGATCAAGGGCGGGCTGGTTTGGATCGGGGCATTAGGACTGACGGCAAAATCCATTCGCGGCTACGTAGTGGCAGGCGCCGGCCGTGCCGTAGGCTTGACGAAGGCTTGCCGAGAATGACGGCCGCCTGCGTGGTAGGTAGCGTGCTCGTCGCGCTATTCTGCTGGCCAGCAGAACGAGACAAACTCGCAAGCAACGGGGAGCACTCCCACGGGGCGGAGACCCGGGCCACGCAACCAATCCGTCCCCAAATCCCACAGGCCCGGAGGCACGCTGCCATATCTTCGCGGACACTCTCTGCCATAGGATCGCTTACACTTGCTCGATAGTTGTGGGATACGCACATAAGCTCGAGGTACTATGCCACGGAAAGACTCGTCGGTATTCAGACAAAGAATGGATTTGGTTCAGGCGATGTTGACAGGCGTTGCGGTTGTGGCGGAGGACGCGTTTGGTGCAGGAGCAGAAATTTTTCCGAGGGGTCGAGGAGCATGGCTTTCAGGCCTTGGGCGGTGAGTTGCTCCATGAACAAGACGCGGGCGAGGGGATCGCCGTGGGTGAGGACAATGGAACGGAGATTTCAGGCCACGGTGTAGGGCGTATTTCTCGTACGATCCGTGCGCGTCCTTCGTTCCGAGGGACCATTTAGGGGAAGGCCGCAGTGACTCAACTTTGCATAAACTCTTTGAACTCCGGCGACGACAAGGTGCGCGCGGCAAAGCTGAAGGTGCCTTTCTCGTGGACTTCGCGGGCGGCGTCGTGGAGGCCGGTCATCGCGGCGCGGTAGAATGCGGCGGCGAGGCTGATGCGTTTCACCCCAGCGGCGGCGAGTTCGGCCACGCTCAATTTGCCGTCTTGCATCGAGCCGACAACGTTGACGGGTTTCGACACTGCGGCGCAGACGGTGCGGATTGAAGCGAGATCAGGCAGACCGGGTGCAAACAGCACGTCGGCCCCGGCTTTTTCGTAGGCTTGCAGGCGGCGGATGGTGTCGTCGAGATTCGCCCGACCCCGAGTGTAATTCTCGGCGCGGACAGTCAGCACAAAGGGAAAGGGCAGGGCGCGCGCCGCCTGTACGGCGGCGAGGCGCTCGGTGGCGAGCGAGAGATCGTAGGGCTCGGTCCCGCCTGCGGCGTCTTCTGTCGAACAACCGGCCAGTCCGGCGGCGGCTGCGAGCCTGATCGTTTCCATGACGCTCTCCGACGAGTAGCCAAAAGCATTTTCCAAATCTGCGGAGACCGGCAGATCGGTCGCGTCGACAATGGCCCGGGCATTGGCCAGCGCTTGTTCACGAGTGAGCCCATAGTCGCGCCGCCCGAGCGTGCCAGCAGCGGCGTAGCTCAGGTCGCGAGCGCGGAAAATCCCAGCCCTGCCAGCATTCTCGCCGAGCCGGCGTCCCAAGGATTGGGAATGACGAACGCGCCAGGTGCGGTATGCAAAGCGCGGAACCGATGGACCTTTTCGAGTTGGGTGGGGTTCATCGGATTTCAGGAGGATGAAATACGCAGATGTCGCGTCACCGTCGTTTCAAGTACCGAAGTGGTGAAGGTAAGAACAGTTCCAAATGAATTGGTCTCAATCAGTATTAGCTTCAATAGGTGACCCTATTTAGCGTTCTGCGAGAAGGCTGGTGGACCTGGAGGGACTCGAACCCCCGACCCCTTGGTTCGAAGCCAAGTGCTCTATCCAATTGAGCTACAGATCCAGTGCACAGCCTTCTTGCGTAACGGGAATTTTATTTCTGGAAAGCTTAATCAAGCACTGTGGAATCTCTCGTGGCACTCGATGTTTTCTCGTGGGGTGAGCTCCACCAGCTACCGCCAGATCAGGTTATTGAGGCTCGCCGAATGGCCGGACGAGGCAAGGCAACCGCGGCGAGGGCGCCGCGGCTCCATTTCAATCCGCCGTGAGTGCATCGGGTGGGAGCCGCCTCGCCCTCGGCGCGGCAGTCGATTGCGCGATCCTCAATCGGTGGTTGATTTTCGGTTAAATCAACCCGACGTCGTTCACTAAATAAAAATAATCTGACGTTCTTGCGGCGCTATGCTTGGCTGAATCAAATCACCACTATCCAACCAACAAGTTTGCCCTCCCCTCGGCGGGCAGTGTACTGCGCCGATGCTATTCCTTGGATGAAGGAACGGGGCCGGATGGGCGACGTGTGCGCGGTGACATCGTTGCCGGATGTTTCGGAGGTGGGTCTGGCGCTGGCCGTCTGGCGGGCGTGGTTTATCGACGCGGTGAAACTGGTGGTCGATTCGGTGCCCGCGGAGAGTGCGGCGATGTTCTTCCAATCGGATATCAAGCGCGACGGAATCTGGATCGACAAAGGTGCGTTGGTAATCCGCGCGGCGGAAGACACCGGGGCGCAGGTGCTCTTTCACAAAGTAGTCTGTCGGCGTCCCCCCGGCATGCTCACGATGGGCCGGCCGGGCTACACGCATCTGATTGCGGTTTCCCGGGCGATGAAGTGTCCGGATGTTCTGTCCATACCTGACGTGATCATTGATGCAGGCCGATTGCCGTGGGTGCGGGCGATGGGCGTGCGGGCGGCGGGACACGCGGTGCGTTTTGCGCGTGATCAAGTGGGTGCAAAAATCATTTTTGATCCGTTTTGTGGCGTGGGTACGTTGCTCGCCGTCGCTAACACTCTCGGACTGGATGCGGTGGGCGTGGAGAAGGCGAAGAAGCGCTGTGAGCAAGCGCGGATTCTGACCATCACTCGCGACGAATTGCAGTCGCCCGACGCTGCACCGCTGGGGTGAATCGAGGAGATCATGGCGTAATTTCGGGAGTGTAAAGGCCGGGTTGGGCGCTCGCTTGCAATTCCGTGGGAGGATGGCTTAGCTGCCAGCATGACCCCACTCAGCCCTGACAGCTCGGCACTATCACGGCGCAAATTTATCGCCTTTTCCGGCATGGTGCCGGCAGCTATGCTGGCGAACCGTGCGCTGGCGGCCACTGAATCCACCGTTCCTGCCGTTGCACCTACCATGAAGCCGACCAAGAAATATCCCATCGGTCTTGAACTCTATTCCGTGAGAGGCGAACTCGCCCGCGATCTCCCGGGCACGCTACGTCAGGTGGCAAAGATTGGTTATGAGGCCGTGGAATTTTATTCGCCTTACTATAGCTGGACTCCGATTTACGCGAAGGAAGTGCGCGGTCTGCTGGATGACCTCGGCCTGCGCTGTTACTCCACGCACAATCAGCTCGAGTCGTTCACCCCCGGAGAGGGCATGGCCAAAGCAATCGAATTGAACCAAATTATCGGTGCCCGACATCTCATCCTCGCCAGTGCGGGTCGTGACCCGAAGAATCTGGAGACATGGAAAACTCTTTGCGGGCAACTCTCGACGGCGGTCACCCAATTGCTGCCGCATGGATTGACCGCTGGTTTTCATAATCACCAAACGGAATGGGCTCCGCTTGAAGGTGGGCAACGCGTCATGGATGTGATCGCTGCGAACACGCCGAAAGAATTCGTGCTGCAATTCGATGTCGGCACGTGCATGGAGGCGGGCGCGGATCCCCTCGCTTGGATCAAGGCGAATCCCGGTCGGATCAGGAGCGTTCACCTGAAGGATTGGGCTCCCGGCACCCGCGAAGCGGAGAAGAGCTACCGGGTCTTGTTCGGCGAAGGCATTTCACCATGGTCCGAGATCATGGCGGCGGCCGAATCGGTTGGGGGCGTGGAATTTTATCTCATGGAGCAGGAAGGCAGCCGTTTCACGGAGTTCGAGACGGCCCAACGTTGCCTTGATTTCTGGAAGAAACTGCGCGGCCAGGTTTGAGCGAATCGGCTTAGGGCGTTGGCGCTCCGCCGCCCTGATGGCGAAATATCGGCCTTCAAGTCGGGGCGTTTTCTATCCGAGGATTGACGGGCGCGATGAGTTGGGTGTCACTCGTTTCTACCCCCGCCGTTGGTTTCATTCTCTCCTACCCCATGACTTGGAAAAACGAATTGATGGTCCTGCTCTACTTGGCGCTCTTTGCCGGCTGCGTCGCGGCCTTGATCTGGCAACAGAAGCGTCGGCGAAAAATGCGGCTGCCGTTTGGGGAAGACCTCAAACTGCTGCGTGCTCCGGGTGAGACGCAACTCAGGCTGGTGCGGAAATTGGAGGAAGATTCACTCCTGTGGCTTTTGCTCGCGGCGCTCGTACCAGTCACTGTGACGATCAGCCTGCTTTCGGCGACGTTGTTGTTGCCCTTGTCGCTTCAACCGGTGGGTGCCGGCATTACTTTTTTGGGGGTGATCGCTACTTTTTATGCCTCGGCCCGATGGTTCGCGCGCAAAACCTCCGAGATCGGCAATCGTTATCTCGGCTACTTCGGCGAGCGGGTGGTGGCGGAACAACTGGAGCCATTGAAGGCGTTGGGCTGGCGGATTTTTCATGACGTGCCGGGACTGAACAACGGTCAGGCCTTCAATCTCGATCATGTCGCCGTAGGTTCAAACGGCGTGTTTATCATCGAGACGAAAACGCGCCGGAAGGGTGGGGCGCGGCCGGGTTTCGATGATCATAAGGTTTATTTTGACGGACATGCCTTGGTCTGGCCTTGGGGGGAAGACAATCACGGCCTTGAGCAGACGGAGCGCAATGCGGATTGGCTCGAGGCTACACTGCGGAGTGAGATTGGCGAGTTGGTGACGGTTGCGCCGATTCTCGCCTTGCCTGGTTGGTGGGTGGAGATGAAACCCTCGCGCGAGCCACGCCGGTGCCGGGTCGTTAACCCGAAGGCACTCGAGAAATATTTGCCCAGTGGCCCGGCGGTGTTGTCGCAGGAGCATCAGCACGCCATCATCGCCAAACTCGAAGCCCGCTGTCGCGACGTGGCGTATTGAGTGAGAGATGGCGGTCCGATCTCGGGGAGATTGTTGCACGAAGGATGCGCAGAACTTTCGGAGGAGGAAAAGGGGGATTCCCGATTGAGGATATTTCGTTTTTCCAACATTCGCCTCGTGCCGCAGAGCGGGGGAGCGGCCGATCTCAGGGAACGGATTCCACCTGAGGATGAGCAATCCTGATCCGAGGAATTAGGGTGAGCTCAACTCCGCCGCGAATCGGGATAAAATACCTTTAACGCGGAGAGCGCGGAACCTGACGTGATTGGGAAGTGGCACGGGTCTCAAGATGCACCGCGCAGGCCGTGCAGATCATCGTGACCGAACCAATCGACATTTATGTTAACCCAACTTTTTTTCCGGAGGTCATTGCCCCGCGTTATGATGAGTTATGGACGGAAGAGCGGATGCAGCGGATTATCGCCGCTGCGGTAAAACACGGCGTGGCAATTGAGATCAACGCCCGTACAAACTACCTTCGGAAAAATTTATTCGGTTGGCGAAAGCTGCGGGCGCGAAATTCACCATCGGCACCATCAACACCAGTGCGGCTGACTACGGCGACTGGTCCTATCCGCTGGCCAGGCAGAAAAAAATAGGACTGACTTGGCGCGACATGTATGTGCCCGGCCACGAGGCAAGCCGGTCTCAGCGCGAACTGCGCAAGCCGTGAGGTTTCGAATTTCGTTAGCTATAAATGAATATCTCTCCTTTGAGGTCTCATGAAAAATCGCTGTAGTACCTGACGTTATCACTTAGCGCGGGATATGCTTAACCCGTCGGGGCCAGTGGCGGCGCGTTAAGGTTAACGCGCCCTACCAGTACAAGTATCCTGCGCCGATAAACAGGCTCCTTCACTCTAAAAATACGGCTTAAACCTAAACCTAAACCTAAAACTTAAACGTGAACGGATCAGCGTCGTGGCGCTCGTTGCGATCAAGGGCGTCGATGGCGCTCATTTCTTCCGTGGTTAAGACGAAATCGAATAGTGCGGCGTTCTCGGCGATGCGTTGGGCATGGACTGACTTGGGAATCGTGATTACCCCAAGCTGCAGATCCCAGCGCAGGACGATTTGGGCGACTGATTTGTCATGCTTTTTCGCGATCTCAGTGAGCACGGGATCTTTTAACACCGGTCCAGCTTGCATGAGTGGACTCCACGCGGTGAGACGAATGTCACGGGCACGGCAATACTGGTGGAGCGGTTTGCTCTGCAGATAAGGATGAAATTCGATTTGGTTCACCGCCGGGAGAATCTCGGCCGTGGGCAACAGTTCTTCGAGATGGGGAATCATGTAGTTGCTGACGCCAATGGCCTTGATGCGGCCAGTGCGGTACAACTTCTCCATGGTGAGCCATGCTGATCGATGTCTCCCCTTGATCGGCCAGTGCAGGAGATAAAGGTCGAGATAATCGAGTCCGAGTTTGCGCATGCTTTCCTCAAAGGCGGCTTCGATGCGGTCGGCGCGAATATCGTCGTTCCATACTTTGGTGGTAACGAAGATTTCACTGCGAGGAAGGCCACTCGCGCG
Source organism: Opitutales bacterium (assembly GCA_038206205.1). Lineage (GTDB taxonomy): Bacteria > Verrucomicrobiota > Verrucomicrobiia > Opitutales > Opitutaceae > Didemnitutus. The sequence continues at coordinate 20,529 of JBBRBC010000032.1, forward strand.
CACGGCTTGGCCGACGCCCCGTTCGTTGCGGTAGAGAGCGGCAGTATCGATGTGCCGGTAGCCAAGATCGAGCGCCGTACGGATTGCTTTGGCCGCATCGGCGTCATCGGGCACTTGAAATACGCCGAGCCCAAACCAAGGCATGAGCACGCCGTTGTTCAACTTGGTCGTGGACTTCAGTCCAACAGCGACAGAGGGGAAAGTGCCGGTGAGGTGAGGGAAGTTCATGGATTTGACCATGCACAAGCTTGGTGCTTGGTCAAACGAGGCACGCTAATAAATCAGTCTGCTTGGGATAAGCGGTTTATCCTGCCCGTTTAAAAACCACCTGAGACGGTAAGGATATCGCGCCCTGCCGTCTGATCAATGCGGGTGCCGCACGCCAGTCTGGCTTGGGCACCAAGGAAAGAGTTCCCCGGGTTCGGCGGGCTCGGTTGGTCGGACAAGTTTGCCTGGACGTACGCCAGACTGGAGTGATTCACGCACCGCGGGCGACAACGGCGTCGTGGGCGGCAAACCGGCGGCTTCACGGAGTTTGTCTTTCTTGCTCTTGCGTTTGCCTTTGATGCCACCGGTCGAAGGCGGCGGCAACGGGACTTCCCCTTCACCGGGCTCGAAACCCGTGATCTGCTCGCGGGGAATCGCGAGGCGATGGCGTTTCTCAATGAGGCGAAAATGCGCATGCGTGCCGGCGCTGATGAAATTGATCGCGAGGCCGCTCTCGCCGGCGCGACCGGTGCGGCCGATGCGATGCGTGTAGTCTGAGGCGGAACGCGGCAGATCAAAGTTAACGACGACAGGCAATGATGCGATGTCGAGACCGCGGGCCGCGAGATCGGTGGCGAGGAGGACTTGAATTTTCGAGGTTTTGAAGTTGGCCAAGGCCTGGGTGCGGGCGCCTTGGCTCAGCTCGCCGTGCAGCGCGACCGCATCGATGCCGGCCTTGCGGAGTTTTTCAGCGACGTGCTCCGTGGCGTATTTCGTGGCAACGAAGACGAGGACGCGGGGCCATTTGTTTTCCTGGATCAGATGCCGGAGTAATTGAGTGCGGCGCGGCGGATCGACCTCGATGGCGCGCTGCGTGATATCAGGGGCCGTGGCGGGTTCGGTCGGCACATCGATGCGTACCGGGTTTTTCAGCAGAGCGGCGGCGAGACTTTGCACGGCGCTCGGAAACGTGGCGGAGAAAAGCAGACTCTGGCGTTTAGCCGGAAGCAGCGCGATGATGCGGTTGACCTCATCGGTGAATCCGAGATCAAGTAAGCGGTCGGCCTCGTCGAGGACCAGCGTGGTGACGGCAGAGAGGGAAACCGCATGATGGTCGATCAGGTCCAGCAGACGGCCCGGTGTGGCCACGATGATATCGGCGCCGCCGCCGAGATCCATCATCTGCGGGTTGAGGGAAACGCCGCCGAAGATGGCCATGGTTTTGATCGGTTCGGGTAGAAACCGTGAGTAGGCGAGAATCGAATCCGCGATTTGCGCGGCGAGCTCGCGCGTGGGCGCAAGGATCAGGGCGCGGACAAATCGTCCGCGTGGCCGCGGACTGATCGACAGGAGTTGCAAAAGAGGCAAGGCGAACGCGGCGGTCTTGCCTGAGCCGGTTTGCGCCGAGGCCCAGACGTCTTGCCCCTGCAACACGGCCGGAATCGCCGCCGCCTGCACGGGCGTGGGGGCGTCGTATTCGTGGTCGGCGATGGCCCGGAGGAGCGGCGCAGAAAGGCCGAGGGAAGTGAATGGCATGGCTGATCGATGGCGTGACTGCACCGGCATTGAAACACAAAAACAGTGGGCAGAAAAAATGTCCTCGGCGAAATGAAGGAAGGACTCCTGCCGTCCGGTCGTTAGATCAAATCTCCGCATTCCCACTCATGACGAGCGGTTTTCTGACTCGAAGATGCAGGAAGTTCGGGGCGATTTGGGCTTCTTGCAGCACTGGCCAGTGGCGCACCGTTTCATCACTCGGGGTGGGTTCTTCGACCCGTTCGATGGTGAAACCGGTTGCGACGAGAAGATTGAACCACTGGCTGATGGGGCGATGAAAACGCGGAATTCGGAATTTCTGCATTTGCCCGCGCACGGCTTGGGGCGCGACGCCGAAGGTCCACTCATCAATCCGCCCGCGCGCATCGATGAAATAATCGCCCACCTCGATGGCGTAGGTGACGTTAGCCTCATCACGGCAGTTCTTGCGATGCGGTGGATTGAAGCACGGATGCAAGAGGGAGAATTGGAGAAACCCTCCGGGGCAGAGCACCCGATAGGTTTCGGCGAGCACGCGTTCGGTTTCGGGGATATCCATCACACTCATGAAGGCTGTCGCGAAATCGAACTCCGTTTCGGCAAACGGCAACTTGATCGCGCTGCCTTGGTGATAAGTGATGCCCAGCGGGGCGCGGGTTTCCTCGGCCCGGGCGTGGCGGATGAATACTTCGGAAATATCCAGCGCAGCCATGCTCGCGCCGAGGCGCGCGATTTGGCGGGTATTATGACCTTCGCCGCAACCAATATCCAAACCACGCAAACCGGCGACGGGCGGCAGACTGGCCAGAAAGGCCGGCGTGTTGAGTTGATCACGATAAACATCGTAGCCCGCGCGGGCCAGTTTTGTCCACGCCTCGGCGTTCTTGTTCCAGTATTCGCCGACGGTGAGGTGATCCATGATTTTTAGAGCGAAAGGACTCTGCATCTCGACAACCAGCTTGATTGGCAAATGGATTCCGCTGACTAAAGTGGTCGCGGCTAGACCGGCTGACTACTGACCGGGCTGACAAATTTATTTGGCCTGCTCGGTTGGCTCATTGCTGGTTATGGCGCGGGCTGATTTTCGCCTCGCTACCCGTTACTCGATTCTCACTACTTTCCTCTATGAAAATCCTCATCACGGGTGTCACCAAGGGCCTCGGACGGGCCTTGGCTGAGTGGTACATCAGAAACGGCCACACCGTCATCGGCTGCGGTCGCAGCGTCGATATTCTTGATATGCGTTTCACGCATCCCGCCCCGCATGATTTTTCCGTCGTGGATGTGACCGACGAAAACAAAGTCGCCCTCTGGTCCGAGAAGGTCACCGGCGTCCACGGCGCTCCGGATATTTTGATCTGCAATGCCGCGTTGATGAACAATCCCGCGCCGCTGTGGAAAGTGCCCGCAGGTGAATTCAATAAACTGATCGACGTAAACGTCAAAGGCGTCGCCGCGGTGATCCGGCATTTTGTGCCACCGATGATTGCGCGTGGGACGGGCGTGATCGTCACGTTGAGTTCTGGTTGGGGGCGCGGCACCTCTCCCGAAGTGGCGCCATATTGCGCGAGTAAGTTTGCCATCGAAGGCCTCACCAAATCGCTCGCCCAGGAATTGCCCGCGGGCATGGCGGCCGTGCCCCTTAATCCCGGGGTGATCGACACGGACATGCTGCGCCAGTGCTGGAGTGGGGAAGCGGCCCGCTATCCGAAAGCGGATGCTTGGGCCCAAGTCGCCGCTCCATACCTTTTGCAGTTGGGCCCGAAGGATAATGGGCAGTCGCTCACTATTGCCGGGTTGGAGGACTGAAGTCGGAGGGTTGTGTCGCCAGAAAAAAGATGAGCTGATCGCCTGATGACATCCCAAGCCGCTCCGGCAAAATCTTGTTTGGTGAGGTCGTTCTCTTGGGCCGTCATTCTTTCACTAGGCCTCGTTGCATGGAGCAGATTCCATTGAGCCACAACTAACCACCGGTTAAGGCTCCCTTGTTTCAGACATCCAGACCCCGAGGAATTCGGGTGAGCTCAACTCGGCCGCGAATCGGGATAAAATACATTTAACGCGGAGGACGCGGAGAGCGCGGAGCCTAACGTGATTGTGGCACCGGTCTCCCGATCCGTGTGGGAGGTTTTGCTGTGTGCGTGTCGCCTCGTTTGAGGGCGCAGCCCGAAAACGGGGCCGTAAGTCACCGCGCTTTCGCCTGCGGCTCAAACGCTACTTCACTCCGGCTTCCCCGTGACCGTTGAGGGCAACGGCCGCACCTGACACCCATCGCCCTTACAGGTTCAGCTCGTTTTCTCGTGCCTGCTCGCTCCACGTGCTGGGATCAAGATGTCTGTGTCTCCATTCCGCGGGGGACTTGGCTATGGAGGGAATCGTTGAATATTTTATCGTCTGCCGCATAAGCGTAAAGATCGCAGGAGCGAGCTCCGGGACATTTGATCAAACCAATAAGGCTTACCATCATTCCTCGCCTCAGTCGGGGCACGGGTCTCCTGATCGGTGATCCCCTTCCTCCCGGGTCAGGAGACCCGCGCCACTTCCCAACCAAGCCGGTGCGTACTCCGGGGTACCGGACCCAAAGACAATGAAGCAGCCCATCGCCCGTCGCCATTTTTTTCACACCGCAGCGATGTTGCCACGCGCGGCCGTTGCGCGTGTACCAGCCGCGAACGCTGTGACCTCCTTCGTTTCTATCAAGCGGCAAGGCGTTTCGTACTTCCGTCCTTCGCTCAATGCGGATTCTGGCTCCCTGCAATGGGGACGTACTGCTCGCCAATTTCGGCGACGGAAAAATAATGCCCTTGGTCCGTAATCCGGCCGCCAAGAAATAGACTTACGGTCGTCCTCCGCGACGGCGCCGACTCAGGCTTTTTTCACGAAGCACGCCTTGAGGGCCATCGAGCTGCCTTCGATCTTACACGCGATCTCGTGGTCGCCGTCTTGCAGCCGGATGTTTTTTGCCTTGGTGCCGGCTTTCAGTACTTGAGAGCCACTGCCCAGTTTCAGATCCTTGATCAATGCGACGGTGTCGCCTTCGGTCAGCGGGGTGCCATTGGCATCTTTGATGATGCGCGCGGCTGCGGGGGCGATTTCCTTGGGCCACTCATGGCCGCAGGTCGCACATTCCCAATGTTCGGAATGACTGAGGATCTCGTCGAGAGTGCAGGCCGGGCAGGCGGGTTTGCTCATCGCGATTAACTGGTCGGTTCCCTTGTTTCGACGCAAGTGCGGAATCATGGCCGCAGACCGGTGTTCACGCCGGGAGGGTGCGGGTGGTCCACCTAAATTAACCAACTCACAAAGCAGGGACCGTGGGCGGCGTGGCCGGTTCGATGAGCGGTTCGGGCGCGATTGTTTTCGGGGTGCTGCTGCCGAGGGAAACTTTCCAATTGGGATTGGAAATCGGCCCGGTTAGTTGCAACTCAAACATGCTGGTGAGTGGATTGACGAGAATGCTCGCAAGGGCGATGAGCGGATTTCGGGTCTCTTCGTAGGGTTTGAGATGAGCCGTGAAATCCAAGTTCTTCGAATCGATGGAGAAGCTTCCTTTGGCGTCGATCAGGGCGCTCTTGCCGGTGACGCGGACGTCTGGGAAATAAACTGATCCATTGGCCATGGTGAAACTGCTGCGGGCGGCATCCAGTTTAAGTGAACTGAAACTGAGCAACTGCGAGAGCAGGCCGAAGAGATTGATTTCCGCGAGTTCGGCTCCGGATAATTGGATGGTGCCATCGCCCTTTAAGCGCGTAGGGGTGTCGGGATTGCCTTCGGCGCTGAGAGCGAGTTCGAGCTTTCCGCCGGTGGCGCGTTTAATGAACTTACTGTCGGTCAGAGATTCACTCTTTATGCCGGTGCGCTCGGCCTCGAATTCCTCGACGGCACGGATCGTGCGGGCGAGGTCGGCCTCTTTCATTTTAAGTTCAAAACGGAGCAGCCGGTTTTCCCCGGGTCCACTGAGGGTGGCTTGGCCGTGACCCGTGCCGCCGGCGGCGCGCAGATCGATCTGATCGAGTTGCAAGGTATCGCCGCGGACATTGCCACTCACGCTCACGTGATCGAGCGGGAAGTGATAATATTTCAACGGGCCGGCCACCGCGCCCGTGAATTGCAGGTCGCTCTCGCTGACGCCGTTGTTTTTGCCGGTGCGACCCCACAGATGAACTTGGGGCGGATGGTTGAAGGCAAAAGGAGCGAGCAGAGTAACGGCCGTTTCTCCTCCGATTTTTTGCAGAGTGGGGGCGTCGAAGTTCCCGGTAAGATCGAAGGTGAGTTCGGTGTTGGCGGCGAGGCCGGGCTGGGCCGTACGCTTGAACCAGCCGGTGGCTTGCTGCGTTCCGCCGGCGCGTACCGCGAGCAAATCCATGGCGTGGGTGAATTGGGGCCGGAGAAAAATCCGCGCATGTGCGCGCTCCAGGTCGGCGTGGAGCACCTCGGGCTGGATCGCATCGGCACTGCCGAAATAAGTCATGCCCCGACCGTCAATCCAGTTTCCTTGCACATCGACATCGGCTGAGGGCGGGGCGGCAGGGAAAGCGAAATTACTCCAAAAATCCGGCCACCAGTTGCTGCGAAACCAGCCGGAAATATCTCGCGGTCGCATCTGGCCGGTAAGCAAGAAGCGATAATCCATGGTACGGAAATTCATCCAGTACCTGCCGCGCGCCAGATTTTCTCCCGCCACCACATAGGCATCCTGCGCGAGAAAATTGAGATCGGCGTCGACCTCGGCGCGGCCGCGAGCCGCGGTGATTTGGACGCCATGGGAGTCGAGCCGGCCAGTTTGGGCCCAGCTCCACACTCCGCCGAATTTCCATCCCGCGTTTAATTTTAAGCGGGCATTGAGCACCAGCGGATCAGTGAAGCGGAAATACGGCTCGAGCTTGGGTCCGTAGCGGGTGAGCAAGCCCGTGACGAGGGTGGGCTCCACCGTGCCGGAAAAATGCACGAAGGCGGATCGCTGGGCAAAATCCACCGAACCATCGAAAGCTAAAACGCGGCCATGGGAATTAAACGCGGTGGTGAAATCCAACTCGGCGCGTTCCGGCCAATAGGAACCCGCCATGACGGGAGCTTGCAGGATTTCCCCCAAGATCTGCAGCTTGGTCGCCGTCATCTGGCCGTGCACCGGACCGAGGAAAGTCTGGCCGATACCCGGGTCCATGGTCAGCAGGGCACGGACATCACGGGCGCTGATGTTTTCGCCCGTGATGGCTTGCGTGGAGAGCTGCAGCAGCAAGGGGAAGGGCTTTAAGCCGTCCCAAGCCCATTGACCGCGGACGGTAAGCGGGCCGAGTTCCACCGGTTTGCCTCCGGGGCGGTGAACGGCCGCAGCGGAAAAATCCAAATCCAGGTTCATGCCCCCGGTTTCCCGGGGGGTGCAGGCTACCGCCAACAAGGGGTGATTGATCGCCTGCAATTCGGGCAAGGCCAGCACGACTTGACGGGCATATTGCAAATACTGCTGGGTGATTTCCGCGACGGACAGCGTTCTTCCGGATGAAGCACGCGGGGGCGCTGTGTTCCCGGTGAGGCTGATTGGCAAACTTCCGATTTTCCCGGTGAGTCGTTCCACGGTCCAGAGGTTGCTGGTGAAATAAATTTCGGCATTCACTTCGCGCAGCAACCGCTCGACGGTACCACTCGGTGAATGCATGGCGGGCAACTGAATAGTGGCGTCTTCGAGTCGCAGCACATCGGGCAGGCGTTGGCCGGCGATAATTGACCAGAGGCTTTTGCGCAGATAAATGAAGTCACTCGTCAACAGTGGCTCCTCGTAGGCCTGCGAGTATAGTCGGACTTTCTCCAACAGGATCCCGCCGTGGGGATCAAGATGCGCGCGACCAAAGCGGACGGAATAATTTTCGGCGGCCAAAGTGGCCTCGATTCGGCGCAGAATAATATCCGGGACCGTGAGATCTTTGCTAACGAGGATCAACCCCTGCCAGGCGAGAGTGCCCCCCAGCATGATCCAGAGGGCCCAGCACAGCAGCGTGGCCGTGCACGAAGCACAGAAACGCCAAGGGGTGGTGTGGGGGGGCCGCGTCTCCTTCATGAGCGTTATGTGCCCGAGGCTGGCTCTGGTTTAGGCGGACCGGGATCGTGTTGTTCGGCGTAGGTGAGGGCGAAGAGGGCATCGATCATTTCCTGGGTGAGGGCAAACGTGACGTTTTCTTCGGAGGAACCGGCGAGCTGCGTCGTGCCGCCGATCCGATCAGTGAGCAGGAGTACGGAGGTGGAAGTTTGCGTGGCCCCATTGCCGCCATTGAGCGCGAGGGTGGCTTCCAGCCGGAATTTCCATGGCTGCACGGCGCCGGCTAAGTCGGCGTGTTCGGGATTGAAAGTTTCCGCGACAAAACGTTGGGCGCGGAGAACCCGAAGTTGGGCCAGCAAGGCGATCAACGCTTTTTGGCGGGCTTCAGGTTCGGCGGTCAGCGCGTTTTCCCACGTTTCACCGTCTTTTAATTGTCGGCGGTAGTTGGTCGTCGAGGTGCCTGTTTCGGCCAGAGTCAGGCCGGTGATGCGGGCACCTTCGGGCAAGTCGCGAAGCAAGCGCCGACGGAATTGCCGGGGATCAACCGAGGTGTATTCCAAAATACTGGGATCCACCTGAAAGAGGGATGTGGCCGAGGACAAGCGGGCGTAAGCGACCCCGGGCTCCTCGGGTTTCTGTCCGATTTGCAGCGTGAGTGTGGAGGGATCTTTGCCTTGGGGGCCTCCACCAGTGCTCAGCATGAGCGTGATTTCCCGTTCGGGACGGTTGAAGCCGTAGTTCTCCCGATCCGCATCAGACGGGGCGTCACTCAGAAATTTCGTGGACGAAAACATTTCCAGTTTCTGCAATAGTTCGGTGACCAGAGTGGTATCGGCGGCGATTGGTTTGGGGGCTTGCCCACTCGTGTTACGGCGGTTGATCAACTGCCAAGTCTCGGCGCCGGATACCGGATCGAGGCGCTGGAGAAATAGCTCGGGCTGACCGGGAGCACTGAGCGTGATGCCAGTGACCGTGCGGGGATCAAATTCGAGAATGTGGGTGTCGCGCAAAAACTCCTGGGCGTTGCGTAAATTGGTCAGAAGCTTGGCCGGCAGGGCGGTGATGAAAACCGCGGTTTTATCCTCGATCTTGGCAAAATAATAAGTGGGGCGGATGTAGGTGGTTCCGTTTTCACTCCGGGGTGCGGACGTATTATCGATTGCGGGAAGTCCGATCAGCAAGGTCTCCCGGCGGGCGTTGCCTTCGAGGGTGACGCGGATTTCCGGAGCGGACAGGCCGGTGATGGCGGGATCGGCGGCTTCGCGGGTTTCGATGAATTTTTGCGCCAGCAGGCCATTGAGCGCCGTGATGGTGGTGTCGACTGCATTGATATTCGCCCGCGCCTGAATGGGGGTTTCGAAGATCCAACGTGAGCCCTCACGGCGCAGGCGGACTTTCGAGGCGGTCTGGAGACTGAGCGAACGCACTTCGAAGGGGGGAATACTGAAAATTGATTCGGAGCGGAGACGGTCGATGGACATGCCAATGCTATCGATCAGGCTGCTGCCGACGACATGAATGCGGCTCCCATCAGGGGAGAGCAGATAGAGCCGGTTGCCTACTTTGGTGGCGTCACCTACCTTGGTCTCGTAACTTTTCCCCCCGGAGATGAAAGTAAAAGAGAGCGCAGGATCAGCCAGACCGTATTCGGCCAAGGTCCGGCCATTCTTGAGCAGATCGTCTACCGCAAAACTGGTCTCATTGTTCAAGTGCTGCAGCTCGCTGATGATACTGTTGATCGCGTTGCGATTGGCCGGCCATTCGTAGGGTTTGCTCAACCACCAGTTATCGCCGATTTTCTTCTCCAGCAGGAGGGCGGTGCCGCTCCGGTCTTTGCGGGAGAATGAATTGATCGAGGCGACTTCCGAACCATAAACGCTGTGCCCGCGCGGGCCTATTTTGCTCGGCCCCTCGAAATGGGAGATGTAGTAAAAGAGGACAACGTTCAGGAAAAGCAGAACGAGAGTGACTTTGGTACGCATGAGTAAAAAAGGCTGAAGGGAGAAATGACCGAAAGGCTGAAGTGGCTGCGCTCCGTTACTGGCGCGCGGTGGCGAGAAAAGCGATTGATGGGGTGATTGAGTTGGGAGGTGGCTGGCCGGCATGCAGCCTTCGGGCTCTGTAGAATTTGATTAATGGCGGCGAGTCCAGGCGACAATGAAACCGAGCAGGGCGACGGCGCCGGGTACGATGAAGAGGAGGCCGAGACGCAACTGGGCGATTTGTTCCTGGGAGAGCGCGAGCTGGAATGACTCAATCGGTCGAGCTGGGATATTAAGTTGAGCGTCGCGTTCGACGCACCAATTCACCGTGGCGAGGAACAGGTTGAGGTTGCCGACAATACTGATGCGATTGTTGGTTACTAAGTCGGAGGTGCCGAAAACGGCGAGACGACCGCCTTTGATACTGAGCGGGAGATTATTGGCGGGCTTCAGCCGTTCGGAGACGGTCAGAACGCCGAGACCTTCCTTATCGCGCAAATCCTCACCGGCGGTGAATTCCGGTTTGATGTGGCGCAGCCGATAACTGGTTTCACCCCAGGAGGAGGGACTACTGTTGATCAGCGTGTTGACGGTCAGGCCGTCGTCCTTCGGGCGGCCGATATCCACGCTCACCACCCGGGTCGGCCCCACGATGACCGGCATCGCGTTATTGATGATATTCTGGGTGATGTCGTGGGCGCGAAAGTAACGCAGGCGAAGATTGCTGTTCTCATCCTGTTCATTGGGATCGATATCGTAAATTTGTTTGTCGTACACCAGCACGCCCCAGTCGAAAATCAGATTTTCCAGTCCGGAATCACGCCACGGGTCGATCATCCAGATGAGCCGGCCGGCCCGAGTCTGAAGATAATTTCGGAGCAGCTCCTCCTCGGCGCGTTGATAGCGGCCTTGTTGACCGGCAATGATCAGCAGCGAGGCATCATCGGGCACTTTGCGGGTTTGGGCCAGATCGAGGGAGGCCATTTCGAAATTGCGGTTGCGCAACTCGTCGCGGATTTGGGAGAGGCCGCGTTCGCTCACGTCATCAGGATTTAGTTCGGCATGGCCTTGGAGAAAATAGATTTTCTTTTTCTCGGGTGAGGAGACATCCAAAATCGCGGCGGTCAGGGTCGCTTCACCCTTGAAGGCTTCGCGGGTGTAATCCTTTCCCTTTTTTCTGATTTGATAAAAATCGAAGGGCAGGAGCACCCGGCGCTTATCACCACACAGGAGCAACACGACGTTGGGTACTTCGATCCGGAGTTCTTCTGCTTTTTTGCGATTCTGATACACGTCGAGGTATTCCACCATGATTCGACCCCGTTCATTGCGGGCGCTGGTGTAGTTATACTCGCGCAGCAGGGTGCTGATATCCTTATAGGCTTGGGCGAGCTCCGTGTTATCCTTGTCGTCGGTCAGCGTCACAATAACCCGGACGTCTTGCTGGAGTTCGTTCAAATACGATTTGGTCTCCGGGGAGAGCGACTGGCGGTGATTTTCACTCAGATCAAAGCGCCACGTGTGCTTGCGGGCGACGTAGTTGAGTCCGGCAAAAAAGGAGACGAATAAGACCGCCTGCAAAATCAGGTTGATCAGACGGACCCAACGCGCGGCACGGAAGCTGTCGGCGAAACGCATGGTCAGCCTTGGAGGAGTTTGTATTCGACGCCGAGAATACTGAAGATGAGTGCCAGGGTGCAGCCGCTCACGTAATAAATGATCTGCATGGTATCGATGATCCCATTGGTGAAGTCAGCGAGGTGCTCAAAGACTTGGGCTGATTGCGCCGTGGTCTTCACCGTGTGCAACGTGTCCTGATTCAGAAAAGGGGCCGTCGCCAGATAGTTCAAACCGACGGTTAGAACGAGGAGAATCACGAATGTGAATATCGCCGCGACGGACTGGCTGCTGGTGAGCGAGCTGGCGAAAATGCCGACGGCGATATACAGGAGGCCGCTGACGGCGATAAAAAGATACCCGCCAATCAATGGTCCGGGAGCCAGCAGCCGGGGGTCACCGGAAAAGTGGTGGAGAATATAATGAAAGCCCAAGGTCGAGCCCCACATGAGCAAATAAATCAGGTAGGCGGCGATGAATTTTCCAATCACCACTTCGGCCGTGGACACGGAGGTGGTCAGCAAGGTCTCGAGTGTGCCCAAACGGCGTTCCTCGGCCAGAGATCGCATGGTCAGCAACGGCACCATAAACAGAACCGGAATAAAAAAAGCTTTGAAAAATTCGGCAGCAAGGGAGGTTTCCTGGGCGGACTTGGTGTATTCCTCCAAGTTCAGGGTGAAGATAAACGCCATGACCAGCAGGAACATCACTGCGGCGATGTACGTGCTGGCACTGTACAGCAGCGAGCGAATCTCGTGCGAGATGATGGTGGTGAAGTGACGCATGGGCGGTGGCTGAGGAGAAGAAGGAACTAAGAGACTAAGGAACTAAGAGACCAAGAGAAGAAGGGACTAGAGACCAAGAGACGAAGGCACCCAGGCCTGGGGAAGTGAATGTGGCGGTGGTCATTTAGTCTTATAGTCGGCTAGTTTCTTCGTCTTTCCTTAGAACTTCGGCAATGGCGCCCGGCCCATCGGATTCTCTTTTTCGTTATCGGGCAAACGGGCATCCCAGCTCCGGCGGGTGGCGGCGAGAAACACCTCTTCGAGGGAAGGCTGCGTGTTATTGAAGGCCCGAATGCGGTAGCCTTTCGTCGGCAAAATTTGGAGCAGTTTCTCGCCAAGATCGGTCGCCAATTCGGTCGTGAGCGTGGCGACGCAAAATCCATCGGGTGCGCAATCCCCCAAGGACGCGAGCTTGAGCGTCGGCTCGATATCCTTGAGCAGCGTGGGCAAAGCGAGGGGATCACCCGCGAGTTCAATCCGGTAACTGATGTGGCCGAAAATCTCGTGGCGAAGCTCGGCGGGCGTGCCTTGGGCAACGATCCGGCCGCTGTTAATGATCAGCACGCGATCACAGGTGACTTCAATTTCGGGAAGAATGTGGCTGGAGATGATCACACTCATCCGGCCGCGCAGGCTGGCAATGAGATCGCGGACAAGGAGAATTTGATGCGGATCGAGCCCGATGGTGGGCTCGTCCATGATGATGACGGCTGGTTCGGCGAGAATGGCTTCGGCGATGCCGACGCGCTGTTTGTTGCCCTTCGAGAGCCGGCCGATGATCCGGTGTCGGTTGCGTTTCAAGTCGCAGAGTTCGAGCACTTCGTCGATGCGGTGGCGGAGTTTCGCGCGGGGAACTTCTTTTAACCGGCCGCGAAACCAAAGGTACTCCGAAACGCGCAGGTCGTCGGGCAGCGGATTATTTTCCGGCATGTAGCCGATGTGGCGTTTCGTCAGATCCGAGTGGCTGGCCACGGGCAAGCCACAGATTTTCACCGAACCGGAAGTCGCCGGCAGGTAGCCGGTCAGCATGCGCATGGTCGTGCTTTTGCCCGCGCCATTGGGCCCGAGCAGGCCCACGATTTCCCCGCGCCTGACAGTGAAGCTCAGGTCGTGGACGGCGGTGAGTGAGCCGTATTTTTTGGCGAGGTGTTCGACCTCAATAGTGTTTTCGGGAATATCGGCCATGCGGCAGTTCAAAATGCAGCAGCATTAACACGGAGATTTTGCCCGGCGGGCAAGCTTCGTATCACGCAGGTTGCTTGCCCAAAGTGACCTCACCGGCGCGAAAACGCTCCGTGCGACCGGTATCTAATCGAACAATGAGTGAACCTTCGTCGTCGCTGCCCATGGCGGTGCCGCGAACGGTGCGCACTCCCTGGATCACGGTGACGGGTTTGCCGCGCAAAATATCGTAGCGTTGCCAGAGTTCGGCGCATTTATCCCGGTAATCGCCCGCGATAAAATTGTCGTAGGCCGTCAGGATGCGGCCAATGAGCGCGGCGGTAAGTCGGTTCAAATCGATCGGCTGCGGGGATACTTCCGCGAGGGCGATGGCTGTACGGCGTAAATCGCCCGGTAAGGTGCTCGCGCGACCATTGACGTTCAGGCCCAGGCCAAACACCAGATCCCGTACTTGATCGGCGTCCACCCGGGCTTCGGTCAACATGCCGCCAGCTTTGCGACCATCGACATAGATATCGTTGGGCCATTTTAGCCCGGGCTGAATTTTGCAGAAATTCTGGATGAGCTCACACACGTTCAAGCCCATCCAGAGAGTGAAGTCTTGGAGGCGGGCCGGTTCGATTTTGGGGCGAAAAACGAAAGTGGCGTACAGATTTCCGTTGGCCGCCGCATGCCAAGGGCGACCGAGCCGACCCCGCGCATGAGTTTGTTCGCGGGCAAGAATGATCAAGGGCACGGATTCACCGGTCGCGAGAAGGCGCTCCGCCTCCGCGTTGGTACTGTCTACCCGATCGAGGCAGATGATTTTCGGTGCCTGCCGGAGCCGGAGGAGAGCTTGAATCAAGGAGAGATGCAGGTCCGCCGGCGTCTGCACCATCTGGTAGCCCTGACTGCGAACCGCGACGAATTTGAAACCCTGTTTTTCCAATTTCTGCAACTGACTCCAGATGGCCACGCGCGAGAAACCAAGGAGGGTGGCCAGTTTTTGGCCGGACACAGGTGAGGTTTCACCAGCGATTAATTCACGGAGAATAATGACTTCGGTGTGAGACATGATTTTCGAGTGGCGGTGGCCCGGTGCAGACGCGTAATGAAGCAACTACGTAGGTCAGCGCAAATGTCATTTACGGAATTTGAAAAATCTCTGGCGAACGAAGCCCACCCCCCTGCTTCACTCAGCGGGCCCCTGCGCGCATTATGGCTGGATGCGAAAGGCGACTGGCCGGGAGCGCATGCCCAGGCCCAAGTCGATGAAGGCAACGCTCGCGCCAGTGCGTGGGTTCACGCTTACCTCCATCGCAAAGAAGGCGACGAAGCCAACGCCGCCTATTGGTACACTCGGGCGGGCCGACCGACGGCGACCGGGGAGGTGGCCGCAGAGTGGCGGGAGATCGCGCAGGAGCTGCTCAAATAAGAAGCCACTTGTAGTTTAATAGACAGCAAGTTCGTCACCGAGATTCGGGAAATCTTAGACGGAAGCTTGCTCTGTTACGCTTACTGATACTCGCAAAATAGGATTACGGGTAGGGACGGACCGCTGGGCCGTCCTGTTTGGCGAATTTCACACGTGAATTGCGGCGGGCCCAGCCGTCGAGGCTGTGTACTCGTCGCAGTTTTGCCTGACCTACTATCGTCACCGAATATTGCGCGCTTCAGTTGTTCAGTGCTTCGGCCTGAGCGCGGAGGCGGGGCCAGTGCATCTCGGGAATCGTGGCGCCGAGATGTTGGACAGTTTCTGAACCGAGCAGTGATCCGAGTGAGCCTGCGGCCGCGAGGGACTGACCACGCAGGTGGCCATATAAAAATCCTGCGGCCCAGGAATCGCCGGCACCGGTCGTGTCGACGACATGGGCGGCTTTGACGGGTTCGATGCGGTGCAGTTCGCTGCCGCGCGCCACCCAGGCGCCGTCTTTGCCCATCTTTACGGCGGCGATGCCGCCATACGCGGCGAGCTGCCGGGCGTAGGAATCGTAGCCGGCTTCTTTTTGGAAGAGCGCGCGGATTTCATCTTCGTTGGCGAAGAGGACGTGCACGCCGATCTTAAGTTGGTTGATAATCCAGTCGCGGGCGATGCCCACGACTTCGAAGGAGGCGAGATCGATGCTCAGGGTGCAACCGGCGGCCCGCGCGGTATCGACGACTTTTTGGGCCAGCGCGGGGTTGAACATCAGGTAGCCTTCGATGTGGGCATGGCGGGCACCACTAAAATCTGCCAAGGAAATTTCATCGGGACTCAGCGTCATGGCGGCGCCGAGATGGGTGCGCATGGTGCGCTGGCTATCGGGTGTGACGAGGGAGAGACAGCGACCGTTGGGCAGGGTGGCGCGTTTAAATCGTGAGCCGTCGGCCCCGGTGGCGATGAAATTAGAGAAGTAGTTCTCGGCAGTTTGATCGGAGCCGATTTTGCCGAGAAAGGTGGTTTTCAGACCAAGCCGGGTGGCGCCGAGTGTGGTGTTGGCGGCGGATCCGCCGGGAGTCACGGCGACATTCGGGCCGATCTTGGCCATGAGTCCGGCGATATCTGCGTCGTCCACGAGCACCATACCGCCTTTGGCCCCGGCGACGTGATCGTGGAGAAAACCTTCGGAAACGTGGGCGAGCACATCCATGATAGGGCTGCCGAGGCCGATGAGATCAAAGTGAGGTTGAGCCATGGTGAATAAATTAGAGGGTAACGGTTAGGTTGGTGGCCAAAATGGGTTCGTCATCCACCTCGATGACGATGTGGTAGTCGCCGGGCTCGTTGAACTGGAGATTGCGGAGTTCGTTGACGAGATTAATGCGGTGAAGCGGACTCAGGGAATCGAATTCCCTTTGCAGGAGTTCGGCGGGGTTGGTGGGGTCGCTGCCAAGGAAAATCTTAATGCGGTGGTGACCGGGTTGGACGTCGGTGAGGGTGAGAAACCAAATCATGTGCTGGTGGACTACCGGGAAGGAGCGTCCCTTGATATTGGAGAAAACCCCTAGAATCGTATGTTTGCCGGTGGCGGGGTCGAAGTGGACGGCGTCGCACATCAGCCAGACGAGGAGTTGGGGTTTGGATTGCACGGGGAAAAAATGCGGACGGAATCGGGCGGCTGGCAAAGCTTTTTCTTGTGTCTGGAAATTCCGCCGGTTTTCATCGAGTCGATGAAGTATATTTTTGTCACCGGTGGCGTGGTCTCCTCTTTGGGTAAAGGTCTTACGGCCGGCTCGCTGGGTGCGTTGCTGGAAATGCGCGGTCTCACCGTGCGAATCCAGAAATTCGACCCTTACCTCAACGTCGATCCGGGCACCATGAGCCCGTATCAGCACGGCGAAGTGTACGTACTGGATGACGGCGCCGAGACCGATCTCGATCTGGGGCACTACGAGCGTTTCACCTCGGGTCGTTTGTCGCGCAACAACAGTCTTTCCTCGGGGCAGGTCTATGAGAGCGTGATCGCGAAGGAACGGCGCGGTGATTATCTCGGCAAAACGGTGCAGGTGATCCCGCACGTCACGAACGAAATCAAGGAACGCATCTATAAAGGTGGCAAAGGCGTCGATGTGCTGATTACGGAAATCGGCGGCACGACGGGTGACATTGAAGGACTGCCTTTCTTGGAAGCGTTGCGGCAGTTTGCCCTCGAGGTGGGACCCAAGGAATGCATTTTCATCCACGTCACGCTCGTCCCTTTCGTCACCGCCGCTGGTGAACTCAAGACGAAGCCCACGCAGCAAAGTGTGGCGAAGTTGCGCGAGATCGGCATCCAGCCGCACCTCCTCGTTTGCCGCTGCGAAAAGCCGCTGACGATGGAGATGCGCGAAAAACTTTCGATGTTCTGCAACGTGCCCGTAAAAGCCGTGTTGGCGGCGGAAGATGTGGCGCACTCCATCTACGAACTGCCGCTGATGCTGCAGAAACAGGGGATGGATCAACTGGTGTGCGATCTGCTTGGCGTTCGGGCTAAACCGAATCCCAAAAACGTCTGGGCCGAAATCGTTGACCGCATCAAGTCGCCCAAGTTTACCGTCAATATCGGTGTCGTCGGGAAATATATCGAGCTGCAGGACGCCTATAAATCCGTCTACGAATCGCTCAGCCATGCCGGCATCGCCAATCGGGCCAAAGTAAATATTGTGCGGGTCGATGCCGAAGAGCTCGAATCGAAGACCGGGCTGAAGCAGTTGAACAAGCTCGATGGCATTTTGGTTCCCGGTGGTTTCGGTGATCGGGGCATCGAGGGAAAGATTGCCGCCGCTGGTTTTGCGCGTCGGGAAAAAATCCCCTATTTCGGTGTGTGCCTCGGCATGCAGGTCGCCGTCATCGATTTCACGCGCAACGTTATCGGATTGAAGAAAGCCAACTCGATGGAGTTTGATGAGAAAACTCCCGAGCCCGTAATCGCGCTCATGGATGAGCAGCGCAATGTGGTTCAAAAGGGCGGCACGATGCGTCTTGGGGCCTATACATGCACGCTGAAGCCCGGTACCTTGGCCCGCAAATCTTACGGCGTTGATGTTGTCTCGGAGCGTCATCGCCACCGCTACGAGGTGAACAACGATTACCTCGAGCGACTGGAAAAGGCCGGGATGATCATCTCGGGTTGGAATCCCAAGCGCGGACTCGTCGAGATCACGGAGCTGAAAGGGCATCCCTGGTTTCTCGGCGTGCAGTGTCACCCCGAATTCCAGTCCAAGCCGAATAAAGCGCATCCGCTTTTCGCCGCTTTCATTGCGGCCGCCATTAAATACAGCCGGAAAAAGCAGAAGTGAACGCGCGGTCATGTTGAACCAGCAACTACTCGATTCTTAGAAACGATTTTCCCCGAAACCAACTGCCCCCATGCTCTTCAATCCTGATCGTTTTCTTCTCATTGCCGGTCCTTGCTCCCTCGAGAGCGAACAAGTTTGCCGGGCTGTCGGCAAGACGTTGCAGAAGCTCGGACGGGAACACCACGAGCTGAATATCATTTTCAAGGGATCCTTCGACAAGGCCAACCGGACTTCACTCAAAGGTGAACGAGGCACCGGCATGGAGGAGGGCTTGAAGCTGCTCGCCCTGATGAAAAAGGATTTCGGTTTTCCCGTGCTGACCGATATCCATGAGCGCGCGCAGGCTGAGTCTGTTGCGGCGGTGTGCGATGTCTTGCAGATTCCGGCGTTCATGTGCCGCCAGACGGATCTATTGCTCGCGGCTGCGGCGACCGGCAAAGTGGTGAATGTGAAGAAGGGACAATTTCTTTCCCCGCAGGAAATGGAGTTTGTCGTCGCCAAATTGAAGCAGGGCAAAGCGGCGGAAATCTGGCAGACCGAACGAGGCACCACGTTTGGCTATCAGAATCTCGTGGTCGATATGCGCAGTTTTTCGATCATGAAGCAATTTGCCTCCCCGGTGATTTTTGATGCGACGCACAGCGTGCAGTTGCCCGGGGCGGCGGGCGGCAAGAGTGGGGGCCAGCGCGAATTTGTCGGCCCGTTGGCCAAAGCGGCGTTGGGCGCCGGTGCGGATGGCTTGTTTATTGAAACCCATCCTGATACGGCCAACGCCATTTCGGACGGACCCAATATGATTCCCTTGGTCGAGCTCCCCAATCTGATTGAGGAGTGCCTCGCAGTTTGGAAAGCCACGCGGGAACAATAAAGTCGGTTCCCCGCTGTTTTCAGTGGGTGGTCGCCGATTTCCACATCGGCGACAGAGCGTCGGTGTGGAAAACCGACGCCTACCCATTGCATAACCCCCGCCAAGGTATCCGCTGATCACAAACCGTGGTCCCGTCTGCGATCTGCAGGCTCCCCGGAACCACCGGACAGAGACGATCAGGAGCAGTCGCTCGATCAAGAATTCATCCGTTGATGCATCCCATTTTGGTTAACCGGTTTGGGTTTTCGGTTTTGGCCTTGAGTCGTAGGGCGTCTGACTTGCAGACGCCGCGAATCAGCCATCACGGCCGGTGCATCAGCCTCCGCGATGGCTACGGCCCGACAAGAGACACCGGCCCTACACAAGGCGAAAGCGAATCACCCTCGTATTACTTTGCAACGGTGATCGGGATCGAACTCTCACCGGCGCTGCTCTTGAAAAACAAGGAACCGTTGCCTGGTTTGCCGCCTTGGATGGGGACCGTTACGCTGGTGGTGCCAGCGGCGATCATGATTTCCTGCATCACGATGCTTTCCGGTGCGTCCGTGGTTACATCCACGAGCATGCCTCCGGCAGGGGCGGGGTGGGGAATGGTGAAGGTGATGGCTTGTTGCTCACCCGAACGAAGCGTCAACGCAGAGGGAAAAACTTGGAAGCTGATGGCATCGACGCGGAACGCACCGGCCGAGAGGTCTTGCCCACCACCCGCGACATGCAGCGCATAGCTGCGGCCGGAATCCACGGAGGGAACGAAAAAACTGAGCGAGCTGGGTGATTCAAAAATCGTGCGCGTCGGGGTGCTATCGAAATAAACCACATCATTGGAAGTGAAACCCGCACCCAGCATACTGACTCGCGTGCCCACGGGGGCGCGACTCGCCTCCGGCCGCAGCAAATAACGCCCGGCAATATTCATCGTCTGAAGTTCGGAGGTGACCTCGTCGGTCGTGCCCGAATCGGTCGAATAATTCACGATAAAATAGTAGCGGGCCGCAGGTCGGCTGGCGGGGAGTTGATATTCAAATTCCCAGAGGTCCGTGCCCGCGGTGGCTTTGCTCATGTCGTAGCTTTGGCCATCGATAATAATCCGGGGCTTGACGGAGTCTGAAACGATATGATTCCCCTTGGACTCAAAGCGCGCGGTGATCGTGTAGATCTGCGACGGATTGGCCGGCACAGTGTCAGGGGTGAGATTGGTGATCATCATCGAGCAGCCCGTCAGTAATAACAGGGCCGATGCAGCCATGAGCGCAAATATTCTGCTCGCTTGTGGGAATGTAGTTTTATGCATTGAGGGGAAGAATTTACCAGCCACGCAGGTCGTTGGCCGGTTGAAACTTGATGCGCTTCTAATGGCCATATTCCCCTCAGGGCAAGACAAAGCTTTCGCCTCCTCGACTTCATCCGCTTCGGCAACACCGCTGGGGCTCTATGTGCACGTCCCTTTTTGCGCGACGACGTGTGATTTTTGCGCGTTCTACCAGACGGTGCCAAAGGCCGACGCGGTGCCGCGTTACCTCGACGCTATCGCGCAGGAGGCGGCCTTGGTGGAATGGAGTGGACGACCCATCTCGACGGTGTTTTGGGGCGGCGGGACACCCGGATTGCTGCGTCCAGCGGAATTGGAACGACTCGGGCAAACCGTCCTGCACTGTGCCGGTGGCCTACCGGAAGAGTGGTCCGTGGAACTGGCACCCGCGACCGTCACCCGTGAGCGTTTGGCCGTACTACGGGCCCTCGGCGTGACGCGAGTCTCGATGGGCGTGCAAAGTTTTCGTCCGGAACTGCTCGATGCGCTCGGTCGACAACACACGACGAGTCAGATCTACCGGGCCTACGATCTGATTCGCGCCGCCGAATTTCCCAGCGTGAATATCGACCTCATGTTTGCGTTGCCTAACCAAACGGAAGCAGAGTGGCGGGCTGACTTGGAGGCAGCGGTGAAGTTGGCACCCGATCACCTCTCGACTTATTGTCTGACGTTTGAGGAGGACACGGCGATGTGGATTAAACTTTCGCAGGGCAAGGTGAAGCTCGATGCGGACAAGGAAGCGGAATTCTACCTGCGCGCGTGGGACGATCTTGCGGCCACCGGCTACGCCCAGTATGAAGTTTCGAATTTCGCCAAGCCGGGCCATATCTGCCAACATAATTTAAATACCTGGCGGATGCAGGAGTGGGTGGGGCTCGGGCCTTCTGCGGCCTCGCAGCACGCCGGCTGGCGCGCGAGCAATCCGCCTGATCTCGTCCAATGGCACGCCGACGTCGCGGCGGGCCGGCGCACCACCAGCGATCGCACGGCGCTCACCCCGGAGTTGCTCGCGGCGGATAGTGTCACCTTCGGGTTGCGGATGAACGAAGGCGTTTCGTTGCCGGCGTTGCGCCGACGTTTTCCTACTCACCGTTGGGAAACTTTTCTTGATCTGCTCCCGCGACTGCTGATCGAAGGCTTGGTGGTTGCTAACACCGAAGGCCGCATCCGTTTGACCTCGCGCGGTCGCTTGCTCGCTGACGCCGTGGGCGCGGAAGTAATTGCGGCTTTCGCCGGAGGACCTGATTCACCATGAGAAATTATCTCCTCGTTCTGTTGATTTTGACGGGTTTGGTTTTAACTGCCTGCCAGACCTCGTCGCCCAAAGAACCGGCAACCGCGCCTCTCATCGCCCGATTTTATCTGGAAGCAAAACCGGATGAAGCCGCCGTGACGGTGCATCTCCCGCAGAGCGGGATCAACCTGAACGTGGCGCCCAAACCGGTCTTCAGTGAGTACGACCTCAGTGACGCCGAAATCGCCCGGGTGGAGTTGGGACTTTGCTTGCAGGTGAAATTCACTCCGGCAGCGACGCGTGATCTCTACCGTTTGTCGGTGCCGGCGCAGGGGCGCCGGCTGGTGCTCTCGCTCAATGACGAGTTTCTTGGCGTGCATCGGATCGAACACGCCATGGCGGATGGCCTCGTGCTGATTTTTATCGAGGTGCCGGAAGAGAGACTGCCAGCACTCGTCAAACAATTGAAAAACACCTCGGCTGAGCTTGCCCGGATCGGGCAGAAAAATATCAAGTAATCCCGTGCGCCGTTATATTTTCATCATTTTGGTTCTGCTCGCGAGTTTGCCTGCGGTGCAGGCGGCGCGAATCAATTTTGTCTGGCCGACGCCGAATAAAGCCTGGGAGCAGGGGCGGAACATCGAAAGTTTCATTCAACCGACCGTATCGGGCGATCCCGAGTCGGGCTTGTTTGGCTGCGCGCGAAGCGGTGGCGCGCAATTTCATGAAGGACTTGATCTCAAGTCAGTGCAGCGCGACCGGCGCGGCGAGCCGACCGACCCGATTTTTGCGGCGATGGATGGCGTGGTCCGTTACGTCGCGCTCGTCGCCGGAGAAAGCAATTACGGGCGGTACATTGTGCTGGAGCATCCGGGGCTGACGCCGGCCGTTTACACGCTGTACGCGCATCTGGGGCGCGTGGAGTCGGGGATCCGTCCCGGGGGCACGGTTAAAGCCGGACAGGTGATCGCCTTGATGGGGCATAGTTCCAGTGGCAACATTCCCCGGAATCGTGCTCATCTGCATTTTGAGATCGGTCTGCGCGCCACTGATAATTTTGACCAGTGGTATCAAGGCAAAAAATTCGGTAACCGGAATGACCACGGCATCTGGAATGGCATGAACCTGATGGGGCTCGACCCGCTGGATTTTTTGCGACAATGGCGGGCCGGCCGTATCGAGGATTTTCAGCAATATCTTGATCGCCTGCGTCCGGTGGTCCGGGTGCGCGTAGTGACAACCCGGGTGCCGGATTTTATTCAACGTTATCCAACCTTGCTGCAAAAACCGCTGCCCGCTGGATTGATCGGTGGCTGGGAGGTGGCGTGCAATTCCACCGGCTTGCCCTATGCATGGACGCCGCTGTCCACGGGCGAAGTGGCCGGACGGAAACCGGGTTCCGTGGAAATTTTATCAACAGAGGCCAATGCCGTGCGCTCCTCTCGGTGCAAGTCACTCGTGAGAGTGCGGCGCGGTGCGAATGAACCCGGCGAGGACTTGGAGACGATGTTGCAGCAGGTGTTCGGGGTGCGCTGAGGACTTGCCGAGTAGTTTAAAATGATTTTTCGGTTTTGAATGGCGGACCAGGCTACTCTATGGATTCCCTTATGCGCATTCTTCGAATTGCCTCACTCATCATGTTTGCGGTCCTTGGCCCTACCCGACTGCCTTTGCTTGCGGCTGATGCCCCCGTAGCTCCCCCAAGCATTGAGTTCACCCTGCCAGCAAAAACAAGGAAGTGCCACTCCCCCGCATCAAGGAAATCTGCGCGCAACTCCACCTCGATGAACTCTGGCGAAAGATCGAAAGCGATCCACCCTCACGTCCGTTCAAGAGCGATGGCTGCACGGGTTGGGTAAACGAATGGCAGCGCATCAGCATCTATCAGGCGGGCTTTCTCCACGATTTAAAATATTGGGCCGGATATCCGGGCGAAGATGTCGCACGGTTGATCGCCGATGCGGAGCTGCTGATCACTGTCGCCCGGCTCCTGCATTCGACGGCGATGGCCGAACCATGTTTCACGGCGTGCGCGTAGGCGGGGCTGAACAACTCAACGTGGCCTTCTCCTGGGGGTTCGGTCGCAAGAAGAGCCAACCAGCCGAACCAATGAAGAGCGGGGGGGGACTGGGGTAGGGCGCTTGACGTTTGACGTGCGGCGGACTCGGGTTGAGAAATCCACGTCGATCAACTGGGATCGGTTTGCCCGTCTATGCATCGCTACGAATTTCATCTCCTGATTCCGCCAGAGAAATATCTGGATTACTACCGCGGTAAGGTTCGTCAGGTGATAGCCCGTTCCACGACGGGGCAAAACGTCCAGTTTCCGGCGTCACTGCTGCAACGCTTCATCACGCAGGACGGCATTCAAGGGAAATTCATTCTGATCTGTGATGAAAAACACAAATGCGTTTCGCTGGATCGACAGGAATGAGTGCTGGGCGATCACACTCTGTCCGGTCCGTTCAACCCGTGTTCCGGGCTTGCGCTGATCGCCCCGGTCGCAAGAGGGTGAACCATGGGGCAAAACTCGGAAGAATTATTTGATGTGGTGAATAATCAGGATCTCGTGATCCGCCAGGCGACGCGGCGCGAAGTGCACGCGCACGGCTGGCTGCACCGGGCGGTGCATGTGCTGGTGTTCAACCATGCCGGACAGGTATTTCTCCAGAAGCGCTCGATGAGCAAAGACAAGTCGCCGGGATTATGGGATTCCTCGTGCTCCGGGCATTTGGACGCCGGCGAGAATTATGATCAGGCGGCATGGCGGGAATTACAGGAAGAGATTGGACTGCGCCTGGCTAAACCACCAGCGCGCTGGCTGCGTTTCGAGGCGTGTGAGGAAACCGGGGAGGAATTTGTGTGGGTCTACCGGGTGGAATCAGAAGGACCCTTCACTCTCTGTCCGGAGGAAATCGAGCGGGGAGAGTGGCTCCTGCCGGAGGAATTGAGCCGCCGGATCGTTGCACGGCCGGATGATTATTGCTCAGCGTTTAAACTGATTTGGCGAACGCAAATGATAAATCTGTGACTTGAATTGAAAGCGACTGTTCACCGAGGTCAAGAAACTGGTCGGGCCAACGAGCGCAGCGAATCAGCAGAAGCACGACGTGCACGTCATCAAGGCCACCCGCACCGCTTACCATGTTCGCAAGACCGGTTGATTCGCGCTCCGGTTGAGCGGTGCGACGTTCACGAAGCGAAAGAGGACGCAGAGATCGTGACAGTCCTGAGCTTGTCGAAGGGCTGGCGCGATCGGTGCCGCTGGGATCATTGAAGACGTTGCGACGACAGCAAACAACCAAGCCTGAGTGCGTCCATGAAAACCAACAACCATGAGTGCAAGTCTCATCCATGGCGCGCTCAAGGATGAAGCTGAATGTCCAACCTGAAGCAAAAACGTGAGTATCGGAAACCAGCCGTAGTCTGTAGTCATATCAATCGTTGCATAAGTTCGTGCATTAATAATAGAAAAGTGTATGGTCTGTGAATGGCCCTCAAAAAAAAGAAAGTATCCACGCACAAGGAGAAGCTGCGCTTTGAAAAAAGGCGGGCGGTGGTTGCGGCGGTGCAACG
>JBBRBC010000033.1:0-41255 GCA_038206205.1 Opitutales bacterium
CGCGGGACCTCCAAGCCGGTCCCGCGTTGGGGGCTGAGCTTCATGGGCTCTGACCGAGGTATGACTACAGACTACGGCTGGTTTCCGATACTCACGTTTTTGCTTCAGGTTGGACATTCAGCTTCATCCTTGAGCGCGCCCGACCAAACATTTTTTGCCATGAAGAGGCGCGAGAAATCTTCTGCTTGTGGCAATAGTTTCACGCGCGCCTATAGGCGCCTTGAGAGTTTCGTTGGTACCTGATTTTTCGTGCCGCTTTGTGGCTAAACCTCTGGATGAAAGCACGACTCACCTAAGATTAGCTCGTTGGTGGGCGTCGGTTTCCAGACCGATGCTGATCGCCGATGTGGAAATCGGCGACCACCTTCCAATAATCATCATTTTATTTTCACGAAAATTAGCGTGAAGTGGCGGTTAGTTTCTTTCACCGTTCTCCTCACATGACGCCCTCTCTTCGCAAACCCGACTGGCTCCGCGCCAAGCTCCCTTCCGGCCCGGCCTATCAGGCCACCCGCCAGCTGGTCGAAGACAACAAGCTGCACACGGTCTGCCAGAGCGCCCAATGCCCCAACATCGGCGAATGCTGGTCGCGCGGCACCGCCACCGTCATGATTCTCGGCAACATCTGCACGCGCTCCTGTAATTTCTGCGCGATCCAAAACGGTCGCCCCACCGAGATCGATCTCGGCGAACCCGCCCGCGTGGCCGATGCCATCCAAAAAATGGGCCTGAAATATTGCGTGATCACTTCCGTCGCCCGCGACGATTTGAAAGACGGCGGCGCCAGCGTGTGGGCCGCGACGATTCGCGCCTCCAAGTACAAGAATCCCACCTGCGCCATCGAGGTGCTCGTGCCGGATTTCAAGGGCAACCTCGACCAAGTGGACATCGTCCTCGACGCGAAGCCCGACATTTTTAATCACAACGTCGAAACCATCGAGCGCCTCCAACGCCCGTTGCGCGTGCAGGCCCGCTACGACCGCAGCCGCAGCGTGCTCCGTCACGCGAAGAGCCGCGGCTTCACCACGAAGACGGGCCTGATGCTCGGCGTCGGCGAAACCACTGCTGAGGTCGAGCAATGTCTGCGCGATCTCGCCACCGACAAAATCGATATTCTCACGATCGGCCAATATCTCCAGCCCACGCCGCAACACTGGAAGATAGACCGTTGGGCCCCGCCGGAGGAATTCAAACATCTAAAGGACTACGCGTTGAGCATTGGCTTCGGCGTCGTCGAGTCCGGCCCGCTGGTGCGCTCCAGTTATCACGCGGACGAACAATCGACGAAGTACACGGGGAGCGAGCACCTGAATACCGCGAACACGCTCGCGAATGCCTGAGGAGGTGGAACGCGTTGACCTCAACGCGTTGGTCGAAGTTTAAGCGACTCAACCCACGGCGCAGTGAAGGGCTCGAAAATAATTCTCGTTCTCCTGCTCAATCACGCACTTGATGTGGAAAACACCGCGAGCGAGCATGAATAAGCTCAGGGTTAATATTTTTAGATTTTGTCAGACCTGATGGTAGCGGCGGTTGCCCCCAACCGCCAAGAGGCATGACGGAGGGCATGACGGAGGGGAACTGACGGAGGGGGTCAAGGAGCTGACGGAGGGGGTCAAGCTTGGTTGTTTGCGCTTCCGCTGATGCGGTGAGCTGGTTTTCTGGCGGGCGTGGCGAGACCACTGCGCTTGGAGTCGGCGGCGGGGGGGTACCACGTGTTGAACCGGGGGAACTACCGGCTGGACCTCTTTCGCTCAGAGAAGGCGAAGGCGGCTTTTCTGCAATGTCTGGATGAGGCCTGCGCGAAGACCGGCTGGGAGGTGCACGCGTGGTGCCTGATGTCGAACCACTATCATCTAGCGATCTCGACACCCCACGGGAACCTCGTGGAGGGCATGCGCTGGTTGCAGGGCAGCTTCGCCGTGCGCTTCAACCGATTCCGGGCTGAGCGGGGCCATCTTTTCCAAGGCCGGTACAAGAGTCTGGTGGTCGATCCCGCTAAAATGGATCAGGTTTGGTTGTTTGCTCTGATGTTTTATCGGCGTTGCGTTTAGGGCCCGTCATCAGCCCGCTCCAATGCAACCACCCTGACTTCTCGCACGGCATGGTCACTCCAATAGGTGACAAGTCATTCCCCGATCAGCGCCACCTCGTTGCTCCGTCCCGTCTGGTCAGGTTGCCGGAAATCTCCCAACCGAAACGGTTCGGCTCCCATCTGCTCCAGCATGGCCAGCATCTGGCGGTGCGGCGCTCCCTTGGTCGCGGCCAGCGTAGCCCAAGCCTGTGACTGCAAAACTACTTCGCAAGCGGCCACGGCTGCCGCTCAGTTGTTTTCCAGCCGCCGCTTCGCCTCGGCCAGTGTGATCCCCTGACCGGCATCCAACTCGGCGTGCCGCCGCGCCAGTTCGGCCTGATAGGCGGGATTTTCCGCGCGCAAGAGATGCTTGATGTATGCCATGGCCTTGACCATCTCCTTGTGCGGGAGCTTCTCGATTTGCGGCTTAATTTCGGTGAAGATCATTTTTATAAATTGGATTCATTTCCCTTCCGCCGCGAGCCCGGTTTCGCCGGGCCGGGGCGGCGCTCGGCTGACTGGGAGCTGAGCTCCCGGTCGTTGTCTGTGGTGGCTTGATCGGCTTTCCATTCGCCGCGAGCATGCTGTCCAAGCTCTCAGTGAGATCGCCACCGGTCTTTGCTTTCGTCGTGCACTTCTCCTCAGCCGAAACAATCGCGCGATTCGGAGTCGTAGAGGGGCTAGGCTAGGCTCTCCCCAATACGCGTTTCTTTTCTTCTGCCTTCTTCACCCACGCCTTCTCAGAGGGCCAGCCAGGTCGGCTCCAAATCGCCCGCATCCACCGCCTTGTCAGCTCGCTCCCGTGTGACGTGATAGCTTCTGGTCATAATTTCTTCCGCCCATCAATGCAATTCACCGCAACTGGGTTGAGCGTTTGCCCGGGAGGTCATTTACCAAAAGCATTCTGCTCAGCCTTTGGGAATCAATCCGTGATTTTACTGGGTTGAGCTTTTGCCGCTCGTTTTTCCCGGGCAAAAAATCAACTGGTCCCCAACGGACCAAAGCGCTGGTCTTTTCATCCGCCCGTTTCTCTCCCCGATTGGCAGACCGCTTTGGCCAGTGCCAACCTCAGCTCGGCCGTGAATGTTTCACATATCCGAAAGATCATCGCCTTTCTGCCTCACTGTAAGAAAAACCATTCTCCGGCTTTGGGGAATATATCCGACTGTGGCTGGACACGCGGGAACCGCGTATAGCTTCGTACGCGGATGATCAGGTGGGTGCTGCGCCGGCCGACTCGACGGGTTCGGCTGATTCGGCAAACTGACCGCAAGCAAGCTCTAGGCAGGCGCGCCCGGAGGTCACGCCCCACCTTAAGGCACTGGTGTCGGAGACCCGCAGCCGAGGGTTGACCTGCCACGGCGACGGCTCAATTTGGCCGGGTTGTCCATGTCAACCATCGCGCGTTCCGACGCTCTCCCCTCTTCCTCCTTCCTCCGGCCATGACGCTGCCCTCTGGCTGGAAAATCTGCGTGGATATTCATCCGGTTGACTGGCGTTTTCCGGCGGGGCCGACTTGGATCGCGGGCTGGCTGCGACCGACGCCCGGCAACGCCATCACCGAAATCCGCGCGTGGCTCGATCACAAACCCATGCTCGGCCTACATGGCCTGCCCCGCTCTGGCGAAACCGCCGCGCCTTATTCGGGGTTTTCCTTTCTGCTCGCCCCGCCGCGCTCCGCCACCCAGCTCCGCTTGGAAGCCTGCGACCTGAGTGGTCAATGGACGGACATTTTCCGCACGCGGATCACCGTCGCCGCCGACGCCGCGCTCCCGCCCGCTCCCGCAAATCTCGCGGCCAGTCTGCCGGGTCTCGTCCCCTCTTTACTGCGTCGCGCCAACCGTCAGCCGGAGCGCGGGCTCGCCCGCCTCGCCGATGAAATCTTCGCGACGATTATCGCGGAGCCGCTCAACGCCCTGCCCAATCCACCGTTCGCCGGCGCACTGGAAGAACCTTCCCAACTCGGTCGTGTCCAACACGGGCGTGTGATTCATGGCCGGCTTTCCGTCACGGGCTGGCTGACGCATCGCACGAGCAAGATCACCCGGCTCACCGCAGTCATCGATCCGCGTCACGAGATACCGCTGCCCTATGGCCTCGCGCGAGACGACATCGCCGGAAAATTCTCCGATCTCGCCCAGCACGCCAATGCCGCGTTCGTCGGTCAGGTAGATTTCCCCGCCGGCTTAAACGCCCCGGTGCTCCTCAAAATTTTTGCGGAGCCCGACAACGGGGAAAAACATCTCGCCTTCGCCCAACGTTTCACGCCGGGAATTTCCAGCGCCTCCGGGCAAACCACTCCCGCGGTTTCGGTTTTCCGCTACGCCCAAGCCGTCTGGGCGCTCGCGCGTGCCGCCGCGCGCCTCGGAATTTCCACGTCGGGAATCATCCGCGCCAGTCGGGCCGCGTGGCATGATTATCCGGTCAAGCCGATCACGCCCCGGATCAACCACTACGCCGCCACCGGCCACGATCGTCCGCTGCGCATTCTGGTGGTGACGCATAATTTGAATTTCGAAGGCGCGCCCCGCCTCGTCCTCGAACTCGCCGCTTATCTTCGTCGCCAGCCGGGCGTGAGCCTCCGCGTGATTTCCCCCGTCGATGGCCCACTGCGCCAGCTCTTTGAATCCGCCGGCATGGAAGTGGCCGTGCACGATCTTTCGCCGGTGCTCACAGCGACTTCCATCGCGGATTTTCACGCGGAGCTCGGCGAAGTTTGCCGGTTGATCGACTGGAGCACCGTCGATCTCGTGCTGGCCAACACGCTTGTTTCTTTCTGGGCCGTGCATCTCGCGCAGGCCGCGGGCAAACCCGCCCTCCTCTACGTCCACGAAAGTCTGCCGGTCTCGCGCTTCTTTTCCGCACTGGTCAACCCTGCGCTGTTTCCGCTCATCGAGGACGCTCTCACCCTCGCCCAACGCGTCGCCTTTACCGCCAACGCCTCCCGTCAAGTCTTCGCCGGCCTGGATCGTCGCCAAACTTTTCGCGTCCTCCCGAGTTGGTTGGATGTCGCCGCCATCCACACCTTCGTCGCCCAGCACGACAAAGCCTCGCTCCGCGCGAAACACGGTTTCGCCGCCGACTCCATTCTCCTGCTCAACCTCGGCACCGTGTGCGAACGCAAGGGCCAGAAAATATTCATCCAAGCCGCCGAATTGCTCGAACCGGAATTGCGCTCCCTCTACCCGCAACGGAAAATCGAGTTCGTGATGGTCGGTGCGCGGCCGGATGCTTTTCTCGAAGCCCTCCAAGCCAAGGTCGCCGCCGCCGGTTTGCAGAGCGTGCGCTTCGTCGCGGAGACGATGGAGAATTTCGATTTTCATCGCCTCGCCGATATTCTCGTTTGCACGAGCTTCGAGGAATCTTCGCCGCGCGTGCTCATGGAAGCCGCCACCTTCGGCACGCCCATCGTGAGCACGGATGTGTTTGGTATTCCAGAATTGGTCAACGGGCAGGAAGCCTGGCTGGTCGAGTCCGGTGATTATTATTTGCTCGCTGCGGCACTGCGTCGTGCGCTCGCCGCCTTCTTCGCCGGCGACACCAGTCGCTTGAGCCGCGCCCAACAATCGGTGACGAGGCGGCACGACGAACGTGTTGCCCTACCCCAGCATCTCGCTCTGGTCCGCGAAACCGCCACGCTGTCGTCCGACGTGTTTTATCCATGAGGCAATTACTTCCTCGTAACGGCGCTAAACCGAAATCGTGCAGCCCCCAACCGCAAAACACGTTTTGCTCCGGCCGGGAAGAAACACGGTTCGTGCTTTATGTAGGGCCGCTGCTTGCGGCGGCCTGTTGGCGGGTATCCTTGGCCGGCGCAAGCACCGGCCCTACAAGGGAACGGTTTCCTCGGATTGGGTGGGCGTTGGTTTCCACACCGACGCTCTATCGCCGATGTGGATCAGCCTACGCCGGACTTCGGTCGTCGACGAGGATTTGGCGGACAAGACGGCCCGACAAGAATCGGCGACCACCTTCCCGTTCGCTTCGGTTCATTCGGCAAAATGAGTTCAACTGCACGAATCCGGCTCAAGGTAGGTACGGACCACTGGGCCGTCCGCGAGTGTTATTCGGCGCGCCCAGCCGACGAGGCTATGGCACTCGTCGAGGTCGCGCCCTCCCTCGGAAAGATCAACCGGCCTTGTCATGAACTCCAACGCCGACCGGCGATTCGCCGTGGAAATTCATCCGCCGGACTGGCAGTTTCCCCTCGGGAAAACTTGGGTGGGCGGTTGGATCTTTGCGGGGAAAAACCGTTTCTACTCCAATCTGCGGCTGTGGATCGATGGCCGGGCTTTTCTCGGGCTGCACGGTTTACCCAAGCCCGGCTGGGACGAAAGTCTGCTCGGCCGCGCCGGCCCGCCCTATTCCGGTTTTGTCTTTCACGTCGAACCGCACCGCGGCGCGCGGTTGCTCCGCATCGAAGCGCGCGACCAAGCCGGCGAGTGGCAGGAATTCTTCCGCCACGACATCACCGTGAGCGCTGCCGCCCCGGTCGGCACCGCCCCCCGTCCGATCGCCAGCCTCCTGCCGGAATTGCTGCCCACTTTACTTCGCCGGAAAAACGAACGCCTGGCTATTTCGTGGACAGCGCATGCCGATGAACTCGTTTCCGCCGCCCTCGCTATCCCGCTCAATTCCCTCCCGGTACCGCCGTTTTTCGGCGCGCTTGAGGAACCCGATATCACCGGCTCGCTCCGCTATGGCCGGCTTTCGATCAAAGGCTGGCTGGCCCACCGCACCGAAAAAATCGTTCGCATCACCGCGCTCGTCGATGCCATGCAGGAATCTGTTTTGCTCCACGGGCTGCCGCGCGCGGACATCGGTGGCGTGTTCGCCGATCTGCCCGATGCAGCCCGCGCCCAGTTTGCCGGCCACGTGGAGTTGCCCGCAACGCAAAGTTCGCCGGTCCTCGTCAACCTTTTTGCCGAGCTGGAAAACGGTGAAAAGCATCTCGCTTTCGCCCAACGCTGCACGCTCCGCGTCATGGCCGGCGCCGATGTCGCGCTCCCGCCGCTCTCGCGCGCCGCTTTCGCCCGCGCCCTCTGGGCCGTGCGCGGTGCCGCCATCCGCTACGGCGTGCCGCTGGGCAGCACGGCAGAAATTCTCGCAGGAGCAAAAACCGCCTGGGCTCATTATCGCGCCGAAGCCCCCGCTCCCCAGGTGGAACGCGATCTCCGGGCGCGTTTAAAAAGCGTCGATGCGAAATCGCCCGCTCGTCCGCTGCGAATTCTCGTCGTTACCCATAATTTGAATTTCGAGGGCGCGCCGTGGTTTATCTTTGAGCTGGCAAAATTTCTTCACAACCAGCCCGGAGCCCGCGTGCGCGTGGTTTCACCCGTTGAAGGTCCGATGCGCCGCGTCTTCACCGAGGCGGGCATGACAGTGGAGCT
This sequence comes from Opitutales bacterium, assembly GCA_038206205.1. Lineage (GTDB taxonomy): Bacteria > Verrucomicrobiota > Verrucomicrobiia > Opitutales > Opitutaceae > Didemnitutus. The sequence goes on from JBBRBC010000033.1 coordinate 7,465, forward strand.
GGTCGATCTGGCCGTTGCACTGAGGGCCGAATCCGTGCCCGCCTTTCATTCCGCCCTCGCCATGGCCACCGCGAATTTGCCATGGAGCGAAACGGATCTCGTGATCGGCAACACCATGGTTTCCTTCTGGGCCGTACATGCCGCGCGCCGCGCCGGTTTGCCGGTGATGCTCTACGTCCACGAGAGCGCGCCCATCCGGCGCTTTTTCGCGCCGTCAGTTTCGCCTGCGCTGATTCCCCTCATCGAAGCCGCCTTTCGCGAAGCGGACCGCGTGGTGTTCACCGCCGAATCCTCGCGCACCGTTTTCAATTACCTCGGCGACCGAAGAAATTTCATTTCGCTCCCGAGCTGGGTCGATGTCGCCCGCGTCGACGCGTTCGCGGCGACGCACACGAAGGCGGACCTGCGCCGCAAACACGGGCTTGATCCGGACGCCGTACTCATCGTGAACATCGGTTCGATCTGCGAACGGAAGGGGCAGCACATTTTCATCCGCACCATCGAATTGCTCAAAGCTGAGTTGCCCACGGCCTACCCGGGCAAGAAAATCCAATTCCTCATGGTCGGCGCGCGTCCCGGGGTTTACCTCGAACTGCTGAAGCACGACGTCGCGCACCATCAGCTCAATCTCGCCCGCTTCCTCCCCGAGTCGGGGGAAATTTTCGATTTCTACCGGCTGGCGGATGTCTTTGTGTGCACGAGTTTCGAGGAATCATTTCCCCGCGTGCTGCTCGAGTCGGCCGCGTTCCACCTGCCCATTGTCACGACCAACGTAAATGGTATTCCCGAGATGTTGGCGGCAGACGAAGCGTGGATCGTTCCACCGGGCGACCGCTTTCAGCTCGCCGAAGCGATCAAGCAATCACTCAACGCCCATTTCATCGGCGATACGCGGCGCGCGGAGAAAGCGCGCGCGTCCATCGTCCGGCGTTTTCACGAGGCCAATTCCCTGCCGCTGCACGCGGCCTTGGCGCGGGCTTGCGCTCGCCCTTCCGTCTCGCCTTAGTTTCTCCACCCAACCGTGAACGAAAACGACGCCTACATTTTTGACGTGGAAGAACCCAAGCGTTGGGTTTTCAAGGGCGAGCCGGTCTGGATCAGCGGCTGGTTTTATTCGAAGGTGGGAGCGATTTTCTCGGACATCCGCGCTGTAATCGACGACGTGGCTTACATGGGCATTTTGGGTCAACCGCGCGAACACATCGAGCGTCACTACCGCAATTACGTTGGCCTGCCGCACCTGGGATTCTGCCTGCTGGTCCAACCCCCGCGCGGCGCGAAACTTCTGCGGCTCGAACTGCTCGATGCTGGCGGACGCTGGGTCGAGTTTTGGCGGACCGACATCACGGTCCAGGCCGGCCCGCGCCCCGGCTTGCGGCTCAATCCCGGCGTCGTGTCTGATCAGTTGCTTAAACTTTTGCAGGCCCGGCGCGCTGATCCCACCGGTGATCTCACGCCGCTCGCCCGTACGCTCGCCCGCGAATCCTCGGTGGTGCGGCTGAACACGCTGCCCAATCCGCCTTTCTTCGGAGCCTTGGAAAATCCGCGCGCGATCGGTTGCGCGCAATTCGACAAGTTACGCGTCGAGGGCTGGATCATTCATCAGGAACAGCGCATCCGTCGCCTGATTGCATCCACGCATCCGCTCGCGGAAAGCGAAATGGATTACGGCACCCGCGAACGCCCCGAGGTCCAGGCGCGTTTTCCCGACCATCCCTACGCTGGAAAATCGCAGTTCTTCGGCATGGTCGACATCGACGAACGTGCCGGTGATCCGGTGTGCCTGAAAATTTTCGCCGAACTTGAAGACAACACGCGGCACATCGTCTTTGTGCAACGCTTCTATCAACGCAGCAGCAACCGCTGGGAACGCCCGCTACCGGTCCTGAGTCGCGCGCTGTTTTTCGAGACCGTCCGTACCTTCTGGTCAGCCTGCAAAACGGAAGGCGTCCAACTCGGGCCGCTGGGCGAATTCTGGCGCGGGTGCCGCGAAGGTTACGATTTCTTCCGCCAGCATGCACCGGCCCGGATCGCCCCACCCCAACCAATTACCGCCGATCCTTATCCCGCCTGGACCATCACGCACCAGCTCACGCCCCATCTGCGTCAGCGGTTGGAAACGACGGTGGAAAAACTGGAAACCGTCGGCCCGCGCTTCGGGTTGCTCGTGGATACGCGGGGCTGCACGCCGACCCAGCTGCAGGAACTCGCGGCCTCGCTCACCAAACAAATTTATCCCCACTGGCAGGCCACCTTCGCAGGCGACGTGACGGGGCCGTCCGGCGATCCCCGGATAAAATCCGAGCCGGTCTCCGACCAAAATAATTTCATCCGCACGCTCAACGCCGCCGCGCACCAAGCCAAGGGCACGCATCTCGCTTTGCTCCCCGGGCATTCGCGCCTTTCGCCTGATGCGCTCGTCGAGCTGGCTGATCGTCTCGCCGCCAATCCGGCTCTCGAACTCATCTACACGGATGAAGATCGCATGGACAACGCCGGCGTCCGGACCGCCCCGATTTTCAAACCCGTGTGGAGTCCGGCGTTGGCCGATTCAGGATTATTTCCCGGGCAACTCAGTGTGATCCGCCGCGAACGTTTCGTGGAGCTCGGCTCATTTCGCGAGGGATTTGATCGGGTACTCTGGTACGATGTATTACTGCGGGTCGGTGATAAATTGCGCGCCGAGCAAGTCGCCCACGTCCCGCTCATCTGCCACCACGCCCGGGCTCGGCCCTCGGCCCTCGCCCTCGCAGATCCTTCGTATGAGCAGGCGCGGCAGGCGCTCGCTGATGCCGTGCACCGGCGCGGTTGGGCCGCAGTGCCCTTTTTACCCGAAATTGGTCATCATCGGCAACTGCGTTTCCATCAATTGCGCTGGGAGAAATCCATTCTGACGCGACTCCAAGTCACCATCGTCATCCCGACCCGCGATCATCTATATCGGCTCCAGGAATGCATCGAACTGCTCGATGAAACGGTCGACTGGCGCTACGTGAAACTGATCATTGTGGACGATCATTCCCGCGACGCCGATGCCGTGGCCTATCTGGCCGCCATCCAAAAACGCATCGACCTGATCTGCACGGTAGTCCGCCCGGCCGATCCGCAGACCCCGTTCAATTACTCAAAACTCGTCAACGCCGCCCGGCCCCATCTCGACACGCCGCTGGTGCTGCACCTCAACAACGACGTCAACGCGCTTGAGGCTGGCTGGCTGGAAGAAATGGCCGGTTGGTTTACGCAACCCGATGTCGGCATCGTGGGCGCCAAACTCGTTTACCCGGAAAAAAACCTCAATCACACCGGCATCATCATTGGGCCGCACGGCGGCCTCGCCGATACCCCGTTCGCCAAAGTGCACGGCAATGACGTGGAGGTGGTCTGGCACGCCGTCGCGCGCGAAGTCTCCGCAGTGACCGGCGCCTGCCTGATGACGCGCACGTCGCTCTACCGCGAGCTCGGCGGATTTGACGAAAAAGATTTTGGCGTGGCGTACAACGACGTGGACTACTGCCTGCGCGCGCGAAAACAAAACCTTCGCGTCATTTACACGCCACAGGCGCAGCTCATGCATTGGGGCAGCGCCACGCGTGGCATCACCTTCAACGAGGCCGAGCACATCGCGTTTGTCCGGCGCTACCCCAGTTATCGCGATCCCTACTTCAGCCCACACCTCGAACTGAGCGGCGCGCAGATCCGCTGCCGCGGCGCGTTCAGCGCCCGCACCACGCGGGCCGGAAAACTTCGTCTGCTCCTGTTGACCCACAATCTGAATCTCGAGGGCGCGCCACTTTTTCTCCTCGAGTACGCCACCTACATGGCGAAAACCGCCGGCTTCGGTTTGGAAATTTTATCCTCCCAGGATGGTCCGCTGCGCACAGCGTTCGAAGCGCTCGGCGCGCACATCACTCTCGTGGACGCGGCCCCGCTCTATGCTTCGCCGAATGAAGAAACATTTCATCAACGGCTCAGCGAACTTGCGCAAACCATCGATTGGGAACACCTCGACCTCGTCGTCTGCAACACCCTCGTGAGTTTCTGGGGCATCACGCTCGCCCGCGGCGCCGGCAAGCCCTCGCTCTTCTACATCCACGAAAGTTCCTCCGTTTTCCGCTTCTTCGCCGCCAAACTCGAACTGCCGTTGCATGCGCTCGTGCACGACGCCCTCGCCCGCGCCACGCACACGCTGTTTCTCTGCGCGGCAACCCGCGCGTATTACGAAGACGACAACCTGCACGGTAATTTCCGCATCGTTCCCAGCTGGATCCGGCTCGACGAGATCGAGGAATTCCGCCGCACGGCCGACCGCGTTGCGCTCCGCCGCAAACACGGCTTCGCCGACGACGAAACTGTGATCGCCAACATCGGCACGGTGTGCGAGCGGAAGGGTCAGCACATTTTCCTACGCGCCATCGACCACTTCAACCATCACCAAGGCCATCGCGGCAAATTCCGTTTCGTCCTCGTGGGAGCGCGACCGGGCATTTACCTCGATTTGCTCCTGCGCGATCTGAAAAATCTTGGCCTGACCAACGTCACCCTCGTGCCGGAGACGCGCGAGGTGTTTGATTTCTTTGTCGCCGCAGATCTTTTTGTCTGCACCAGCTACGAAGAATCATTTCCGCGGGTGGTGATGGAAGCGATGGCCTTCCGCACGCCGATGGTGACCACGGATGTGCATGGCATTGCCGAGATGATCGGCCAGCGGCAAGACGGCTATCTCGTGGCCCCCGGCGATCCGATCGCTCTCTCGAAGATGCTGTGGACGTGCCTCGCCAAAGAGCGCAGCGGCAAATCCCTCACGCCCACCGCCTATTCAAAAGCCCTACGGTATTACGACTACGAGAAAGTGCTCCCGCTTCACGTCGAACTCGCCCGCGAAGCCTGGCTCGCGGAAGAATGAGCAAGCCGACGCAGCGCCTACGGACAAAGGAATTTCGTTTCCAAGGCAACGCAGATGCTCGATACAAATTAGCTAGAGTGTAGCCGGGGGCGCTAAGTTAAGCGGCATGATCGTCGCCTGCCTGACGTTTCCTCTGCGATGATTTGCTGCGGTATTTCGTCGGGCCGCCCCTGGTGGGCGTGTCGTTTCAGGTGCGCACTCCGGCACGGCCACTAGGGCCGGTCCTACATTCCTCATGCAACATAGTTGGCCTGATCACGCATGGTAGAATGATGTCCAACCTCCTTAACTTAGCGCCATTCGGGTCAGCGCCCCCGGCTACATCGAATTCAGCTTACCCCAACACCAGTTCATCGCCCTTCACCTTGAAGGTGACGGTGGAATCCTCGGCTACCTCGCCGGCAATGAGCGCGCGGGCGAGGCGGGTTTCAAGGTGGCGCTGAATGAAACGCTTGAGCGGACGCGCTCCGAAAACCGGATCATAGCCTTTCTCGGCCACCCATGCCTTCGCCTTCGTGTCGAGCGAAACAGTGACACGTTTGTCCGCGAGCCGTTTATTGATGTCGGCGATGAGCAGAGTAACAATCTTTTCAATTTCCTCCAGTGAGAGCGGCTTGAAGAGCACGGTCTCGTCGACGCGATTGAGAAACTCCGGACGAAATGCCTGCCGCAGATCAGCCATCACGGCTTCACGCACGGTCTCGGGAATCTCCGTACTCGTTACGCCTTCGAGCAAATGGCGACTGCCGATGTTAGACGTCATGATGATGACGGTGTTCTTGAAATCCACCGTGCGGCCCTGCGAATCGGTGATGCGGCCGTCATCGAGCACTTGCAGCAGGACATTGAAAACATCGGGGTGAGCCTTCTCGATTTCGTCGAAGAGAACGACCGAGTAGGGCTTGCGTCGCACGGCCTCGCTGAGCTGGCCGCCCTCGTCATAACCCACGTAACCCGGAGGCGCGCCGATCATGCGCGAGACTGAATGTTTCTCCATATACTCGGACATATCGAGCCGGATGAGGTTGTTTTCGGAATCAAAGAGTTGCTCCGCGAGGGTCTTCGCCAATTCGGTTTTACCCACACCCGTCGGGCCAAGAAACAGGAAACTCCCAATAGGCCGGCGCGGGTCTTTGATCCCGGCGCGCGCGCGCAAGATGGCTTCGCTCACGAGGCGCACGCCCTCGTCCTGACCGATCACGCGTTTATGCAACTCATCTTCGAGCTTAAGTAATTTTTCCCGGTCGCCTTCCATCAGTTTGGTCACCGGGATGTGCGTCCACTTGGAAATAATCTCGGCGATCTCCTCGGCGGAAACCTCTTCCTTCACGAGCGTGGTCTTAGGTGCCCCGGTCTTCTCCGCCTTCGCGAGTTCCTTTTCCAATTGAGGAATCAGGCCGTGCTTGAGCTCGGCGATTTTGTTCAGGTCGTAATTGCGTTCGGCTTTGGCCATTTCCAGACGCGCCGCCTCGAGTTCCTGCCGGACTTTCTGCACGCGTCCGAGTGATTCTTTTTCCTTCAACCACACGGTGCGCAGCGCCGTGGCCTTCTCCTTGGCATTCGCGAGTTCCTTGCGCAACTCGACGAGACGGCGCTTCGACGCGTCATCTTTCTCCTTCTGCAAAGCGGTTTCCTCAATCTCGAGTTGCATGACACGTCGTTGGAGTTCGTCCAGTTCGGTCGGCAAACTGTCGATCTCGGTACGAATCATGGCGCACGCCTCGTCCACGAGGTCGATCGCCTTGTCGGGCAAAAATCGATCGGCGATGTAGCGATGCGAAAGCACCGCCGCTGACACGAGCGCGTTGTCCTGGATGCGCACGCCGTGATGCAACTCGTAGCGTTCGCGCAGTCCGCGCAGAATGGAAATAGCATCCTCGACTGTCGGTTCCTCCACCACCACGGGCTGGAAGCGGCGTTCCAGCGCCGGGTCTTTTTCGATGTACTTGCGGTATTCATCGAGCGTGGTCGCGCCGATGCAATGCAACTCGCCGCGCGCCAGCATGGGCTTGAGCAAATTGCCTGCGTCCATCGCACCCTCGGTTTTGCCGGCGCCGACGATATTGTGCAGTTCGTCGATGAAGAGAATGATCCGCCCTTCGGCCTGCTTCACTTCGCTGAGCACGGCCTTCAAGCGCTCCTCGAATTCGCCGCGATATTTCGCTCCAGCCACGAGTGCGCCCAGATCGAGCGCGAAGACCGTCTTGTCCTTCAACCCCTCGGGCACGTCGCCTCGCAGAATGCGTTGGGCCAGTCCCTCGACGATGGCCGTCTTGCCGACGCCGGGTTCACCGATGAGCACGGGGTTGTTCTTGGTTTTACGGGAAAGTATCCGAATCGCGCGGCGGATCTCCGCGTCACGGCCAATCACGGGATCGAGCTTTCCTTTGCGCGCCTGCGCCACGAGATCGATACCATATTTCTCCAACGCATCGTAGGTCGTCTCCGGATTGTCGGTCGTGACGCGCTGGTTGCCGCGCATCTGTTTCAATTCCTTCAGCACCTTGGCGCGATCAAGCCCAAAGCTTTCGAAATACTTTTTCAGCGCGGCGGGCTTGCCGGTCTTGATGAGCGCAAGGAACAGATGCTCCACGCTGACATATTCGTCCTTGAGTTGCTCGGCCTCATCTTCGGCCTGGGTCAGTACTTCGTTGAGCGCTTGGGTGACGTAGATTTTGGAAACATCCACCGCACCCGAAACTTTCGGGAAGCGCTCCAGTTCACGATTTGCCGCGAGTTGCATGGCGCTGACTGTGAGCCCCAGTTTTTCAACTACCCCGGGAATGATGCCGCCCTCTTGCGCGAGAAGGGCGACGAGCAGATGCCACGTCTCCACTTCATTATGTGAGCGGCGACGAGCCTCGTTCTGCGCCTCCTGCACGGCCTGGCGCGACATGACGGTCATTTTTTGGGAGTCCATAGGCGTAGGACCGAACTATTGCATACATCGTTCCCAGCAATCGAGCCCTAGTTCTCCTCTGAGGCCAACCGATCGATCAGATCAATCGGGTCAATCCGCACCGCCTTGTCCCATCCTGCGCGCCAGAGTGTCCGGAGGGGAAGCCTGATTCCGAAAGGTGGAACCCGAGCTCCGGACAGGTTTGTTTGGCTACGTCGAATAACGCGCCCGGCTTGTCCGTCGTAGCTTTGGCGTCGTGCGAAAACGCGCCCGGAGGTCGCGTTCCACCTTTCAAATCAGTGCAGCAACGTCCCTGACGACAACGACCGATCGCAAATAGAACGCTCAGCGCTTCAACTTCGGCCGGTTCTTTTTGTCGAGCAGCACGACTGTGGGCTCGTACTTCGCCGCTTCCTCGGGTTCGAAATCAGCGTAAGCAGCGATGATAACTTCGTCGCCGGGCTGGACCAAACGCGCCGCGGCGCCGTTCACCATCACCTCGCCCTTGCGCTGGCTGCCGATCACGTAGGTGGCAAAACGCTGGCCGTTGTTGATATTATAAATCTCCACGCGCTCGTGCAGGAGCAGGCCGGCCGCTTTGCGCAGTTCGGGCGCGAGGGCGATGGAGCCCTCGTAATTAAGATCGGCCGCCGTAACGGTCGCACGGTGGAGTTTGGATTTCAGGAGAGTCAGACGCATGGCGGGTAGAGGGAAGTTATGGTGTGTTTTTGAATCTTGTAGGGCTGTCGCTTGCCGGGACCCCATCATGGACCGCAGCACGGCCACAAGCCCGCTCGACAGGCTCAGGGCAGAAGCCGGCCCTACGTCCGAAATTCGTCAGGGTGGGTGTTGGCATTATTACTTGTCGGTTTCACGATTGAGTTGTTCCGCGTGCTTGAGACCAAAGAGCACGAGTTCAGGGACGACTTCGTCGAAAAGTTTTTCGCTCTCCAGCATCCGGGAGAATCCGCCCGTCGCCACGATCACGGGTTGCGAGTTCGGAAAAGCTTCGCGGCTCAGTTCACGCGTGAGTTCGCGGATTGCGCCGACGTGACCGAAATACAAACCGGCCTGAATGCTCTCGACCGAGCTGCGACCGAGGGCAACTTCCGGCCGCGTGATTTCCACCGAGGGCAGTCGCGCCGTGCGGCTGGAAAGCGTTTCCGCCGAGACGCCGATGCCGGGCAAAATCGCGCCGCCCAGATAATCGCCCGTCGCCGTCACCACATCGAAAGTCGTGGCCGTTCCGCAATCGATCACGAGGCAATCGCGCCCCGGATGACGCTGCGTGGCCGCGATGGCGTTGGCGATGCGATCAGCACCAACCTCGAGGGGATTGCGATACTTCACGCGCAGTCCGGTCTTTACCCCGGCCTGCAAAATGAAGGGCTCACGGCCAAAATATTTAATGGCGGCGGCCCGCAACGGATACGCCACCACCGGCACCACCGAGCAGATTGCCACGCGTTCGACGCCGGAAGGATCGATTTTATTTTCGCGCAGCACCGTGCGGAGAAACACGCCGAATTCATCGGACGAGCCGACCGGATGCGTCGTCTTGCGGAATTGCACCCGCAGCGTGTTGCCATCGAACACGCCGCCGTGGATCTGGGTATTGCCGACATCGAGACAGAGAAGCATGGGGGAATGGGAGCGAGGAGTTAGGAGTTGGGAGCTGGGGGCTGGGGTTTGGGCGATGGAGCCGGGACGCCCTCGTCCCGATTGATTCGAATTTCAACCAGCAACTGTTCGAGCGTCTCCGCGAGCGCGACCCGCGTGGCGCAGTGCGCCGCGACGGTCCCATCGGGTTGATAAATATCGGCCGGAAAATCGCAGCCGGTTTTCTTCGCCGTGAGATCGTTGTGCACGACATAATCCGCCTTCGCATGGTCGAACAGGCTTTGCACCGCTGCCTTCGCTTCGGTCGCCCCGGCGCCGCGCGTGAGCTTGAACGCCACCACGCGCAATAGCGGATTCGCGCTGCGGGCGCGGAGGGTGTCCACGAGCTTGGGATTCGATTTCAACCGCAGTACCGGCGCCGCATCGGAAGCAATTTTGGCCTGGGCCGGTTGCGTCACGCCGCCGACTTCGATCAACGCGACACTGAAATCGCTCACCGCCGCGGCGTGGATCACGAAATCAAATTTCTCACCACCCAACAGCCGCGTGAGAGCAGTATCGAGTTCGGCGAACGATCCGAAAGTTTCTTCCCGACACGCCGCCTCCGGCCGTTCCGAATGTCGCGCCCGCAGCAACACCACTTCGTGTCCCGCGCGGACTAAGCGCGCCGCAATCCCGGCGCCCGTTGCGCCCGTACTCGTATTGGCCAGCACGCGCACGCCATCAATCGGCTCGGCGGTGCCGCCGCTCGTTACCAGCACGCGCAGGCGTTGCACGGGCCGCGCGAGCGCGGCTTCCACGGCGGCGACAATCAGCATCGGTTCGGCCAGCCGGCCCTCGCCCACTTCGCCGCACGCGGTGCGACCAGCCCCGACCGCCAGAAAATGCATGCCCCACGATTTCAATTTTTCGACCGAAGCCACCGTCGCCGGATGCGACCACATTTCTGGATTCATCGCCGGAGCAATCAGCCATGGCTTGTTGCGATCGTGCGCGAGGAAGAGCGATCCCGGCAAATCATCCGACAAACCCGCAGCGAAGCGATTGATCGTATTCGCCGTCGCGGGGCAAACGATGACCAAGTCGGCCCAACGGGTAAGATTGATGTGCTCCATCGCCGAACCGGATGCAAAAATGTCACTCATCACGGCTGAACCCGTGAGACCTTCGAGCGTAGCCGGACCGATGAATTTCAGCGCGGAGGCCGTCGCCACCGCGCGCACCCGATGCCCGTTCTGCACGAGGCGCGACACCGCCTCACACGCTTTGTAGCACGCGATGGAGCCGGTGAAGAGGAAGAGGAGGTTGGCGCCGGTATTTTGTCGGGCTGCTGTCTCGAGCGCTGAGCCTGTCGAACGGACTTGCGGCAGCCGAGGCGCGGGGCAAGCGCCGGCCCTACATTCCGCATCAGAAGAAATCGGTTGGTTAACGTCGGACATTGTCGATGAGCCTCACGTTCTCGAGGCGCACGGCACCGAGCCGCACGCCATCGCGTTCTTCCACATAATCCACCTCGAAGCCGGCGGCGATCAACGCCTGCACCGCGTCAGCCGGAGTCGGCGCCGAACGCAGAATCTGGGGGAACCGCACCGCCTGTGCACGCGCGGCCGGCGAGAGCCGCCGGTTGCGCGAACTCATCGCGAGACCGTCCGGATCGCGCACGGTTTCGCAGTGGACGATCTCCATCGGCAAGTGCAATGCCTTCACCATGCCGTCCACGAGCTGAAGTTGCTGCCAGTCCTTCTCGCCAAAATACGCCCGCTGCGGTTGCACGAGATTGAGCAACTTCAACACGACCGTCAGGACGCCATCAAAATGTCCCGGCCGGTGCGCCCCTTCGAGCACAGTGCTTAGCTGATTTTCCGTCACGCGATAACGATACTTGTCCGGATAAATTTCCGCCGCTTCCGGCACGATCACATCGTCCACCAGATCGCAAGCCAGCGCGAGGTCGGCTTCGAGCGTACGCGGGTATTTCGTGAGATCATTCGGATCATTAAACTGCGGCGGGTTGACGAAAATGCTCAGAACTACGCGATCATTTTCCGCCCGCGCGCGTTGGATTAATTGGTGATGCCCTTCATGCAACGCCCCCATCGTGGGCACGAAACCCACGCGGCACCCGGCGTAACTCCCGCCCATCCGGGTCGCGCGCCACTCATGCATTTTGTGATGAGCTCTCATGCGATCACCTCTTCGCGAGCGGGAAATTTCGCCGAGCGCACATCCCGCGCATAGGCGTTCAACGCCTTTAATACTTCGCCGTGGCCATCAAGGTAGCGCCGGGCAAAACGCGGACGAAATTTCGCGTCGAGCCCGAGCAGATCTGTCAACACCAGCACCTGGCCGGACGTGCCGCCGCCCGCACCGATCCCGATCGTCGGCACCGTGAGTGCGGCGGAGACCTCCGCCGCCAAGGCAGAGGGAACGCATTCGAGCACGAGGGAAAACGCGCCGAGTTCTTCCAGACGTTTGGCTTCGGCTTGCAGGCGGGCCGCTTCATCAATCGAGCGCCCTTGCAGGTGATAACCCCCGAGTTGGTTGACCGATTGCGGAGTCAACCCGAGATGGCCCATCACCGGAATGCCACTGCCGACGAGGTGCGCGATCACGTCTTCATGACCGGACACGCCTTCGAGCTTAACAGCGGTGGCGCCGGCTTGCATGAGCACCCCGGCGGCTTGGGTCGCCGCTACCAGTCCGCGTCGATTCGAGAGAAAAGGCATGTCCGCGATCACTACGATGTCGGGTGCGCCCCGACGCACGGCGGCCGTGTGCAGGCACATCATTTCCAACGTGGCATGAACGGTCGAAGGCAGACCGTGGACGACCATGGCGACACTGTCGCCCACAAGGATGGCATCGGCCTCTGATTCAGCGACGGCCCGAGCCATGAGCGCATCGTAAGCGGTGACGAGCACGATGGGTTTCTGTTCCCGGCGAGCCCGGGCAAATTCAAGGATACTTTTCATATCGCCTCCGTAATGTACCGGCAACGGACCATCTGCGAGGCGGCCCCACACTCAGCGAGAGTGGTGGCGAAAGAAGAACTGGAGAGTGCTTGTCGCATGGCGATCAGGCCTGAAAATCCGCGGACGTTGAGTGAACTGTGACTGAATCCGGTCGCGCACGAGTTCGCGCCAGACTCCGCCAATAGAGACCAACCCTCTCCCGGGAGCAAACGAAAACTGTGTCAGGGGTGGCCGAACCCCGGTTGACTCGCCCGCCCTCACCGCTACGTTCCCTGATTCATGGCTGACTTCATTGCTGAAAAGAAACCTGTATCCCGTGCCCTGCTCGTGGGGGTCCAAACCCCGGAGATGAAACCGGGCGAAGGCACCGAACTCCTCGGCGAGCTGAAGGAGCTCGTCGAAAACCTCGAGATCACCGTCACGCGCTCCGTCCTCGTCAACCTGCGCGATCACCGGCAGCCGAAATTTCTCATCGGCTCCGGCAAAGCCGCCGAACTCATCGCGCTGGCCAAGGAAGATGAAGCCGATGTCATCGTGATCGACGAAGAACTCTCCCCTTCCCAACAACGCAACTGGGAAGAAGAATCCGGCATCGCCGTCATCGACCGGCAGGAAGTCATTCTGGAAATTTTCGCCGACCGCGCCCAGACCCGCGAGGCCGTGCTGCAAGTCGCGCTAGCGCGCATGGAATATTCCTTACCCCGACTCACGCGCGCGTGGTCGCACTTGTCGCGGCAACGCGGCAAAGGTTCGATGGGCGGCGAAGGCGAAACCCAGCTCGAGCAGGATCGCCGCATCGTGCGCGACCGCATCGCGCACCTGAAAGAAGAACTCGTTCTGGTCCTCTCCCAGCGCGCCACCCAACGCCGCAAACGCATGCGCACTCCGGTGCCCGGCACCGCCATCGTCGGCTACACCAACGCCGGCAAATCCTCGCTCCTCAACAAACTCACCGGCGCCCACATCTACGCCGCCGACAAACTTTTCGCCACGCTCGATCCCACCACGCGCCAACTCACACTGCCCGATGGCCGCAATCTGCTCGTGACCGACACCGTCGGTTTCATCCGCCGCCTGCCCCACCGCTTGGTCGAAGCCTTCAAAGCCACACTCGAAGAAGTCGTCGTTTCCAATTTCCTCATCCACGTCCTCGACGTCACCAACCCGAACGTCGAACAACACCACGCCACCACCCTCGCTGTGCTCGGCGAACTCGGCGCCGCCGACAAACCGATGCTCACCGTCTTCAACAAAACCGATGCCGCCGACGCCGAGACGCTCGCACTCATGCGCACCCGCCACCCACACGCGCTCTTCGTCAGCGTGCACTCCGGCGACGGCTTGGACAAACTCCTGAGCAAGTGCGAAGAAATGGCCGTCGATGATTCCCTCGCCGCCGAGCTCCTCATCCCGCACGACCGCTACGACGTGGTCGCCAAGCTCCACACCGTCGGCCAAGTCCGCACCCAGGAAACCCGCGACGACGGCGTGTATCTCCTCGCCCGCTTCCCCGCGAAACACCGCACCGTGTTCGAGCCATTTGTGATGGCGCCGGCAAAGGCCAAGAAACCCGCCGCCAAGAATAAGTCCCGGTAGAAATAGGTGGTATAGTAGGTTGCGAGCTCGCCTCGCAACGGGGTGCGGTCTGCGCCCATTTGTGGTTAAAAAAACCCGGTGACTTGTGTTGGCGAAAATCAATTCAATCGGAGGTGCCCTCAAATCAGTTTCGCCAAGGGGCGAAACTTTAGTTCACCTCTCCGCCGCATCGGCTCCGGTATTAGATCCGGGGGTCTGCTGATCGCAGACTGGATGATCCGAGATTGTGCCCTTGGGCACGTGACGCGCTCGCCGCGTTCCGTTGCGCGACGAGCGCGCAACCTACAAATCCGAAACCCAGCCTGCGATCAGCAGGCACCCCGAAACCACCGGGCGGAGACGACCAGCCTTCGCCAAGGCTACGGCTGGCTGGTCAGTCGCAGCCACACTTCCAAGGATTCATCCCTTGTTGAATCCCATTAGCGGTCAAAAGATCCGGTGCCTTTCTTCCGATAAAAAGGAATCCTCCTTTCCGTTGCCGTAGCGCTGCTCTAGCTATTCTGTACTCACTTACGACCCCATCCACCCGCGCATGCTACCCGTCACCGACGCCCTCCACGAAATTTTTTCCCGTGCCACCCAACTCGGCCCCGAGCGCGTATCACTCGCCGCCGCGCTCGGCCGCACCTTGCGCAGCGCGGCGCGCGCCGACGCCGACTCCCCGCCCTTCGACGCCGCCGCGATGGATGGCTACGCCCTCCGTCGAGCCGAAGCATCCACCCCCCTCCGCGTCATCGGCACCAGTGCGGCCGGCACCGCATTCACCGGCTCCCTCCGTGCGGCCGAATGCATCCGTATCTTTACCGGAGCGCCCGTTCCCGCCCACACCGATTGCGTCATCAAACAGGAAGACGTCGCCCGCGACGGCGACACGATCCGCGTGATTCACGCCGACGGCCCGGCCTTCATCCGCCGTCGCGGCGAAAACCGCCGATGCGGCGACGTCGTCGTACCCGCAGGCACACGGCTCGGTCCGCCCGAACTCGCCGCGCTCGCCGGTGCCGGCATTACTGAACCCGAGGTAACCCGCGCACCGCGCTGCGTGCATCTCGTCACCGGCAACGAACTCGTCGCCCCCGACCAAACGCCCAACGGCGCACAGATTCGCGACAGCAACTCCACGCTCATCGCCGCATTGCTCTCACAACACGGCGCGGAGTTGATCGCGCAAATTCGCGTACCCGACGATCTCGCCGCGGCCCGCGCTACCGTCGCCGCCCTGCCCGCGCACGATCTCCTTCTCATTTCCGGTGGCGCCAGCGTGGGCGATCACGACATCGCCCGGCCGTTGCTCGAAGCGCTCGGCTTCAACCTGCATTTTCAGCAAATCAATCTGCGTCCGGGCAAACCACTCGTCTTCGCCAGTCGCGGTATCACCCTCGCCTTCGCTCTGCCCGGCAATCCCGTTTCTCACTGGGTAACCTTCCATCTCTTCATCGCCCCGCTCCTCGGCAAACTAGCGTCCGGCATCGACTCACCTCCCGTCAAACTATCCGGGCGCCTCGCCGCGAATTGCCGACTCCCCTCCGCCGACAGCCGTCAAACCATCTGGCCCGCCCGTGTCACTCCGATCAATGGCACCTACGAAATCACGCCGCTGCTCCTCGCCAGTTCCGGCGACAGTTCAGGCCTCGTCGGTGCGAATGCACTCCTCCCACTCCCCGCAAACGGGCTCGACCCGGCGCAACCGGTGGAGTTCATTCCCTGCAACTAATCTCACCAAACACTTTCCCGCGAATCACGCAAAACACACGAATGCAAACCAGAGATTTTCGACACAGAGAAAAGACAGGAGAAACGCCAGCCGTCGCCCAAGCGCTATGGCCCGGCAAACCGAGCACACAGAGAGCTTCCCCTCTGTGGAACTCTGTGACTCCTCCGTGACCTCTGTGACAAAACCCTTTTCTCATGCCGCGGCCAACTGAGCTTATGAAGTCTTCGTCCAAATCCTTTTCCCACGTCGATACCACCGGCGGCGCGCGCATGGTCGACGTCGGCGCCAAGCCCGACCAGCAGCGTGTCGCGATCGCCGAAGGCCGGCTCACCTGCGCTCGCCAGACCATCAAGCTGCTCAAGGCAAAAGCCCTGCCGAAAGGCGACGTGCTCACCGTCGCTAAAATCGCCGGCATCCAGGCAGCCAAGAACACCGCCCAACTCATTCCGCTCTGCCACCCGCTCGCGCTGAGCCACGTCGACGTAGAATTTTCCGTGAAGGCCGACGGCATCGCCATCCGCGCCACCGCGCGCCTCACCGGCAAGACTGGCGTCGAGATGGAAGCGCTCACCGCCGTCACCGTCGCCGCCCTCACGCTCTACGACATGTGCAAAGCCGTGGATCAGGAGATGTCGATCGGCGGTATCCGCGTCGTGGAGAAAACCAAGAAGTGATTGCTAACCGCGAATGAACGCCAATAGACGCGAATCCAATTCAACGGACAGCTCTTTTTGTAGGGCTGCCGCTTGCGGCAGCGCCGGCACGGCGCAAGCGCCGGCCCTGCAGTTTCGCTTCAGCCCTTCGCGTTCATTCTCGGTTAATTCATTTTTATTTTCCCCATGAAAATCGCCCGCATCACCCTCAGCGACCGCGCGGCCAACGGCGTCTACGCCGACGAAAGCGGCCCGGAGATCGAACGCGTCATGGCAGGTTTCTTCACGGAGCCGCTCGACTGGATCCGCGTGCTCCTCCCCGATGATCATGCGCAGATCGAAGCCGCGCTCATCCGTCTCGCCGATATTGAAAACTGCCCACTCATCATCACCACCGGCGGCACCGGACCTTCGCCGCGCGACGTCACGCCGGAGGCCACCCTGGCCGTTCTGCAAAAAGAGCTGCCCGGTTTCGGCGAAGTGATGCGGATGCACAGTTACGAAAAAGTGAAGACGGCCATTCTCTCCCGCGCCACCGCCGGCGTGCGTGGCCGTTCACTCATCATCAATCTCCCCGGTCGCCCCCGCGCCATCGGTGAATGCCTGCCGCTGATCATTCCCGCCATCGCCGAAGCGCTCGATCACATCGCCGGCTTCCGTCCGGGCCTCGTCGACGAAGTATTCAAGGCGCCATGTCGGCCCTGAGTCAGCTGCGTTTCAACCGCCACGAACTCGCCGGTGCGTTCGGCGATATCGGCACTTCGCTCCCGATCATCGTCGGCATTCTCCTCGCCACGGGCATGAACGTGACGGGCGTACTCCTCGCCTTCGGCTTCGCCCAAATTGCCACCGGCCTTCTCTATGGTTTGCCGATGCCGGTGCAGCCGCTCAAGGCGATGGCCATCGTCGTGATCGCCGGTCAAGCCTCGGGTCCGATGCTGCAACTGGCCGGGCTGATGATTGGCGCATTGATGCTCGTGCTCTCCTCGAGCGGCGCGCTCGACTGGTTAGGCCGCGCCATTCCTCGCTGCGTGGTGCGCGGCGTGCAGGCCGGGCTGGGTCTCTCCCTCGCGCGCGTCGCCACCAAACTCGTCGCGCAGGATGGCAACGTCTGGGACTGGATCACCGCAGCCGCCGCAATTCTCGTGCTGGCACTGTTGCGCAAAAACAAAGTCCTGCCAGGCGCGCTGGTCGTGATCGGTGCGGCCGTGCTTTGGGCGTCATTCACCCGCGTGAACTGGCCGGAAGTCGGGCACGGTATCGCGTTCACCCTGCCGCACGCCGAGCCGTGGCCTTGGGATCAATGGCTCACGGTGCTGACACTCCTCGTGCTGCCGCAAATCCCACTCTCGCTCTCCAACTCCGTCATCGCCACCCAACAGACCGTGCGCGATCTGTTCCCCGGTCGCGAACTCACCCTCCGCACGATCGGCCTGACCTATGCCAGCCTCAATCTCCTCGCGCCTTGGCTCGGCGGCATTCCGGTGTGTCACGGCTGCGGCGGACTCGCCGGCTACTACGCACTCGGCGCGCGTACCGGCGGCGCGGTGATCATCTACGGCTCGTTCTTCGTCGTGGCGGGTCTATTTTTCAGCGGTGCTTTCACCGGACTGATTCACGCTTTCCCGAAATCCATTCTCGGTGCCGTGTTGCTGGTGGAAGCAGCCGTACTGGTGCTGCTGATGCGCGATCTGCGCACCTCCAAACCGGCGCTCGCGCTCGCCGTCATCGTCGCGCTCATCTGCCTCTTCGCGCCGCAAGGCTATCTCACGGGGTTAGTCGTAGGCGTGGCAGCTTATTACGCGCTGCGGGCCCATGTGAATTTTCATGCTCACGCGAAGTAGGGCGTCTGGCTTGCAGACGCCGCGAATTAGGACGCGGCCCACCCGCATCCCCCGCCCAAACTCAAAGGTTGAATCCCCCGCTTTCCCGACTACGGTATCGCCCATGACCGAACGCATCTCCCTCGACCCAAAAATCTGCAACGGCAAACCCGTCGTGCAGGGCACGCGGATCACCGTGCAAACGGTCTTGGAGTTTCTCGCCGCCGGGGATTCGACTGAAGCTGTCATTGAAGATTATCCCGCCCTCACCAAGGCCGACGTGCAGGCTTGCCTAGACTACGCCTCACGTCTCATGGCCAATCATTACTCTGTCGTGCCAGTGGCATGAAGGGTTTTCTCCTCGATCAAAATCTCCCCGGCCGGCGAACCTTCACGCCCGCGCTGCTCATCGTCGCGGTCGCCTCACTGGGTTCGAATCCCACGGATGGCGAAATCTAACCCATGCCGCTCGACAGCTACAACCGGGACATTGACTACCTCCGCATCTCGCTCACCGATTCGTGCAATCTCCGCTGCGTCTACTGCATGCCGGAGGACATGACGTTCCGCCCACGTCACGAACTCCTGAGTGACGACGAACTCCGCCGGCTCATCACGTTGTTCGGGCAACTGGGGTTTCGCAAAATCCGTTTCACCGGCGGAGAACCCACCCTGCGCCCCGGCCTCGTCGAACTCGTGCGTCACGCGGTGAACACCCCGGGCATCACCAAGGTCGGCCTCACCACCAACGGCGTGCTGCTCGACCAGCTCGCCCAACCGTTGCGCGACGCCGGACTGCTGTCGGCCAACATTTCCATCGACAGTCTTGATCCGCAAAAATTCCGTCAGCTCACCCGCTGGGGGAATCTCCGCGATGTCATGGCCGGCCTCGACGCCGCCGCGCGCGCCGGTCTGCGCATCAAACTCAACGCTGTCGTCTGTCGCGGCATCAACGATGGCGAAGACGTGGTGACCCTCGCCCGTCTCACGCTCACGAATCCGTGGCAAGTGCGCTTCATCGAGCAGATGCCCTTCGGCAACAACTCCGCTTTTCAGAAGCGCGGCATGGTCAGCGAAAGTGAATTGCTCGAAGTACTCACGAAAGCCTTTGGCCCCCTCGAACTCATCAACGGCGGCACGCTCGACGGCGAAGCGCGGATGTTTCGTCTCCCCGGCGCGCAAGGTTCGCTCGGTTTCATCAGTCCGGTTTCCGCGCCGTTCTGCGCCGGTTGCAATCGCCTGCGCCTGACCGCCGACGGCGTGCTGCGCCTCTGCCTGCTCCGCGACAACGAAATTAATCTGCTCAACCTCCTGCGCGGCGGCGAAGACGACGAAGCCATCGCGACCTGCATCCGCCAAGCCGTGCACGAAAAACCCTGGGGCCACGGTCTCGCGCAACATCTGATTCCGGCGGCGCGCGGCATGTCCGAAATCGGCGGCTGAGTTTTACCCTAAAGATTTACCTCACCCAATATCCATGCAGCCTGGATACAATCAACCATTGGAAGCAATCTGGCCTGGTCCATGCAGCGCCGGCCCTACCTCAGAAATTAAATCGATGCCCTTCGGTATTCTAACCACTAAACCACACTAATAATCACTAATGATCAGCCGAGCCCGACCGGCAGTTGAGATTAAAATTCGCCGATGACTTTATTAGTGTTAATTAGTGTGGCTTAGTGGTGCCCTGATTTTTCATGCCTGCCAAATCTATCCCGCTCCACGTCCGATTTTTTGCCGTCCTTCGCGAGCAAGCCGGCTGCTCAACGCTGACGCTGGAAACCGCCGCGCCCACCGCCGCGGCGCTCTACGCCGAACTGCAGACACGTTTCCCCGGCCTCACTTTTCCCGTCGCGCTGCTGCGTGTCTCGATCAACGAACGCTACGCCGACCTTACCACGCCGCTCGCTGCGGGTGATCGCGTGGTGTTCATCCCACCTGTGGCCGGAGGCTGATCCATGCAATATTCTCAGAGAGCGTTTCAGTGCATGTCGCCTAGGTGGAAGGGGCTTTACGCCCCGACATATCCATCCTGCGTTTACCCAAAGTCGGCGTATAAAACCCCTCCCACTTTTCTGTCCGTAGCCGCGTTTGCGGGCGCAGCCCGAAAACGCGGCTACGTCCGCTTTCGAACCGCGTTGTCTCTGCTGCTCCAACACGGCTATACTTTCTTCCGCTGCTAATTCTCGCCATGTTCGAACTCACCGCCGCGCCGCTTGACACGGTCGCCCTCACTGGGCGCCTCTCCTCGCCCGAGGCGGGTGCGCTGACGATCTTCGAGGGCCGCGTGCGCAATCATCATCTCGGTCGGTCGGTGACCAAACTCGAATACGAAGCCTTCGACGAAATGGCTCAACCTGAAGGCGACGCGATCATCAGCGAGACTGAGCGACTTTATCCCGGCACCCATGTGCTCTGCGTGCATCGCACGGGAACGTTGCAGATTGGCGAGGCGGCAGTGTGGATCGGCGTCGCTTCGGCGCATCGTCAGTCGGGTTTCGCCGCCAGCCGCTATGTGATCGAGGAAATCAAACGGCGGTTGCCCATTTGGAAAAAGGAACATCACCCCAGTGGCGCGGCTGAATGGGTGAACTGCACGGTGGATGAAACCGCCAAACATAAACCCACCGACTACTACGCCCGCCAAACCTCACTGCCCGAAGTCGGCACCACCGGCCAGGCCCGCCTCGCCGCCGCGCGTGTGCTCGTCGTCGGCGTGGGCGGACTCGGTTGTCCTGCTGCGCTCTATCTCACCGGTGCCGGCGTGGGCCGGCTCACGCTCGTCGATGGCGGATGCGTCGAACTTTCCAATCTTCACCGCCAGATTCTTTTCACCACGGCGGAAGTCGGTGCACCCAAAGCTCTCGCGTCCGCAGCCCGGCTGCGCTTGCACAATCCGGCAATCGAGATCATCGCGCACGAAGGCGAACTCACGGCGTCGAACGCCCGCACGCTCGTCGCCGGGCAAAGCATCGTGCTCGATTGCACCGATAATTTTGCGACGCGCTTCGTCCTGCACGATACCTGTCTCGCGCTCGACGTGCCACTGGTGTCAGCGGCCGTGCATCGCTTCGAAGGCACGTTGGATGTTTTCCGAAGAGGCATCGGCGGTTGCCTGCACTGCCTGACGCTCGGCCGCACCGCTGCCGAGCTCGACACGGTGGGGAACTGCGCGGGTGGCCCCGTCTTCGGTCCCGTGGTTGGGGTGCTCGGCGTGATGCAAGCCGCAGAGGCGATCAAACTGTTGCTCGGCCACGAAGGTGAAGCCGCTCACCAGACTCGACTACTCAATCTCCTCGATGGCTCGCAGCTCATGATCGAACGCCCGCCCCGGCCCGAATGCCCGGTCTGCACCGCCCTTGATAAATTGAAAGCGATGACGCCGTCCCGCTGCGAAGAATCGTCGCTTTTTATCCGCGCATCCGATCTCACCGCCCTCGGCCCGACGGCGCAGATGGTTTATATTCCCGAGCCTGGTGAAGTCGCACCGCCTGCGATGATCGTGGTCGCCCCTCACGACTTGCTGCGCCTCCGTGAACTGGCGACGATTGGCCCCTTGGTACTCACCTGCCACTACGGGGTGCGCAGCGCAGCGCTCGCCCGCCTCCTCCGCGCGGAAGGACTACAGAACGTTTTTGCCCAGATCGATAGCGCCTGACGCAGACTTGCCTGAAATTCACGCCAGCCAACCAAAGCTTTTTATCCACGAAGCGGTACAAAAAGCAGTTGGCTAACGGAGCGCACAAGGCGCCAATCGGCGCACGCGAAATTTTCGCTCACAGATCGAATATTTTTTGTGCCTCTTCGTGGCTAAATTCCCGGGGTATCGGCTCGACTGTAGAGAAATTAGCGATGGTCAGAATTGTTCCCGCGCATGCTTGCGCTCACCTGTCTGTCCTCGCCCCTTGGCCGCGATCTAAGTGGCACTACGCCTGCGACCGACGCGCTCAATCACCGATATGGAAATCGGCGACCACCCCTAAGTTTTCCCTCGAGTATTTTAGTCGTGTTTTCGGTGTATTCCGTGGGGTCAAAGAAAACCTCACCGCCCGGTCACCGTATAGAAAATATAGCCGTAGCATTCGCGTAGGGCGGTCTCGGTCATTTGCAGGGAATCCGCTTTCGGCAGGAAATCCACAAACGTTACCGCGCGCACTTCGTCACTGCGAAAATCGACGGGGAAAGGAATAATTTCTAAGCCGGCGTGCCGGAAAACCAATACGGCTCGCGGCATATGCCACGCCGTCGTCACGACGATGACTTTTTTCCAACCATGCGTCTTCGCCAGCTCCGCCACGGCCCGGGCTTCGTCGCGCGTGTTGCTGACTTCACGGGTCACGAGAATTTTCTCCCCCGGCACGCCCTGCGCAATCGCGATGGTACGCAGATCGTCGCCTTCGAGCGTGGTCCGTTTTTGCCACGGCAACCGCGCCCCGGTGAAGACAAGCGTCCGGGCCCGGCCCGCACGCAGCAACGCCACTCCGCCATCGTAACGCTCCGAAGACTCCGCCCAATTTGTCACATATCCTGGCCCAGCTTTCGGCCCAAGTATTCCGCCAAGAACCACAATCGCATCCACCGGCCCAGCCTCGTCGATAGGCAGGGCCGAATATTTTGCTTCCAACCAGCCGATCAACCGCGAGCCCGTCACCGGCAGACTTGCTCCGACGAGAAGCAGCATCGCGAGCGCGACCGGCCACCATTTCTTGCGCGCCATGGCGAAGATCAGCAGCAGCACGACCCACCCCAGAGGCAGCACGAAAATGGGCAGAAGTTTATTAAGGAAGAGCACGCGCCGAGTGGAAGCGGGAGGCGGCGACAGTGTCAATACGCCGCAACGACTGAACTGAGATGGTTTGTTCTCGTTCTCGTTCTCCTACTCATAATCATACTCATAATCATTCTCTCTTCAGCGTCGTTGACCAATCGTACAGAGAACGAGAAAGAGAATGAGAACGATATAGCCGACCGACCGCTTTACGCCGGCCCGATCCGCAGTTGCTGCTGCCGTCGGTGAGCCAGGTTGATTTCATCCTCGTCAACTAATCCGGCATAAAATGATTCCGGTAACGACCAGCTCACATCAGGCACTTCGTAATTGATCGTGATTGGCTCCCACTCGGCGAGGAAGTGGGTCAAGCGCGGTACGAGATTGAGGCCCATCGTCCAAGCCCCCATCGTCATTTGCGTCACTCCCATCGTGAGCAGCCAAAGATCGCTGGTGCCGCTACCATTCGGATGGTTGATGAAATATTCAGGCCAGTACGCCGGACTGAAACACATGGCTAGTCCGACGAGAAAAAAATTCAGAGCGTGGGCCGTTTTCATTAGGACCATGACAACCCTGTTACTGATCGGTGCCACGGTGGACAATTTTATGTAGAATAATTTTCACCACCCGGAACTTTTTTCGGTTTTACGAGTGAAAGCCAAAGTAGCAGCCGGCCTCCGTGCCTGCTGGATTTTATTGGGCAGGTTCAGACATCCTGACCCCAGCCCGTGCAGCGAGGGGGACGAGGAAACGAACTGAACCAGTCACGGCGCAAACCGGATGAACTGGATCGGTGGTGGAGCGCGACCTTCCGACTTCGCCAAGGCTACGACGGACAAGCCGGGCGCGCTCGGTTCCGTGTGTAGCCGCGTTTGAGTCGCAGGCGAAAGCGCGGTGTCTGGCGGCCCCGTTTTCGGGCTGTGCCCTCAAACGAGGCTACACGTACGCTGGGTGCCGGCTCACATTGCAAAACCCGCCCGGCTTGTCCGCTATAGCCTTGGCGACGGCGGGAGGTCGGGTTCCACCACCGCAGAGGCCTGCGCGGTGAATCTTGAGACCCGTCCCACTTCCCCATCACTTCAGGCTCCGCGCTCTCCGCGTTAAATGTGTTTTATCCCGATTCGCATCGGAGTTAAGTTCACCCTAATTCCTCGGTGATCAGGATGTCTGAGGTTGCGAACTGGTCTCGCCACGCGTGCGTGGTGCGGCCAGCGCACTACCTACAACGGAGTTCGAGCCTCGGCAGGCAGGCCCACCCACCGCCGACAATGCGATGGCTCGGCAAGCAACTCTCCCTACCGCCCACAGCCAAATCACCACACCAAACGTTATCTTCCGTCGGCGGGGACGTTGAGAGGAACCATTCACCCGCGCAACGTGCCAGCGGCTTTCTCCGCGAGATAGCTGCGGTACGTCATGGCCACCCCATCGCGGAGATTCGTGCGGGCTTTCCAGCCGAGCGCTGTCAGGCGTGCCACGTCCATGAGTTTGACTGGGCTGCCATCAGGCTTGGTACTATCCCAGACGATCCGGCCCTTAAATCCCACGGCGCTTGCCACGATTTCAGTCAGTTCCTTGATCGTCACATCGGTACCGAGGCCGACATTGATCAGATCGGGCGGGTTGGAGAGCTGGAGCAAGAAGGCGCAGGCATCGGCCAGATCGTCGACTTGCAAAAATTCCCGGCGCGGTGAACCGGTACCCCAGGCGACGACTTCCTCGCGACCGGCTTCCTTGGCTTCATGAAATTTCCGGATCAGCGCGGGCAAGACGTGGGAGTTTTGCAGATGATAATTATCATTCGGTCCGTACAAATTAGTCGGCATCGCCGAGTGATAGACCACGCCGTATTGTTTCCGGTAAAACTCAGCGAGCTTTAGACCGGCGATCTTGGCGATAGCGTAAGCTTCATTGGTCGGCTCAAGCGGGCCGGTCAGCAGACTGCTCTCGGACATCGGCTGCGGCGCGTGCTTCGGATAGATGCACGAGCTACCGAGAAACAGGACGCGCTTCACGCCGGCAAGATACGCCCCGTGGATACAATTGGCCGCGATGAAAAGATTATCGTAGATGAACTCCGCGGGATACGTGCTGTTGGCGTGAATGCCGCCGACCCGGGCCGCGCCGATAATCGCGACGTCGGGTTTCTCCGCGGCGAAAAACGCGAGAACCGCCGCCTGATTGGTAAGATCGAGCTCGGTGCGTGAACGCGTGAGCAGGCTGACGTCCGATTCGCACTGGAAGCGCCGCACCAGAGCGGACCCGACCATGCCTTTGTGTCCGGCAATAAAAATTTTCATGCTAAAGATGTTTTCGCGGGAGGTGGCAGTTGGGCGATCTGCGCTTCACGTTTAGCGAGGTCGAGATCGTGTTCGATCATAATTCTGACGAGTTCCTTGAAACGCACCTGGGGTTTCCAGCCGAGCTGTTTTTCCGCCTTGGCCGGATTACCGATGAGCAAATCAACCTCGGACGGCCGCTCATAGCGGGTGTCGTGCTTCACGTACTTCTGCCAATCCAGTCCGAGCAAACCGAAAGCGACTTCGCAAAATTCCTGCACGCTATGGGCTTCGTTGGTCGCCACGACATAATCGTCGGGATTATCCTGCTGCAGCATGAGCCACATCATCTCGACGTATTCCTTGGCGTAACCCCAGTCGCGTTGGGCGTCGAGGTTGCCGAGGTAGAGCGAGTCTTGCAAACCGAGTTTGATGCGGGACGCCGCCCGCGTGATTTTGCGAGTGACGAAGGTCTCGCCGCGCCGCGGGCTCTCGTGATTGAAGAGAATGCCGTTGGAGGCGTGGAGTTGGTAGCTCTCGCGAAAATTCACCGTCAGCCAATAAGCGTAGACTTTCGCGCAACCGTAAGGCGAACGCGGCCAGAACGGCGTCGTCTCCGTCTGCGGGACGGCCTGCACTTTGCCAAACATTTCGGAGGAGGAGGCTTGGTAGAAACGGGTTTTCTTTACTAAGCCGGCTTCACGAATTGCCTCGAGAATGCGCAGGGCGCCTTGGCCATCGATATCACCCGTGTATTCGGGAACATCGAACGAGACGCGCACGTGTGATTGAGCGGCGAGATTGTAGATTTCGTCCGGTTGAAGTTCGTAAAGCAGCTTCACCATCTGCACCGCGTCGGCAAGATCACCATAGTGCAACGTGAGTTTGGCGCCATTAGCATGACGATCAAAATTCAGGTGATCAATCCGACTGGTGTTGAAGGTCGAGGCGCGGCGGATGACGCCGTGAACTTCATAGCCTTTTTCAAGCAGCAGCTCGGCAAGGTAAGAACCATCTTGGCCGGTGATGCCGGTAATCAGGGCTTTTTTCATAAAAGAGAAGAGGGTGCGCTTACAGGCATAAACGACCAGCGTCGCCTGCGGATCAACCGAGGCCAGCCAAAAGGCGTTCCGTTTCCAATTTGTTGCTTTGGAGCTCGGCGAGTTGCTTCCGCGCGCCCTCCAACACGGCCGGCGGTGCCTTGCTGACAAAGGTTACATTCGCGAGACGGGCTTCGGTGCTGGCGATATGTTTAGCCAGCGCCTCGATCTCTTTCGTCAAACGCGCCCGTTCCACGACGGGATCGCCTTTGAGCTGGCGCATGAGCGTCCACGAACCGTGGGCGGTGACACACACCGGGCCACCCGGGATCGTCGAAGCGCGCGTAATGGAACCGGCACCAACCATGCGTTTCAGTTTCGCGAGATGCGCTTCCACGGTCGCCCATTGACGATCGGCTCCCTCGACCACGAACTCGACCTGCTTGTTCGCCGCTTCGCCGTTCTCGGCCTTGAGGGCGCGGAGCAACGACACGGTTTGCTTGATGCGTTGGATTTCGGCGGCCGCATCGTAGTTGATGCTCAAGCCGCGAAGCAGGCCGGCGCTGGCCACTTGCGAGGCATTTTCGAGCCGGGTGTCCTCGATGAATTTTCCATCCGTGCTGTAGCCGAGTTCCTGCCAGAGTTCTTCCGTGATGAAAGGGATGAACGGATGCAGCAGCAATAAAGTCTGGCGAAGCACAAAATCCTGAATAGCCAGGCAGTTCGCTTTCAACTCAGGCGACTGCAGCTTCGTCTTGGAAACCTCCACGTACCAATCGCAAAAATCATTCCAGAAAAAGGCGTAGAGCGCCTGGACGGCCGCACTGAATTCAAACTCAGAGAAACAACGATCCACTTCGCGCGTCGTAGCCAGCAACCGGTCAATGATGGCATGATCGTCCGCATCGAACTGCTCGATCTTCAACCGCTCGTAGATCTTGGCGACGGAAGAATTATCCTCCATCGGACCGCTCATCTGCCGGAAGCGGCAGGCATTCCAAAGTTTATTGCAGAAGTTTTTTCCGCCCTCGATCCGATCTTCCTGGAAGCGAATATCCTGGCCCTGCGGCGCCATGGAAATAATCCCGAAGCGCAGACCGTCCGCGCCGTATTTCGCGATGAGATCGAGCGGATCGGGTGAATTGCCGAGCGACTTCGACATTTTCCGGCCCTGCCCATCGCGGATGATACCCGTAAAATAGACGTTCTTGAAGGGCACGCACTGGCCCAGCGGTTGGCCGGGATGAGTGTATTCGAGCGCCGCCATGATCATGCGGGCGACCCAGAAGAAAATGATATCCGGCCCGGTGACGAGCGTCGTGGTCGGGTAGAAATAACCGTAACCCGCCTTGGCCATGGCAACTTCATCAGGCCAGCCGAGCGTCGCAAACGGCCAAAGCCAGGACGAAGCCCAAGTATCGAGTACATCGTCTTCTTGAATCCAATTGTCTTTGTCGGCCGGTCCTTCGAGCGAGACGTGGACCTTGGTCGGATCGCGCAGATCCGCCTCAGTCAGCGATTCTTTAACCAGCCCCTTGCGGTACCAAACCGGAATGCGATGGCCCCACCAGAGCTGACGGCTAATGCACCAGTCCTGAATGTTCTCGAGCCAGTGCAAATAAACCTTCGACCAGCGTTCGGGATAAAATTTAATGTGGCCTTCCATCACGGCGGCCTTGGCGTCTTCGACCCGCGGATATTTCAACCACCATTGCCAAGTCAGACGCGGCTCAATGGGAACATCGGCACGTTCGGAGTAGCCCACATTGTTTTCGTACGGCTCTTCTTTCACCAACGCGCCGGATTCTTTGAGCAATTCCGCGGATTTTTTTCGAGCAGCGAAACGATCAAGACCCGCCAGCTCGGGTCCGGCCAGTTCGTTCAGTTTCCCGTCGTGATTGAGCACGTCGATGATCGGCAGCTTGTGGCGCAGACCGATTTCATAATCCACTTTGTCGTGGGCGGGAGTGATCTTGAGAGCGCCCGAACCGAATTCCTTGTCCACGGATTGATCCGCGATGATCGGGATTTCCGCCGCCGGCCCGAGCGGCCGGCGTACCTTCTGCCCAATAAGCGCAGTGTAACGCGGATCATCGGGATGCACGGCAATGGCGACGTCGCCGGGAATCGTCTCGGGCCGCGTGGTCTTCACCTCGATGTAGCGACCGGGCTCGTTCACCAACTCATAGCGCACCTGATAGAGAAACCCCTTCATGGGTTTCATGATTACTTCTTCGTCAGAGAGCGCAGTATGAGACACCGGGCACCAGTTCACCATACGTTTGCCGCGGTAGATATTGCCCTTCTTATAGAGATCAACGAATACGCCCAGCACCGCTTTGGAGTAGGCCGGATCCATCGTAAACTGCGTCCGACTCCAATCACAGGAGGCACCGAGTGCCTGGAGCTGCTTGAGAATGATCCCGCCCTTCTCGTCGCGCCAAGACCAGACTTTTTCGAGAAACTTATCCCGCCCGAGGTCGTGGCGGGTTTTCTTTTCCTTGCGCAGTTCACGCTCCACCACGGTCTGCGTGGCGATGCCGGCATGATCCGTGCCGGGCACCCACAACGCCGCGCGACCTTCCAGTCGTGCCCGACGAATGAGGACGTCCTGCAAGGCATTGTTCAACACGTGGCCCATCGTCAGCACGCCCGTAACATTGGGCGGCGGAATCATGATCGTGTACGGCTGCTTGGCCGTGTCCTCTTTACCCGCAAAGGCATCGGCCGCCAGCCAGGCGGCATACCATTTCTTTTCAACTTCCTGTGATTCGTAACTCTTGGTGATCTCAGCCATGTATATTGAAGATCGGCGAGTGAAAGCGCCCCGTCCCCGGCTGACAAGCCGCTTCATCGCCTATTCAGCAGGAAAAATCAGCTGCGCCCAAAGTCGGTCCCCCCTCGATGGTGGAAACCCGCGGTCCGGCCACAAGGGCCGACCCGACAAGGGAACTTTTTCCTAGGATACGAGAGCTGAGAGCCCGATCCTCAGAGCTGATCGGCGAAATTTTTCAACGGAGTGCGGCATT
This sequence comes from Opitutales bacterium, assembly GCA_038206205.1. Taxonomy (GTDB): domain Bacteria; phylum Verrucomicrobiota; class Verrucomicrobiia; order Opitutales; family Opitutaceae; genus Didemnitutus. Next base: position 36,764 of record JBBRBC010000033.1, read on the forward strand.
CACGATATGGTCTGGCTCTCGACTCTCAGCTCTCGACTCTGGACCCTCAACTCTCGTCTCTCGTCTCTCGTCTCATGACTGCCTCCTTCCATCCTAGACCGGGCGACTGTGTTCTTTCGGTTCGGCGAGCGGCGAAAAATCACGTCCGCCATTGCTCAAGGCGGTGATACGGGTGAACTCAGCGCCGAAAAATACGATTTGGGCCGCGTAGTAACACCACAGCAGCAAAACCAGCAGAGAACCGGCCGCCCCATAAGCGGAGGTCAGACTCGCGCGTCCAAGATAATAACCGAGGACGGTTTTCCCCGCCGTGAAAAGCAGGGCGGTCACCGCCGCGCCAATCCAAACATGTCTCATCCGCACGCGGGTGTCGGGGAGCAGCAGGAAAATCAGGGCAAAAAGCGAGGTTATCACGCCAAAGGAAATCAGGTTGTTGGCCATTTCCAGTCCGAACACGGACAACCCGATATGTTGCGCGGTTTGCGCCCCCAGCCAGCTCAGCATCGCGCTGGCGACGAGCGACACGATCAGCAGGAAGCCCGTGGCGATGACGGTCGCCAAGGAGAATAGTCGCCCGCGCAACAAGTGCCACCAACTCTGGGCTGGTCGCGGCGGGACGCGCCAGATCGCATTGAGGGCATTTTGCAAATGAGTGAACACCCCAAGTGTGCCGAAAATCAGTGTCCCGATCCCGAGTAACGTGGCGAGCACCCCAGTGGTAGTGACCGTGGGATTTTGGACGGCCGCCACTGCGGCGCTGGCTTGTGAACCCGCCAGTCTTTGGATTTCGCCGATTACTTGTTGGCGCGCGTCGCCCGCGCCGAAAATACTTTCCGCTAGGGCGATCGCTAGCACCAAGAGCGGCGCAATCGCCACGGTGGTATAAAACGCCAGCGCCGCACCGAGTGCGGAAATATTATCGGCGACGAAAGCATGCATCGTCTTCGCCAATATCCGGCCGGAGCGCTTGCCGATGCTGACCTGCTCAACCGCAGCAGCCAAAACGCTTTCACTTCCGGGCGGGGAGTGGATTTTGATTCGATTGATCGGGTAAACAGCCATGGTTGATCGGAATTATGCTCGTACCACTCGTCGCGCCTGAAAAACGGACAAGTCAGAGTGCCTTCGAGCATAGGTGCGCACGCACAATACGCCGCAGATTATTGAATCGCAATAGGGCGTTGCCCTACTGCGCGCATTCAGGAAAAAGCGCAATTGGCGCGCTTTGGCTTACGCGGATAACTGGAGCCATTTCCGGGCCTCCGCTTCATCTTCGTGATCAAAGTAACGAACATCCGCCTTCGTGAAGGGCTTGCAGAATGTCGCGATGCTTTGCTGCCACTTTTTTTCTCCGACCATGGCGAGCCGCTCGATAGCGGAGAAGTGCGCGAGACCATGCTTGAGATCCTCCCAGGCCGCATCGCGCTCCCAGCCGTGAAAATCGTGCAGATTGAGCAGCACCCATAATTTTCCGTACTGGCCGACGCGTCGCTCGAACTCGGGCTCGATATTCGCGTAGTCTGCTTTCTGCAGTTTGCCGCTGACGTCGAGATGGAGAACCTTTCCCCCGTGTTCTTCCGTGAGTGTTACAGGCATTTTGTCCTCTTAGGGTACTTGAAGGTGATGACCGCACGGTTCCCGCGAATTCGCAGGTGCCGACCGGTCGTTTGTCTCACTGTACGATACGCGGATTACGTTAAAAAAACATGGGGTGTTACCCGATGCGGATGCGGGATATCGAGGTGGAGCGCGACCTGCCGACTTCGCCAAGGCTACGACCGACAAACCGGGCGCGCGGGGTGCCGGAGGGTAGCCGCGTTTGAGCCGGCGGCGAAAACGCGGTGTCTGGCGGCCCCGTTTTCGGGCTGCGCCCTCAAACGAGGCTACGCGCACGAGGCAAAACCCGCCCGGCTTGTCCGCTATAGCCTTGGCGACGGCGGGAGATCGGGTTCCCCTCCGCAGAGGCATGCGCTGCTCCCTCAATCGAAGCTACGCTCTGGCTGCGGTTTTTTCGGCATTCGTGAATCATTCGTGTGATTCGTGGGCCAAAACTCCGAGAGCAAAACCCCGATTTTCCCACTAACAGCACGAATTACCACGAATGAAAACAAGCCCGGCCCACGGAGGACGCGGAGTGAAATCACGCCAATCTCCGTGCTCTCCGGCCATTCGACGATTTCGACAAATTCACCACAGGCAGGCTCAGCCGCCCTGAGCGAAGTCGAACGGACGCGTCCTCCGCGATAAATTTATTTTCAGCCCGAATCGCGGCGGAGTTGAGCCCACCCTGATTTCTGTGTCTCAGGATGTCTGAGCCGGAACGATGCCTCAAGAGCTGAGAGTCGCGAGAGCCAAACCCCGCCAAGGCTGATGCATTCTAAGCTGCACGTTTTTCAATTCTTCCCTAAAAAACCAGGAAGCGGACGAATCTGGCAAAATCGAGTCTTCCCGCAGGCAACACGGAGTATGAATCCATGCCCCACCACCACCCACAAGTACCCCAATAGGGTACTTGTGGGTTACCCGATTTTTTCCTATGGAGCTACAATTCACAAGTAACCCAATAGGTTGCTTTGCCGTTTGGCCGCGCATGCGGGCTTACTTGGGATCAGGAGTTTTATCTGGCTGCTTCGAGCAAGCCTCGCCTCAACGCCAAGGCTGATGCATTCTAAGCTGCACGTTTTTCCATTCTTCCGGCTGCGCCGGGCTTACCCCGATAACGATGAGGTCAGAACCTGTCCGGTGATTTGCCCCGAGGCTTGGCTTTGCTTAAGGGGCCGGACTGGTGCCAGCCTTGCTTCGATGTAACTGGCCAGACTTGAAATGCTGGCAAAGGCGCGATGGGACTCCTCCCGGCTATCAATGCTGAGTCCAAATTCTTCCTCGAGACAAATGGCGAGTTCGAGTGCGTCCAACGAATCGAGCCCGAGGCCGCTGCCGATAAGTGGGGCGTCGTCGGCGATCTTGTCCGGTTCGGGGATATCGAGCCTGAACTGATCGGCGACAAGATGTTTCAATCGCGATTTCAGTTGGTCGAGTTCGCGGTCTAAAATGTGCACGCAAACAATCTATTGTAGTTGGTCGAATGCCGACATGGGGTAAAACCCGCAGAGTTTTGGCAGCAGTTACGGAGGCGTGGCGTGTTCCGTTCGGATCACGAGGACTGACCCAACAGCTCATGATCATTGGACTAACGGTAGCGGCGGTTGCCCCCAACCGCCATGCAGAAGGCACCCCACAGCCTTGGCGGTTGGGGGCAACCGCCGCTACCGTTCAAGTCCGCATACAACAAACATTGGGCTGACCTACATTGAACACCCCATGGCGGGGTGACGCCGCCTCTGCGATAGTCAGCGCAATGAATGCCATGGAACTCGCCTCGCCTGTCTTGTCTTGGGTCATCCCACACCGTAGCACAGACCGCCCGATTGCTCGGCCCAAAGCCGTACAATCCGTCGATCACAACGCCCTCGCCTGCGTGTGTGCGTGGTGTGCGGATAAGCGCGAGGCAGACGCTTGGTGCCTCGCCGAAGGTTTCGACACGACCCACACCATCTGTCCGACCTGCCGGGTGCGATTCATGGGCGATTACGAAAGGTCAAGCGGTGGCGGCTGGCTTGAGCAAGAACTCCGTTGCCTGATCGCCGAGTAAACTGGGCCGTTGGCTGGGATCAGGAGTCTACGCCGGTATGATCCAACGAATGGGGGATCAGGAAAAAGCTTGGCCTAACCAGATATTTTAACGCGGAGCTCGCGGAGGACGCGGTGTGAAATCACGGGAGGCTCCGCGCTCTCCGCGCTCTCCGCGTCCTTCGCGTCCTTCGCGTTAAATGTATTTTATCCCGAATCGCGGCCGAGTTGAGCTCGCTCTAATTCCTCGGGATCAGAATGTCTGAGCCTACGAAATTATCTCTGCCTGCGGTGGTAGGTGGCGCGCTTGCCGCGCGGCGAGGCGAGGCGAGCTCGCAACCTACGAAAGCACTACGTTGCGAGGCGAGCTCGCAACCTACGAAAGCCACCGGTCCCGACTTTGGTGGGTGGGGCTTTATACCCCGACTCAAAATCTTCGCCCCCCACTGCGGCAAATATTATCCGTGCGTCGATCATGGCACGCCGCCACCCGTGGCCTGCGCTGCTCAGGGTTTGCCCAGCAGTTCGGTCAACATCGCCGCCAATTCGTCGTGCGGAAACGGTTTCCGCAGCACGCGATTCGCGCCCATTTGCCGGCCCATCTTCAGCAGATCGGTCGTGTAGACACCGCCGGCGGACATCGCGATGATCTTCGCGTCGGGGTCGCGTTGCCGGAGCGCGTGGATCGTTTCCAACCCATCCTGCTTCGGCATAAGGAGGTCCGTCAGCACCAGGTCGGGCGGCTCCTGTTTGAACATTGTCATTGCCTCCTTGCCATCGCGGGCCTCGATCACCTTGTAGCCCATTTTTACGAGCGTGATCCGCAGCATTTTGCGGAAAGAATCATCATCATCTACAAGCA
>JBBRBC010000034.1:0-40843 GCA_038206205.1 Opitutales bacterium
CCGCGCTTGCTCGATCGCGCCGCTGACATTCGTGAGCTGCTCCTGCGCCAGCGTGATTTCCTCGGGGGACTTGAGGCTTTTGTAGGTTGCGAGCTTGTCTCGCAACTTGGCGTGACAAACACGCCACCTACCCTGACGGCCGCTCTTTCCTCACTCTTTCCCGCCCGGACCTTCCACGATCAGCCGGATGGAATCCAACCGCAGCCTCGCTTGCTCGATCGCGCCGCTGACATTCGTGAGCTGCTTCTGCGCCAGCGTGATTTCCTCGGGACGCACGTGATCGTTGAGCTTTCGCAAATCGATCAGGCGCTGAAGGTCGGCACTCAACACGGCTTTCGCTTTGGCTTGAGCGGTTGTTTTCAACGCGCCCGTTCGGACTTCGGCGAGTTTGGTCGCGCCTTCGATCAGGGCTTTTAAAAGCGAGATGTTGAAACTCGGCCGCTCAAGGAAACGTTGGATAACTGAATCTTCGAATTCAGCCGCGAGTGATTTGGCCTCACGCTCGTCCGTCAGATCGTTGCCGCGCACATCCACCACGATGCGCACCGGCACCGGCGCGAGAAACTGATCCACGTGCCAACGGGAATCGGCGACGGCTTCGAGCACGAAGATCGTTTCGAGAACGAGATTAGGTTTGTCCGAGATAATGCGACCGAAGGCCGTCGTGCCGGATTTCGAATCGACCAACAGATCAATCGCGTCCTGCACGAGCGCGTGGTCGGGCGAGATAAACCGGATATCTTCGCGCGTGATCGCGCGCTGCCGGCTGAACGTCGCCAGCATGCCGTCGTGCGGAATCGAGGGGAACCCCTCCACGTAGGCGTGACTCGGATCGAGAAACATATCGCCTTCCTCGTGCTCCTTGATCCGCACGCCGAAGAAATCGAGCAGATCGCTGAGAAAATTTCTCAGGAACGGATCGGCATCCACCGCACGCACCTGTTCGATGGCCCGCGTAGCCACTTCCGGGTTGAACGAATTCATCTCGAGCAATCGGTCGCGTCCGTTTTTCATTTTCAACGACAGCTCTTCACGGAATTCCACCGTTTCCTTGATGAATGCTTCCCAGTCTTTCGCGCCGCGCTTCGAGATTGTGCCATCGTGCGCCAGAGCCTGAGAGAGCAGGCGCGCTTTGAATTTATCCTGATAATCGTTGCCGCCCTGCAACGAGGTTTCAATGGCGTCGAGCCCGCGATGATACCAGTCGAGCACGCATTCTTCGCTGCTACTCTCGACGTACGGCACATGGACGCGGATCGTCTGGGTCTGCCCGATGCGATCGAGCCGGCCGATGCGTTGCTCCAGCAAACCCGGATTAAGCGGCAGATCCCACAGCACCAGATGGTGCGCGAACTGGAAGTTGCGGCCTTCGCTTCCGATTTCCGAGCAGATGAGCAACTGCGCCCCATCCGCCTCAGCGAACCACGCGGCATTCCGGTCGCGCTGGATCAGCGGCAGGCCCTCGTGGAAAAGACCGACCTTGATATTAATCCTCTCCTGCAAGGCCGCCTCGATGGCCGCGACCTTGCGCCGGGATTTGCAGATCAGGAGCACCTTGGCCGGCTTGTTGTCGGTGAGAAACTCGATCAGCCAATCGACGCGCGGATCATCTTTGAACGAGTAGCGAATGTGTTCTTCCTGGCCGGTTTCCTCGGCTTCCAACTCGCGCGCGATGCGGGCGAGTAGCGTGAGATTATTCCCCGGCAGCGGGGCCGGACAAAATTTTCGCTTCGGAAACCCACTCATGCCGGCCCGGGTATTACGAAACACCACACGGCCCGTCCCATGTTGATCGAGCAACGTCTTGATCAGGGCTTCACTCGCCCCTGGCTTGCCCGCCGCGAGTACATCGAGATGCTGGCCGAGCCCGGCGGGGTCTTTGTTGAAGATTTTTTTGAGGCTCGCGTGATCGGCGGACTTCAACGGCTTTTGCTCGAGAATCTTTCCAGCAATTTTCGCCACGCTCTCAAATCCTTCCGCCTCGGCGAGAAATTTCTCAAAATCGTTGTAGCGATCCGGATCGAGCAGCCGCAGCCGCGCGAAGTGCCCGGCGAGCCCGAGCTGCGTCGGTGTGGCCGTGAGCAAAAGCAATCCTGCACACTTCCGCGCGAGTTCCTCGACGAGCGCGTATTCGGCGCTGACGTGATCAGGCGTCCATTCGAGGTGATGCGCTTCATCCACGACGACGATATCCCAGCCTGCCGCGACCGCCTGTTCGCGACGCGTAGGATTACCAGCGAGAAAAGCCACACAGCCGAGGGCATGTTGCGCGGCGAGAAACGGATTCGTGCCCGGGTCGCTCTGTTCCACCGCGAGGCAACGTCCCTCATCGTAGATGCTGAACCACAAATTAAAGCGCCGCAGCAATTCCACGAACCATTGGTGCGTGAGCGACTCCGGCACGAGAATCAACACGCGCTTGGCTTTACCCACGGCGAGCAGGCGCTGCAAAATCAAACACGCCTCGATCGTCTTCCCGAGCCCGACCTCGTCGGCCAGCAGCACGCGCGGAATTTGGCGCGAGGCGACTGCTTGCAAGATGGAGAATTGATGCGGAATCAATTCGAGCCGTCCGCCCAGCATCCCGCGCACTTCCGACGAGCGAAATTTCCATTGCGCCTGCAATGCCCGGTAGCGCAGATCGAACACCTCGCCCGGATCAACCTGCCCCGCCATTAACCGTTCCTGCGGCAGATCGACACTCGTGATGTCAGAAATCACATCCTCGCGCACGCGCCGACCCGCGCCCACGTAGACCAACAAACCGGCATCTTCTTCGACAGTTTCAATCGTAAGCGTCACGCCATCGCGCGTTGCCACTTTCTCGCCCGCGCGGAATTGGACGCGCTTCAGCACCGGGGTACCGAGTGAGTAGAGCCGATTTTCCCCGGTAGCAGGAAACGCGATGCCGATCCGCGTGCGATCCACGCTCGCGACCACGCCGAGACCCAGTTCAGGTTCCCGTTCGCTCATACAACGCTGGCCGACGACACTCAAAGACATAGCCGCTCATGAGGCCCGAGGACGGCACGGGAGGGAAGAGAGATTTTTGGGAAAGTAGCGAGGAGTGAGGAGCGGGTAGTGAATAGAGGGATGACGAACGCCGTGTATCTGTCTGCAGCTTGTAACCAAAGGGTTTTCGGATTGTTGTAGGGCCGTCGCTTGCGACGCGCCTCCTTCGCGAGGCCTTAAGTCTGCCGCAAGCAGCAGCCCTACAAATACGAATTTCAAGAAGGGACAGAGCACTAAGCCGGAGCAATGCAGTCGAGAGTCGAGAGCTGAGAGCCCGATCCTCAGAGCTGGTTTGCGTAAGGTTGTGACGTAAAACTGTATTCACGGTATAGCCTGGCTCTAGTCTCTCGACTCTCAGCTCTGGACTGCGTCGTTCCGGCTAAGTATCCGATACTTGATATTGCCGTCGGACATTTATCGATGATTGCCGCGCCGAGTTGAAGATTGATCCCTCCCCACATCCGTGAATCAATCCGCCTGCGCCGCCCATGGAAAACCAAAGCGACTTTCTCTTCGCCGATGGACCGATGCCGAAATTTCATCCGCCTGATCCACGCGATGAGTTTTATCGCGAAGTCGCTGCCGTGTGGAATCTCCCGCTCGGCGAGAAAATCCGCGTGCTACTCCACGCGCACGACTTGCTCGAAATTTCCGGCCGACTCGAACTCACCCGCGCCCCCGATCTGCCACTCAATGCCAAAGAGCCGCTGCAACTCACCGCCGGCGGAGTGCCCTTTCTCAGCACGCAAGTGCAGGCGTGGAGCCTGCGCGGCTGAGCAAGAACGGAATTTGTCTCGCGAAGGATACGAAGGAAGCGAAGTGGTTCGGTCTGCCGAGTTGGGGTGTGCAAAGGTGGAACCCGACCTCCGGGCGGGTTGAAAAATCCTCGCAGCAGGAAACCCATTCGCTTCATCACGCTCTACCACGCGCCAAGGCAAACTCGCCCGGAGGTCGAGTTCCACCCAAAGACAAATGCAGAAATCGCACTCCCCCGGCATCCGCCTCACTCCCACTCACTGTATTTAAAGGTGGAACCCGACCTCCGGGCGGGTTTGCTTCGTAGCGAAGCGCTCCGGTCTGCCGGGTTGGGGTCATCACTCTGTCGCAGGTGGTGCGCTCACCGCGCCATTCTGCTGACCAGCAGAAGGAGACCCGCACGCAACCTACGGACCGAAGCCCAGAGGTGTCGCCCACGAATTGTGCGAATGAGGCCAATGCAGTGCGCTTTGAGACTTCAAGAGGTAGGTCGCGTTATCCTTAACGCGCCGAGGGCGACGCGTCTCCAATCAGATACACCAACTTGGAGCCGCGGGGCCCTCGCCGCGGTGGCATTGTTTGGTCAGGCTAATAAGCGTGCCTCCATAGAAATTGGTAGGGCCCGAATATAGGCAATCGACCGCACCCACTGATTCTCGTACGTGGTAATTCGTGCCTGCCGGGCCATAGCGCTTGGGCGACGGCCGGTCTTCCGTGGGCAAATCGCTTCGCTCTGCCTACCCCGCGCTCCGCTTCAATCGCTCGCGCAGATCGTAGATAATCCCGTCAGCTTCATGTGCGAGATCGATCACATCGACGAGTACCACCGCCAGCCACGACATCTCCACGAGCTTTTGCTCCTGGCAGGATTCCATCGCGCGCAAGGCATCGTCGAGATACACGCGACCCTTGATCAGCCGCACGATCGTGCCCGCGCATTCATCAATTTTAATCGGCCCCTGCCGACCGTTAAGCGCGCCGGCGAATTTCACGCTGGCCTTGAACATCGTGTCCACCAACTCCGCCACCGGATGCTCTTCATGCTCGGTCAAACTCAACCAGCCGCGTTCCTCGGTCTCGGTCATTACCTGCAACGCCAGTTCCTGCGCCTTGGTGGCGAGCGGGTGTTCGTGCTCTAAGCTTTCACTCGACTCCAAATCGTCGACCGCTTCGCGACCGACGCGGTTCATCTCTTCCAGCCATTTTTCATAACGGAGCAATTGCTCGGGGGTAGGATCGGGCTCGCCGCGCTCCTCTCGTAAACGCGCGAGTTCCTCCTCCATGATCACCTGGTAATTGGCGATTTCCCCCTCGCGGTTCAACCGGGCGTGAATGCGATCCACCAAACGATCGCCCCACGCCTGCAACTGCGCCGCTGCCTCCTCGGTCTGCGGTTTTTCTCCCCACGCCGCGTGTTCCTCGTCAGTCGGATCTTCGCTGGTCACGGTATAATCCGCCGGATCCTGCTCGTCCACGGCGGCGGATAACTGCTCCATGAAACCCGTGATCGCCGCCCCGTTGGCCTGACGCTGCGCCACCTCTTCCTGCTCCGACATTTCCCACGCCGCGTCTCCGACAATTTTCAATTGATAACTCGCCGACTCAATCACGACCCGGCCGTTACTCTCGCTGAACCATTCGAGATAAAGCGAATTCCCCCAATGCCACGGCCACGGTTTCTTCGCCGCATAATATTCACCGATCTGATCCATCGGGATTTCCGGCACCTTCACTTTGCGCGAAGCCGTGATGTCGCCCACCGAGCCTGTCTGCAACGTCGCCATATCGTCAACAAATGCAGGCTTGGGCTCCGGGTTGGTAAACTCCAACCGTCGTCCCGCCAGATCTCGCCAGCAATTGCCCGTGAGCGAGAGTTTGATCGGTTCCGTGACCCCCTCCAACCAGATCCGCCCGATCACGCGATCGCGGATACGGTTGTCGATTTCTCCGTGGAGAACAGCTGCATCGATGCGCCAAGCCATGCGCGAAAACTGAGCAACTCCAAATTTCGAAGCGAGCCTGTTTTCTCCTTTCCCTCCACTACCGCCCCGCGCAACGTCTCCGCCATGACCCGCTACGAAGCTTACATCTCAAAAGATTGGCGTGAAGCCGGCACGGCCTACGTGGTCGCCGCGCGGTTGCGCGACAACGGCACGGTCGAAATCGCCACCCTGTTAGTCGACCTGTTCTGTTTAGGCGTGAAGGACGCCTTCTTCATCGACGACTACAGCGAAGCGGAATTTCGCGACACCCTGCGCGAGCGGCTTACCGAGGGTAATCGCCAGTCGATCCACCCGGCCTTCGCCAAAAAACTACTCGAGGGTGCGGTAGCCTACGCGCAGCAATTCGGTTTTGCCCCGCACCGCGACTACAAAAAATCCCGGCGCGTGTTCAACGGCGTGGACGCCGCCACCTGCACCGAGGATTTTGTGTACGGCAAGGACGACAAACCGCTCTTCATCGCCAGCGAAGACGACTCCGCCGAGCGCATCGCACGCGTGCTCACCATGCTCGAAGCCCACTGCGGCAAGGATGGTTTTCACTACATCTGCCCGGCAAAGGAAGCGGACGACATGTACGACGATGACGAGGATTTCGAAGACGACGAGGAAACGAACGACAACGTGGAAGAAGCCCTGGAGCTGCGGGACGATTTGATGGACTGGCTGGACGATGAACCAGAAAACGTGCCGCTATTCTTTGAGTTCAGCGGATTGATTACCGGCATGTTGCTCTGCCCGGGCATGCCCGCGCCGCTCAAAATCATGGGTGTGCTCTGGGGCCCTCACGGCCGCACTTGGGCGGACGCCGAGGAAGCCAAACATTTCTCCCGGTTGTTGATGAGTTACTGGAATCTGGTGAACAGCCTGATCCTCGAAACGGTCGCGCCCGACGCCCACCCCGACGAGACCTGCATCGATGTGTGGGAGACGGATTTTGCGGAGTCTGAAGAAGCGAATTTGGCCATAGCCCTGTGCGATTGGTGCGCCGGTCTCATACGAGCGACGCAGCACTGGCCCGAGTACTGGGGCAACGCACTCACCCGGCCCGACCTCGCCCCGCATTGGGAGATCATCCGTCTCTTCGCCGACTTCGAACAACCCGGCCACTCCGCCCGGATCGAAGCGATGCGCCAAGAAACTCCGTCGCGTCAACTCGGCCCCTCGGTCGCAGTCATCGCCCGCGCCCTGCGCCAGCCGTTGCCGCAGAAATGATTTGTATCTATTCGTGTAATTAGTGGGAAAAATCCGAGGTTTCTCAGAAGAGGGCCCACGAATGTCGGAACGATGCCGTCAAGAGCTGAGCGTCGAGAGCCCAGAGCCAGACCAGGCAGTGAATACAGCCCACCGTCATAAAACCATGCATACCGATCTCTGAGGATCGGGCTCTGGGCGCTCGACTCTGGACTCTGGACTCTGGACTGCATTGTCCCGCCAATTCGTAGCCTCGTTTGAAGGCGCAGCCCGAAAACGGGGCCAAGGAAAACGAAAGCCCACCACCAAAACAAATCGTCTCGCGAAGGATGAGAAGGAGACGAAGGCCAAAGTCACGCCATGCTCCGCGCCCTCCGCGTCCTCCGCGTTAAAGATCGATCAGTGTGAAGACAAAGACCGGCACCGCCCCCGACCTGATTCGTGTTTATTCGCGTGATTAGCGGGAAAACCCCGAGTGTGTTTCTCAGAGGAGGGCCCACGAATCACACGAATCCTTCACGAATGCCGAAAATACCGCAGCTCGAAAACGGGGCCAAGGAAACGAATGCCCCCCGCCAAAACAAATCGTCTTGCGAAGGATGAGAAGGAGACGAAGGCCAAAGTCACGCCATGCTCCGCGTCCTCCGCGTCCTCCGCGTTAAAGATCGATCGGTGTGAGGCTCACTTTCAAACAACCAGTTGAGAGTTTAGAGTTGAGAGCTGAGAGACCCAATCCCCCAAGCGATTTAACCACTAATGAGTTTCGCCAACGGGCGAAACTTTGGTTCACCCATTCGCCTGATCGGTTCCGGAAGGGGATTCGGGGGTCTGCTGATCGCAGACTTTCCACTCAGGCCGCTGCGCCAGACAATCACAGCAATAATTATTTTTCCTGCGGTACCGAGCAAAGCGACCTCGGCCATAGCGCGAATAGATGCAGATAAAGGCCATAAAAAAACCTGTGCCTTTATACCAGTTACTTTTTCATTCCGGACTTTAGGTAGGGCGAGACCGCTGGGCCCGCCGCGAGTGATTACCGGCGCGCCCAGCGGCGCGCCCTACCTCCTGAAGTCCCAAAGCGAACGGTAACTGGTATTATCCGTGATTGATCCGCGTCATCCGTGGTAAATTTTCTCGCAGAAAAAATCCCGCTCACCTCACCGCCACGCCAACCACGCGTAGAGGAACGGCAACGAACCGAAGACGATGTTCGTGAGCTGGTAGCCGACGCGCCAACAGGATTTGATAGGTTATCCCGGTAACCTTCTGCTCCAAACTGGGTCTAGTGGTAGATGGCCCGTTGGCTGAAGATCTTTTTATTGGTGGTGGGTGTCGCTGGCCTCGGCCTGGCGACGCTGCCGTTCTGGCTGGGGGGATTGCTCCGGCCGATTCTGCACTCCCGGGGCCTCTCGTTCGAACGTTACGAAAGGATCGGCTACACGCGCTTTCATTTGATCCGGGTGCACTACGCGAATGCCTCGGTCGCATTCACCGCGAATCAAATCGAGTCGGTCACTCCACTGCTCTGGCTGGCCCAACGGCTGCGTGGAGCCGAACCGACGCTCTCGGTTGAAGGCTGGCGGGTTCAGCGTATCGCCGGCGCGGCCCAAGCAACCGGGGAAAAAACCATTAAGGGCCTGCCGGATTTACAGGCCGCGTTGGACCAATTCGGGCCGCAGATTATCTACTGGTTGCCTCACGTTCAGTTGTCGACCGGCGGCGTGAGCGGCTTCGGGCCTGACGTGACGATCACGAAAGCCAGTTGGGAAAAATCGATTTTGACGGTGGATCGCTTGAACATCGCCGATCACCAGCTCGCTTTCGTCCTCACGCCGGCTGCGGACGGCTCGATTGTTTTGACCGCGCACACAGTGGAGAACGACGTCCGCATGCGCCTCGTCTTGGCCGGCACGGAAATCAAGGGCGAGGCCCTGCTGTGGGATCAAGCGTTGCAAGTGTCCGCTCGTTTCCCTGCGCAAGGCTGGCTTCCGACTGAAGCCCGCGCGGTGGCGGAGAACTGGCGACTTCCCGCAGCCCGCTTGAAACTGGGCGTTCCCTACGCGGAGGTGCGCGGCGAGGCCCGGCTGCTCTGGCGCGATCACGCCTTCGATCTTTCCGTCAACGCTCAGGCCGAACCGGCCCCCGATTCCAAAACGAAAGCTCCCCCCTTCGAGGCCAACGCCACGGCGCACGGCACTCTCCGCGAGCTGACGCTGACGACGCTGCATATCGACGCGCCCTTTGCGACGGCCAAGCTGACCGCACCCGTGACGTTCAGCCTTGATCGTCCGTTGTCGGCGGAGTCGGCTCAACTCATCGTGCAGGCCGATCTGGCCAAATTGCCCTGGCTCGAAGCGCGCGGCAAAATGCAGGGCACGGTGAACGTGACCGGCGACACTGCGGCGGCGCGCCAAACATTCGAACTCAAATTTAGCGACGTCGCGGTGCAGGATTTCTCGATCCAAGCAGCCCAAGCCAGCGGCGTATTGCAATGGCCGTTGCTGGAACTGACCCGGCTCAAGGTGCAATTGGACGAATATAGTTCGTTGGAAACGCACGGCAGTGTGAACTGGCAGACGCGCGAGCTGACCGGAGTCGCGCTCGCGGCGAAACTCAGCCCCGCGTGGTTTGCCCGCTGGTTACCCAAGGGCGCGAGTTGGACGACGGCGGAAATCACCGCCACCGCAGCAGGACCGCTCGCCGCGCCGCGCCATCAGGGTTCACTTAAACTCACCGCCGCGCAATGGCCGCCGCTGCATCCGCTCGACCTTGAATCCTCGTGGCAGGGCGTGGGCGCGAAACTGGAAATTTCCACACAGGCCGCGACAGAAAAATCCTCGCTCGAACTCGCCGGCACACTCGAGCCGCACGGCCTGCAGTTGACCAAGCTCCAGATCTCCAGCGGAGACCAGCCGAAGTGGCAACTGACGACCCCGGCTCAATTCGTTTGGTCGCCTACTTGGGAAATGAGCGACCTCGCATTAGAGACCGAAGAAAACCCGTCCGGCCTGTCCGCCATAGCCTTGGCGAAGGAGGAAGGCCGGGTTCCACCCACAACGGCTGCATCAATTCGGCTGAAGGCGAAAGGCGGCGCAAATGGATTCATCGAACTTGCCGCCACTCACTTTGATTCCGTTTGGCTGGCCGACTGGGTGACGCTCACCGGACCCGGTTGGAAAATCGATGCGCTGCAAGCCACCGGTCACGTCGCTGATCGCGTGCTCGTTTTTGATGCGTCACTCGCCGGGCAAATCGAAATGTCGCCGCGTCCGGCGCAGGTGAAACTGGTGGCGCATGGCGATGCGCGCGGCATTGAAATCAAGGAGTTCAAAGTCGTGGAAAGCGAACGCGTGCTCACGCAAGCCACGGGCCGATTACCGCTGGCTTGGGTGATGGAACCGATGCCTCACCTCGCGCTCGACGAAACGGCGCCGTGGGAATTGTCGGCCACGACCGAACCGGATTCACCGTTGTGGGCGACGCTCTCGGCGTCCACCGGCTTGGAGCTGGTCAAGCCGACGGCGAAAATTAATCTCAAGGGCACGTTGCGCCAACCGGTGGGCGAATTGAAAGTGGCGGCGGCGAAATTGAGCGTCGCCCCCGCGCGCTGGAAATTTTCTGTGCCGGAATTCGAGGAGCTCGTGCTCGATCTGGCGTTCGGGCGCGACGTGATGAAAGTCACGACGTTCACCGCCAAGCTCGACGGGCAGGCAATGCAGCTCAGCGGGCAACTGCCGATGAATGACGAGCGTTGGGAAAAACTATGGCGCGAGCCCGCCGCCTTCGATTGGCATGAGGCCACGGCGCAATTGGATATTCCCGAGGCCGATCTCGCTCTACTCGCGCACCAACTGCCGAATTTCCCTCTGGTGCAGGGCCGGCTGTCCGCGCACGTGAAACTTTCTCCGGGCGCAAAATTCGCGGGCGAACTGCACCTGACCGACGCCGCCTCCCGACCGCTGGCTCCTTTCGGCGCGCTCCGCGAGATCCAGGCGAATCTCGTAATCGGGGATCACCTGATCACGGTGCAAACGTTGACCGCCAAGCTCGCCGGCGAACCGGTCACCCTCGACGGCAGTGTTGCGTTGGCGTCAGATGGCGCGCCGCGCTTCGCCCTTGGACTCAAAGGCAAAAACCTTCCGCTGGTGCGCTCCACCGGACTGCTGCTGCGCAGTGATCTCGATTTACGAGCGACCACCGACGCGGCGGGACTGACGCGGCTCACGGGGGTGATGACGATCCGCGATTGTCTGATCCTGGCCAACGTGAACCTGAAAACCCTCCTGCCCACCGGGCGACGTGGCGTAACGCGCCAGCCGCCGTATTTCACTATCCAGGTCGAACCGTTCCAACACTGGCCGCTTGCCGTGGAAATCCGCGCCCGCAGTGCGATCCGAGTGCGCACCACGGCGTACAACGGCGTCGGCTCTGCTCATTTTCAAATCGGTGGCACGCTCGGCGAACCTCGCGCGGTGGGCGAATTGACCGTGGATCGCGGCCAGATTCTTTTCCCCTTTGCCACTTTCAAGGTGCAGCAAGGCGCGGTGCGCTTGCGCGAGGCCGATCCGTTTCACGCCGTGGTGAATCTCAACGCCACGTCGCAGCGCCGCGATTATCAGATGAAGTTGGAAATGACCGGCGAGTTGCCCACGCCCAATGTGGTCATCTCCTCGACCCCGGCCATGGAAGCCGCCGATGTGCTCCTGATGGTGATGACGGGGCAACCGCCTGCCAATGATACCACGGCCACCGGCGCCAGCGGGACAAGGCTGGCGATGCTTGGTGCTTATTTGAGCCGGGGATTATTTCAGGACCTCGGTTTCGGCGGCGAAGAACGGCTGGAGATATCCGCCGGCGAACATGTTTCCCGGCAGGGCCGGGAAACCTACGAGTTCGAATACAAACTCGGCGAGCAGTGGTCGCTGCTGGGTGAATACGATGCGTTTGATAACTACAATGCGGGCCTGAAATGGCGCGTCTATACCCAGGAGAGCACCCCGCTTGAAAAGAAATAAAAACGATTCAGTCGGGGGTGGAACGCGACCTCCGGGCGCGTTTTTTTCACTCAACGTCAAGCCAACCCGTCCAGAGGCCGGGTTCCACCTTTCTGCTGTCGTCCTACGGCAGCGTTCGCTACTCTGCGCCGGTTTATTATTGTGCGTGCTACATGTCACCGCGGCCGACCTGCACGTGCGCGGCTTGGGCTGGTTCAACAACCGCACCGCCGAGCAAAAACTGAAAATGCTGCGGGGCGAGCAGAAGAGCGCGGCGCTGGATGCCAACGCGCTGGAAGATGCCGCACTCGTGCTCATCTCCGCGCTGAACGAACAGGGTTACCTCGAGCCGGTCCTCACGGTGGAAACAAAATCACCCGACGGCCACGTCGTCTCCTATACGCTGGATGCGCGGCTGGAGCCGGGCTTGCCTCGCCCGCTGTCGGTTTCCGCCGCCACGCTGCATTTCGCGAAGGGCCGGCGTTTCACGCTGCGGGAAATCTCCTTCTCCGGCCTGCTCGCCATTAAAGAAAAGGCAGCTCGCACGTTTTTTGTCGGCGAGAACACGCTCATTCCTTTGGCGTCGGAACGGATTTATTCTCCGGGGCGCCTGCAAGGTGCAGCCGGCAATCTTGAGGAAGCGTTGCGCCAACTCGGTTATGCCGAAGCCGAGGTGACCCCTGGTGAAGCGCAGATCGAACCGACAACGGGAGATGTACATATCAAAATTGCCGTGCAGGAAGGCCGGCGTTGGGTGGTAAACGCGTTGCAGTTCGAGAACTCCGACGGCCGCGATGTTCCGATAGAACTTGTCGGCGAACGCATCGGCAAATCCTGGACATCGCTCTGGCGGCAAGACACCGCGACGGCGATCCGCCGCTGGTATTACCAGCGTGGGCGGCCCGACGTGGAGATCAAACTCACGGCGCAAACGGCCCTCGCGCTGGACGGCACCAAGTCTGTAACCATCGTCGCGCACCTCACTCCGGGACAGGAAGTGCGAGTGGGTCAGGTGCGTTTCAGCGGCAACACCCACACACGCGAAGCCACGCTGCGCCGGCTCGTGCGCAGTGAACCGGGCACGTTGTTGGATCCCATAAAATTTAACAACAGCCAGGCCCGGATTTCCCGGCTGGGCGTCTTTCGCACGGTCGATCTGCACTATGAGCCCATGGACGCGGCCACGCGCGATGTGGTGTACGATCTCGCCGAGGGCCGCCGGCAGGAAATCAACCTGCTCGCCGGCTATGGCAGCTACGAACAATTCCGCGGCGGCGTGGAATGGAAGCACTACAATCTTTTCGGCCGCGCCCACACCGACAGCCTCAAGCTCATGGAGTCGATGAAAAGTTCCTCGGGCGATTACACTTATACGGTGCCGGATCTCTTTGGCACGTTTACCGATGGCAGCGCACGGCTGTTCGGCATGCGCCGGCAGGAATTCTCTTTCGTGAGCGATGAGTACGGCGCCAACATCTCGGTGCTCTGGCCGCTGCGGAAACTGCAGCTCGCGGTGACGACCGGCTACACCTTCAAGCATCTGCGCAATACCGACATCACCTTGGCCAACAGCGCCGGCATCGAGAATCAAGCCGATGTCGCGAGTCTCGATCTCGGCCTCGTGCACGAGCGGCGCGATAATCCGCTCCGCCCACGCAAGGGCTACAAGCTCGCGCTGCAAATCGAGTCGGCGAATCACGCACTCGGCGGCGAAGTGGTCTACCAGCAATTCGTGTTCAGCGGTTCCTATCATACCGGCTGGGGGCACGGACGTTGGTTTCACGCCGGTTTTGCGCAAGGCACGGTAACCACTCTCGGCGCGGCCGACGATTCGGGCCTGCCCGTCAGCGTCCGTTTTTATCCCGGTGGCGACGGCTCTATTCGCGGCTACCGGAAAGGCGAGGCGGCGCCGCGCGATGCCGCCGGGTTGTTCGTCGGCGCGAAATCTTATCTACAGCTCAACCTCGAGTTCGAGCAGGCGCTCACGACCCAGTGGTCGGTCGTAATTTTTGGCGATGCGCTGGGCACGGCCATGAACCTGCGGGATTATCCATTTAACGAAAAACTTTTCTCCGTCGGCCTGGGCGTGCGTTACCAGACCATCATCGGCCCAGTGCGCGTGGAATACGGCCACAATCTCAAGCGCCGCCCGCTCGACCCCGCCGGCACGCTGTTGGTCTCGATCGGATTCCCGTTTTAGCCAGTGGGTTCAGACCCGAACGCGGACGTCGCTCCCGCTACTCTAACACTAGCGGGACGACGGCTCGCCCGAAGATGTCCGGCCCGATGTTAATGTCGGGGCTTGGCCTTGCTTTTTGGGTTGTCAGTCTTGTGATCCCTAAACCAGCGCCACCTCGCCGACAACCCCACCCTCCCATTCTCCGACTCAAATGACAACTTCGCCTGCGGCATCCCTTCGCAATCCTTGGGCATGGGTTCCGACCTCCTATCTCTCCGAAGGCATCCCTTTCGCCATGGTCATCTGGGTTGCCGGTACGATGTTCAAAGATCTCGGCCATACCGACGGGCAGATCACCCTCGCGACGGCGAGCATTGGCATCGCCTGGTCGCTCAAGCCGCTCTGGGCCGCTTTCCTCGACATGTACAAGACGAAGAAATTCTTCGTGCTCCTGATGGAAATTCTGATGGCGCTGCTCCTGTGCGGCATCGCCGTGGCTCTGCCCTTGCCCAATTATTTTCAAATCACGATCGCTCTACTCTGGGTCTTGGCGTTCGCCTCGGCGACTCAGGATATTTGTGTTGATGGCATCTACATCACCTCCCTCGATGCAAAAAAACAGGCGTCCTTTATCGGGGTCCAAGGGGTCTTTTGGAACGTGGGCCGGTTGTTTGGTACCGCAGCCGTCGTATGGGTGGCCGGATCGCTGAAAGAAGACCACGGCATGTCGGCCACCGCGGCCTGGGGCTGGGCCTTGGGCCTTTCCGCGGCCACGCTGGCGGGGTTGGCCGCCTACCATTGGTTTATCTTGCCCGCCGGCTCGATCACGGAGCGCCCCAAGAGCGTCAGTGAGATCACCACCACTTTCGGTGATACTTTCGTGGATTTCTTTAAGAAGAAAAGCATCTGGGGCATGCTGCTGTTCGTCTTCTTCTACCGCAGCTCGGAAGGCCTGCTGTTGATTGAGGGACCACTCTTTCTTCAAGCCCATCCTGACTTGGGCGGAATCGGACTTTCCTTGAAAGAAAAGGGCATCATTGACGGCACGATCAGCACCTTCGTCAGCCTAGGCGCCGGCCTGCTGGGCGGAGCCTTCATGTCGAAATACGGCCTGAAACGAAACACGCTTTTTTTCATGGCGCTGTGCCTGAACCTCCCGCACATCACCTTTGTGATCATGTCGCAGCTAGCGGGTCCGGGCCATACCCTCTCCCTGTGGACCATCGGCAGCTTGGTCACGATCGAGAAGTTTGGTTACAGCTTTGGGTTTGTGGCCAACATGCTCTACATGATGCAGCAGATTTCGCCCGGCAAATACCAGATGACCCACTACGCGTTCGCCAACTCGCTGATGAATCTCATGCTCGTCCCCACGCAAATGATCAGCGGGCCACTGGCTGATCATTTCGGCTACAAAACCTATTTCATCATCGTGATGTTTGCGGCCATCCCCTCGATCTTGGCGGCGTGGTTTGCGCCGTTTCCGCGCAAGATTGAACGCACCGACTCACCATAAAGGTGAACGGCAGGCTGCCACTGCCTCGCCGGCTGCTTTCAATTCAGTGATTCGCCTCCTCCTGTTTTTCTCTCCTGCTGTGTGCTGATAGCGCATACAAATACTCCGGGGACCGACTGGTTGCCGTTCACCTGACTCGGGGAGCCGGCACTCGTCTCGGAATCGTCGGGTGGGAAGGCCATCGTCTCGGTCGAACGGGGACTACCCTCTCACCGTCTCTCGCAGGGGACAAACCGGGATCGTAGCCGATGAACCTGACGAAGGTCTTTATACCCAAGTCTACCTCTGAGCAGGTGATGAAAAGATCATTGAATTGGAACAGCTTTCCCCACGATTCAAAGTCGGCGAACCCGCTTCCTTGACCGTAGTGCTGGCAGGCCCGGCGCTTCCCCAGTAGGTGGTGCGCCACGTCGCGCCATTTTGTTGGCCAGCAGAACGCGGTTAGCTCGCAACCCACGCCAAACGCTCACGCGGATTGGTCGTCGTTCCTCACGTTGCGAGGCTAGCTCGCAACCTACTTCCCAGGTAGGTGGTGCGCTCGTCGCGCCACGTCGCGCCATTTTGCTGGCCAGCAGAACGCCGTTAGCTCGCAACCCACGCCAAACGCTCACGCGGATTGGTCGCCGCGTTTGCGCCAACGGCGTAAACGCGGTGGGGTGAACGTAAATTCTTACCGCATGGTCGCTCCGCTCCAATAGGGCTACTCCATCGCGCCTCCCATTATTTCCTGCTTTTCGATTCGTGTGTTTCGCGTCTTACGTGGTTGATTCTCCGTCATGCCCGTACCTGCCCAGCCCAACGCCTTTCATCGCCACGTCTGGCCGCTCTTCCTGCGCCACCGCTGGCTGCTGTTAGGTGCCTTGCTGCTCAATGGCGTCCACGGGGCCGCGATCGCCGTCCAAAATCTTTATCCCAAGTGGCTTTTTTCGGAAGTCCTGGAAGCGTCGACACTGACTACCGCGGAACGCTGGGCCAAACTGGGCTGGCTGATCGGGGGGTATTTGCTCGTGTCGCTCGTCGTGCGCATGGCGGCCTGGCACGCCGGCTACCGGATGTTCACTTGGGTGCGCGAACGCGTTGTGTTTTCCCTGCGCGGGCAATTTTTCCGCCACGTCAATCATCTCTGCCTGCGCTTCCACGGCGAACATCCCTCGGGGGAATTGTTCAGCTACCTCTTCGGCTCGCCCTTGGGCAACGTCATGGGATTTTTCCAGCACACGTCGATGTCGGTGCCGGGCGCCATCATCACGGTGCTGACCACGCTGGCCATGTTCTGGACCTGGGATTGGGCCATTGCTTCCGTGTTGATGGTCACGTCGTTTGCCAGCGTGGCACTGATGCTCCGCGCCCGGAAGAAAATGAACAAGATCAGCAGCGATTTTCAATCCGCCGAAGGTGACGTCAGCGGGCGCGTGGCTGATTTGTTGCGCGGCAACAAGGCGGTGAAACTGTACGCCATGGAAGCACAGGTCGCGCAGGACTTTGATCGGCAGGCGCTCGTCATCAGCAAAAAATCCTACGAGCGCGATGTGCTCAGCCACATTGAATACATGAAGCAGGAAGGCTTCAGTTATTTTTGCTACTCGGCGCTGCTGGCCGCCTGTACGTGGCGGTATTTGGAGAATCACATCGATCTCGGCACCGTCGCCGCGTGTCTCGCTTCTTACGCCGGCTTGAACTGGCCGATCCAAACGGTCTTTCAGGCCTTCAGTCTCTGGGGCGGCGCGGAAGCCTCGATCAACCGCATCGGCACCGTACTCGACACGCCCAGCACCACGCCCGATCCGGAACATGCGGTCGCCGCCGCCGTGCCCGCCAATGCCGACCTCGTTTTTGATCAGGTTAATTTCTCCTACATCCCCGGCCAACCTGTGCTGCGCGATCTGTCCCTGACCATCCCGCGCGGACAACGGCTCGCGCTCGTCGGGCCCTCCGGCGCAGGCAAGAGCACGCTCGCGCAACTCCTGCTGCGACTCTACGATCCTCAATCAGGGGCCGTACGCTTGGGCGGCATTGATCTGCGGAAATTCGAAGCCAGCGTGCTGCGGAAAACCTTCGGGGTCGTCCCCCAAGATCCCTTTATTTTCCGCACCACGATGCGCGATAACATTCGCGTCGCCCGCCCCGATGCGACCGACGCCGTCATCCGCCGCGCCTGTGAATTATCCAACGCGTGGGAATTCATCGCCAAACTACCGGGCGGCCTCGATGCCCGCGTGGGCGAAGGCGGTTCCTCACTCTCCGGTGGCCAGCGCCAGCGTCTCGCCATTGCGCGCGCTCTGCTGGCCGAACCGGAATGCTTTATCTTCGACGAAGCGACCAGCGCGCTCGACACCCTAAGTGAGCAGTTGATTCAGGAAGCGCTGGAAAAAAATCTCGGCGGACGCACCGTGATCTTCATCGCGCACCGTCTCGCCACCGTCAAAAACTGCGACCGCCTGCTCGTCATCGCCGACGGCCGCGTCGCGCAAGACGGCACGTACGACCAACTCGTCAGCCAACCCGGCATGTTCCAGGATTTGGTCCACGGGCAAACGCTGCGGGAGTGAGGAGATTCCGGCGGAGGACACAGATTCATGCACGCTTCCTGTCGCCCCGTTAGCGGGCGCAGCCCGAAAGCGCGGTTCTAATGTGCCTCGCGCGTGTCGCCCCGTTTTCGCTTCGCTCAAACGCGGCGACACCCCCTCCGAGTCATGCGTGGCGAAAGCTGAAAGGTGGTCGCCGATTTCCCCATCGGCGATAAAGCGTCGGGGTGGCAACCGACGCCCCCCATTGCATGATCCCCAGCTCATTCTTGCCCTCGCGCGCCGGCTTGCGCTCGGCGGATCATTGCTATTTTTATTCCGCCATGGATGCCTACGCCCGAGCCCGGATATTGATTGATGCCGCACACACCGCTGATCCCAAACGCTCGCCGGATGGCCGCGCCGCTGAGCTCGTCTATGCCGAACGCATGGAAGCGTGGGTCGTGCGCGCCGCGGAAAATCCCACGCCGCTGCTCCAACTCGCCGCGCGTTGCCAGCATCTCGAACGTTGGCGCGTGCCCCGCGACAGTTATCCGCTCGACAAACCCGGCTACCACGCCTGGCGCCGTTCGCTCTACGTGAAACAAGCCGAGCGCGCGAAAGAGCTGCTGCTGCAAGCCGGAGTCTCCACCACCGAAGCGGACGATGTCGCGACGTGGGTTTCCAAGACCGCGCTGAAAACCAATCCCGGCACGCAAGCGCTGGAAGATGCCGCCTGCCTCGTGTTTTTGGAAAACGAGATCCAGGCGTTCGCCGCCCAGCACGCCGAGTATCCCCGCGAAAAGTTCGTCGATATCATCCGCAAAACGTGGAAAAAAATCAGCCCGCGCGGCCAAGCACTCGCCAAAGCAATTTCCCTCCCGCCCGGCATCGCGGCGTTGGTGCAAGAGGCGCTCAGTTGAGTCCGCCCCGAGTAATACTCCACTTTCGGACGTGTTCCTCCTTGAGTAGAAAAGTTCTTCTTCGCTGTTTCCAGTAGGTGGCCGTCAATTGCCTCATCCCAGCCGACGTGCCCGCGGCTCCCAGCCCGTGTTCCCGCCAGTGATCAGCAGGCACCCCGAAACCACCGGACGGAGACGATCAGTCGCAGTCGCTCTGCCAAGGAATCATCCCTTGATGAATCCCCTTACTGATACTCGCAAAATAGGATTACCGGTAGGGACGGACCGCTGGACCGTCCGGTTTGACGGATTGTAATCGTGCATTGCGGCGGGCCCACCCGCCGAGGCGGTGGACTCGTCGCGGTCCCGCCCGACCCACTATCGTCACCGTATTTTGCGAGTCTCAGTCGTGGTTAACTCTCCTCCGGTTTCATTTTCTATTTTTGCCGAGATGCGCTTCGGCTCTGCCCACATACGGCTCACCAGCGGACTAGGGCCGCAGATGGGGCGGATTTTCTTGACCCGCTACGAATGAAGCATTGGCACTCAGTTTCGGGAAAATCAGCCCATGCCCGACGAGAGAGAATCCACCCTGCCTAAAATCCAACATCCAAGAGGAATCGGCCACACTCCACCTTGGCAGCTCGGGCGCAAAGCACGGCTCGCTTTTCTTGGAGTTGTAATTATTTTTCGCACTTATTACTCCAATTTCCATGCGCGTGTTCTCTCTCATTCTTTCCGGCGCCCTGCTGTTTTTCGCCGGCTGCACCGATGAATATATCGATACCAAATAAACCGTTGTCGTGCTTAAACGCAAAGTGCTCGTCGAGCAGGTGGAGGCAGAGCGCAGCGCACAACAGGAGGCAAAAACCCAATTCACAAGTGCGTTGGCCCAGTTCCTCGCCGTGGCCAAGTCTCCGTCCGCCAATCTACAAACCACCTACGAAAAACTGAACAGCGAATTCAAAAACTGCGAAGCCCGCGCTAAAGAGGTCCGTGATGGCATCTCCGCCATCGACACTGTCGCCCAGGCCCTTTTCGCAGAATGGAATTTGGAACTGACGCAATACACCAATCCCACGCTGCGCACCCAGAGCGAACGCCAACTCACCGCCATGAAAAGCCGCTACGTCAACCTGATGGGCGTCATGGAACAAGCCGCCACCCGGATGAACCCGGTCATCGGAGCTTTTCGCGATCAAGTTCTCTTCCTCAAACACAATCTTAACGCGCAGGCCGTCTCGGCGATCAGCAGTACCACGCAGGATTTGCAGCAGGATATTTCCCGCCTGATTGTCGACATAGAAAAATCCATCAAAGAATCGGATGCCTTCATCGCCTCCATGCAGACGATGCAATGAAAGTATACCCCTTGCGGTTCGTCATACGAAATTCGCCGCAGGCAGGCCTTGCCTCATGACCGCCCTCGCCTGTCTCCTCGCCCTCGTCTTCGCCGTGTTGGCGGGGTTGCACGTGTATTGGGCTGGCGGCGGAAAATGGGCCGGCGCAGCGACACTCCCGAAACACGCGGATGGCCGTCCCCTCTTTCAAATCCATGGCGCGCGCGGTGCGCTCGCGTGCTTGATCATGGCGGTCGGGCTCGGAGCTTTTGGCCACCTCTGTCTGGCGCAGGTGGGGCTCGCGCCGAAGTTGTTTCTGGCGGGGAGGATCCCGTTGGCGTTGCTCGTGATCAGCGGAATCTTTGCGCTGCGGTCGCTTGGCGATTTCAAGTACGTGGGCCTTTTCCGTCGCGTGCACGGGACGGACTTCGCGCGGCTTGATCGCCTCGTGTACACGCCGCTGTGCCTCGCCCTGACCGTCGGGTTGGCGTGGCTGGCTCTGGCACCGATCAAGTAACGCGTAATACACTGACGGCTCCGTGACGTTCCGAATTCCGAATCAAAGGGCCTTGGAGTAACCACCGGCATCCGTGCCTGTGGGATTATGATGATGCGTCGGTTGCGAGCTTGTCTCGTTCTGCTGGCCAGCAGAATGACCGTGGCGCGGCGAGCGCGCCACCTACCACGAGGTTCGGACCCCTACCGGGCGCGACGCCGGTCTCCGACCCCAGTTACATGCCATGGCAAAATTCTTGAGCGTTTTTTATCCCGATCATTGAAACCCGGCCGCCCTTCCCCTGCGTCTTGGCCGTTGTTAACCAAAACCCAACTCATGAATACCCAACGACGTTTCACGTATCTCGCCGCTGCGCTGCTCGCCGCGTTTGCCTTGCTCGCTCCCGCCACCTCCCACGCCAAGGAAAAAAAGCCGCGCACCAAAGAACGCTCCGGCACCTATACCAATAGCACCGGCAACTCCGGCACCTTCGACAAAAAGACCACGAAACAAAAAGGCGAACGCCAGTCGGAGACGACTTGGACCAATCAGGATGGTGGGACCGGTTCACGCACCACGGACAAAACCCGCGACCAAGAAACCGGCACCGGCACCCACACCGAAACCACGACTCTCGCCAACGGCAAGACCGCCACCACCACCGGCACCACCAAGAAAAACGAAGACGGCACGATCTCCCGCGAAGCCACCCGCACCGACTTTAACGGGAAGACCGAGACCCTCTCCACGACGACCACGAAAACGGAAAATGGCCGCACCACGACCGGCACCGTCACCAACGAAAACGGCAAGACCGCCACACTCAACACCACTGCCACCCACGGCGACGGTCAGGCCAGCAAGACCACAACTGTCACCAGCCCGAACGGCAAAACCAGCGAACGCGAAGTCTCCACTACGCGGCATAGCGACGGCACCGGCACCCGCGTGATCGAAGCCACCAAGCCCGACGGCACGAAGGAAACCCGCACGCAAACCTTCACGATCACCCCGAATACTCCGGCGCCCGCTCCCTAATTATTCAGCCGAAACTATCGCTCCACTCTCTGGAGCAAGCCGATCAATCGGCTCACAGACCGCTGCTCAACTGCAGCGGTTTTTGTTTTCCGGAGCCGTGTGATGAATTTAAACTATCGTAAGCAGTTCTTTTCCAAACATCCAACACCCTTAAGTCATCTGTTTCAGCCTCATCATAAATTCCGCTCACGGCTGGCAAGGGTCCTGCTCAAGGGGTGAGTCGGTGTTATTCCACACCGACTCACTACAACACCAATATACACACCCTATGAACATGCGCATCAAAGCAACGGCCCTCGCCTTTTTGGCGGCCTCAATCCCGGCCTTCGCCGAAGTTAAATTAAACGACAACTTCTCCGTCAGCGGATATGCGGTCGGTTCCTATCAGTATTCCAAAATGTCCGGCGGAGGTTCTTCGGATCGGCTTGATCTGGATGCGGTCAAAACGGCCTTCATCGGCAATTTTAAACCCGTCACCGGCGTGATCAGCCTCTATTATCCTTACACCGATTCCGGTGGGGATAAAACCGTCACCGTGCTGGATGCCTACGCCACCATCGATGTGGGCTCGGGCTATTCAGTCACTGCCGGCAAATTCCTCAGCTATCTCGGCTACGAGGCATTTGATCCGATCAACATGACCCAGATCACCTATGGCGCGCCGACCTCCGGCCCGTTCTTTGCCATTCCCGCCTACCACTCCGGCGTCCGTCTGGATTATGGCAGCGCCGCGAATTCCTTTGGTGTCGCCCTCCTGGATTCGGTTTACAACGGGCCAAACATCTTCAAGGGCGACGGCGAATTGAAGCGCAACGCCGGTATGGAAGCTTTCTACAAGTACACCGGGACGGAAAATCTGACGCTCTGGGCCGGGATGGCCTACGACACCAAGGGCAATCTCCAGCCCCATAGCGTGCTCACACTCGATTTCTGGGCGGAATATAAAGTGAGCGCCAACGTCACGACTGCCCTGGAATACTCCACCTACAACGGCGGCACGGGAGCCAAGAGCAGTTCCTGGCTCGCTTACCTCGGCTATACTTTCTCCGAAAAAACTTCCTGCGCCTTCCGCGTTAGCGGTACTGATCTCGATAAAACCGTCCCTGCCGTAATCGGATCTGACTATATGCAATACACGATCTCCCCCACCTACAAAGTGAATGATCACTTTTCGGTGCGCGCAGAATATTCCTACTACGACTACGACAAGGGCGGCAACACGTCCTTCTTCGGCGTCCAAGCTCTGTTCAAGTTCTAGTTTTTTCGGGCTGACCCTCGACGGCTAAATGGAGCGGAGTCTTCCACGCCTCTGCTTCATTTATCCCGAAAGTGTCAGCTTTTTTATCCCCCCCACGATTGAGAATTAATTCCCTACGCTTTTTATTATGACTAAGAACCTCCGTTCCATCCTCACCGCAGGTGCCTTTGTGGCCTCCGCGTTTGCCTCGCTCCTCCACGCTGAAGACAAGACCGTCAAGGTCGGCGTCCTCCACTCACTCTCGGGCACAATGGCGATCAGCGAAACCTCGCTGCGCGACGTCCTCGCCTTCACCGCCGATGAA
The DNA here is from genome assembly GCA_038206205.1 of Opitutales bacterium. Classification (GTDB taxonomy): domain Bacteria; phylum Verrucomicrobiota; class Verrucomicrobiia; order Opitutales; family Opitutaceae; genus Didemnitutus. The sequence continues at coordinate 23,494 of JBBRBC010000034.1, forward strand.
ATCAACGCCAAGGGCGGCGTCATGGGTCACAAGATCGAACTCGTCATCGTCGACGGCGCGTCCGATTGGCCGACCTTCGCGGAGAAAGCCAAGCAGTTGACCGAGCAGGACAAAGTGGCCGTCACTTTCGGGTGCTGGACCTCGGTCAGCCGCAAATACTGTCTGCCTGTCCTCGAAAAGAACAACGCCCTCCTCTTCTATCCCGTGCAGTATGAAGGCGAAGAAGAGAGCCAGAATGTGTTCTACACCGCTGAGGCCGTCAACCAGCAGGCCACTCCGGCCGTCGACTACTACCTAGCCGAAGGCAAAAAGAAGTTCTACCTGCTCGGTTCCGACTACGTTTATCCCCAGACGACCAACTTGGTTCTCTTGGAATATCTCCTCAGCAAGGGCGTACCGCTCGAGAACATCGGTGGCGGTTTCAAGAAAGATGCGGCCGGCAAGATCATCTCCGCCGGTAAATACACTCCCTTCGGCCACACCGACTACCAGCAGATCATTGCCGAAATCAAACAGTTCGCCGCCTCCGGTGACTCCTGCGTGATCTCGACCTTGAACGGCGATACCAACGTTCCCTTCTTCAAAGAATACGCTGCCGCCGGTCTGACCGCCGAAGCCTGCCCTGTGGTTTCGTTCTCGATCTCCGAGGATGAATTCCGCGGTTTGCCCGCCGACAAACTCGTGGGCCAGCTCGGTTGCTGGACTTACTTCCAGTCCTTGAACACTCCCGCCAACAAAAAGTTTGTCGCCGACTTCAAGTCCTGGCTGAGCAAGACCACCATGACCGGCATCGTCAAAGACGGCCGCGTCACCTGCTCCCCAATGGTGTTGAGCTATGACGGCATGTACCTCTGGAAGGCGGCGGTGGAAAAAGCTGGCAGCTTCGAAGTGGACAAGGTCCGCACCGCCCTCAAGTCCGGTCTCTCCTTCGACGGTCCTGGTGGCACGGTCACCACGCAGAAGAACATGCACCTGACCAAGAATGTCTACATCGGCGAGACCAAGGCTGACGGCCAGTTCAAGATCCTGAAATCCTTCAGCAACGTCTATGGCGAGCCCTGGTTGAAAGGAAAGTTCACCGCCAAGAATTAATCGGCCTGCCCCTTTCGGGGTTGCATCACAAGTTATCAAGCGCGGGGCGGGTCTTTTCAGACTCGCCCCGCTTCTTTTGGCATGAATCCAGCTCATAGCCATCACCCCATTGTATGATTTTTTTTCTTCGCCTCGTCCGCACAATTTCCCTGCTGGTGCTCTGCGCCTGCGCTTCGGCCCAGGCCGCCGATGCCGCCCGCAGTATCATCACCAAGGCCATCCTGGTCGAGAATGCGACGGCGCAACGCTCGCTCCTCACCTCGCTGATCGGGCACGGGGATGAGTCGATCCCCGTATTGCTGGCCGCTTGGCGCGCCGACACCCTTTTCGTTTACACGGCGGCCGATGGCTCGAAAATCCCCGTCCAATTGACCGGCGAAAAAGATACCGCCGAGGCCCAAACCGCCTTCCGCATCGATACTGGCGATGCGCTCAAAGATGCCGCCGGCCAGCCCCTCCGCCTCGTCGGCGCAGATCTGACCGCCGTCGAACACACCAGTGCGCTCCGTCGCGCCATGAAAGCCGTGCTTGATCTGATCGATCTCGCCGCACCCGATTCCGCCAAACGCATCCGCGCCATCCAAACCATCGGGCAAACCCAGGATGCCGAAAAGTTTCCCGCGCTCCTCGTCCGCCTCAAACTTGAAACCAACCCCAAAGCCCTCAGCGCCCTGCGCGAAGCCTGCGCGCTCATCCGTCTCAAAGACGCCAACGATGAGACGAAACTTGCCGCCCTCGCCGAACTGCAGGAGCTGCACTCGCTTGGCAGCTCCGATTTTCTCACCACCGCGCTGATGGACGCAGAAGCCCGTCAAAAGCCCGCGCTCATCGCCGCCGCCAAGGCCGCCCTCGCCACCGTCGCCAGCCACAAATCCAAAGTCGATTTCTTCGGCACGCTTTTCCGCGGTCTCAGTTTGAGCAGCATTCTCCTCGTGGTCGCGCTCGGCCTCGCCATCACCTTCGGTCTGATGGGCGTGATCAACATGGCCCACGGCGAGATGATCGCCATCGGGGCTTACACGACCTATCTCGTGCAGAATATTTTCGGCACCGGCCTCGCCCTGTCGCCCTTCGGTGTCTCCTTCACGATTCCCGGGTTTAACGCCACCGGCTGGGCTTACGGAAGTTATTTCCTGTTCGCGTTACCGCTGAGTTTTCTCACCGCTGCCCTCGCCGGCATTTTACTGGAGCGTACCGTCATCCAATTCCTCTATCGCCGTCCCCTCGAGAGCCTGCTCGCCACCTGGGGCGTATCGCTCGTGCTACAACAGCTCTTAAAACTCGTGTTCGGTTCCAACAACGTCTCGGTCAGCAGCCCTTTCTACCTGAGCGGCAACTGGACATTCTTCGACATCATCTTCGGTTGGAACCGCGTGTTCGTGATCGGTTTTGCCGGCCTGATCGTCTTCGGCGTCTGGCTCGTGCTCACGAAAACTTCCCTCGGCCTGCTCATCCGCGCCGTCATGCAAAACCGCACCATGGCTTCCTGTATGGGCGTTCGCACCACGCGCGTGAACATGCTCACCTTCGGTCTCGGTAGCGGCCTCGCGGGTTTGGCCGGCGCTTTCATCAGTCAGATCGGCAACGTCGGCCCCACGCTCGGACAAAACTACATCATCGATTCCTTCATGGTCGTCGTCGTGGGTGGTGTCGGCAGCATCATCGGCACCGTGATCAGCGCGCTCGGCATCGGCTCGATCGACCAAGCCCTCCAACAAGTGACCGGCAATCCCGTCCTCGGCAAAATCCTCGTGCTGGGCGCCATCATTCTCTTCCTCCAATGGCGACCCGCCGGCATCTTCGTCACCCGCAGCCGCAGCCTGGAAGATTAACCTTTTTGCCCACGCGCATGCCCTCTTCCTCCACGACCAACTCCCCCAATTCCTCGCGCCTCAAGTTCGAGATCGGTATCGTCGCCACGCTGGCGCTGTTCATGATCGTGATTTTCCCGCTGCTCAACGCGCAGGGTTACGTCAGCAATTTCACGATCAATCTCTGGGGCAAATATCTTTGCTTCGCCATACTCGCGATCTCCGTCGATTTGCTCTGGGGCTACACCGGCCTGCTCAGTCTCGGCCAATCGCTTTTCTTCAGTCTCGGCGGCTACATGCTCGGCATGCACCTCATGCTCATGATCGGCGACCAAGGCGTCTACGCCCAAGCCGGCAAAAATCCCCTCGGCCTGCCCGATTTCATGATCTTTCTCGGCCACACGTTCCTGCCGAGCTTCTGGCGTCCCTTCAGTTCATTTGGCTTCGCAGCCCTGATGGTTTTCGTTCTCCCGGGCCTGCTCGCCTGGCTCTTCGGCTACCTCGCCTTCCGCTCCCGCATCAAAGGCGTATATTTTTCCATTCTGACGCAAGCGCTCACCTACGGTGCCTCGCTCATGTTTTTCCGCAATGACATGATCATGGGCGGCAACAACGGCTTCACCGATTTCAAAAAAATCCTCGGCTCCGACCTACGCACCGCCGCGACCCAACGCGGGGTGTTCATCGCCACCGCCGTCACCCTGCTCCTCGTTTACATCGGTTGCCGCATCTTGAGCAAAACAAAATTCGGCCTCATCCAACGCGCCGTGCGCGATGGCGAGAATCGGGTGCTCTTCAGCGGCTACTCCGCCGCCCACTACAAACTCTTCGTCTTCGTGCTCAGCGCCGTCATCGCCAGCATCGCCGGCGCACTCTACGTGCCCCAGGTCGGCGGCATCAATCCGAGCGTGATGACTCCGGACAAATCTCTCGAAGCCGTCGTGTGGGTCGCCGTCGGCGGCCGCGGCACGCTGGTCGGCCCGATCCTCGGCGCCATCAGCATCAACGCCCTGAAAAGTTACGCCACTCGCGCCTTTCCCGATTTCTGGCTGATTCTCCTCGGCTCGCTCTTCATCATCGTCGTGCTGCTGCTCCCCGGCGGCATTGTCAGTCTGCCCGAACGCCTTTCCGCCCTGTGGAAAAAATTCCGCACCAAACCGCCCACGCCAGCCGACGGCACCTCGGCCCCGGCAGCCACCCTTTCACCGATCACCAAGTCATGATCATGAGCCGTTTTCTTCTCAACGTTAAGAACGTCAACAAAACCTACGATGGCTTCAAAGCCATCACGAATCTCAATTTCCATTTGAAGGAAGGCGAATTGCGCACGGTCATCGGCCCGAACGGCGCGGGCAAATCCACGTTCTTCGACCTGATCACCGGCCGGGCCAAACCCGACTCCGGGAAAATCGAATTCGCCCCGCACACCGATCTCACCAAGCTCAAGGAATACCAGATCAACCGCCTCGGCATCGGCCGGAAATTTCAGACGCCCAGCGTCTACGTCGAGCATTCCGTGTGGGACAACCTCGTACTCTCCCTCAAAGGCCCGCGCAACGTTTTCGCCAATCTCATCTATCGCCTCACCTCCGAGGATCGCGACCAGATGGAAGATCTCCTCAAGCTCATCCGCCTCGACCAGAAACGCGAGTGGACCGCCGGCCAGCTTTCCCATGGCGAAAAACAATGGCTGGAAATCGGCATGCTCCTCGCCACCAAACCGCGGCTCCTGCTCGTCGACGAACCCGCCGCCGGCATGACCGACGAGGAAACGCACCGCACCGGCGAACTCCTGCTCTCCCTCGCCGGCAAACACAGCCTCATCATCGTCGAGCACGACATGACCTTCGTGAAACAAATCGCCCGCCACGGCGTGGTGACCGTACTCCACCAAGGCTCCGTTCTGTGCGAAGGCAGTTTCGACGAGGTTCAATCCAACCAAATGGTCCGCGACGTCTATCTCGGCCGCGGCAAACACGGAAACCGTTGAATAAATGCCATGAAATTCTTGAGTCACCGAGATAGAAGGAGGGGCACAGAGATCACAGAGCGAAACTCAAAGACCCAAGCTACGGATTTAACTTCTACGCCAGCCCATCAGCGTGAGGACCACCCGCACTTGTATACTCCTTCTTCCTCTGTGTCAGCCTCTGTGCCCTCTGTGCAATGGATGGGGCGTCTTTAGGCATGAACTATTCACGCTAAAAACTTTCGGACCATCTTCTCTGCGATTTAAAAATGTCTTCAACCCTTCCGTCTTCCAAGCCTTCAGCCCTTTTACGTCTCGACTCCGTCGAGACGTTCATCGGCGGCTCGCGCATTCTCCGCGGCCTCAATCTCACCATCGGCGCCAGCGAAGTCGTCGCCCTCATGGGCCGCAACGGCGTGGGCAAAACCACCACGCTTCGTTCCATCACCGGCGTGCTGCCCATCCGCGCCGGCAGCATCACCTTTGACGGCCAACGCATCGATCATCTTTCCATCGATGCCCGCGCCCGCGCCGGCATTGGCTACGTGCCGCAAGGCCGCGATATTTTCCCGCACCTCACCGTCGAGGAAAACCTCCAGGTGGGCCTCGTGATCCACGGCCGCAAAGGCGCCCAGGCCAAAGCCATGTTCGAGCGCGTTTTCAACCTCTTCCCCGTGCTCAAAGAAATGCTCGGCCGCAAAGGCGGCGTGCTCTCCGGCGGCCAACAGCAACAACTCGCCATCGGCCGAGCCCTCCTCACCAATCCCAAACTCCTCATCCTCGACGAACCCACCGAAGGCATCCAACCCTCCATCATCGAGCACATCGGCGACACCTTGAAGAAACTCAAAACCGAAGGCCTCGGCACCGACGCCCACAATTACCCCGAGGAAATCCAGCACGCCGTGAAGGTGCTCAAAGCCGAAGGTTCCCTCGCCATCTTGCTTGTCGAACAATACGTGGATTTCTGCCGCGACGTCGCCGACCGCTATTACGCCATGGATCGCGGCGCCGTCGTGATCTCCGGCGAAATCGCCACCCTCACCGACGAAGTCGTCAAAGAGCACTTACATATTTGATTTCTTGTCGGGCCGCCGCTCGCCGACGCGTCGGGATGCCTTCAGATTTTTCACCATAACCAGAATAATTCATCCCCAAGCCAAGAGATGCATTGGTTCACAGAGAAAACCGGAGACCAATCACAAAGGTCACGGAGAAAAGACCAAACGCCCAGCTACGAAGTTATTCGTCACGCAACTTGACCAAACCTGAGATCATTTCACCCCTTGTACACTCCTTCCTCCTCTGTGTCGGCGCTCTGTGCCCTCTGTGAAACCGGATCGTGCTTTGTTCAGGTCTGAATCATTTAACTTCACTGAAATTCCCCGCATTGCCATTTCAGCCTTTCCGCCCTTCAGTCCTTCAGCCTTTTCTATTCCATGCATCTGACCCCCCGGGAACGCGAAAAACTTCTCATCGTCACCGCCGCAGACCTCTCTCGCCGTCGCCAAGCCCGTGGCTTGAAACTCAATTACCCCGAGTCCATCGCCATCATCACCTACGAAATCATGGAAGGCGCCCGCGACGGCAAATCCGTGGCCGAGCTCATGAGCTATGGAACCACAATTTTGAAAACCGCTGACGTCATGGAAGGCGTCCCCGAGATGATCCACGACGTCCAAGTCGAAGCCACCTTCCCCGACGGCACGAAGCTCGTGACGGTACATAATCCAATCCGGTGAGCCGCTTCGCATCCCACCGGAAGTATCAAGCAACAAGTATCAAGTGCCAAGAACCCGAGTGACTCCCGATCTACTAGTCTTCCGTCTTCTTCTGGCTCTCAACTCTCAGCTCTAGACTCTCAACTTCTTTTCTCCCAACCATGATCCCCGGCGAAATTATCCCCGCGCCCGACGCGCCCCCTCTCGAAGCCAACCTCGGCCTCGCCACCAAATCTCTCGAGATCACCAACACCGGTGATCGCCCGATCCAAGTCGGCTCGCATTATCACTTCTTCGAAACCAACGAAGCCCTGCGCTTCGACCGCGCCGCCGCCCGTGGCTTCCGTCTGAACATTCCTGCCGGCACCGCTGTCCGCTTCGAAGCCGGCGACACCAAAGCCATCGAGCTCGTCGCTCTCGCCGGCCGGCGCGAAGTCTACGGCCTCAACGCCAAGATCAACGGCAAACTCTGATCTCCGAATTCTAAACCACTAATCCACACTGATTTTCACTAATGATGAACGCTCCGTGATTAGTGGCCGATTAGTGGCCCTTAGTGGTTAAAAAATCCGACCCTCTTTTCAGTCCTTCAGCCCTTCAGTTTTTCAGCCCTTATGAAACTCACCCGCCGCCAATACGCCGAAATGTTCGGCCCCACCGTGGGCGACCGCGTGCGCCTCGCCGACACCGAGCTCTTCGTCCAGGTCGAGCGCGATCTGATCGCCGAGGGCGGTGGCTACGGCAACGAAATCAAATTCGGTGGCGGCAAAGTTATTCGTGACGGCATGGGCCAGTCGCCCACCGCCCTCGACGCCGAGTCGCTCGACCTCGTCATCACCAACGCGCTCATCCTCGATCCCATCCTCGGCGTCATCAAGGCCGACATCGGCATCAAACACGGCCTCATCGTCGGCATCGGCCACGCCGGCAATCCCGGCATTCAAAACGGCATCGGCTCCCTCTTCGTTGACCCGCGCACCAAAAAGAAAAACCCGATGATCGTCGGCGCCGCCACCGAAGTTCTCGCTGGCGAAGGCAACATCATAACCGCCGGCGGGATCGATACCCACATCCACTTCATCTGCCCGCAGCAAATCGACGAAGCGATTTCCTCCGGCATCACCACGATGCTCGGCGGCGGCACCGGCCCGGCCCACGGCACTTTCGCCACCACCTGTACACCCGGCGCGTGGAATCTCCACCGCATGCTCGAAGCCGCCGAATCCTATCCGATGAATCTCGGATTCTACGGCAAGGGAAACTGCGGCACACCCGAACCTCTCCGCGAACAAATCCTCGCCGGCGCACTCGGCCTGAAACTCCACGAAGATTGGGGCACCACACCCGCCGCCATCGATGTTTGCCTCGGAGTCGCCGACGAATTCGATGTGCAGGTCGCCATCCACACCGACACCCTCAACGAATCCGGTTACGTCGACGACACGATCCGCGCCTTCAAAGGCCGCACGATTCACACATTCCACTCGGAAGGCGCTGGTGGCGGCCACGCGCCCGATATCATCCGCGTCTGCGGCGAGCCCAACGTCCTCCCGTCCTCCACCAATCCGACGCGTCCCTTCACGGTCAACACCATCGACGAGCATCTCGACATGCTCATGGTCTGCCATCACCTCGACGCCAAGATTCCCGAAGACGTCGCCTTCGCCGAATCCCGCATCCGCCCCGAGACGATCGCCGCCGAAGATCGCCTCCACGATCTCGGGGCGATCTCCATGATGTCATCCGACTCGCAAGCGATGGGCCGCATCGGCGAGGTCGTCATCCGCACTTGGCAGACAGCACACAAAATGAAGCTCCAGTTCGGCGGACTCAGCGCCCCGTCGCATCCCGCCGCCGACAATTTTCGCGCGCTGCGCTACCTCGCGAAGTACACCATCAATCCCGCCATCGCGCACGGCATCTCGCACATCGTCGGCTCGCTCGAAGTCGGCAAGCTCGCCGATCTCGTCGTGTTCAAGCCCGCCCTGTTCGGCGTGAAACCCGAAGTCGTGCTCAAGGGCGGCTTCATCGCCTGGGCCAACATGGGCGACCCGAACGCCTCGATCCCCACGCCGCAACCGACTTTCTATCGCCCGCAATTCGGAGCCGCCGCCCGCGTGATCGGCTCGACCAACGTCACCTTCGTCAGCCAAGCCTCCCTCGACAGCGGTGTGTTGAATTCCCTCGGACTCCGCCGCCGCCTCGAAGCCGTGAAGAGTTGTCGGAAGATCGGCAAGAAGGACATGGTCCTCAACGACGCGTTACCCAAAATCGAAGTCGACCCCGAAACCTACACCGTCAAAGCCGACGGCGTCCACCTCACCTGCGAACCGGCGAAACTTCTGCCGATGGCGCAAAGGTACTTCCTCTTCTGAGTATTCGTAGGGCCGGTGCCTTGCACCGGCCTGTAGGCTGCGAGCTAGCCTCGTTCTGCTGGCCAGCAGAATGGCGCGACAAGCGCACCATCTACCTGCGCATGGAGCGACGCCACTCAAGACTATCGGTGGCCATCTGGTCTCAGCTCCGCCTTGCGCATTTCTGGGTAAACCCTCGCCTCAACCCAGTTTCCCTTCGGGCCAGGCCTTGGCGTACACCGCGAGCATTTTCTCGATGAAGGCATCCGCTTGCGGCGGGAGGTGCCGCCGGGCTGGGTCTGCGTCGAACCAGGCGAGCGTGCGGGCGACGCCTTCCCGATAGGAAATGCGGGGCCGGAAACTCGGGACGACGCTGCGCAACTTGGTATTATCAAACACGGCCGTGTGCGACTTGTCGCCGAGCAACGTGCCTTCCAGGTCATGATCCCAAGCGACGAGCAGCTCGGAGGAAATATGCACCAACTTCGGCGTCGGCGCTCCGGCTGCGGCGGCGGTTTGCGTGTAGAGCTCGTTCCACGTGAGTGCCTCGTCGGAGGTGATCTGGAAATCTTCGTGGAGCGCCCGCGCGTTGCCGAGCAGCCCGAGCAGGCCTTGGGCAAAATCATCGGCGTGCGTGATCGTCCAGAGGCTGGTGCCGTCACCGGGCACGATCACCGGTTGGCCGCGGCGCAGGCGATTGATCGCGGTGAAATTCTGCCAGCCACCAATGGGCAACAAAATGACGGTGGAATAAGTATGCGAAGGCCGGACAATCGTGAACGGGAAACCCGCCTGGCCAGCCGCGCGCAAAGCTTCCTCACAAGCGATTTTGTTCCGGGAATATTGCCAGCGTGGATTCTCCAACGGCGTGCGCTCGGTGGTGGGAGTGAAGGCGCGTGGCTTGGCGTAGGCCGAGGCCGAACTGAGAAAAACATATTGTTGGCAACGGCCTTTGAAGAGTCGCACATCGCGTTCGATCTGCGCCGGCTCGAACCCGATGAATTGCACCACGGCGTCGAAGTGCTTTCCCGCCAGTGCCGCCGCCGCCGCCGGTTCGTCGTTGATATCACAAGGTAGATCGAGAGCGCCGGGAATACCGGGGCGTCCGGGACGATGCAGCAACCAGAGTTCATGACCAAGTTGCAGCGCCAGCTGACTGCAGGCCGTGCTGATATTACCAGTGCCGCCAATAAAGAGGAGTTTCATGGTCGATGAGGATGAGATATATCCGTACGACAGTCAGTATTCCACTCAAGTCTTCGTCCAACAACTGCTCTTTTGAGCGGTCGTGCCATTCCACAAAAATTCACGAGAGGCGAAATTTAGCTACGGTCGCCGGTGATCCGAACTGCGACACCTCAGCTCTAAATCTTATGAGCATCCAGCCCTCTGATCAGGAGAAATCACTCCTGTCCGCCCTCACCCCGCACCTTCGGGTTGGCGGTTACTTTTATAGTTTCAGCCAACCTGAGACCAGTCCATGGAGAGGGAGGCACGAGGAAACGAGCTGAACCTGTAAGGGCGATTGGTCTCAGGTAGCGGCCGTTGCCCCCAACGGCCACGGGGAAGCTGTGCCGCGAGCCGCACTGGCGCTTGGGGGCAAGCGCCGCTACCGGCCACAGCCTCAAGCATCCTGAGCCCAGCCCGCAGAGAGAAAAAACGAGCTGAGCCCGTAACCAAGCATTGTCTCGCGAAGGGAAAAAAGGAAACGAAAGTGGAAAAGCAGCTCACCCGAATTCCTCGTAGTCAGGATGTCTGAGTCGAATGGCGCTAAGTTAAGGAGGTTGGTCGTCATGCTACCATGCGTGATCAGGCCAACTATTTTGCATGAGGAATGTCGGGCCGGCCCTTGTAGCCGTGCCGGAGGGCGCACCGGAAACGGCTCGCCCACAAGGGACGGCCCGACGAAACTCCGCAGCGAATCATCGCAGACGAAACGTCTGACAGTCGACGATCATGCCGCTGAACTTAGCGCCATTCATGTCTGAGTTTCTGCAGCGTCGGCCACGCGCCAGGTGGTGATTGCGGCATCTTCTTCATCCGTGCAATCCGTGCGACTCGCGTCTCTCAGGTATTGTCGAATTTAGGGTCAAGCCATTCGCCGCCGAGCTGAGCTCACCCTGATTCCTCAGGAGGGGGATGGCTGAACTTGCGCTAAATTTTCGCCTCCGAGTAAACCGTACCTGTGGAGGGGCGGCCCACCTTCAAGCACGAAACCTGTTTCTTCCCGTCCGGGGCAAAACGCGTTTTGCGGTTTGGGGCTGCATCGATCCGGCGGCACCCAGAAAATCCGCAACTGAACTCAACCTGCTCTCACGTTGTCCAGCGCCTGCGCCACCGTCGCGAGGAGGGATTCGCTGGTGAAGGGTTTTTGCAGCGGGCCGTAGAGTCCCACGCCCTGGAAGACGGTGGAATTAACCCCGCCACCAAAACCGGTGACGAGGATGATCGGCAGTCCGGGCCGGATTTCCCGGATCTCCGCCGCCAGCTTGGTGCCCTTGATGCGGGGCATGGTCAGATCGGTGATGATGAGATCGAACACCGCGGGGGTTTCGCGAAATGTCTTTAGCGCCGAAGTCGGATCATTAAACCCCACCACTTTGTAGCCGGCCCGCCGCAGAACATGCTCGATGACTTTCAAGACCAACTCGTCGTCATCCACCACCATCACACACCGGCCGGCGCCCTGATCCGGGTGGGGAGAAACCGACTTGATCGTGGGCAGCGGCTGAGCGACCGCCGTGAGGCTGCTGACGATGACCGGAAAATAAATTTGGAACGAAGTCCCTTTGCCAGGCACACTGAAAACCACGATCGCGCCTTCGTGTTGTTGCACGATGCCATGCACGACGGCCAAGCCCAAGCCGGTGCCTTTACCGGTTTCCTTGGTGGTGAAGAACGGTTCGAAAATACGCGGCAAGGTTTGCTCGTCCATTCCGGTGCCCGTATCGGTGACCCACAAGCGAAGAAACCGGCCAAGTTTCAACTGGGGTCGTTGGCTGACCATCTCCTGATCTACGATCACCTCCTCCACCGTGATATCAATGCGACCGCCCTCTTCCATCGCGTGGGCTGCATTCGTGGCAAGGTTGACCACGATTTGGTGGAGCTGAGTAACGTCGGCCAAAATGGGGGGCAAGGCCTCCGGTAACTGGAGGCCAATCTGAATAGTCGAAGGCAGGACAGAGCGCAGCAACTTGATCGAGTCCCGCACCACGGCGCCCAGATGAGTGGGTTCGCGCTTCTGTTCCTGCCGGCGACTGAAGGTCAGAATCTGCTGCACGAGTTCCTTCGCGCGCTGTGAAGCCACGAGAGTTTGCCCGAGCAGGTGGCGGGCCGGATGTTGGTCGGGAAGTTCCATCTCCGCCAACTGTACATTGCCGATGATGGCCGTGAGAATGTTATTGAAATCATGCGCGATACCGCCCGCCAAGCTTCCGATCGCTTCCATTTTTTGCGCCTGCCGCAGTTGGGCCTCCAGTCCGGCCTGGGCCTCGCTCGCCAGTTTTCGCTCGGTGACATCGCGGCCGATGCCGAGCAAGCCCACCAGTTGACCCGCCCGATAACGCGGAGAAATAGCGAACTCCAGCGCGACCAGCGCGCCCGCCTGGGAACGAATTTGCAATTCGAACGAGGGCGCCTGTCCGCCTCGCGCCACCTCGGCAAAAAGTATTTTCGCTTTCGCGTGGTCTTCCGGCGGCATCGGATCGCTGAAATTCCGCCCAAGCCAGCGCTCCCGTTTCCAACCGGTGATGGTCTCCACCGCCTGGTTGAGCTCGATGATTTCTCCTTCAGGCGTGAGCGTGAAAATAGCATCACGCGCCTCCTCGATCAGACTACGGTAACGTTCCTCGCTCTCACGCAGCGAAAGCGCCGCCTGCTGGGCTTCCTCCGCTTCGAGAAAGAGGGCGACCCGATCAGCCGCCGTGATGGCAAAGCTAATTTCATCCAATTGCCAGTGCCGGGGACCACCGACATGCTCGAGACAAAGTACGCCGACGATTTGACCGCGCCAGCGCACCGGCGCGTCAAGGATCGCGCGGACGCCCAGCGGCTTCATGTAATCCACCAGTTCCAAAGTGCGCGGATCAGTCAGCGCATCACCCGCCTCGATCGCTCGTTCTTTTTCGAGCGCGGCGAAATAGTGGGGATACTGGCTGGTCGACAAAGTCGTGTCGGCCTGATGCCGGCGCGGGCCGTGCTCAAATAGATCCCGGCAGATCAGCAGAGACCTCTCCAGTTTGAAAAGCCAGATGCCGGCCCGTTCGACCCCGAGGGTTTCACAAAGAATCTCCGTCAACCGGCGCGATTGGGCCGCCGTGTCATCGGGCGTTTCCCGCTGCGCGCGGGCCATATCAACCAAGCCTTGATTTTGCCGGGCCAGCCGGGCTTCACGTTCCTGTTGGCCGGCATCGTGCAGCGCGAGTCTTTCCAGCATGTGATTAAACGCCTGCGCGAGGTCGCTGATTTCCCCGCTGCCCGTTTCCTTTACGCGTACCTGCAAATCCCGATCCCGCCCGACCAACTGGACGGTCTCAGCCAACGCATGGAGCGGATCAGTGATCTGGCGGCGAGTCGCGAATGAAATGAAGACCGAAAGCACGATGACGGCCAAGGCCACGATCAGAAAGACCGGAGCGTATTGCCGGATCCGGTCAGCCCAATCGGGCAATTCCGCTTGCAGCCAGACGTGGCCGATTTCGATGCCGTCAGACATCACTTTTGTCGTGATAATGATTTTCCGACCATCGCTGCGATCCAGCAACGCGGCCGAAGCGTCGAGGGGCACTTTCACGTCGGGCGTACGTTGAAATTGCGTGAGCCTAGTCCCATTCGCGCGATACACGCCCGCACCGAGCACCGGCGCCTCATGCCGCAACATTGTCAGGAATTTTTCCGCAGTAGCCGGATCATCGAATTCCAAGGCTGGCACGATAATTTCCGCAGCGAGATCGGCCTGAACCTTCGCGTTCTCCCAAGCCCGGGGCCGAAAAGTCGTGCTCTCAAACAACGCCAAGGCGGCTACCGTGACCAACATGGACAGCAACACCGCGACCAGAGTCAGGCGGACGAGTTTGTGGTGCAGCGTTTGTTTTGCGATGAGCTTCATGAGCCGCCTTTGATTTCATTTCGTTCTTTTAGCACTTTCTTGGCGGAGGCCAGCATGGACGAGCTCAACTGCAATCCCGCCGCGCGAGCCGCCGGCAAGCTGGCATAAAAAACCACCTTGGGACCGCGCGCTGTTTTTTCATAAACCAGAGCAAGCACCGCACCCCACGCCAGCCCCTGCTCGGATTCGGTGATGGTTAGCGCTGGTTTTCCTCGCAGCGCCTTCAGCCAGATCGCTTCATCATGTTCCTGCCGACGAGCGATAAAAACGACCTGACAACAGACGGCCTCTTCCACGGTCTGCACGGGACGAACCACGATTTCGCGGTTTTGTTTTTTCAAACCCTGCAGGGTGCTCTGCAGGACTGAGCCAAAGGGATTCGTGCCCACCACGCCGATGACCAGAGGATCGGTGGCCTGCGCAAAGACCGCTGGCGGCCACTCGACATAGCGCACAAACAGCCGAAGATAACCGGCCTTGATGTTATATTCCGGAGCTTCCGATGGGGTGGTGCTGGCCGCAGCCATCGGATTGGCGGCGAGGAGTGGCCCCGGTTCCAAAGCTGAAACGTTGCCCCACGTGAGGAGACAGGCCAGCAGCAACCCGGAGCAACGTCGGTGCCTCAACCCAAGCGTCGGCCAATGATGATTCAGTATTTCCATGTGCCTTTACCCAAATACTGGAAGAAATTGGTCATGTTAAACGCGCGATTCAAAAGCGGCAGGTCAGTTTAGCGTACCCCGCCCGTTGTAATTCATAACGCGGTTCAGTGGTTTGCGGTCCAAATTCGCTGTGCTGGGTGTGGAATAAATTCTGTCCGGTGATCGCCCATTCCAGCCCTGGACGGATGGCCCAAGCCACGCGCACATCGGCTTCGAAGTAAGGTCGCACCGCATAAGCCGGCACCGCTCCGACCCAACGGAAATTCAAATCCAGTTTCGTCGCGCGGGGTAAATCAAAACATTGCCGCAACCCACCTTGATGCTGCGGTGCCGTGTCGGTGAGGGAGGCCACCGAACCGTTGCCCGGCTTCGTCAGGGCGGCGTCCACTCGCAGGAAACTGTAGAACGGCATGAGACGAATGCTGGTCGAAGGTTGCCAAACGAAAGCCAGTTCTGCGCCGTAACTTTTCGCCCGCGCGTTGTTGTCCAAGATCACAGGTGTGACAAGATGCAGCGGCGCAGGATTAGCTTCCAAAAAAGCACCGGACTGATTGGGCAGGCCCAAAATCATCCGATCATAATCGTGATAGAAAAAGGAGAGATCGGCGGAAAATTGTGGATGGGGTTGGAAGCGCCAGCCGGCTTCCCACGCGACGAGGCCCTCGGCTTCAACCGCCGGATTGCCGTAAGCGCGCGCAATCACCGGCAAGGGCACGCCCGGGCCGGGGGCCACATACTGGACGTCATAATTGACGGCGCGATCGGCGCGATTGGGATTCCGCACGGCCCGACTGACGCTGGCCCAGAACGTTTGCCGGGCATCCGGCGTGGAGCGCAGCCGGATACTGGGCTGAAACTCAAAACCCGTGTAACGGTTATGCTCCCACTTGGAGCCGAGCGTGAGTTGCCAGCGATCTGGGATGAGCGTGATCTCGTCCTGCGCAAAACCGTTGAACAAATGAAAATCGTAGTCGGCCGGCACAAAGCCCCCCGATAAACCCGCCACCGTTTTGTCGCGGCTGATACGATAACCCGCCCCCCAGATGAAGTGCTGACGCTCGCCGGCAAAAAGATTATGTTGCAGATCCACATCGAAGGTATCGCGGGTTTCCACCAACGAAACCGAATCGCGCGCGGTGTGGTCCCAATAACTTTGCAGGGTCAAAGTGGAATGCGTGGCGAGTTCCCGGGTCCAACGCCCCAACAGATTGAAACCATCAAGTTCAACCGGCCGATCACTGACGACCAAACCGCCCGGAGTCACGAGTGAGATAACCTGATTTCGGCGCCCTTGAAAAACATCTCCTTGCAGGGTGAAACGATCCGGCCCGGCCGGCACCGTGTCATAGTGAAAACCACCCTGCGTGACGTGGAAACCATCATGACCTTTGCGCCCATCGGGCCACCGGCTGTCATCGGTGAGGTGATAGCTCGCATACACCCGCATCCACGAATGATCGTTCAAGGCCCAACCCTGACGTACGCCCGTCTGCACGAGTTTTTCCGTGCCGCCGCCACCATAAATCAACGCGCCCTGCGTCTCCCGCGCAGACTTGCGGATTATGTTGATCACGCCATTGACGGCGTTGGCCCCCCAGAGCGCACCGCCCGGCCCACGGACCACCTCGACGCGATCAAGATCCTCCAGCATCGGATTAACCATGTCCCAATAAACACCCGCGAACAACGGCGTGTAGAGAGAACGACCGTCGGCCAGGACTAAAAGTTTGTTGGAAAATCGGGCGTTAAACCCTCGCGCGCTGATGGCCCATTCGGCCGCGTTGATCTGCGCAACGTCAAGACCTGGCACCCAGCGCAACGCCTCCGACACACTCGTGGCACCGGAACGAATGATTTCATCCCCGCTCAACACCGTCACCGCCGCCGGTGAAAGAAACAGCCGTTCCTCATGCTTCGATACGGTCCTGACGGTGATGTTGGCCAATTCCTCGAACGTGGCGTCACGAAAAAGCGGCGAGGTGTTTTCCTGAGCGGAGGCCATCCCCATTCCCGCGAAGACTCCAACAATGCTCCAGCGCCGGACCCGACGAGAGAACGCAGCTAAAAGTTGGAGACAACTGATCATGCGGAATGGACGCCTAAACAATCAGAGCCCCCCGCCCTCAGCAAGCTTACGCCTTAGGTGAAAATGACGCTTGCCCTGTTGAAAACGAAGCCGACGTCGCGTCGAAAAACGAGCCTGCGACCATCAAGCCCCCCCAGCAAATTCATCGGGCAGTCCGTACAGCCTGCGACTGAGCAGCCGTTGCGTGCCCTCGCGCAACACCACCCTATAATCGCCATGCAGCGCCGGTTGGATTTCCTTGATCTGACGGAGGGGGCAGGGCTTAGCCGTTTCAGATTTCCTGATCCCAAGGAATGAGGGCGAGCTCAACTCCGCCGCGAACCGGGATAAAATACAATTCACGCGGAGAGCGCGGAGCCTGTCGTGATGCGGTGTGATTCTATCTGTGCCAAAGTGGTGGGAGCGGATTCCGATCAATTTTTCCGAAAAGCAGGTTAGGGCTGAGAGCATGAAATCAATAACCCTGAGTAAAGAGGAGACGAAGTTGATTGAAGTGCTGCGCGCCCACCCGGCGCTGGCCGGGCAAGTGGAGGCGGTGCTGGCGG
>JBBRBC010000035.1:0-39576 GCA_038206205.1 Opitutales bacterium
GCACCTTCGCCACCCGGTTCAACCGCATGCGCGGTGAACAGGGCCACTTGTTCCAAGGCCGCTACAAAAGCCTGTTGGTCGATCCGGAGGGAGGCTTGGGGCCGCTCTGTCATTACATTCATCTCAACCCCGTCCGGGCCAAACTTCGCCCCGTCGCTGAATTGTCCGGCTACCGTTGGACCAGCGTCGCCTGGTTGATGAATCCGAAAACCCGTCCTGCTTGGTATCAGCCCGAACCGGCCTTGGGGCATGCCGGCGACCTCGCCGACACTGCCGCCGGTCGCCGCAGCTATCTCGATTACCTCGGCTGGTTGGCCACCGACGAAGCTGCCCGCAAGGAACAGCGATTTGAGGAGATGTCCCGAGGCTGGATTATCGGCACGGCCGGTTTTGCCAAAGCTGACGGAGGGGGTCAGGCTTGGTTGTTTGCTGTAGTCGCAACGTCGTCAATGATCCAAGCGGCACGTCTCGTGCCAGCACAGCTGACACTCGCCCTGCATCCCCCTGCGCTCCCGTTGGTCGCTCCGTCCGGTGGGGGCCGGTCAAAAGGAGTCTGGCCGTGTTTTGTTAGTTTTCCGTTGGCAATTCAGAAGGGGTCACGTGTTGAATGTTGACAAACATCCCGATCAGCCGAGTTCGCAACTGTTAACTGTCGCCGATTTCTTTCCCATCGTAAGATTTGCCGAATTGGTGTGGTCCTGCTTCGCCACGGCTACGATGGACACGGTAAGGATTTTTCCGGTCTGGCCGGACTGGCATCGCAATTCGTGACCGTTCTGCTGGCCGGCAGAATGCCGCGCTCATATCGTAGCTTACGATGCCATTGAGCGTGCGGTGTGTGGTGTTCCGAAAAATTTGGTCTGATGCCGCCCCGGCTATTTCAAAAATTGCTGAAGGTTGAATGCGGGCGAGTTTTCGTCGAGGGCTCCGGCCTTTCGAAAGTAATTGTGCGACTCCTCGAACGAGCCAAACGGCATGCGACTATTGAGATCAATCAGTTTGTGGGCAAAAGCGATGTAAGGGGCCGGATCACCGCGCGGGGTGAATGCCTCCAATACGGCCAGATAGTCGGAACGGAGAGAGGTGGGTAGTATCAACCGCGCCTGACCGGCCGATTCCAATTCGGCATTCATGCACAATCGTGAAATGCGTCCGTTCCCATCATTGAAGGGATGGACCTCGGCGATGAAGAGAAGCAGATAGAGGGCGCGAGAGGAGGCCGAGGGAAGATCACGGCTCGCTGGCCACCCACGCGCCAAGGTTTCCTCGACTAGGTCCGGTGCCACGAAGACGCGTGAACCAAATTCATTGTTCTTTTTCTTGAAGACACCTGGTTCGACGGCCGGTCGGCTCGCCATCATTCGAGCATGGCGGCGCTTGATTAACTCCATCAGTCTGCCCGCATCTTTGGGGATTTCGGCACTTACTTTCGGATCGGCAATCAGGCGATAGGTTTCCCTGATGTCGTGGGCATCCTCAGGGCGTCCCAGCTCCAAGGCTTTCGCCGCTTGTGGATCATAGACGATGGCTCGCGCTTCCTCGACGGTGAACTTTGTCCCTTCGATAAAATTAGAAAAATAGGCTTCCCAAAAAGCGCGATTATCGAACTCAGGTGCCGGCGGTCGGGGCAGTTCAACAAAACGTTCCGCTGCCAGTCGGGCGTGCAAAATACTGAACAGAGTCAAGCGTTCGGGATCGTAGGGTTTTCCCTGGGCGCGCGCGCGCGCGACTTCAGTCACCAATTGACCACGATTCTTTTGGCCTTTGAGCGCGGTGACCAAGGCAGAAAATTTCCGTATCTCGCGCTCCCAACCAAGCCGCGGGGCAAGCGCGGTGGTCTGCGTTTGCATCTGATCTAGCCAGCCAGCCCCAAAAACTCGAACTTGCCGATCGATCCATCGTTCAAGTTCCTCTTGGGAGAGCGTCTTCGGTTCATCTTCCTTGCGGGCCCGAGCGATCTGCATGTTTTCCAATAACGCCCGAGCATGGCTGGCGGTAAATAATTCATCGGTCTCCCCGAAGGTGGTGCGAATATCATCGGGCTGTGCCGTCGGACCGCGCCAGATTCTAATTTCCAATCCAGGCAACTCGCGTGACGGGGCTGCTGCCCCCGGTAGAGTCAGATGCAGTTTACCTCCCGGCGATACATTGCCCTCAATGGCCGAGCGATGGCTTATCACCGCACCCGGATAAAAATGAGCGGCGATTTCCAAACGGTGACGGCGTACGATATCTTCCATCGGTGATTTCAGGTCGTCGGTGTAGATCTTTGTCGCGATCTTTCGCGCCTTGCCCGCGCGCACGGCCCGGGCGATTTCACTGGAGCGAACAGGGTCAGCAGAACCGAAAAACAGTGCCATAAATTTTGTTGGTTTAGATTCGGCAATCGACCGGAATTATTAAGGAATAATCATTAAGAATGCGTTATTGCCAATATTTGCAATAATAGAATCGAATAGTGGAAGTGAGTTTTGCCAACAAATCCGGCTTTAGATGTGCATTTTATATCGAAACGACGATTTCTATTCAATTAAAAATCAATTAAGACAAGTAATGAACGATTAAAGACATTTTATGCACGTCACGGGCTCTTTTCTGGCTAGCAGAATGTCGCGCTCTGGTCGTGCCGCTTCCGACGGGTTCGGGGCAGGCTGGATGGCATCAGGTCTGGGTGAGGGCGCGCATGGCGTCGTGAAACGACCACTTGAGGATTGGGGGTGAAAGTCGATGGCACGACAAGGGCGAGCGCTTCGGGGGTGTAGGTGTTGTGGCCCAAGCCGGCGAGGTCCATTTCGCCAAAGATCAGACATCCTGATCCCGAGAAATGAGGGTGAGTTCAACTCCGACGCGAATCGGGATAAAATACCATTAACCAGCATGCCTCTGCGGTGGTGGAACCCGACCTCCGGGCGGGTTTTGCCGCGAGAGTTGGAACCCAGCGCGCCCGGAGGTCGCGCTCCACCGCCGGCCCCGGGAGGGCAGACGTCGTTGGTCAGTTTTCATTTTCGTTTACCTTGGGTCGGTTTCGGCGAGAGCGCCGGCCCGAGGGTCATCCTCGTCATGGGTTCGTCCTTCGGACATCGGCCTATGGCATGCTCTCGCTCCTTCTCCCGAACTTTTCACCACGGAGTGTCGCCGCGTTTGAGCCGCGGGCGAAAGCGCGGTGTCTCGCGGCCCCGTTTTCGGGCTGCGCCCTCAAACGAGGCTACCCGCACGCTGCAAAACCCGCCCGGTGGTCGGTTTCCACCTCCGCAGAGTCGATCCGAAGGAATCAAGAACGATTCGAAGGAATCAAGGTTTGAGGTGTGGGGTTGCAACGTCCGTCATGAACCAGCGGCACATCTCGCGCCCGCGCAGCAGGCACTCGTCCCGCTTTCTATGCGCCATGCTTGGGGTCGGCGCGTTTTTTATTTTCACTTGACGAGCATGCTCATTCTTGTGGGCTCAGGGACGTGATTACCTCGCCAGCCTGATGAAAGCTCTGTTGCTGACCGCCCCGTCGCAGCTTGCCTTGGTAGATTTTCCCACACCCGAGCCGGGGCCGGAGGAGGTGTTACTGCGTGTCCGGGCCTGCGGGATCTGTGGCAGCGATATTCACGGCTGGGATGGCTCCACGGGCCGGCGCCGGCCAGCGTTGATCATGGGGCACGAGGCGGCCGGGGAAATTGCCGCGCTCGGGTCGCGGGTCGAAGGTTGGCGGGTGGGGGAACGGGTAACCTTCGACTCAACCATCTCCTGTGGCGTGTGCGCCTACTGTCGGGAAGGCCGACTCAATCTCTGCGAGAATCGCCGGGTGCTCGGCGTGGCGCCGGTCGAATATCGCCAACACGGGGCCTTCGCCGAATACGTCGCGCTGCCCACCCGCATCCTTTACCGTCTGCCGCCCGCCCTGAGCTTTGAGCAGGCGGCCATGGTTGAGCCTGTCTCCATTGCGATCCATGCCGTGCAACGCGTGAAGATTGTCCCGTCGGCCACCGCCGTGGTGATTGGCAGCGGCATGATCGGGCTCTTCGTGGTGCAGGCCCTGCGCTGGGCGGGGGTGCAGCGCATCATCGCCGTGGATCTAGAGCCCAAGCGTCTTGCTCTGGCCCGCGAACTCGGCGCGACCGACACGCGGCAATCGGACCAGTGTGATGTGCCCGCCGAGGTGGCGCGCCTCACCGGTGGGCTGGGCGCGGATCTGGCTTTCGAGGTCGTGGGCGTGGGCCCGACGTTGCATCTTGCGCTGGCCTCGCTGCGGCGCGGGGGTTCGGCCGTCCTCGTCGGCAATCTTGCCCAGAAGGTGGATTTTCCCCTGCAAGCTGTGGTCACACGCGAGTTGACGATCTACGGCACTTGTTCGTCGGCCGGCGAATACCCGCTGTGCCTCGACCTGATCTCCCGCGGCGTGATCCGCGTGGAGCCGATGATTACTGCCGTCGCTCCGTTGTCCGAGGGTGCCGCTTGGTTCTCGCGGCTCAGCGCCAAGGGCGGGAGCCAATACATGAAAGTGATTCTCCAACCATGAGTGCATCTGCTCTCTTCGATCTTACGGGTAAGACCGCATTAGTCACTGGTGCCAGCCGGGGGTTGGGCCGATTTTTTGCGCTGACACTGGCGCGGGCTGGCGCTGATGTGGCGGTGACTAGTCGCACTTGGGACGCGCTCGCCGACACGCGGCGGGAGATCGAGGCGCTGGGCCGCCGTTGCCTGACCGTGGAACTCGACGTCCGCACGCAGGCCAGCATCACGAGTGTGATCGACGCCGTTCATGCGCAGTTCGGGCGCATTGATATTCTCGTCAACAACGCGGGCTGCAATATTCGCAAACCCGCGCTCGAGGTCACGTGGGACGACTGGAACACCATCCTCGATACGAACCTGCGCGGCCCGTTCTTCGTCGCGCAGGCGGTCGCTCGTCATATGACGGTGCAGGGCGGTGGACGCATCATCAACATCGGCTCCGTCACGAGCGTGGCCGGTTATGCCGGGCTCGGGCCTTACGGGGCCAGCCGGGGCGGCATCAAGCAGTTGACCATGAGCCTCGCCGCCGATTGGGGGCCACAGGGCGTGACGGTCAACTGCCTCGCACCTGGCTGGTTCAAAACCGCGCAGAATGCCGTCATGTACGAGGACGTCGCGTGGGTGCGTTACCTGAGCGAAAAAATCCCGCTGCGCCGGCCGGGCAAGGTTGAGCAAGATCTCGAAGGCGCGCTCATTTTTCTCGCCAGCGAGGCGAGCGGCTACGTCACCGGGCAGACTCTGCTCGTGGACGGAGGCATTTCCGTCAACGACACGCGGGCTCTGCCGGCGAAAAAATAACCACCCTTTCGTTTAATGTCTGTCCCGACCCCGATCATCACCCGATACCGCTGGGTGATCTGCGCGCTGATCTTCTTTGAGATCACCATCAACTACGTCGACCGGCTCGTCTTCGGGTTGCTCGCGCCCGAGCTCCAAAAAATCTTCCATTGGACCAACGCCGACATCACCGACATCGCCTTTTGGTTTGAGGTAGCCTACGCCCTCGGTCTTGCCTTTGTCGGGCGCTTTCTTGATCGCGTGGGCACGCGATTGGGTTTGGCGCTCTCGCTCGTCGGCTGGTGTCTGGCCTCGGTCTTGCACGCCGGCATGGGGACGGTTCTTGGATTTAAGATCGCGCGATTTTTTCTCGGATTGACCGAATCAGGTGCTTTCCCTGGAGCCACCAAGGCCACCGCCGAGTGGTTCCCGCGCAAGGAGCGGGCGCTGGTGGCGGGCATTTTCAATTCGGGCAGCAATGTCGGCGCGATCATTGCCCCGCTCGCGGTGCCGTGGCTGTTCCTGAACTACAGTTGGCAGTGGGCGTTCATCGCGACTGGCTTGGCCGGGCTGGTGTGGTTAATTTTCTGGTTGAAAATCTACCGGCTGCCCCAGGAACATCCGCGGGTATCGTCGGCTGAACTCGCCCACATTCTCAGCGATCCGCCGGATGAGATCACGGAGATGATGCCGTGGCCGCGGATCGTGGCCACCCGCCAGGCGTGGGCCTTCATCCTCGGCAAATTTTTCACGGACGCGATCTGGCGCTGGAATCTGTATCTGCTGCCGCTTTTCTTCAGCCAGCACTTTCATCTCGATATCAAAAAATTCGGGCCGCCGTTCCTGCTGATTTACCTGATGGCGGACGTGGGCAGCATCGGCGGTGGCTGGTTATCGTCGTGGCTCCTCAAGCGCGGCTGGTCACTCAACGCCGCGCGTAAGACGGCCATGCTGGTTTGTGTGCTTTTTGTTCTGCCGGTCATGTTCGTCACCCAGGTCGGCAACATGTGGTTCGCGATTTTCCTCGTCGGGCTGGCGACCGCGGCTCACCAAGGCTGGTCGTCCAATCTCTACACGAGTGTTTCCGACATGTTTCCCAAGCATGCCGTGGCTACCGTCGCAGGCATCGGCGGCACGGCCGGGGCAATCGGGGCGATGTCGCTGCTGGCCTTGACGAGCCGACTCTTCAAGACCTCTTCGGCCGCAGGCGGCGACACCGAGCACGTTTACACCACTTTGTTCATTATTGCTGGTCTGGCTTATCTGGCTGCGCTCGGCGGGTTTCATCTGTGCGCGCCGCGGCTCGAGCCGGTGAGGAAGTCATCGATTTGATTGCTTTCCCCTTGGCGTTCCAGATTCCTTCGTGTGAAGTCCCGGCGTGGTTTCGCCGCCTGATTTTACCTTTGAAGTCATCCTTTATGGCCTGTTGGTCTTTGGGATGTTTGGCGCGTTGTGGCTCTATTCTTACCGACGGGATAGTGCGTTCTATGATGCCCAGCGGCGAAAAATCAGTTTTCACTGCGTCCGGTGTAATCACCTCTACACGGAAAAGGCTGGGACGGAGACTGCGGCCTGTCCCAAGTGCAGCCATCGCAACGTGCGTTTGAGATTTTGATTTATTCTCCCGCCGTGGAAATACGTCGAGTTGGTGGCGAACCTGCTCATCCATGGGGCATTTCTGACTGTCGTCTGGCCGTGGGTGGCCCGTTTGAGCGATCAGTGTGGATTTTGGGGTGACGGGGGCGGTGCAGTTGCGGCGTACCCTTTCGCGCGCACCCGCATCATAAAATTCTTCCGAACGAGGTGGGGAAAACCTGTTATTGGGATTGATTCGCGCGTGGGCATTCACCCATAACTTCGCATGGCACAGACAATCGCCGTTCTTGATTTCGGCTCCCAACTCACGCAGGTCATCGCTCGTCGCATTCGCGAGAGTCAGGTTTACTCGAAGATTTATCACTACGCCACGCCGGCCGCGCAGCTTCGCGAAGATGGGGTGGTCGGCATCATCCTCTCCGGTGGCCCGCAAAGCGTGTATGCGAAAACCGCGCCGCATCCTGATCCGGAAATTTTCAACCTGGGCGTCCCCGTGCTGGGCATTTGCTACGGCGTACAACTCATGGGTCACTTCCTCGGGGGCACCGTCGCGCACAGCAAGGCCCGCGAATATGGCCACGGTTTGCTGACGATTAAGAAAGCCGGCAAGCTCTTCGCCGGTTTGCCGAAGAAACTGCGCATCTGGAATTCCCACGGCGACAAACTCACCAAGCTGCCGCCTGGTTTCGTGGCGACCGCGGTTTCCGATAACTCACCTTTCGCCGGCATCGAGGATCCGAAGCGCGGTTTCTACGGCATTCAGTTTCACCCGGAGGTTTTCCATACCGAGCGCGGGGTGGATATGATCCGAAACTTTCTTGTGACTGTCTGCAAAGCGAAGCCGGACTGGACCACCAAGGATTTCATCGCCCACGCGGTGGCCGACATCCGCGCGAAGGTCGGCAAGTCGCGCGTTCTACTCGGTCTTTCCGGCGGAGTGGATTCCTCGGTGGCCGCCGCGCTGCTGCACAAGGCAATTGGCAAACAGCTCACGTGCGTTTTCGTCGACAACGGTCTCCTGCGCAAAGGCGAGCGCGAGTACGTCGAGTCGCTCTACAAGCGGCATTTCCATATCGATCTGCGTGTCGTCGACGCTTCGAAGCTTTTCATCAAGCGTCTCAAGGGGGTCAGCGAACCTGAGACCAAACGCAAAATCATCGGCCGCACCTTCGTGGAGGTTTTCGAAAAATCCCTCCGCTCCATCGGTGGCGCCCAATTTTTGGGGCAGGGGACGCTTTATCCTGACGTAATCGAGAGCGTGTCCATCCAGGGTAACCCAGCTTCTTTGATCAAGACGCACCACAACGTCGGTGGTTTGCCTGAGCGCATGAAACTCAAACTCATCGAGCCGCTCCGCGAACTTTTCAAGGACGAGGTGCGCCTCGTCGGGGCCGCCCTTGGCCTACCCAAGGAAGTCGTCTGGCGCCAGCCGTTTCCCGGTCCCGGACTCGGCGTGCGCGTGATGGGTGACATCACCGGAGACAAACTCGAAATCCTCCGCAACGCCGACGCGGTGTTGCAGGACGAGATGGTGAAGTCCGGCTATTATTGGAAAGTCTGGCAATCCTTCGCCGTCTTCCTGCCGGTCAAGACCGTCGGGGTGTTCGGCGACGAACGTACTTACGACTATGTCATCGCGCTGCGCATCGTAGAGAGCATCGATGCCATGACGGCGGATTGGGCGAAGATCCCGCACGATTTACTGCAGAAAATCTCCAGCCGCATCACCAATGAAGTGCGTGGGGTCAGTCGCGTCGTCCTGGATATCAGTTCAAAGCCGCCGGCCACGATCGAGTGGGAGTAAACGGGGGTCGGGGATGCGAGCGTGCATCCGCCCTGTTTTGTCGCCTCGTATGAGGGCGCAGCCCGAAAACGGGGCTGAGCGGCACCGCACTTTCGCTGCGCTCAAGTACGGCTACTCCCGCATGATTTCTCCCGGCGTAACGACTTCACGCGGCTTTTCATCTTTGGCGTGAAATACGGCGTTAGTGTAAGTAGTGGAATAGATGAGTTTCCCGTTGCGCCAGACGGCACCGTTAATCAATTTCACGGTCATATTCATCCATGAATGCCCGTTCCGTTTTACTGCTGGTCGCCCTGCTTGCCGCCCCTTGGCCGTTTATTTTTGCTGACAATCGAACTGACGAATGGATTGGCAAGGCCCGCTCCGCCGTTGGCAGTGAGAGTGCCTTGAGTGCAATCACCTCGGTGCGTTTTATCGGCACGGTGGAAACGATCCAAAAAACTCCTTCCAAGGATGATCCGACCAAGACCGTGGATGTGACTATTCGGCTGGCGATCGACACCTGTTTCCAGAAGCCGTATCGGCAGAAAATAATTTTGCGGACAGATAAATCGGTCGAAAATACCGTGCTCGATGGCTATGACGGTTGGTTTCGACGGACGGAGGTTGGCAATGAAAAGGATGCTCAGGTCGCCTTGCTCGAGTCCGGGCAAATCAAACGACTGCGCGCCAATGCTTGGGAACATCTTTCCTTTTATCGTGGAATTGAGGACCGGGGCGGACGGGTTAGCTACCAAGGGGAGGCCGACGTTGAGGGTAAGAACTGTGTGATCATTGTCTTTGCCCATTCGGATACCATCAGCTTTACCCGGTATTTTGAGAAAGAAACCGGCCGCTTGATCAAAACAGTTACGGAGAACGGGGGTGAGATCAGGGAGCAGGGGGAAATGATGGTTAATGGCATCCGTTATCCGAAAGCACTTATCAACAAAGCTCCCGATGGCCAGACCGCCATCATCACCTTCGACAGCATCAAGGTGAATGAGCCCTTGCCAGCAGCTGAGTTTGCCATTCCGGACACGATGATGGGTCGATAGCTGGCGGAAGGCCGGGGCGGCTTGGCGGGTTTTTATGGGATCACT
This sequence comes from Opitutales bacterium, assembly GCA_038206205.1. Taxonomy (GTDB): domain Bacteria; phylum Verrucomicrobiota; class Verrucomicrobiia; order Opitutales; family Opitutaceae; genus Didemnitutus. The sequence goes on from JBBRBC010000035.1 coordinate 9,763, forward strand.
ATAAAATATCTAGCAGCCCCTGATGCTGGGCTTATTACTCTATTTATCCGGCGTTTGTATCTTCTTTGTTTTGCAACCGGCACATTTTCTGCAAACTAATCTTCATCCTTATGCAACCGAAGAATGCTCTGCTAAAAATCGACGACAAAGAATATGCGCTGCCAATCATGATCGGCAGCGAAGGCGAGCGGGCCATTGACATGCGCAACCTGCGCAAGGACACCGGCCACATTTGCTACGACCAAGGCTACGGTAACACCGGTTCATGCGAGAGCGCCATCACCTTCCTCGACGGCGACACTAGCATTCTCCGGCACCGCGGTTATCCCATCGAGCAACTGGCGGAACAGTCTGAATTTGTGGAGACGGCCTATCTCGTGATTTATGGCGAGCTGCCCACGCCGGCGCAGCGCAAGAAACTGGGATCGATGCTCCGCGAGAATGCCGCCATCGATACCCAAATGATGCGGATTTTCGACGGCTTCCCCCGCGAAGCCCCGCCGATGGGCATGCTCACGTCGATCGTGAGCTCGCTCGCCGCCTACTATCCGCAACTTGCTACAAATAATTTCGAGAAAGATCTCGCGCACTTCGACCTCACGGCCGCGATGGCGATTTCTAAGATCCGGACCATCGTCGCCTGCATCTACCGTTACCGCCACGGGCTGCCGTTTATGCATCCGCGGGATCTGCCGTTTTGCGATAATTTTCTGCATCTGATGTTTTCGGAGCCCTACAAGGAGTACTTGATTATTCCTGAGGTGGCTCGGGCCCTGAATCTGATCCTCCTGCTCCACGCCGATCACGAGCAGAACTGCAGCACCTCCACCGTGCGCATGGTGGCTTCAAGCGGGGCCAATCTCTTCACTTCTCTCGCCGCCGGTATCTGCGCGCTTTCCGGTCCGTTGCACGGCGGGGCGAATACGGCTGTCATGCAGATGCTCCAGTCGATTCACGACGAAGGCGACGACGGCACGCGTTTTATCGCCGCCGCCAAATCCGGCAGCAAGGGCAATCGCCTGATGGGCTTCGGGCACGCCGTCTATCGCAACCACGATCCTCGCGCCCGGATCATCGGCCACGCCTGCGAGATCGTGCTCAACAAACTCGGCAAGACCGACCCGCTCCTCGATATCGCCAAAAAACTCGAGCACAGCGCCCTGAACGACGAATACTTCCTCTCGCGCAAACTGTACCCGAACGTCGATTTCTACTCGGGCATCATCATGCGCGCCCTCGGTATTCCCACGGAGCTCTTCACCACCATGTTCGCCATCGGTCGCTCCCCCGGCTGGATCGCCAACTGGCGTGAAGTCGCCTCCAATCCGAAGGGCCGAATTTATCGTCCCCGTCAGCTCTATCTCGGCCCGGTCCAGCGCGACTACGTCCCGATGGCCAAGCGTGGGTGAGCTGAGAAGTGGAGCGCGGCCTCCGCCGCGTTTCGTTGTCGCCCCCCCTTAGAGGCTGTTCCGCATCGAAGGTAGGTGGCCGCGCTCGTCGCGCCACGGTTCGCCTCAGGACGGCTTGATGTCGTCCGGCTTGATGTCGATGGGCGGCGTGCCGCTTGTCTCGGCGATTTTCTTCTCCGGCGGTGCGTGCATGATGTCGTCGAAGGTCAAATCTGTCAGCCGTTCGACACCTTTCAGCAGCCGCCACAATGCGAACATCATGACCGCCATGCTGGGAAGGGCAATTACCGGCCAGCTCCACAGTGTCATTCTACCCAGCTCGGCATTGAATTCCGGTGTGTCGGGCTGGCTGTGGATGAGAAAACGGGCCAATCCGAAGTTGAGCACGGCACTGAGCACGAACGAACCGGCCAGCAGCAAGCTCGCGTGATTAAGCAGCCTGTCGAAGGCCGGCCGCTGGTTGCGTTCATCGAGGGCTGCATCGACCCGAGTCACGTTGATCACTAGATCATTGAAGATCATCGAACGCACTAACGGGCGCTTACACCACTGGGAAATCAACACGGTGAGACCGATTAGCGACGGCACCGCCGCCTCCTTCACGGCAAACCAGATAGGTTGCAATTGCAGCAACCCCAGTCCTCCCGTGACTAAGGTGCTGGCGAAGCCAAGCCCAGTAAGGACGTTGAAGCTTCGCCGCCGCAGCAGATCATAGATTCCGTAACCCAGCGGGAAGCAGAGCGCAAAAATCAGGCCCCATTTGGGGCCTAGGTGCTCCGCCTTGCTGAACTTTAGCAGGATGATCGTGGGAGCCGCCACGTTGCAGGCGAGATTGAGCAGCAGATTTTCCCGGGGAGGCGTTTTGGCGTCAGTCATGCCCGCCAAGGCAAAAGGGAACCCGGCCAAACAGGAAGCCAGAAACCCGACCATGACAGTTTTTTCCTGTTTCCCTGCGTGCCGGTTTAGTGTCTATCTCACCCCGTGATTCTTCTTGGAGTTAATATCGACCACTGCGCCACGCTTCGGCAGGCGCGTTACCGGCAGTCGGGCGCGACCACGGGCGGCAACGTCGAGCCCGATCCCCTCGCTTTCGCGCAACTCTGCGAACGCGCCGGCGCGGACTCCATCACCGTTCATCTCCGCGAAGACCAACGTCACATCCAGGAACGCGACGTCTGGCGCCTGCGTGAATGTGGCTGCACCCGACTGAATCTTGAGATGGCCTGCACGCCCGCGATGACCGAGTTCGCCCTCAAGTTGAAACCCGACTCGGTGTGTCTTGTTCCCGAAAGCCGCGAGGAAGTCACCACGGAAGGTGGTCTCGATGTCATAAAGAATCGCAAAAAGGTCGAGCGCGTCACCGATGCAATGAACACCGCCCGCATCAACACCAGTCTCTTCATCGACGCGGACGAACATCAGATCGCTCTCGCCGCCAAGATCGGCGCGCCCTGGATTGAGCTGCACACCGGCGCCTACGCCAACGCCTACCACGGCCCGCACCGCACCTCCGAGTTGAAGCAGCTTTCCCGCGGGGCGACTCAAGCGCACGAACTCGGCCTGATCGTCAACGCCGGCCATGGCATCAATTACGTCAACATCTCCGAGGTCCGCACCATACCGCATCTGCACGAGCTCAACATCGGCCACAGCATCGTGAGCCGCGCGCTCTTCACCGGCATCGAAGAAGCCGTGCGCGAGATGAAAGCCCGGATGAATGGGTGAGGGGGAGGGGAAGTAGCCCGTTCGACAAGCTCAGGGCAGGCGAGCAGTGAGTAGCGAGCATCGGTCGGGCGTAGCCACAGGCCTCCGTGCCTGTGGGATCGAATGAATTCGTAGGTTGCGAGCTCGCCTCGCAACTTTAGTGGTGGTCGCCAATTTCACATCGGCGCTCAGCGTCGGTATGGAAACCGCCGCCCACCCTTGAAAGTTTCCGTCTAAGAAACACCTCTTTGCCTCGTAGTCATTGCAGGAGGGGATTTATGTCCCCGACATTTGCCTTTCCCCCTCCGCCGCCCAAGGTATTTCTACTCGCAATCACCACCCGCCCGCCCTGAGCCTGTCGAACGGGCTATTCGCTTCTCACTACTTCCTGTCTCTTCGTCCTCGTCCCATGAGCATCACCCTTCCCCCTGGCGGCATCTTGATTGGCCTCGGTTGCGATATCGTCGACGTCGAGCGCATCCATGCTGCGTTGCGGAAACACGGCGATCATTTCCTCAAGCGCGTCTTCACTGCCGAGGAGCAGGCGTATTGCGGCGCCCTCAAGCATCCGCACAAACACTATGCCGCCCGTTGGGCCGCGAAGGAAGCGGTCTCGAAAGCTTTCAGCACTGGCATCGGCGAACATTTTGATTGGACCTCCGTTTCGGTTTATCACGGCACCCGGCACGAGCCACTCGTCCGCCTCGACACCAAAGCGCAGGCGCTCCTCGCCCAAGTCGGTGCGACGCACATCCACCTCACGCTCTCGCACAGCGACGCTCAAGCCATGGCCGTCGTGGCCTTGGTGAAACACGGCTGAGCGATGAAATTCTCCGGTACAGGCCAGCTCTCCGCCGCCAAAACCGGCTGGCTGGTGCTCCTCTTGTTTTTCGGCTGGCTCGCCTTTCTCCTCATGCCCAGCCCGAAGCCCAAACCCGAGCCGCTGCCAGTGTTCGTCGTGAACCCACAGTCGCATTTGGTCGCCTTGGGTTTGCCAGACAATCCTGATCTGGAGCACTTGCCAGAGTTCTTCGCCTTGTATGCGGACAAAGCGCCATGGACTGACGACAAAGCCGTTTTCGCGTACTGGAATCCAGGAGCCAATCGCTATTCGTATTTATTCGAAGCGACCCGGAATGACGGAGTTTATCATTTTCGAGTGCTCAGTGAAAAAGATCCAGACTACGAATTGCTTTCAGGATTTGTTGAGGATTGGGATGGCGATCCTCCCGAGGCTGCTCCTGTGCAATTTCTCTATTCAAATTTTAATAATCAAGTCTACAACACTTGGACCATGCCTCAGCCTCCGGTTTCTGTGCTCGATAGGAGAAAGTTCCAACTCAAACTTAATTGGGATTCGACTCAGGTTGTAGTTCAACCCCCTGAGATTAAGATAAATTCAACGTCTGAGCAGAAGCATTGATCGGCTCGCACTTAGCTACTCAATGATTCTTAAATCCCATCCCGTGCTCTCCTGCGCCGAGGCGAAACAAGGGGAGGCGAATCTCCTCAAAGACGAGGCGGCCGAGTGGACTGCGATGCAACAGGCCGGTGCGGCCATCGCTCGCTCGCTCCTGAACGACTTCAAAGAAATCGGCGGTCTGCCCGACAACGCGCGCTTGCTCGTGCTCGCCGGCAAAGGCCACAACGGCGGCGATGCGTTGCTGGCTGCGAAAGAAATTCTCGCGCAATACCCTCACACCACCGCCGACATTGTGCTCTGCTTTGGCGAAGCGGCGCTGCGTCCGCTCGCGCGGTGCTCGCTCGATGCGCTGCGCGAGATGTTTGGTGGAGACGCGGCACCCTCGCCGCGTAGCGCAGCCACGTCCGCGCCGAGGGCGGCGCGGCTCCAGTTTCTAGACGCAAAAAACCTGAGCGAATCCACAACCTACGACCTCTGCCTCGACGGCATCTTCGGCTTTCAATTCCACCCGCCACTCACCGCCGCCACCGCCGAACTCATCGCGCAGGTGAACATCCATCCACAAATCAAATTTCGCGCTGCCGTCGATCTGCCGAGCGGGCTGGGAGAGAACAACGCAGCCACCGTCTTCCGCGCTGATTTCACTTACGCCACCGGCATGGTGAAATCTCCGGTGATCACGGAAGCCAACGCCGCCCACATCGGCCGCCTCCGTTACCTCGATCTCGGTTTCTTCGAGGTAGGTGGCGCGCTTGTCGCGCCACGTTGCGCGGCTAGCGCGCAATCTACTTGTCACCCTGGAGACGCGTTCGACCGCATCCTCCTCCCGTCCATCCTCCGTCCTCTCGCCCAACTCCGCCCCGCGCAAACCGACAAACGCACTTACGGCCACCTCTTCGTGCTCGGCGGCTCGCGCCATTATCCTGGAGCCGTGCTCATGACCGTGCAGGCCGCGCTCCGCAGTGGAGTGGGATTGCTCACGGCTTTTGTCCCCGAATCGCTCGTGCCCGAATACGCCGCGCGTTTTCCCGAAGCCATGTGGGTTGGCTTGCCGCAAACTTCCACCGGCGGAATTTCTTCTTCAGGCGTTCCTTGGTTTCTCGAAAAACTGCCACGCGCCACCGCCCTCGTCATCGGTCCGGGCCTCGGCGCTGAAGCCGAAACGCTCGCCGCAGTTCAAACCATCGTTCGCCAAACGGACAACATCCCGCTCCTGCTCGACGCCGATGCACTCCGTCCCGAAGTACTCGAAGCTGCGCGCAGCAAGCCGTTCATCGGCACACCGCACGCGGGTGAATTCAAACGCATCGCCAGCGACGTACCGCTCCGCGACTTCTGCCGTCAGCGCTGCGCTGTAGTCGTACAAAAAGGGCCGCTCACCCGCATCAGCGATGGCGAAGCAGTTTACCACAGTCCCTTTGGCGGACCGGTGCTGGCACGCGGCGGCAGCGGGGATTTGCTGGCTGGGCTGATCGGCGGCCTGTTGGCGCAAAAACCAGATGATTTGCTGCTCGCCGCTGCGCGTGGAGTCGTGTGGCATGGGCTCGCTGCGGATCTGCTCGCCCGCGATCGGGGCCAAGTGGCCGTGCAAACCACGCAGCTTCTCGATTACTTACCCCAAGCCCTGCGCGAAGCGCTGTAGGAGCGGCTTTATGCCGCGACCACGGCGCTCTGCTGTAAGGCGCAATGATGTCACGCCACTCACATGACCCCAGTTTTATCTCAGCTTTGTAGGAAGCTTTTCGATGGTAGGGCGCGACCGCTGGGCGCGCCGAATGTCACTCACGGTGGGCCCCGCGGCCCCGCCCTACCTCAAGACAAAAGTAGGGCCGGCCCTTGTGGCCGTGCCGCGATACGCGATGAAGGCGCGGCGACTAGCGCCGGCCCTACCCAAGCATCCATTGCCGCATGAGCACCACAGCCGAACTCACCGAGCGCCAGGCGTTCATGATAATGAATGATCTGCCGAATATCGGGCCGATCACGCTCAATCGCCTGCTCGCTGAATTCGGCGGCGACCCGCGCGAAATTCTCCTCTCAAACAAACGCCGGCTCGAATCGGTGCGTGGCGTCGGTCCGGAAACGAGCGCGGCGTTGCTCGCCTGGCGCACGCATTTCGATCTCGCGCGCGAGGAGGACCGTATCGCGAAAGCCGGCGCGGCGTTCATCACCACGCGCGACGAAGGTTATCCGCGGCTGCTGAAGGAAATCAACGATCCGCCCATCGGCCTGTATCGCAAAGGGAGTTATCTTTTCGGCCAGCCTTGTATTGCGGTCGTCGGCAGTCGGCGCACGACACTCTACGGTCAGTCGGTCGCAAATAAACTGGGCGCGGATCTCGCGCGGCTCGGTTTCTGCGTGGTGAGCGGCTTGGCTCGCGGCATCGATACGGCTGCACACGAAGGTGCGCTTTCCGTCGGTGGCAAAACGGCGGCGGTGCTCGGTTGCGGCATCGATATTGTTTATCCACCAGAGAACCTCGACCTCTACCGGCGCATTGCCGATACCGGCGCGGTGCTTTCGGAATTTCCCTTTGGCCGCAAAGCCGACAAACAAACTTTCCCCATGCGCAACCGCGTCGTCTCCGGTATGAGCGAAGCCATCGTCGTCGTGGAGAGCGATGTGAGCGGCGGGGCGATGATCACTGCGCGTTTCGCTGGCGAGCAAGGTCGGCTGATCTACGCCGTGCCGGGTCGCATCGACCAGTCCAGCAGCGCGGGTTGTCACCAACTGATCCGCGACGGCGCGACGCTGCTGACGAGCGTGGATGATATTCTGAATGAGTTAAACTACCTCGACGGACTTCGTCCCGCGCCGATCCCGCCGAAAGACCGACTCGATTTTGGCGAGGAGGCACGCGCCGAACTGCAAGGTGCCGAGCAACAAATCGCCGAATGCTTTCGCGGCGGCAGCATCATGAGCATCGACGCCGTGGCGACCGCGACTGGTCTGCCGTCCCATGAAATCTCCGCCACACTCATGCTGCTCGAATTAAAGAAAGTGGTGGTCAAACGCGCCGACGGCACCTTCGAAGCCCGGCCAACTTAAAAACTCAACCCGGTGGCCACCCAAGTGGACGTTGCCCGAGGAGGTGGACGTGGAGATGCGGCACGCTTTCGCCGCCGTCGCGGCCATTGTTGATCACGAGCCGGTAGCCAGACTCGGCGATGCCGAGTTTTTTGGCGAGCGAAGCGGCGGTGAGCAGGAGGTGGCCGAGGGTGGCTTGGTCGGCGGCGGTGGCTTCGCCGACGCGGGGGATGAGCTTCTTCGGGATGACGAGCACGTGCACCGGGGCTTGGGGATTAATGTCGTGGATGGCGATGCAGAGATCGTCCTCATGCGCGAGCAGGGCAGGGATTTCGCGGTCAATGATTTTTTGGAAAAGAGTTTTCATGGGGAGGAGTGAGAATTGAGGAGTGGGGTGCGAGAATTCTCGTTTCTCTGTTCTCGCTCCTCGCTACTACAAAAACAACAGGTTCACATTCGCGGTGCGGCGGGTGCGGGCGGCGGTGAGCTCGCGGAGGAGGGCGAGGGTGTCGTCGTAGGCGCGCTGGCGTTTTTCAGTCCAGCGGCGATCGGGCGGACAGTGTGCGATGCGGAGATTCGTCACGAGCACTGTGGCTGCGGGGAAGATGGCGAGTTGCTTGAGGCCTTGCATCAGGCCGGCGCGTGCGAAGAGCGGGGATGCGCCGGTGTCATCGGCGGCGGCGTCGAAGTGAAAGAAGCCGTGACGCGGTTGCGCGGAGCATATCCGCTCAAAGAGTTTCGTGGCCGCAGCGACAAAAGCGGGATCGTGGGGTTCGACGGCTTGTCTTTCGGCGGCGACGTTGCCCAGGGCTTCGTCGAGATCGGTGGTGATGGCGGCGTCGATCTGCTCGGCCAAGTAGAGATCGCTGCCGGTGAGCGGCGCGAAGAGCGAATTAAGAAAATGCAGACGACGCAGTTTGGGCGAGCGCGTCATTTCTTGGGTTTGACGAGGCTGGTGATTTCGTCGACGAATTCCGAGACGTCGCGGAATTCCTTGTAGACGCTGGCGAAGCGGACGTAGGCGACCTGGTCCATCTTGCGGAGGCGTTGCATGACGTGTTCGCCGATGGCTTGCGTCGGCACTTGGCTTTCGTAGCGGGCCTCGACGGCGTCGATCACGTCCTCGACGAGCATGGAAATTTGTTCGGAGTCGATCGGGCGTTTATGGCAGGCGGCGCGGACAGCGCTCACGACTTTCTCGCGGAGGAAAGGTTCCTGGCGGCCGTCGCGTTTGACGACGACGATGGTGTCGCGGACAAATTCTTCGTTGGTGGTGAAGCGGTGGCTGCACTCGAGGCATTCGCGTCGGCGGCGGATGGAATTGCCGTCGCGGGCGATCCGGGAATCGATCACCTTGTCTTCAATGGAAGTGCACTTGGGGCAACGCATGGGTTGTCAGTAGCGAGTAGCGAGTAGTGAGGAGCGAGGAGCGAGGAGACGGAGCAGAGAGTGAGAGGGGATTTAGCTGGTTTGGTACGGGCTGGCATGCTCACTACTCGATGCTCGCTACTGCATTGGTTCAAGTCAGCGCGAGGAAGTTTTTGAAAAACTTCATGCCGTCCTGGGTGGCGATGGATTCGGGGTGAAACTGAACGCCCCAGATTGGAAATTCTTTATGGCGCAGGCCCATGATTTCGCCCTCGGCGGTGTCGGCAGTGATCTCGAGGCAGTCAGGCAGCGAGGAGCGTTCGACGAGGAGCGAGTGGTAACGCGTGGCTTGAAAGGGATCGGGCAAGCCTTTGAACACGTCGGTGCCACGGTGTTTTACGGGGGAGATTTTTCCGTGCATGAGGCGGCCGGCGCGGATGACTTTGCCGCCGTAGTACTGGCCCATGGCTTGATGGCCGAGGCAGACGCCGAAGATGGGTTTTTTGCCGCCGAAGGTTTTGAAAATATCGAGGCTGATCCCGGCTTCCGTCGGCGTGCAAGGCCCGGGAGAAATAACGATGCGGTCCGGATTCAGGCGTTCGGCGGCGGCGGGAGTGATCTCATCATTGCGAAAGACGCGCATTTCCACGCCGAGCTGGCCCAAATATTGAACGATATTGTAGGTGAAGGAGTCGTAGTTATCGATGACCAGAAGCACGCCTTGTGGATACTCGGTATTTGACAGGGGGGTCAAGCCCGCGGGTAGGGTGTATTTGTCATCGCGAGACCGGCTTGGCCGGGCGTGGCGATCCAGCCAGATGGATTGCTTCGTCGCTGGCGCTCCTCGCAATGACAAAATTCATGCCCGACCACTTCGAACTGTTAAGGACCGACACAACCACCGCCGCGCGCCGTGGCCGGTTGCGGACGCTACACGGGGTCGTGGAGACGCCGATCTTCATGCCGGTCGGTACGCAGGGAACGGTCAAAGCCATGACGCCGGCCCAAATCAGCGAGGTCGGCGCGCAGATTATTCTCGGTAACACTTACCACCTCAACCTGCGCCCCGGCGCGGAGCTCGTGCGCGATCTGGGCGGGTTGCACAAATTCATGGGCTGGGACGGCCCGATTCTGACGGACAGCGGCGGCTTTCAGGTTTTTAGTTTGGCCAAGCTACGCGACATTCAGGAAGACGGCATCGCCTTCCAGTCGCACATTGACGGGGCAAAACTTTTCCTCGGTCCACACGAAGTGATGACGATTCAGGCCAATCTCGGTTCGGATATCGCGATGGTGATCGACGAATGTCCGCCGTGGCCGTGCACACGTGAGGAGTGTCGCCGCGCGGTTGATCGCAGCTACCGCTGGGCAAAACAGTGCAAACAAATCGCTACGGACAACGGGTTTCTCCCGAGCGGACATCATGTTTTCGCTATCGTGCAAGGTTCGACCTTCGATGATTTGCGACGCGAGGCCGCGGAGTCGCTCGCGGCGCTGGATTTTCCTGGCTACGCCGTCGGCGGGGTAAGTGTGGGTGAGCCCGAGCCGGAGATGCTCAAGCAAGTCGGCGCGGCCACACCGTTTTTGCCGGCCAACAAACCGCGTTACACGATGGGACTCGGCACGCCGCCGCAGATTTTGAAAATGATCGCGCTCGGCGTGGACATGTTCGACTGCGTGCATCCGACTCGCGTCGCGCGCAACGGCGCGGCCTTCACGCCCGACGGCCTCATTAATCTCCGCAACGAACGCTACCGCACCGACCCGAAGCCACTAGTTGAAGGACTCAATAATTACACCGCGCGTTTTTCCCGCGCCTACCTGCGTCACCTCGTGACGGCGAACGAGATCCTGGCGAGCACGCTCGTTACGATTCACAATGTGCATTTCTACCTCGACCTGATGGCCCAAGCCCGCGCGCACATCGAAGCGGGTGATTTTAGTTCATGGAGTCGCGCTTGGATCGAGCGTTACGAGACGGGGAGCGAGTAGGCAGCTGAATGTTTCAGTAGTTGATGACCTTGAGGCCTGGCACGCGGAAAAACGCCTTGTCTCTCGTCACCAACGGTCAATCGAAACGCAACGCGGTCGCCGCGATCCAAAAATCGTTTTCGCCCATCTCAAAAGCCAACGAGGCTTGCAGGCGCCCGGCTGAAATAGCGATGACCGCGCCAAGGGCTACGGGTTGATAGCCCCGAAAAAATCGAAGGGTTTCCTGTCCGCTGGCACCCACCGCATATTCCCCGAGGGTAATGACGTTCACGCGCTTGGTTCGGTGGCGGTTGGCGTGCAACCAATTTGAACAAGGGCCGGACTGACGGGCTTTCATCTCGTCGGCCAGATCGATAAAAAATGCCGTATCAAGCAACACGACGACGGGACGAACGCGGCGGATTCAGTTGGCGACGACGCAGCAAATCCGTGTCCACGACCGGAGGTTCCGCCAGCAGTTCATCCAGATAATCGGCCGGATCTTTTGGGTCGGCGAGCAAACGGCGTAACGCGGCCGACAGGCTTTCTCTCGGAGCTTTCTTGCGGCAGAGCTGACGGTAAACATCGGCGTCGAGTGAGATCGTTTTGCGCGTCATGCGTGCAAAGTGCGTGCTTGAGCGGGTGCGGTCAAGTTACCTGCCGACTCTGAGATTGGTTTGTGCGACTGGCCGGCCGATCTAGCTCAGTCCAATCGGTCGACCACGCGCAATCCTGGCACTTGTTGAAAGTGGGCATCGTAGGTGAGCACTGCGGCGTCCACTTGGAGGGCCGTCGCGGCGATAATCAGATCCGTGGCGGGAATGACCACGCCTCGACGATCTAGCGACCAAGCCAGTTGCGCGGCTCGTTCCCAGATGGCGTTGTTGGTGGTGATGTAGATCATCACCGCGAAGGTTTCCCGAAAGCGCCGCAATACCTTCGGATCGCTGCGCCCGCGCAACACTTCGATCTGCACCATGCCGCAGGTCGCGTATTCGTACTCAGACCACTTCGCGCCGAGTTCGAGAAACGGGTCTCGCCCGGCGCGGGTGGCGGTGATGTAGAAACTGCTTTCCGGCAGAATCAGGCTAGCCATAAGGTTTCTGATCTTCTGCGGCACTTAATATCGGGGGATCGAATTGGTCAGCCGCCGTCGGGGCGAATTCCGCTTTCAACTGATCCGGCGTGAGCCCGAGGCCTTGGCAGAGGAGTTCCTTGAGTTTATGCCGTCGAGCCATTTCGTTGAGGGCAATTTCGACGGCCTGAGTCTTAGTTTTAGCTCCTGTCACCTTCATGACGCGGTCCAAAACATCTTCATCGATATGCATCGTCATTTTCATAGAGGCATTCTGATACGTCCCAATTAACAGGCTTACAAGCTTATTGGTATGGTTGGATGGCCATACAGCCAAGTTGCTTTTTATAATACATTAATGCGTATTATGATTTAGGTTATTATAGGTTCATTGAATGTTGTCTTTCAGGGCACCTAGTCGGAATCATTTCAATGTTCGACGCCTTTTCTGCTGCCGTATTTTTCCAAGCAAGCTGTTTTGTAATAAGGAGTGCGTTTTGCCGTAGCCAAAGACAGCAGGAAGAAAAAGGCCGTAGCCCTTTTGCCAAAATCGTCTGCGGATGGGTTTGTTTCGTCACTCAAGCGGCGTCATTGTGCCAATCATGTGACTGAAAATAAGCGTCAGTCCGAGGCGTCGGGGATTGCTAGCTCGCCAAGAGGGTCTTCCTTATTTTAATTTTCACACCTCTCTTTAATTTATCTCCATGCGCATCCTCATCACCGGCGGGGCCGGATTTCTTGGCTCACATTTGTGCGACCGCTTGCTGGCAGACGGCAACGAAGTCATTTGCATCGACAGCCTCTTCACCGGCTCGAAGGCGAATATCGCGCACTTGTTGGAAAACCCGAATTTCGAATTCGTGCGGCACGATGTGATCGATCCGTTCAAGTTCGAGGTTGATCAGATCTACAATCTCGCCTGTCCGGCCTCGCCGCCGCACTACCAGTACAATCCCATCAAGACCACGAAAACGTCGGTCATGGGTGCGATCAACTGCCTCGGTCTGGCCAAACGCGTGCGAGCGCGAGTATTTCAGGCGAGCACCTCTGAAGTTTATGGTGATCCTGCGATTCATCCGCAGCCCGAAAGTTATTGGGGCAACGTAAATCCCATCGGCAAACGCTCGTGTTACGACGAGGGCAAACGCTGCGCGGAGACGCTCTTCTTTGATTACCATCGCGAGAACAAAGTCGATATTCGCGTCGTGCGTATTTTCAATACCTACGGCCCGCGGATGCATCCGAATGACGGTCGCGTCGTCTCGAACTTCATTGTGCAGGCGCTCAAGGGGGAAAACATCACGATCTATGGCGATGGCCAGCAGACGCGCTCGTTCTGTTATGTCGACGATCTCATCGAAGGATTCGTGCGCTTGATGGCCCAGACTGAAACCGTCGGCCCGATCAACATCGGCAATCCCGGCGAGTTCACGATGCTGGAGCTTGCGGAAAACGTGCTCAAGCTCACGAAAAGCAAATCGAAGATCGTCCATAAACCGCTGCCCGCTGATGATCCGCGGCAGCGCCAGCCCGATATTACGCTCGCCAAGAAATATTTGAAATGGGAGCCGAAGGTACCGCTCGCCGAAGGCCTCAAGAAGACCATCGCGTATTTCAAAGCGAAGGTGTGAGGACTCTTTGGCTGAGCCCTCCAACTGGTTTTCATCGCGAGCGTCGCCTGACGGGCCGTGGTATTCCGTCGCTTGGGCTGCGCCCTTTTATGCCACAAGTCGCCTCGATAACTTGCGCTGGTCGAAACGGCCGAATTTCTAGCGCTCTCCTTCTGCAAACCTGCTCGGCACGGTATTTCGAGGAGCCGCCCGTGCCCCGATTCGTTTTTGTTAAAATCTGCCGTTGAACTTCAACTATTTGCCGTTCGTCCAATCGGTTCATTTGTCATTTGCCAAGCCGCCGGGCCCCGCTAATCGTCTGCCTCTTTCATGCTAAGCTTCCTCTTCAAGAAATTCGCCGGCCGTCATCATCGCAAATACGTCGAGAAATGCCGTCCCCTCGTCACCCGCATCAACGAGCACGAACTGGCCTACCAGTCGCTCACCGATGAACAGCTCCGCGCCAAGACCGAGGAGTTCCGCGCCCGCCTGAAACAGGGCGAGACCCTCGATCAGATTCTTCCCGAGGCCTTCGCCGCCGTGAAAAATGGTGCCCGCCGTCTCGTGGGCCGCTCGGTCACGGTCTGCGAGCACGAACTCATCTGGAACATGGTGCATTTCGACGTGCAACTCATCGGTGGCATTTGCCTTCACGAAGGTCGCATCGCCGAAATGGCCACGGGCGAAGGCAAAACCCTCGTCGCCACGCTGCCGCTCTACCTGAATTCCCTCGTCGCCAAAAACGCCCAGCTCGTCACCGTTAACGATTACCTCGCCCGCCGCGACTCCGAGTGGATGGGTCACCTCTTTCAATTTCTCGGACTCACCGTCGGCTGCATCCAGCAGCAAATGCCTTCGGATCTCCGCCGCGAAATGTACGGTCGCGATATCACCTATGGCACCGCTTCCGAGTTCGGTTTCGATTACCTCCGCGACAACGGCATGGCGACCCGCAAGGATGATCAGGTCCAGCGCGATCACTGGTATTGCATCGTGGACGAGATCGACTCGATCCTCATCGACGAAGCCCGCACGCCGCTGATCATTTCCGGTCCGGCTCCGATCGAGCGCGAGCAACCCTTCACGCGTCTTCGCCCGCCGGTTGCCAGTCTCGCCAACGATCAGCTCCGCCTCGTCAACGGTCTCGTCACCGAAGCCGTCGCGCTGCTCGAAAAGAAAGAGGCCACCACCGAAGACCGGGAGACGGCCGCCTTGAAAATGCTCCAGGTCAAACTCGGCATGCCGAAGAACAAGCAGTTGATGCGCCTCATGGAGAATCCCGAATGGCGCAAGCTCCTCGACAAAACCGATGTCGAGATGCACTCCGACTTCAACAAGGAACAAGTCTACAAGCTCAAGGAAGAACTCTTCTTCAGCATCGACGAAAAGAATCATCAGGCCGACCTCAGCGAAATCGGCCGCACCCGCCTTCGGCCCGATGATCGGGATGCCTTCATGTTGCCCGATCTTCCCTCGGAATTCATCGAGATCGAAAAACGTTCCGACACCCCCGAGGAAAAGGAAGCGGCCAAGCTCGCCATTCAGCAGCGCTACGAAGTCATCTCCGAGGATATCCACGCGATTTCCCAACTGCTCCGCGCCTTCGCCCTCTACGAACGCGATGTCGAGTACGTGATTCAGGACGGCAAGGTGCTCATCGTCGACGAGAACACCGGCCGCGTCATGCCCGGTCGCCGCTGGTCGGACGGATTGCACCAAGCGGTCGAAGCCAAGGAAGGCGTCACCATTGAACGCGAGACGCGCACTTACGCGACGGTCACGATCCAGAATTATTTCCGCATGTACGAAAAACTCGCGGGCATGACCGGCACCGCCGAGACTGAAGCCACCGAGTTTCACGAAATCTACAAACTCTCCGTCACGCAGATTCCGACCAACCAGCCGTGCATCCGCGTCGATAAAAACGATTCCATCTTCAAAACCCGCCGCGACAAATACGGCGCGGTGGTCGCCCAGATCAAGGAAGCCAACACGCGCGGCCAACCTGTGCTCGTCGGCACTGTGACGGTCGAGCAATCCGAAGTGCTGAGCCGCATGCTCAAGCGCGCCGGCGTCATCCACACCGTGCTCAACGCGAAGTTTCACCAGCAGGAGGCGGAGATCGTCACCCGTGCCGGCCAGCGTGGCTCCGTCACGATCGCCACCAACATGGCGGGCCGCGGCACCGACATCAAACTCGGCGAAGGCGTGCGCGAAGCCGGCGGCTTGCTCGTCATCGGCACCGAGCGCCACGAATCCCGCCGCGTCGACCGCCAGTTGCGCGGCCGTTGCTCACGGCAGGGCGATCCGGGCTTGACCAAGTTTTTCCTCTCGCTCGAAGACGATCTCATGCGCCTCTTCCTCCAGGGCAACATCGCCTCCAAGATCATGGAAGGTCAGATGCAGGAAGGCGAGGAGCTCGAGCACAAGTGGCTTAATCACTCCATCCAGTCGGCGCAGAAAAAGGTCGAGCAGCAGAATTTCTCCATCCGCAAACGCCTGCTCCAATACGACGACGTCCTCAACAAACAGCGCGAGGTCATTTATGGTATTCGCAACGGCGCACTGCACGCCGAGCGCGCGAAGGATATTATCTTCGAGATGATCGAGGAAGAGTTGGCCGTCCGCCTCGAAACCGCCGGCTATGGCGAAAAGAAAGCCACGTCTGAATCCAGTCTGGAAAGTTTCATTGGTTGGCTGAATTCGCATTTCCCCATCAGCGCCAAGGTCGAGGAATTTAAGGGCGCCGTGGAGCCATTGCTCAAGCAACTCGTCGAGCGCATCGCCAAGTCCTATGCGCTGAAGGAATCCGTGGAAGACTCCGCCGCGCTCAGCGGTTTGGAGCGCTACATCGTCATCAACGCCATCGATCACCATTGGCAGGAGCATCTCACCGAGATGGAGGAGCTGCGCCGCTCGATCGGCCTACGTTCCTACGGCCAGAAAGATCCGCTCTCCGAATACAAGGGCGAGGCCTTCCGTTTCTTCGAGGAGCTGATGAACAACGTGCGCCTGCAAATCTGCACGAGCCTTTTTCGCTCGGCCACGAACCGCGAAGCTTTCGAGAATCTCTTCGCGATCCTCGGCAAGTCGGCTCGCCTGCAAGGTCCGACGTCCGCGCCCACCGCCCTCACGGCAGCAGTCTCGCAGGACAATGTGGGTTCACCCCGCGAGGAAGGTGCCGCGCCCGCCGAAGCCGAGATCAAGTTGCCCATGATCACGATTCGTCGCGAGACGCCGAAAGTCGGCCGCAACGATCCGTGCCCCTGCGGCTCCGGCAAAAAATACAAAAACTGCCACGGCGCGTGAGGCTGGCTTGGCGTTGCGGTAGGCGTCCCTGCCTGCCGGGATGTGGATCGCGTAGGTGGCGCGCTGGTCGCGCCATTCTGCTGGCCAGCAGCACGAAACAAGCCCGCAACCTACGGGCTGTTGTTTTCTACAAGCTGCGGTTTTGAAATGGTTGAGTAGCCGCGTTGGAGCAAAGCGACAACGTGGTGGGCGCGCCCCGACGCCGACCGCGCTTTCGCCGCTGGCTCAAGCACGGCTACAAAGCCCAAGTGCCAAACCTGGAACCAGCGGGGTTCCGCCGTCGCCAAGGCTAGGGCGGACAAGGACGGCACCCCGTCGCCATGAGAGGGAGCAACCCCTGTGATCGTTCAACTCGCACGACCTTGCTTGCCAGCGATCCCTTGTTCGCCTGTAAACTGGCACCTCCCTGCAATGCCCATACAATCGCTCTCCGCTCCCGATGCCTCCGTCCCGCCGCCTACGCTTTGGCAGCGTAATCCGCACTTGGGTTGGGCGCTCGCGGTCTTCGTGCTGACGGTCGTTCTGACCTGTATTTCTTTTCCGCCCATGGAGGCGAGTGAGTTTGCTTTCGCTTTCGCCCTCCCCGCCGTGCTTTGGGCTTACCGGGCTCCGCCCTTCAAAATCTATGCGTGGACGCTCCTCGCGGCGCAGGCAGTGGCGTGGACGATTTTGCTCGGCTGGTTGCATCACGTCACGTGGGGTGGACTTTTTTTGCTCGGGCCGTTTATCGGCATGCTGATCGGGCTCTGGTATCTGGCCGTGCGCTGGACGATGCCGCGATTGCGCGGGCATCAGATGTTCGTGCGGAGCCTCGCGCTGCTGGGGCTCGCCGGACTTTGGGTGATGTTAGAGTGGGTGCGGGGGATTATTTTCGGTGGGTTTCCCTGGCTGCCGCTCGCGGCTTCGCAATGGCAGCGGACTTTCATGCTACAGATGGCAGCCTACGCTGGAGCGTGGGCGATTTCTTTTGTGCTCGTGGTTTTCAATCTTGGCATCGCGGCCTATGCGCACCGGATATTTTTTGAAGGCGCGACTGGCCTGCGCAAACGTAGCCCGGAATTCACGATCACCTTACTGGTGCTGATCGCGGCGACGTTCCCCTTTATCGGCGATGCGTTGAATCAGCAGCGCCGCCAACTCATGCGGGTCGCACTCATTCAGCCTTACATTCCCCAAGGGGAGAAATGGGATGGGGCCAAGGCGAAGGAAATCCTGCGCACGATCGAGAAAGTCACCTTGGATGCCAATGAGGCGAGCGCGGCCGATGTTATTTTCTGGCCTGAGGCTTCGGTTCCTTGGGTGCTCCAACGTGATCCGAGTATGAATGAATGGGTCGAGTCGATGGCGCGGCGCACCGGCAAGCCGTTACTCATCGGAGCCGTAGCCGTCGATGAACCGGGAGTGCCCGCTGAAGTCTGGCGCAACGGCGCTTTCGTGATCGATCCGAAGTGGGGGGTGCAACTTCCCGGGTATTCGAAGCGGCACCTCGTGCCCTTTGGAGAATTTATTCCGCTGCGCTCGGTCTTTGGCTGGCTGGAGAAATTCGTGCCGATCGGTGGAGACTTTGCTCCCGGCGAAACCGCGCAACCGCTCCCCGTGAAAGTGGGCCCCAAGACGGTGTCGGTGGGCGTGTTGATTTGTTACGAGGATCTTTTCCCGGCGCTGGCCCGCTCGAGTACGCGGGCTGGGGCCGAGGTGCTCGCGGTGCTGACGAATGACGCTTGGTACGGCGAGGGCGGAGCTGCCACGCAACATGCCGCGCACTCTGTGTTGCGCGCCGTCGAGAATCGCCGCCCAGTCGTGCGCTGCGGCAATGGCGGTTGGAGCGGCTGGATCGACGAATTCGGCAACATCCGGGCTACGGCCATCGACGAAGACGGCAGTATTTATTTTCGCGGCCACAAAACCGTGACGGTCACGCGCGACGCGCGTTGGCAAGGCCGCCTGAGCGCCTACGTGGAAAACGGCGATTGGTTCGTGCTGTTGAGCGCTGCGCTCGCCACGCTGGCTTACGTCGTGGTGTTGGTGCTCCGGCCGCCGCCGATCCGCCCGGATGGGGAAACAGTGTTTTGAGAGGGAACTCGGAGGGTGGACGGTAGAAGAGACTAAAAGACGACGGAATTGGGACAAGTGGCACGGGTCTCCTGACCCGTGATAAAAATCACTCGATAAACCTCACGGGTCGGGAGACCCGTGCCGCTTGAATTCACCGCTAATCGATATCCTGTGGTTGCGGCGCGAACAGTACGCAGACGGGTTGCGAAATCGTCACCGCGTGTCCGCTCGGGGTGAGGCGGCCGGTCTTCGCGTCGACGCGGAATGAAACCAAATTGTTCGTGTCGCGATTGGCGCAGATCAACCAGCGGCCATCGGGCGTGAGATTGAAATTGCGCGGATGTTTACCGCCGCACGGGACGGTCTCCACCAGCGTCAGCGTGCCCTCAGTCTGGTTGCGGGCAAATACCGCGATGCTGTCGTGGCCACGATTGGTGCCATAGACAAAACGACCGTCGGCGCTCAGGCGGATTTCGGCGCAGGTATTTGCTCCCTTAAAATCGGCTGGCAGGGTCGGCACGGTCTGGCGTGCGGTGAGATCGCCGCTCTTCGGATCACAAGCGTAGATGGTCACACTGCTGGCGAGTTCGTTGAGCACGTAGAAAAATTTGCCATCGGTGGAAAACTTGGCGTGCCGCGGGCCGGCCCCGGGAGTCGTGCTGGTTTCACCACTGAGGGTGAGCTTCGCGGTGGCGGGATCGAGGGTGTAGCGGAAAATTTTATCCAGGCCGAGATCGCAGGCGTAGACGAAACGATTGTCGGGAGAAATCGTGACGGAGTGCGTGTGAGGTTTGTCCTGCCGGTCTTTCCTTGGGCCTAGCTGGCCGGTGTGGGCCATCGTCCCGCTACGTGGACCGACGCGCCCCGTGGCTTCGAGGGGAAAGGCCGTAAGGTCGCCGCCGTGGTAGCTGGCGAGGATGAGGACGCGGCCCGTGGCATCGGCCTGCAGATGACAGCAAGCCAAGCCGCCGGTGGGCTCGGCGTTGAGTGGACTGAGTTGGCCGGTGGCGGGATCAAAGTTAAACGCGAAGGCGCCGCCGCCTTTTTGCCCCTTGAGGCTATCGTTTTCGCCGATGGCGTAGAGCACACGGCCGTTTGGATTCATCGTGAGAAAAGTCGGATTCACGGCTTCGGCCGCGAGCACTGGTTGGTTAAACTCACCGGTGGTCTGGTTGAACTTTACCGAGTTTATGCCGCAGCTACCCTCCTTGCTGGTGTAGGTACCGACGAAAATTAGAAGGGTAGAAGTAATGGGCAGCATGGGAGTAGGTAAGAGGGAAGAGCGGAAACTTGGCAAGGACGGGTACGCCATCGAGCGGACCATCCCGAGTGAGGCAGTTGAAGGGCCGTTCGGCATGAGGCTGAACCCAATGCCAATTGAACCGCGAAGGGACGCCAGTGGACGCGAATGCTTGTCCTTTCACAGGAGGATGCGGGGAGAGCTGCGATATCAAGATCGAGTACGTGGCACACTTGCTGGAGATATTATTGATGAACTGTAACTGGGGGAGATGGGTTTCGCTTTGGACAAAACCGCCCATTACTGGCACGGGTTGTTGCATGAGTACCACGCAGCTATTCGAAGATTATATTCCCCTGACGCTTCGGGAATTTGAGCGCATGAAAAAACTGGCGGATGGTGCCATCGCGCAGTTGGGCGCTGAGCAGCTTTTTGTCGCGCCGGGCGAAGGCGATAACAGCGTCGCGGTGATAGTGAAACATGTGAGCGGAAATTTGCGCTCGCGCTGGGAGAACTTCTTAACGTCCGATGGGGAGAAGCCATACCGCAAGCGGGATCTCGAGTTTCTCCTCACCGGGGAAGATTCGCGCGAGGCGCTGCTGGCGAATTGGGAGGAGGCGTGGGGGATTTTGTTTCGGGAGCTGAAGCCGCTGCACTCGGCCGATCTGGCGCGGACCGTGACGATCCGTGGCGAACCGCTCAGCGTGCTGCAGGCGATCAATCGACAGCTCACGCATTACAGCTATCACGTGGGGCAGATAGTTTTTCTCGCCAAGCAACTGGTTGGCCCCAAGTGGAAGAGCCTGAGTATTCCGGTGGGCGAATCGGAAAAGTTCAACCGCGCACCGGGGAAGTATCTCGGGCCGGTGAAAGCATGATTATGGTCAACGGTGTTTGTTTTTTGGGTAGGACGAGTTCTCCGAACGAGCCGTCTTTCTGGCGTATCGCATAA
Organism: Opitutales bacterium; assembly: GCA_038206205.1. Classification (GTDB taxonomy): domain Bacteria; phylum Verrucomicrobiota; class Verrucomicrobiia; order Opitutales; family Opitutaceae; genus Didemnitutus. Next base: position 30,906 of record JBBRBC010000035.1, read on the forward strand.
TCGGCTCGTTCGGAGAACTCGCCCTACCCTTGGAAAAGGTTAGCCTGAAATAGCGAGCCTCACCGCACGACCTGCATTGGTCGCACGCGCTGGCCGTCTTTCACGCGGTCGCCGGGATAGAGAATCACTTCGTCGCTTTCCTTCAGGCCGTCGAGTACTTGGATCTCGGTACCGCTGCTGCGGCCGGCTTTGACCGGGATGAGTTGGGCGCGGCCGTGGCGAACAATGAACGCCGCCCAGTCGTTGGCGCGCCGGAACAGTCCGGAGGACGGCACCTTCAACACGCGGTCGCTTTCCCAGACGATGATGCGGGCTTCGACGCGGAAGTTGTCACCGAGCGTGCGGCGCTGTTCGAGGGGCGTGGTGATATCGACGACCACGTTCACGCGTTGTTCCTCGACGCCGAGGGCGGAATATTTGGTGAACGCCGCAGGCTCAACCAAACGAACTTTTCCCGCGAGCGGAATCGCGCCGCCCCATTGTTCGAGTTCGACTTTGGCTCCCGGGGCGATGGCCGCGCCGTCGCGCGACAGCATTTCGACCACGACTTCGAGATCAGAGGGGTCACCAATTTCGAGCAGCGGCGTGCCTTGCGTGACCGCGCGCGAACTTTCTTGGAAGACGTGGAGAATACTTCCGCTGGCGGTGGCTTTCACTTCCACCGGCACGGATTGGCCGGTACCAGCGGACGAGGAAGTTTCGGCGAGCTGCGCCTCGATTTCGCGGAGCGCGCCCTCGGCGGCGGCGACTTCGCGGGCGGCAGTGTTCTCGCGCATCTGGGCGCTTTCGAGCTCTTGCGGCGACAGCGTTTGGGCGGCGAACATCTGCTCCACGCGGCGCAGCTCACTCTTGGCGAGCTCTTGCGTGGTGCGGCTTTTCTCGAGGAGGACGACGGTCGAGGCACGGCGGGCTTCAGCGAGCGCGCGGCTGCGGGGGTCGAGCGGCGAGGCGGCCATGGGCTCGATGACGGCGACCACGGTCGCACCGGCTTCCACCGCGGCACCAGGCTTGAACGGAATGCGGCGTAATTGCCCGCTCACGGGAGCAGAGACCACGTAGCGTTGGCGAATGCGGGTCTTGCCTTCCTCGCTAACAGTGGCGCGCAACGCGCCCGTGCTCGCGAGCGCCGTTTCGACAGCTGAGGGCTGCGGACGCAGACCGAAGGCCGCGAGCGCGATGACAACGGTGACGATGAGATAAGGCAGCCAGCGGCGTTTGGTTTTCTTGGGAGCGTTCATGAGTCAGTCAGACGATATTTGATTAACCACTAATCCACACTAATGGGACACTAATAATTGGGAGGTTTGGATTAGTGGGTATCAGTGGATATTAGTGGTAAACTGGATTGTATTCAGCGGTCGGTGGTGGGTGGTCCGTAGTCTTGGAGTCTGTTCTCTCTATCACTCCGGGGCCTTCAGCGCACCGATGAGGTCGAGCTGTTTTAGTTTGCGCAGGACCAGCAGAGCCGAAAGCACCGAAGCGAGGCCGACCACGATGATCGCAAACGTGTAGGTGTACGAGGTGTACACGAGGGGCAGGCGAACCGATTCAGTGTTCACGGATCCCACGATCATCGTAGCAAAACCGGTGCCTAATAGCAGTCCGAGCGGGATGGCGAGCACGGCGAGGATGCCCAGCTCGATCACGATCACGGCGCCAACTTCGTGCTGGGTCATGCCGATGACGCGCAGCGTGGCCAGTTCGCGTGCGCGCTCGGCCAGGGTGATGCGGGCGTTGTTGTAGATGACACCAAACGCTACGATCACGGCGAGCGAGAGGTAGAGCGTCTGCAACATGCCCATCATTTCGGCGGTGGTTTTGCGGAAACTCTCGCGCAGCGTTTCCTTGATCGAGATCCAGCTGATGCGTGGGATCGTCTTGATGGCTTGGAGAAATTCCGCGCGGCGCGACATGTCGAGAGTGAGGCTGGCACCGGTGACGATGTCGCCTTCTCCGAGGAAACGGTTGATGGCCGACAACTCCATGTAGGCGGTGACGCCGGTGAAATCCTCGGCTAATCCCACGAGTTTCACCGGACGCATCGGCCGGTGGCCCTCGAGTGCCTCGACGAGCAAATCATCGCCGGGCTTGGCGCCGAGGACCTGCGCCAGTTTGGCGGAGAGAATGAGACCGTCGGCGCGCGGGGGAATTTCCTCGCCGGCAACGTCTACCGCACGGCTGTGCATGGCCCCGGCACTAAGACTGCGGAGCCCGATCTGGCGGCTGACCCCATGAAAGTAGATGCGCACGGCGACAGACCGTGCCGGTTCGGCATGCATCACTCCGGGCAGACGCTCCAGCTCGTGCATGATGCGCGCGGACGAGGGCTCGGTGATACCGAGATTGAGATCCTGCCGCTGCACGACGTCCCATTTGTAGTCGAGGATGTCGGCAATGCCGGCCTTGAACGTGTTGGGCAGAATCAACAAGCCCGTGGCCAGGGCGAGACCGGCGATGGTGAAGAGCGCTTGGGTGGGTCGGCGCTCCAGATTGCGCAACGCGATGCGGAAAGAATGCGAAAATAACCGGCTCAAGCCGAAGCGCTCGAGAATGGAAGGGCGGAAATCCGCGGGAGGTTCCGGACGCATCGCCTCGGCGGGTGGAAGTTTCGCCGCTTTGCGCACCGAGCTGAAGACCCCGGACACGACGGCGACGAGTCCCACCATGAGCGCGATCGCCATGGCATTGCGGTCAAGTCGGAAGGAGAGATCGGGGAAGCGAAAAAAGAGTTCGTAGAGATGCACCATCCAGCTCCCGAGCAGGACGCCGGCTATGGCCCCGACGAGGGAGCCGCCGAGCGCGATCACTGCGGCGAACTTGAGGTAGTGCACGACAATCTGCTGGTTGGAGAAACCAAAAGCCTTGAGGATGGCGATCTGTTCGCGTTGCAGGGCGAGCAAGCGCGTCAGCACGGCGTTGGTCATGAACGCGGCGACGCTGAGGAAGATCGCGGGAAACCCGATGGAGAGAATCGTGAGCACGCGGATCTCGTCCGACACGCGGATGTGTGACGGGTGATCCTTGCGACTGTAGGCCCCGAGCCCGCCGTAGGGTTTCAGTAATTGGTCGAGCGCGGCGATCACGACGTCGGCATTGGCGCCGGGGGCGAGGGCGAGGGAGACTTGATTGAACGCGCCATAGAGATCCCACGAGGTGGCGACTTCCTTGTACGGCATCCAAAAAATCCCGTAGGTGCGGTTGTCGGGCAACGCGGCACCGGGGCGGGATTCAAAAATGTATTCGGGTGAAAGCACAATGCCCGCGATGCGAAAAATCTGCCGCCGTCCGTTGAGCAGGAGCGTGAGCGAATCACCGGGTTCGAGTTTGTTGGCGTTGGCGAACGCCTCGCCGACGAGTAATTCGCCGCGCGAACCGGGCGTGAGCCAGCGGCCGCGCCGCAGAAAGAGCCGGTTGAGTTCGGGCTCGCCGTAATCCGGCAACGAGCGCACGAGGCCGCTGGCTGGCTCGTCGAGGCCGGGCAGATCGAGCGTCACCTGGACGGCGATGTCTGTCTGGACGCCAGCGACACCGGGCAACGCGGCGATGCGATCGGTGAGGTAGTTCGGCGCGCGCTTGAGGTGGCCGAAGATTTCGGCAAAGCGATTGGTCCGGTAATAGTCGGCGCGAGTATCATCGAGCGAAAAGATCAGACTGCGCGCCATGATCATCATCGCGAGGCCGCACGCCATCACGAGCGCCACCGCCGCAGCCTGGCCCTTGAGGCGGCGCAGGTCGCGGAGCAGCTTGCGATCAAGGTGGGGGAGCATGTGAAGAAAGGCGGAAGGGCGGAAGGGTTGAACGGGAAAGTGACAGTGTAAGTGAGGGTGAAAGTGGCGGCGGCGGTTAAATCGTTTTTGTTCTCTTACTCTTTCTCATAATCTCGGATGGTTGGGGTGTTCGCGGCGTCGGGGGAGGCGAGAACGAAAACGAGTACGAGTCGGAGAACGATTGAGCATCGGGGTTCAGCATTTCAGCCCTTCAGTTTTTTAGCCTTTTACCAGCGCAAGGTGGCTGGGGCCGCCCTCGTTGCGTTGCGCCGCTCGCTCAGCACGCGGCCGTCCATGAAGTGGATCACGCGGTCAGCCATGTCGGCCATCACGGCGTTGTGAGTGATGATGACGGTGAGCGTGCCGAGCTCGCGGTTGGCGCGCTCGATGGCTTCGAGGACGACGATGCCAGTCTTGACGTCGAGCGCGCCGGTGGGCTCGTCGCAGAGCAGCACGGCGGGGCGCTTGGCAATGGCGCGCGCGATGGCGACACGCTGTTGTTCCCCGCCGGAAAGTTGCGCGGGAAAATGATCGAGGCGCGCGCCGAGTCCAACCATCTCGAGGGCGGCTTCGGGCTGCATGGGATGTTCGGCGATTTCGGTGATGAGGCCGACGTTCTCCCGCGCGGTTAAACTGGGGATGAGATTGTAGAACTGGAAAATGAAACCCACGGATTCGCGCCGGTACTGCGTCAGTTGCTCCTCGTCGGCGTGGGTAAGGTCGGTGTCGCGGTAGCGGACCTCGCCCGAGGTGGGAATATCGAGTCCGCCGAGTTGATTGAGCAAGGTGGTCTTGCCGCTGCCGGAAGGCCCGAGGAGCACGATCAGTTCGCCCGCGTGCAGATCGAGATCGACGCCATCGAGCGCGCGGACTTGGGCCGTGCCTTCGCCGTAGGTTTTGGTCAGGCCACGGACATGAAAAACTTTGCCGCCACTGGGCGAGCCGGTGGTAGCGCGGGAATCGTTGGCGTGGACAGGATTCATCGCGGAAAAAATCAGAACGCCACGTTACGGGGCAATCAGTCGGGCGCAACCCCAAGACTGAACCTATGATCGCTATAAATACTCATGATTAGGAAGGGGCGTTGTGCCATAGGGGCGGATGGAATTGGCCATCGAACCAAGCCAAGACAAGGAGGTGCCCACGGAACACCAGCCGTCGCTCTGCGGGCTATGGCTCGGCAAGCACGAATACACGGAATAAATCCCGAGCCAAGCAGGGGCACCACGAAATACACTATACACACGAAAGGAGCTCCCTGCAGGGATGTGTTTTGCTGAGACGGTTCGCTCATCTGAGGGAGGGCGAGTCGTCCCTGACGAGCCGTAAATGAGCGGCTCACCCGGAGGGTTCGCCCTACCATGTCGCATTCTTCCCAAGAGTGATTCGGTCCTTCTGTGCATTCCGTGTGTTCCGTGGGCAAAAATTCCGTGGTTGGTTTTTCGCGCGGCTTGCCGCGAGGTCGGGCCCGGGTCAGCTTCGCGGCTTCGTTCTGTCATTATGAAACTCAATCACCCGGCGCTCGTTGATCTTTTGCAGAAGGCTTACTCGGCAGAGATGGCGGCGTCGTTCGCCTACATCGGGCATGCGCACTCGCTCAAGAACCGCGTGGCGAAGGCGGCGGTGCGGCAGATCGAGGAAGACGAGTGGCATCATCGCCGGTGCGTCCGCGCGCTGATGCGCCAGTACGACGTGCCGGTTTCGAAGTACTATGAAGTCCGGTTTTTTATCGTCGGGAAAGTAATCTCGGCGAGTTGCCACGTGATCGGTTGGTTCATGCCGTATTTCTTCGCGGGGCGATTGGAGAGCGGGAACGTCTGCGAATACTTCGTCATGATGCACTATTTCCAGTCGCTCGGCATCCGGGAGCACGACGAGATTCTCTATGAAATGGGCATGAAGGAAAAGGAGCACGAGGTCTACTTCCTGGAGCAAATCCGGAACAGTCGTTGGCTCCCGTTCTTCGAGAAAATCTTTTCCTGGGGCGCCCGCTCCACCTTGAACGACGTGGATCTGGCGAACAAGTATCCGGTCGAGGCATCGCACGCGTACTGCAAAACGCATAAAGCGCGCACGGAATGATGGAGGATCGTTTCTTGGTGTAGGGCCGGCCCTTGTGGCCGTGCCGTCGGTGGTCCACTCCGAAGGATGTCTCGCGAAGGAGGCGAAGCCAACGAAGGAGGAGGGCCATCTGGACAGGAAATTGAAATTCGCTGCTCCGAGGTGGAGCGACTTGTCCCCAAGGCGCTTCAGGATGTCCGCTGCAAACCAGCGTGTTGAGTCAACCCGCTCCACCCGTAGCTGCGCATAGCCACGAAATGAGGCTTTGCCGCCGGCTCGCGTATTCCTCGGTTGGCGGTATGGCTATCAGCAGCATTTATCTCGCCGAAGAGGCGCTCTCCCTGCCGCCGCAACAACGGGAGCAGCTGGCGAAATTATTAATGCAAAGTTTGCAGGACGATGGCCGGAGCGATGAAGAGATCACGGCCGCATTGCGGTCACGTCTGAGTGATCTGAAATCCGGCAAGGATGCCGGGATGAGTTTTGAAGCTGTATTTGCGGAACCGCTTTGAAAGTTATCTTCAGCTCTCTTTTCAAGGCTGACCTGTTACGAGAAGGGACGAGGTACGGTACGATTTCGCAAAAGTTGGGCGACGACTTTTATGATCGAGGCAAGGAGACTGCTCGGGTCATTGCGAAGTTGCGCGGAGGCGATCATGTCGGGCCGCATAAATTTTCCAGCCGCAAGTGCCGACCTTTTCCGTTCCTGATCTATAACGAAATTGAAGGAGAGACGTTATATTTTATCGGACTCGTGCATGAGCGGCGTCATCCGGATTTTCTGCAGAAGAAACTCGGCGAACAATAACGGCGAAATTCCAGGTAATGTCCTGAAGGGGTTATGTCCTGAAGGGGTCTGGCCGGGTTTTGTTCGTTTTAAGGTGCTGACGGACGGGGTAGGCTTGGTTGTTTGCAAGGTTTACTGGATCGCTGGTTCATTGGAAGTGTGGCCAACGGAAAACTAACAAAACACGGCCAGACCCCATTTGACCGGCCCCCTTTTGACCGGCCGAATTGTTAGGTGTGCAGCCTACGCACTACCCACCAGCCAATGCTGCCTAAAAGTAAAAGCCAAATCACAATTATTGCTACTGCCATACCGCGGCTGACCGGTCGATCTGATGCAGCTTGAGCTTTTTGTTGGGCCGACAGCATCACCTCTTTAGGAGTTAGCCGGACAACAAGCGCCAAGCCAAGTGGGATAAGAATTAAATCATCCAGATAGCCCAAGACCGGAATGAAGTCTGGAATTAGATCAATGGGGCTGAGAGCGTAGGCAGCGACAAACAGTGCGATCATGCGGACGAACCAAGGAGTTCTTGGATCTCTGGCGGCAAAGTAGACCACCAGAGTCTGCTGCTTCAGGCTCTTTGCCCACTTTCCGAGCGAGGAAACTGTCATGCACACCTAACGTTACCAGTCAGCCGACGACCGCGAGCGCGGGAGCCGTCTCTTTGAAAAACTGGGCCATGTGGAGCGGAGATATCATCGGCGATTAAGGTGGGATGAAGGTCGTTGGCTGTGGTGGACTGGATCGCCCGTGGGGGAGCGGGCTGGCTGCAGTCGGAACTCTTCCGCATCCTGAAGCTCACGGCGACTCGAAAATACTCTTTCTGCAGAACCCCTGCTGCGACTCTTCCCGCTGGAAAAACCACTGACTGGCGAAGCGAACTCTTCCTCGAAAACAAAACTCATCGTGAATGCCGCATGGGCACGGGCGTTCTGATGTCAGCGGCGGGATGAAACTCACCAAATCATGGCGATTTGAAAGGCATGGTTTCTTCCGTGGATTTTCTTCCTGCCGTTACTGGTGTTTCAGGTGAGCGAGCGAGGGGTTGTCGCTTCCGGCGTGACGCGAGACGGTGCCAGGCATGAATCCCCCCGGGCAGCGGGGCGTTCTCAAGGGGTCGGGGCGTGTTTTGTTAGTTTTAAGGAGCTGACGGAGGGGGGTAGGCTTGGTTGTTTGCAAGGTTTACTGGATCGCTGGTTCATTGGAAGTGTGGCCAACGGAAAACTAACAAAACACGGCTAGACCCCGTTCGCCCAGTCGCACACGTCGGCAATCAGGCGGTGGATTTCGTCGTAGAGTCAGCCGGTCAAAGCCTCGCTTTCCTCCCGATAAAACCCGAGCGCCTCGGCAAAATCCGCTTCCGCGCCCTCTTCAAAAAACCAGGGCTTCACCGGCCGATGAGTTGACGCATCCGGGCCACGACTTCCTCACCGGGCCGCAGTTGCGAGCGGCCGCTTTCCACCGCCGCCAGCCGCTGCAAGGCGAGCTGGTTCCATTCGGCCGCCACCTCGGGCGAGTCGTCGCCGTGCATCGCACCGCCGAGACGGTCAAGCAGTTCGGCACGCAAGTCTTGGGGCAATTGCCGGGCCTCGGCGACGATTTGATCAATGGTCATGCTCATGGTCCTCACGGTGCTGATTTTTCCCCCGGCGGCAAGTCCGGCTTCGCCTGCCCTCTCGGATGACAACGCAGCCCTTCTGAAGGAGTCTGGCCGTGTTTTGTTAGATTTAAGGAGCTGACGGAGGGGGTAGGCTTAGTTGTTTGCAAGGTTTACTGGATCGCTGGTTCATTGGAAGTGTTGCCAACGGAAAACTAACAAAACACAGCCAGACCCCGTTTGACCGGTTCGTTCTTTACGGACGTTGCGAGCAGGCGATTATAACAATATCAACCTGACCCCTTTTTCAGACTTCAGTTGGTGAGTGTCTCTCATCGAGACTGACGGGCCAAGACTTGAGCTTGCGTGAGACTGAACAAGCCCAGCTCGGTGAAGTAGTGGTTGCGCCACTGTGGATGATCGGTGCCGCGCGCGCGTCCCCGCTTGCCGGCGCGT
>JBBRBC010000036.1:0-39274 GCA_038206205.1 Opitutales bacterium
ATCTGACGCACCGCAATCTTGAGCCCAAACGCTACGTTTGGAAGGCAGAAGGCAAAGTCATCCTCGAAAAAATCCATCGCTCTCGCGCCGCCCTCGCGACTCAGAGTAATGAATAGGTATTTATAATTCAGTACACTAGTGCTTTATTACAATGCTCGCAGGTGGGTCGTAGTTGCAGCGCCATGACCGGATTATTCCGACCACTCGCTGGCAGGCAAGCCGCGTCCTCGGGCCGTCAGAACAACACACACGAAGACCCAACAGTACAGCTCGGCCTTCAGCCAATCTCCCGGGAATACTATCATCCACTCCCGATCCGCGCTTTCACCGTGCGCCGATCAAGGTTCAGTCGCCGCGCGGTTTCCTCGATGTTGCCGTCACTCTGCGTATGCACGAGCCGCGTGTAGCGGGTGAGCAATTCCTCCGCCGTCAACCGGCCGCGCCCCGCATGTTCGTTCCAATCATCGGGCGACGCAGCCGCCAACGGACCGGCCGGAGAGTAGCCGCCCCGGAGAATCAGATTGCGGGCGCACTGTTCGAGTTCGCGCACATTGCCCGGCCAAGCATAGTCGGCCCCGAGATGGCTCTCGATCCACTGGACCATGCCGGCGGTGAGCTCGCTGGCGTGAGCTTCCCCCACCAACTGCGTCGTGACGAAGGTCACGAGCGGACGCAATTCGCCGGGAGCTTCCTTGAGTTGCTCATGCAAGGATGGCGTGTGCACCTGATCCGAGCAGAGCCGGTAATAAAAATCCTCGCGAAAACGGCGGGCGCGAATCTCGGCCGGCAAATCCCGATTGGTGGCGGCAATAATTTTCCCCCGGAAATGCCGCACCTTGGTTTCACCGAGCCGCTGAAACGTACGCGCCTGAAGCACCCGCAGTAATTTGACCTGGATCGCGGGCTCAACTTCGCCGACCTCATCAAGAAACACCGTGCCTTCCGGCGGACACGTCTCCAACCAACCGGCATGATCCTGCAACGCCCCGGTAAACGCGCCTTTCCGATGACCGAAGAGTTCCGATTCCACCAGCGTCGGCGAAAGCGCGGAGAGATTGAGCGGATAAAATGATTCCACAAAATCGGTCGCGAACGCCGACGTCTTGGGATCAAACGGAATGTAGCGTGAGAGGGAAATCGCCCGGGCGACAAGCTCCTTGCCCGTGCCCGACGGACCGGTGATCAGCGTCGTGAAGTCGTGCATGCGCGCGAAGAGCACCCGGCGATAGAGTTCGAGATCGCGGGAAAACGCCGATTCCCAGATCGCCGCGCGCAATCTCGCCAAGGCCGGCGAGCCGCCCACCAACGAACGATGGATATGATGAAACGCGCGACGGAGCTGGAAGAGGCAGGCGAAGATATGTTCGGCCGGACTTTCCACCAGCGTGCTGAGGCCGGGGCGGCGCAGGTATCGCTCAACTTCTCGTTGAAACTCCGCATAAAATCCCAGCCGGCGGGTCGCCGCGCCCGTCCCGGACAACGAAGCGCGGATGACCTCATCGAACCGCGCGCTGTACCGCAAATACAGTTCGAACAAAACCAGGTTGGCAAACAGCCGGGCATCCGCCCGCGAGATACGATTGTTCGACGACTTCGGCCACACCTCCACCACCCGCGCCACCAAGGCCCCGACCCGCTCGCGAATGACCACCAGATTCGGATGCATCACCTCGGCGGGAGCCAGCCGGTTCCAATCCGCCCCGGCGTCTTTGAACGCGGCCCCCAACGCACGCCGCTCCCAATCAATGCGCTCCGGCTTGAACGGATTCGCGAGACTCAAGCCCTGCACCGCTTCCGCAAAGGCACGATCCGCTTTCGCCTTAAAAATAGTGTCTGACATAATTTGTCAGACGCATGTCATTATTTGCTATCTAAAACAAGAAATATATCGGTCAGCAAAAATCATCATCATGGTCAGAAAGCACTTACGATTTCGATCAAACACTTGGCATATCGCGAGCAATAAGAACGGGCAACTAATCCTCCTCTATGAAAATAATCCTGAACTCCCGGCCCACGCTCCTGCTCTCCTTCGCCTGCATCGCCTCCGTCGCTTTCGCCCACCCGCCGCAGCCCACCGCTCGAAAAACTCTCAGTGAAATCAAAACGCCCGCCGACGTCATCACGCTCGTCCACGATGAAATCCGCAGCGAGATAAACGAATTCCACAACAACCTCCACGACCTCGGCCAAGGCGAACCTGCGGCGTTGATGAAAGCCGCGTTCACCGGTGCGCGACTCAGCGGGGTCGACGCGGGCGCACTCACCGCCGTGAAATTCGGTTACGAGTTTATCACGCGCGGTCCCGACGCGCCCCAACCCACGCTCGGCGAAATTCTCCCCGACAAATTAACTCAAGCACCTGACCGCACGGCCCGCCGACTCCTAAAGTCCACGGTCCGTCACGGTCTCAGTGGCAACTTGAGTGGAGTAATCGCCGGCGATCTCCGCGATCAAGCCATCGATCTGCTGCCTGCGACCCTGCACTCGGTGCGGCTTTTCTTCACCAGTCCCGCCAAAGCCTCCGTCCAGACCAAGGAGCAGTCATGAACGCAATCGCCACCAGCCTCTGCGCCCTCGCGGTGCCCGTCGGCACGTACTACGGCACCACTTTCGTCCAAGTACTTTTCCACCGCTGGTTCGGACACACACATCGCTTGTCCGCGATTTATGAAAATCACCTGCACGGACATCATGCCGACTACCGGTCCGAGCGCCTGACGAGCGACACGTGGATCGAAGCGGAACGCCACGTGATGTGGTACTACGCGATCCCCATTGTCCCCCTCAGTCTTCTGGTGGCTTGGCTGCTACCCCTGCCGTTGTTCGTCCTTCATATCACCACCCTCGGTCTGACCATCTGGTGGCACCTCCATCTCCATCAGGAATATCATCTGAACAATTCCCGTTGGGCCCGCTTCGCCTGGTTCCAACACAAACGCGCGCTGCACCTGCGGCACCACGTTCGCCACCACGGCAACTACGCCATCGTGGAATTTTTCTGGGATCGCGTGCTCGGCACTTACGACCGCGCACCACTGCCCTCTCCGCGCCCTTCGCGCTCTGCGCTCGCACCTGATCGCATCTGAACCACTCACGATATTTCCCTCCTATGAAAACCATCACTCGCATCCTTACCGCGCTATCCGGTCTTACGCTCGGTGCCTTGTCCGCCTTCGCTGGCGGTGTCCTCACTCCCGTCGGTGCGCCTCATGCGCCGCTTCAAATCCGCAGCCATCAGGTGAACGTCGTCATCAATAACGGCTTTGCCCAGACGGAAGTTCTGCAGACCTTCTTCAATCCCAACCCACAGGACCTCGAAGCCGTTTATTCCTTCCCCGTCCCGAAGAGCGCTTCGCTCTCGGAAGTCACCATCACCTCCGGCGAACGCACATTGAATGGCGAAGTGCTGCCGAAAAAAGACGCTGAAACCGCCTACGAAGACGAGAAGGCCAAAGGCAACGATACCGGTCTCGCGACCAAGAACAGTTACCAAACCTACGAGTTCAAAGTCTCCCCGGTTCGCGCCAACGCGGAGGTGAAACTCCGCTTCGTCTATTACCAGCCGCTCGAGATCGACACTGGCGTGGGCCGTTACCTCTATCCGCTCGAAGACGGCGGCACCGACGAAATTGCGAAAAGTTTTTGGACATCCCGCCCGCAGGTCGAAGGCGAATTGCTCGTCAACGTCGAACTCAAGTCGGCCGTGCCCGTCACCGACGTGCGCGTGCCCGGCTTCGAGACGGCGGTCAACACGCAGAAAATCGACGACGGCCACTACAAGGTTTCCCTCGTTCGCACGGGCGCGAAACTCGATCACGACTTCGTCTTCTACTATCGCCTCGCCGCTAATCTCCCCGGGCGCGTTGAAGTCATTCCTTACCGCGCCAACGCCGATAAACCCGGCACGTTCATGATGGTCGTCACTCCCGGGATTGACCTGCAACCGATCACCCATGGCGCCGACTTCGTGTACGTCCTCGATATTTCCGGCTCGATGCAAGGCAAGCTCGGCACCCTCGCCCGCGGCGTCTCCCAGGCACTCGGTCAGATGCGGCCCGAAGATCGTTTTCGTCTCGTCGTCTTCAGTGATCGCGCCCGCGAACTTCTCCCGTGGACGGCAGCTTCACCCGAAGCCGTGAAGCGCGCGATTGAGATGATCGGCACCCTCCATGTTGAAGGCGGCACCGATCTCTATTCCGGCATCGCCGAAGGCCTCATCAAACTCGATGCCGATCGCGCCACCAGTCTTGTCCTCGTCACCGACGGCGTAGCCAACGTCGGTCTCGTGCAACCCGCCGAGTTCGCCAAATTACTCAAGCAATACGACGTCCGTGTCTTCGGGTTTCTCATGGGCAACAGCGCCAATTGGCCGCTGCTGAAAATGATCACGGACACCACCGGCGGCTTCTACGCTCCGGTCTCGAACGACGATGACATCGTCGGCCAACTCCTCCTCGCCAAATCCAAAATCACCTTCGAGTCGCTGCACGGTGCCAGTTTCAAATTCTCCGGCGGCCACGTCACCGACACGACCGGCGATAACCCCGACAAGATCTACCGTGGGCAGCAACTCGTACTTTTCGGCCGCTACGATGGCACTGGCCCGGCCACCCTCACGCTTCAGGCCAAACTCACCGGTGCCGACAAAACCTACACCACGAAATTTGATTTCCCCGCCACCGATACCGACAATCCGGAAATCGAACGTCTCTGGGCCATGGCGCAAATCGAACAAATCGAGCAAAAGGAAATCCTCGGCGTCACTCCCGCCAACGAAACCAAGGACGCCATCACCAACCTCGGCGTCAGCTACCAGCTCGTCACCGATCACACGTCGATGGTCGTGATGAGCGACGAAAGTTTTGCCTCCCGCGGCATCGAGCGCCGCAACCAGCAGCGCACCGCCACGGAACGCGCGGCACAAACCGTGCGCGCCGCAGCGCCGGTTAAAAGCTACCGCGTGGATGCGCAGAACCCCACCTATTCCGCGCCCGCTCCCCACGTGAGTCATGGCGGCGGCGGCCACGGCGGCGGCGCGATGGATCGCGAGATGTTCCTGCTCATCTGCGCACTGCTCGGCATCGTTGCCTACCGTTACTTTCGTCGGGAATTAGCCCGGCAAAACCTGGAGGAATAAATCCACCCGCTGGCCGGCAGTCATGCCGGCCAGCTTTCTCCTTCCCTCATGCCACCCCGCTTCACCGTCCCCCTGCTGCTTTCACTGACGTCCGTCGCACTCCACCTACAACCCCATGCCTCCTCCTTGCTTGAATTCAACCGCAGCGCGCTCGCTCATGGAGAATTCTGGCGCCTGTTCACCGGCCATCTCGTCCACTTTAACTCCAGCCATCTCGCGTGGGACGTGCTCACGCTGCTCCTGCTCAGCGCCATGCTTCCGCCGCTCAAGCCACAAAGCTGGCTCGGTCTTCTCGGCGGTGCAGCCGCCGTCATCTCCAGCGGCCTCTGGCTCCGCGCTCCGCAACTCGAATCCTACCGCGGCCTGTCCGGGCTCGACTGCACGCTCTTCGGCGCAGTCATGATCCATTTCGCCCTCCAGTCATACCGCGAGCATGACCATCTGGTTCTCACGGCCACCGCATTGTCCGGCCTGGGATTTCTCGGCAAATGCGCCTGGGAAATTCTACAAGGCTCAACCTTCTTCGCCCACAGTGCCGGCGACTTCGTCCCGGTTCCGCTCGCCCACCTCCTCGGCGCCTGCTGGGGCGTAGGCTTCATCCTCCTGCTGAATCGCAAAACCGCGCGCTCGCTCACGCGCGTTCAACGCACGCTCACCGCTTCAGCTCGCTGACATCCCGCTGGCCGGGATAGGTCGCGCGTTTCTCGTCAGGGTTCACATGCCGAATCCAAATTCCCGCCACTTGCTCAGGATATTTCTCCCTGATCTTGGCGTAGATCTCTGGATCGCGCTCGGCATTGTCGCCGAAAAATTGGAAACTCAGATTAGGAAACGCCGCGAGGATCGTCTCGATGTGCCGTAATTTGTATGCTGCATGATCTTTGCCCACATCACCGCTCTCAACGGACGTTCCTCTTAATTGCAGCACGCCCCGCGGAAATCCGCCGGCAGCGAGAAACCGGCGAATATTATCGGTCAACTGGCGCGGACTTGCGGAAATGTAGAAAATCGCCGTGGCTTCCGGCGCAGGATTTCTCTGCACCAACTTTCGGTAGAGCTCGGCCATACCCGGGACCGCCGCCCGATGTTCCGGCGCAACCGTCAGGCTGTTTTTCAACAACGTGCCTTTGTGCAAGACGCCTGTGATTAAAATCGTATCGTCGATATCGGAGATAATCCCGATGGGATTGCGCGGATCGACCACCAGTAAACCAGCTAAAGAACTTGGTGCTGGCGTCGACTCGATATCGTGCCAACCGGGCGCGAGCGCGAGCGACAGGCTCCCGGCCAGTTCCCAATAGCCATGCTCGCTCGAACGCAGGGTCCATTCTTGGTCTGCGACTCGCCACGTCACCAAACCCTCTTCGCCACTGGTGAAAAGCATCCGGGTCGTGCGATACAGCGCCGCCATCCGACCACTGTCCTTCTGCGGCACGGCATGCACCTCTGTGATCCGTCCGGAAAAATGATACCCTTGAGCGCCTTGCCAAGCATCATCCACAATGGCCTGTAATGGTTCTGCGCAGCGGGCGGTCAGCGCCGCTGCGATCAATACGATTCCAGTAATCCAGCACTTCATGACGACGACCCCTTGGCCAGCCGCGCGAGTAAAACCGCCGCAATATCCATCGCTGCTTCCGGTCGCGCGAGGGCGCACGCGGCGGCGGACATCCTTTTCATGCGCGCCTTATCATCCAGCCATTTCTCGAGGTAATGCGCCGAATCACCAACATCGTAGAGCCGCACCGCGGCACCTTCTTCGAGGAGATATTCGCAGTTGCGCTGCTCTTGTCCCGGGATCGGCGCGACCAGCGCCATGGGTTTTCCTTTGGTCAGAATCTCGGTCGTGGTGAGGCCGCCGGGTTTGGTCACAATCAAATCCGCCGCGTCCATCAGCTCATGCATGTTGGTCACGAAACCGTGCACCTTCACCGGCACGGGCAATTTCGCCGCGAGCGCTTGGCATGCCTTTTCCAGCTCGGCGTTCTTTCCTGCGACGATCACCAGTGAAAGATTGCTCCGGCTCTCTGCAAAAGAAGCTAGCATCTGTTTCATCGGTCCGATCCCAAATCCGCCCGAGAGCAGCAGCACCGTCGGTTTCTCCGGCAAACCCAGTTTCACCCGCGCCGCAGGGGCCGGAGTGCGGTGCGCAAAAATCGGGTCAACCGGAATTCCCGTCACGCTGATGCGCTCAGCGGGAAAACCTTTGCGCGCCAGTTCGCGAGCAGCCGATGGCGTGGCCACGTGATAATGTTCGATGTGCGGATAAACCCAGAAGGCATGCGGACTCACATCGGTGATCACGGCATGCACCGGCGTGTTCAGTTTTCCCCGGCCTTTCAAATCCGAGAGCAACTCCAACGGTAGAAAATGCGTGCAAATAATTACCGCTGGTTTCGTCTCCTCCAAGAGTGTTTTAAATGAGCGGGCATTAAGCTTGTCGAACGCCAGCCGCAGCCGGGTCCGCTTGCTGTTGGGCGCCCGTATGACGTCTGACTTCTCGTAGAAATACCCCCAAAGCTCGGGCGCCTTTTGGACGAGATCGATGTAGGATTTCACATACATGCGCCGGAAGAGCGCCGATGTGCATTCGAGCGTGTCGATTACTTGATAGCTGCGCCCAGAAGGTTTGAGCGCGGCCGCGACCGCCTGTGCCGCCCGCGTGTGACCCGCGCCTGCCGTGGCGTGCAAAATTAAAACCGAAGTTTTCCCGCTGACGACAGATTCTTTCATGAAGGTTCAATTTCCTAATCAAAGAGTGTCGAAACGCGCAAGCACGGGTGTGCGTCAATTCCTCACGCAAACTGTTCCAGACTCAGCTGGGCAAGATCGATACATGGCTTCCGTCCGAGAGAATTCCCCGAAACCAACGGACCAGTAGCGGAAAGGTGGCCAGCAAAACGCCGAGCCTCGCATGGTTGCAATTGCCGGGCCCTCGCCAAGGGCGGGGTCATGGACTTTGCCACGGTACAACGCCGCTTTGAAGATGAGCTTCGGAAAAATCCGAAGGCTCCGCCGCCGCCTTTGCCGAAACACTTGGAGACTTTTGACGCGTTGCATCAGTGGAAAATTGCATGCCGCGCACATGACGCGGCTTTGATGGCACTTGGCTTGGTGCCCCCGCAGCAGATGCAGGAACAAAACGCCCCGTCCGTGCGCGCGGCGGCCGGATTGTCCGCCACGAGCAATATGTCTGACCTCGGAGCTTCGGCATTTTCCGAAATACTCTCTGGCGACGAGTTGCCCCTGATCATTGGCGGGCAAGCCGTGAATATCTGGGCCGAATTATACGTCGTGCAGCTTCCTGAGCTTGAAGTCTTCGGCCCATTTACCAGTAAAGATGCGGATATTTTTGGAACCCGTGAGCTGGCCGCAACCTTGGCCAGTCGCACGGGTTGGGAGTGCAAATTTCTTGACCGAGCAGGCTCCATCTTAGCCGCTATGTTGGTAAAGCAACCCACGATACCGGGCAATCAGCTGCTGATCGTAGAAGTACTAGCCCGGATATTTCATAATTTCTCTTGTCATCGCGAGCCTGTCGAAGGCTGGCGTGGCGATCCAGCTCGCTGGATTGCTTCGTCGCTCCGCGCCTCGCAATGACAGGTAGGAATATTTAGGGAAACAGCGTGAGGCCTGATTGTATCTGAGTGTGATGGATTCGGAAGCAGCCCGACCCAACCAGACAGTTTAGAGCCTGTCCCAAAAATCGGTGTTTTGAAAAATGCCGGAGTGCTCCCTCTGAAAATCTCTCGAATTGAGGGGATTTCGGCTCTTCACTCCGGATAGCGGAAAAAAACAGGGTGCCGAATTCGCATCTTTCTCTGTTTTTGTCCCAATATCCTCTGTTGAATTATGCCCATTTCCCCTCGGTACGTTGATTTTGGGAAAGGCTCTAGCTTAACGCGGAGCTCGCGAAGGACGTGGAGTGAAATCACGTCAGGCTCCGCGCTCTTCGCGTCCTCCGCGTTAAAGGTATTTTTCCGATTCGTGCGGGTTGAGCTCACGCTCATTCCTCGGGATCAGGATGTCTGAGGCTATTCGCAAAGACCGAGATCGACAGATAACCGCTCACCTCGTAGTTCAAAACAAACCAAGGAAATCCTAACTGCGCCTCCGAGCCTCAGCTCAAATCGCGGAAGCTGCCGAACTCCGCATCGAAGAGTCGGCGGTAGGTTCGGACCACCATGCCGTCGGTTTGTCCGGAAAGAAAATCGCAGATCCGGCGAGCCTTCCCATCCTGGGTTTTTTCGAGCTCGATCAAGCGACTGACATTGGTGGGCAGAATCCGGATCACGCGTTCGTTGCGTTCCGCATAGTTTTCCCAGATGGCGTTATACAGCGCCATAATAATGACGCGGGCTTTGTATTCGAGCTGCGCCAATTGCGGACTCTCGAAGATGATATCGTTGGCCATCTTTTTGAAAAACGCGGCCTCACGCAACGCCACCTCGTCGACCACCAGTTCATATTTATAACGGTTGGTTTTTTCCGCCATGAAGTTGTCGCGCGCTTTCAGCCGGCAGGCCTGGATGAAGTGGCCGATCTTCTTGGCGAAGGTAATTTCCAAGCGGTCCGCCCGGATGGCTTCGAAAAGCGAATCCATGTGCTGCTGCTCCACGGTGCCGATCGATTCACTCGCCGCCCAACTCTCCACCCGTTCAAGTGTGAGGAACCCCGCACGCACGCCGTCGACAATATCGTTAAGCGAATAGGCCGCATCGTCGGCCCAATCCATGATCTGACATTCGACACTCTTGAAGTCGTTGAGCGCGGTGTCCCGCAGGAGCGCTCCGGGTATCGCCGCTCCCCCGAACACCCAATCGCGCACGGGTTCCTGCCCAGCGTAGATGAAGTGGTTGACCGGTGGCGACGCGAATTCCGTGTAGAGTTTCTTGTATTTGAGCACGCCATCGAGCAGCGCGCGCGTGGGCTGGATGCCGCGCACGCCCGACTCGTTCTGATACATCGTCTCGCAAAGCAGATGCAGCGTCTGCGCATTGCCCTCGAAACCACCGCGTCGTTTCATCTGCTCCTGCAAGGTGCGTTCTCCGGAATGCCCAAAAGGCGGGTGACCCATATCATGGGCCAAACAACTCGCCTCCACGAGCGCATCATCAATAAAGAAATCATCAGCCAGCGGTCCACCACGACTGAGTAAATAATGACAGATCGACCGACCGATCTGCGCCACCTCCATCGAGTGCGTGAGCCGCGTGCGGTAGAAATCATATTCACCGCTCAGAAAAACCTGCGTCTTCGATTGGAGCTTTCGAAAGGCATGCGCATGAATGATACGATCACGATCAATTTGAAACGGACTGCGGTAGTCGGGTTTGCGGGCACTGCCCCACTCCTCAAGATCGAAGGCGTTATAGAAACGATTTTTGGACATGGGTGATACGCGAAGAAGACGGACTTTCCGACCCTTGCCAAGCCTAGGGACACACCAATCTGATTACGAAACAGACGAAATTCTCAGGGCTCGAATTGCAATAAGTCGTCTGGAGCCGCATTTCCCCGTAAACGCTTTACTAAAATCACGACGCAGACCCGGGAAATGCGAAATACCGTCGCACGGACCGAAAATACCACTATCAAAAATAGAGACAAAGCCCCACAAGATTACCCCAAATGTAATGTTTCTACCCACCTCAACGTAATCATCCCATGAATGCGAAATTGATCATTATCGTCCTCGGGTTGCTGCTCGCGAGCACCACCTTGCCTGCGCAAACCTCTGTTTGGAAAATCACCAAGGATCGAAAAACGATTTATCTCGGTGGCACTTGTTCTTTGCTGCGCGCCACGGACTATCCGTTGCCCAAAGAATTCGACCAAGCCTTTACCGCTGCCCCTCAAATCGTCTTTGAGACGGATTTTCTCCAGCTGCAAACACCCTCCATGCAGCAGTTGATCGCCGCACGTACGCCTGTCAGCGGCAGCAACACCTTGGATAAAATTCTCAGCCAGAGCAGCTGGCAAAGCCTGCAGGCAATATGCGGCATGGCCGGCATTCCTGAAGATAATATGAGCAAAGTACGCGCCTGGCGTTGCCGGGCTATGCTCACGTCAATCGAGACTCAAAAATTAGGGGTCTCACCCAAGACGGTAGACACCTATTTTTTTCAACGAACCGTCGGCACCCAAAAAACCGTCACCAATCTGGATACGGTCGAACAGCACATCGATTTCCTGACCCAACCCGGCACAGGCCGCGAAAGCGAATTAATCGACTACTCGCTTAAAGAAATCAACGGATTGTCGGACAAACAAGAATTGATAATCAAGGCATGGAAGGAAGGCGACCTCGCCAAGCTTGACGAATTGCTGCTGAAAAACCTTCGCCAAGAGCATCCGGCCCTCCACCGCGAACTGACGACTCAGCAAAGCACGGCATGGCTACCCAAACTTGAAGCCCTGTTTCAAACCCCCAAAGCAAAATTTGTGCTGGTGGGGATCGAACATATCGCCGGCTCGGATGGTCTGCTCGCGCAATTGCGCCAGCGGGGTTACACCGTCGAGCAGTTGAAAACCGGCGATAAGAGTTAAGCTCATTACCGTTCTGGCCTTCGTCGCCAGTCGCGCCAGCTTGTGCTTGAGGCAGAGGCAAGCGGGCGCATTCTTATTCAACCATGGCGCACACGCTTTTCCCCACAGCTTTCGGTACGTGTGGGTTGGCGTGGAACGACACCGGGCTAACCGGTTTTCAACTGCCCGAAGCCAACCCGGAAAAAACCGAACGTAAACTCATCACCCGCGCGCACAGCCACTCGAACCGCACGCCGCGACCGGCCTGGGTGCGCCGCCTGATCGAATGCGTGCAAAAACATCTGGAAGGGCACATGCAGAATTTCACCGAAGTGCAGCTCGATTGGTCAACCGTGAGTATGTTCCAACAAGCGGTGTATCGGCAGACTCGATTGATTAACCCCGGTGAGTTGAAAAGTTATGGAGCCATCGCCCGACTCGTGGGGTTCGAGGCCAAAGCCGCCCGATCCGTGGGCGTCGCGCTGGCGAAAAATCCGTGGCCGCTCATTATTCCCTGCCACCGGGTAGTCTCGGCCCGAGGGAAAATGACGGGATATTCGGCCGCGGGCGGGGTCCGCACCAAGACACGTCTGCTCGTCCTCGAAGGCGCTGAGTTGATTTCCGAATAAAAATCCCCTTGAGCCCGTGCAGAACGGTTTTGCCGGTCGCCCACGAATAAACCGGGCACAAAACCGCGAAAAGCCGATAAACAGATTGAGTATTCCCCCGTCATCCCCGTTTAATTTCTGTTTACCCCAGTGAACAAACCCGCGCTTCTCGCTCAAATTATCGTCACTCTTTCCGCCGAGTTGGCCATGCTCACCCAAGCAGCCTTGGCCACCCACGCCGAAGCGACCGACGAGGAAAACAAGGCCGAAGATAAATACGACACCCGCGGACTCGAAGCCTCTTACCTCGCCCATGGCCAGTCCAAGGCCGCAGAGGAAGCCGCCCTGGCGGTCACCCAATTTCAAGGCTTGGTCGCGCGAACCATTCCACCCGGTGAACCAGTGAGTTTGGGGGCCTTCGTCGTGCTGGAAGGCAACACGACTAATTATTATTTCATCGGTCCCCGCGCCGGCGGGACGGAAGTCGAACACGAAGGCAATACCGTCTTGGTCATCACGCCGCAATCTCCCCTCGGCCGTCAACTGGTGGGAAAAAAACAGGGCGATCTCGTCCAACTCGAACTCGGCAGCATACGCAGCGAATACCGCCTCGCCGCCGTGGGCTAAACCTTTCCACCTCGGGACTATTTCCTCGGGGAATCCATTTACTATCCATCATGCCCGTCATCGATCATCTCTTCTCCATCGGCATTGTCCGCAAAGCCATTTGGAAGCTCTGGTATCCCTTCGTCACCCGCCGACTGCAAAAAGAGGAAGTGTTATTCCTGAATTATGCGTTCGAACCTGCCACGCCTCTGAACCTGCCACTCGCGCCGGCGGACGAACCCAATCGCACCAGCATCCAGCTCTATTATCAAGTCGCCACGCAACAGGATCTCCGGGGCAAACAGGTACTCGAGGTCAGTTGTGGTCATGGCGGCGGAGCGTCCTACCTGAGTCGTACGCTCCACCCCGCCCAATATACCGGTCTCGACTTGAATGCCACCGGGATTAAATTTTGCCAACAACGTCATCGGCAACCCGATCTTGATTTCATGCAAGGTGACGCCGAAAACCTCCCCTTTGCCGACCACTCCTTCGATGCCGTCGTCAATGTCGAGGCCTCACACTGTTACCCGCATTTCCCGAAATTCCTGCGTGAAGTTGCCCGCGTCTTGAAGCCCGGCGGATATTTTCTCTACACTGATTTCCGCTTCAGCAGTGGCTTGGCCGAATGGGAAAATGACTTGGCCGGCGCGCCGATGAAAATGATCGCGCACCGCGAGATCAACGCCGAGGTCCTCCGTGGCATGGACGTGAATTCCCAACGCTCCCTCGCTCTGATCACGAAGAATCTGCCGAAGTTCCTGCACAACCTCGGTCGTGATTTCGCGGGTGTGCAAGGCTCCCGGATCTACGATGCCCTCAAGCACGGCCAGGTCTCCTACCGCACCTATTGTTTCACGAAGGCCTAAGGCCGGAGATTATCAGCGGCCCGAACAACGCCAGCTCACTCAATCACTCAACTTCAACCTCGAAGAGAGTGACGGCACCACCTAGGTCTGGAATCTTCCCATCGAAACCTGACCAAAGGGCGTGAATCCCGAGTGCGTTTCGATCTCACGAAGTGCCCGACCAAGGACAAATCCGGCAAGAAACCGAGGATGAATTTAAAGCAGATCGCCACTGGGCAAATCAAGGGCAACTGGTCTGAGCCCACTGTTGAAGTACTCCTCGTAAACCTGGTCGCCCCGAAAAAACAGTCAGTCGAATAACCAGCCTGCCTCCAGCGTAAGTTTTGTGGTCCTCGCTTGTCTCGACGGAAACATCCCGTCGTGATGGCGGTGTGTCCACCACACCTGCTCCACTCGCTCCCCTTTCAGGATCACCCGATCCTGATGCAGTGCTGGATGCGTTTCTCGCCGCGATGACGGCGAAAGGCTTGACGCTCTACCCGGAACAAGAGGAAGCCATCTTGGAGCTGTTCGCCGGACGCAATGTCGTGCTCAACACGCCCACAGGTTCCGGCAAATCGCTCGTGGCCGCCGCCCTGCATTTCAAAGCCCTCTGCGCCGGTCAGCGCTCGGTGTACACCTGCCCGATCAAAGCGTTGGTTAACGAAAAGTTTCTCAGCCTCTGCCGTGACTTCGGCCCGGAAAATGTCGGCATGATGACCGGCGACGCTTCCGTAAATCCCAAGGCACCCATTCTTTGCTGCACCGCAGAAATTCTCGCCAACATCGCTCTCACGCGTGGCGACCACGCCGAAGTCGGCGCGGTGATCATGGACGAGTTTCATTACTACTCGGACATCGAGCGCGGTTACGCGTGGCAGGTGCCGCTCCTCACGCTGCCGCAATCACGCTTTCTCCTGATGTCGGCCACGCTGGGATCGACGGATTTTTTTGAGCGCGAACTGACCCGCCTGACCGGTGCACCGAGTGTCACCGTGCGCAGTGATCGCCGCCCCGTGCCGCTCTCCTTCGAGTATTCCGAGACCCCTCTGCCCGAACGCGTGACGCAATTGCTGGCCGATAAACGTGCCCCGATCTACCTCGTGCACTTCACCCAGCGCGCCGCCGCCGAAGCTGCGCAAGCGCTGATGAGTCTTCCAATCTGCACCAAGGAAGAAAAAGCCGTCCTCGCGACCGAGTTGGAGCGAGTGAAGTTCAATAGTCCGTACGGCAAAGATATGAAACGCTGGTTGCGCCACGGCATCGGCGTCCACCACGCGGGCCTCCTGCCCAAATACCGCATCCTCGTCGAGCAACTCGCGCAAAAAGGCCTGCTCAAACTCATCTGCGGCACCGATACGCTGGGCGTCGGCATCAACGTCCCGATCCGCACCGTCGTGTTCACCCAACTCTGGAAATATGATGGCCAGAAAGCCGCGATTCTCAGCGTGCGCGATTTCCGGCAAGTCTCCGGTCGCGCGGGCCGGGCCGGTTACGACGATCAGGGTTACGTCATCGTCCAGGCCCCGGAGCACATGATCGAAAACAAACGCGCCGAAGAGAAAGCCGCCCACGATCCCTCGAAGAAAAAGAAACTCGTGAAGCAACGTGCCCCCGAGGGTGCGGTCGGCTGGGACCCCAAAACGTTCGAACGACTCCGCACCGCTTCGCCCGAGGAGCTTTCCTCGCACTTCGACGTTTCCCACGGCATGCTGCTCCTCGTCTTGAGCCGCGACTCCGACGGCTGCCGGGCGATGCGGCAACTGCTCGACGACTGCCATGAAACACCGAACAAGAAAAAAGCCCTGCGCAAACGCGCGTGGCAATTATTCCGCGCGCTCCTCGACCGGAAGATCGTGGAGATCATCCCGCGCCTGCCCTCGGGTCGGCGGCTGCAAGTGAACGTGGAGTTGCAGGCCGACTTTTCCCTGCATCAAGCGCTCTCGCTCTATCTGCTCGACACTCTGCCGCTGTTGAACCGCGAATCGCCCGACTATCCCTTCGATGTCCTCACCTTGTGCGAAGCGATTGTGGAAGATCCCGACCAAATTCTCCGCCGGCAAGTGGACAAACAAAAAGGCCTCAAGATCGAGGAATGGAAAGCCGCAGGCATGGAATACGCGGAGCGCATGGCGAAGCTGGAGGAGATCGAGCATCCCAAGCCACTGCGCGAGTTTCTCTACGAGACGTTCAATGCCTTCGCCGCCGCCCACCCGTGGGTCGAGCAGGAAAACGTCCGGCCCAAATCCATCGCGCGCGAAATGTTCGAGCGCTACCAATCATTTTCCGACTACGTCCGCGACTATGGGCTCGAGCGCAGCGAAGGCCTGCTGCTTCGCCACCTCATGCAAATGTGGAAGGTCCTCGCGCAAACCGTGCCAGACTCCGCCAAGACCGCCGAGGTCCTCGAGATGGAAGATTACTTCCGCGAACTCATCCGGGGCATCGACTCCAGCCTGCTCGACGAATGGGAGAAGTTGAAGAATCCCGAGTTCATCGCCGCCGAGATCAAAGGAAAACCAGCGCGCCCGACCACGTTCGATATCACGCGCGACGCCGAGGCGTTTCGACGGCTGACCCGCACCGCGATTCTCGGGTTTCTGCAAGATGTCGCCGCGCGCGATTGGGCAGCCGCCGTCACCCGGCTCAGCATCGCCACGCCACCCGGCTCGACGAGCGAACTCGCCCAGTTAGCTGAGTCACGTCGGATCGAAAAAGAATTTGACGCGTATTTCGAAGCGCGCGGTCGCTTTCGGCTCGATCCCGAAGGTCGCGCAGTGAAACACACGCATTGGACGGAGGATCGCGACGCCGAGGAAATCCAGATCGCCCAGATCCTCGCCGACGTCGAAAACCTTAACGACTGGGAAAGCAGATTCATCCTTTCATTGGCCGAGTCGCGCGGGGCAAACCGTCCCGTGATGAAGTTTTTAACCATCGGCCCAATTGGTGCGTTGGGCTGAGTACGGATCAGTTGGTTACGGCAACCGTCTCTACCCGCCGTCTATATTTTTTGAGGGAGCGACGGCCAAAAATTCGCTCATAGAGGGTTGAGCTCTAATGTGACTTAGCGGTCCCATTTTCTACCTGTTTCGCCCACAGCATCTTAGAATTATCTGAGGTCTGCTGGTTCATTCTAAATCCCTGACCGGAAGTGCCGATAAATGGCTACTCCTGTGCGTACCTTCCCAGTGATTAATTTGTTTGTGTCAGCCCGCTGGTCCTCGGCTGGCGTCAGCTATCACGTGCGCTCGACCCACTGCGTATGAAACCGAGCACGGAAAAGTTGGCCGTGAGCGAATCGCCCAAAGAGATCCGGGCCAAAGACCCGTGCGAAGATTCCTGGCGCCACCGGATGTCCTTCCGCCTGATGCTTGGTCTGCTGCTATTATTCGCTCTCTTCTCTTTGTCCGCCTACCTTGCCATGCATTTGCGCGGTCGCGAGGTGATTGCCGAGCAATCCGACAAATTAACCCGTGAAGTGGGACGCAAACTGGTCTTGCAACTGCAGGAGCACATCGAAGCCAGCGAAGCCCTCGCCCGCACAGCAGCCAACTTGGGGGAAATCCTCCCCCACGACGTGGCCCTGTATAAAAATTTATTACCGAAAATCATCAACCTGGAAAACAAGCGCGCGCTGATTGCGGGTGGGGGCATTTGGCCCGAGCCCGATCAGTTCACCGCTGGCGTGGCGCGCCGTTCTTTTTTCTGGGGTCGCAATCGTGAGGGCGTCCTCGAGTACTACGACGATTACAACACGTCGGATGGCCCCGGTTACCATCGTGAGGAATGGTACGAACCCGCGCGGCATGTGCAGCCTGGCCAAGTGTACTGGTCCAAGAGTTACATGGATCCATATTCCTTCGAACCGATGGTGACCTGCACGGCACCGATGCATCGGGATGGAAAATTTTCAGGTGTCGCCACCATTGATCTGAAGCTGAACGGCATTGGCAAAATCATGGGCGATCTGGCCCGTGAGACCGGCGGCTACGCCTTCGCGGTTGATCGCAATAATAATTTCATCTGTTTTCCCGATGCCAGTCTCGCCAGCAGCGTGCATCGGGGGACCGACGGGAAGATAATCCAAGAACAACGTGATGCGTCCAGCGTCGCGAAAGAGCGCCAAGAGTTTTCCCCGGTTGCCGACCTGCTCGATCAAATCGACCATGATGCCCAAAAACGCACGATCAAAGTCGAAGGCAAGACCATCGAAGGATTAATTCAAACGCTGCGCGGGAGAATCAACGATCTCTCGGACGACGAGGC
The DNA here is from genome assembly GCA_038206205.1 of Opitutales bacterium. Taxonomy (GTDB): domain Bacteria; phylum Verrucomicrobiota; class Verrucomicrobiia; order Opitutales; family Opitutaceae; genus Didemnitutus. The sequence continues at coordinate 18,000 of JBBRBC010000036.1, forward strand.
CCGCCGTATTGCCATCGGCCTGCTCGCTCCCGAGCAAAATGACCTGCAAGTACGCCCGATCGAATTAAACCATGATGTCATTCTGCATGAAAAAACGCAGATGCTCCTCTACGAAATGCCCTCGACGCATTGGAAAGTCGCCCTCGCCATGCCGGTGCGGCAAACCCAAGCGGTGGTGGATACCGTGATTGAGCGGGTCGCCGTTTTCCTCCTCATCGTCTCGCTGACCGTCTGCGTGGCTGCGTGGTTGTACTTCCGGAATATCTTTCTTCGTCCGCTCACCACCTTGACGCTTCGCCTGCGCGAACTCGCCGAGAAACGCGATCATCAGGCCCGCTTGCCCGTTCAAGGCCGCGACGAGTTGGCCCGCCTCGCCTATTGGTTTAATGTGCGCACCGACATGCTGGAACAGGCCTATGTCGAGTTGAGGGAACAAAGCGTGCTGATCAATGAAGCCCGGCTCACAGCCGAACGCGCGGATCGCAGCAAAAACATTTTCCTCGCCTCCATGAGTCATGAATTACGCACCCCGTTGAATGCCATCATCGGCATGAGCGCGTTCATCCAAGGGACGAAACTGGACGAAGAGCAGGCGGATTATGCCCGCACCATTCACAGCTCATCGAACGCGTTGCTCAATTTGGTGAATGATATCATGGATTTTTCCAAAATCGAAGCCGGCCAGCTCGAACTGGAAAAAACCGATTTCGATCTGCACGACATTCTCGACGAGGTCAGTGACATTCTCGCCTATGCCGCCGCAAAAAAGAGTTTGAGTTTTCATTGTCTGCTCGATCCCGCCAGCGATGGCTGGCTGCGCGGAGATTCCGGCCGCATCCGGCAGATTATCACCAATCTCGCCACCAACGCCGTGAAATTCACCCGCCATGGTGAAGTGGAAATCCTCGGACGAATCACCGACGAAGAGGCCCCACTCGGTCTCAAGCTCAGCTTCACCGTGAGAGATACGGGGATCGGCATAGGCGAAGAATCGCGCGAACGCATGTTCAAGCCCTACTCGCAGGCGGTCAGTTCCACGACCCGGCTATACGGCGGCTCCGGTCTCGGTCTGGCCATTTGCAAACAACTTTGCCTGCTGATGCATGGCGACATCGACTTTACCAGCATCCTTGGGAAAGGCACCACCTTCCGTGTCCACATCCGCCTGGAAAAAGCAGATCCCCTGCAGCGTCCACCCACGCTCCGACTCAGCACGCCAGGTGAATGGCACTGCTTCGTCGTCGATCCGCACGCCCAGTACGGCGATATCTTGAGCCGACAAATCGCCCAATGGGGCATTCCTTCCACTCAGGTGTCCACCCTCGAGGCCTTGCCCAAACAGCTCAAGGACACTCCCGTGAATTCCTTCCTGATCATTTTCGGCATGGACGAACACACCTACCCCGGGGCCAGACAGCGCTTGAGGGATGCGACCGTAAACTACACCACCAAAACAATTCTCCATCTCCCAACCACTCGCGGAGGCAGCGCCGCCGAATTAAGTCAGGGCGATTACGAAGCCTTTGTCCCCCGACCACTGCGAACGGCGCAAATGGCGCGAACCATCGCCACGGTACTCGGTTCGACTGCGGCCGGGCATCTCGACAAACCAACCAGCAGCGACGCAAAAACCCTCGAAGCCTCCACCGCACTTATCCTCGTGGTCGAAGACAATACGCTCAATCAAAAGGTGATTTTTAAAATGCTGCGCAACCTCGGTTATCAATATGAGCTCGCGGAAGACGGGGCGCAGGCCGTGGATTTCGCGGCGAAAAAAGCCTACGATTTGATTCTCATGGATTGGCACATGCCCGTCATGGACGGCCTCGAGGCCACCCGACACATCCGTCAACTCGGTGGTCGTCATGTCTCCCTGCCGATCATCGCGCTCACCGCCAGTGCGCTTCAAAATGAACGCGCCCAATGTTTCACCGCCGGCATGAACGATTATCTCAGCAAACCGGTAACTCAGAACAATCTGAAAGTCGTGATGCAAAAATGGCTCGTCGCCGGTGCGGTCGTGACGCCCGTATCGGCTCCGATTGAGGCTCGCATGAAAGACTGACGCGCCTAACGCCTAATTAGGTAGGCGCGCTCAAGGATGAAGCTGAATGTCCAACCTGAAGCAAAAACGTGAGTATCGGAAACCAGCCGTAGTCTGTAGTCATACCTCGGTCAGAGCCCATGAAGCTCAGCCCCCAACGCGGGACCGGCTTGGAGGTCCCGCGTTGGGGGCTGAGCTTGTCCCTGCGGAGCCGAACCTGCAAACCGAGGTGATGAGCAAGCACCTTGATTTGACGGAGCGCATCGAACTCGAAGCCGGCCTACGGGCCGGTGATTCTCAAGCTGTGATCGCTCTGCGATTAGGCCGCTCGGCTGGCACGATCAGCATGGAACTCGCGCGTCACGGCGGGCGAGCCGACTACCGGGCTGCTCGCGCCCATCAAAGCGCGTTGACCCGACGCGGCGCGAGCCAACGCGGACGCTGCGACATCGCCACCCACCCGCCGTTACGCGACGAAGTGCACGCCCGGCTCAGACGAGGCTGGTCGCCAGAGGAGATCGCCGGCACCCTCAAACTTGACTACCCCGACCTGCCACACATGCACACCTCCCACGAATCGATCTACCGCTACGTCTACATCGTCGCCGTCGGCGAACTCAAGCGCGAGCTGGCCCGGTGCCTGCGCCGCAGTCACCGCATCAGGAAACCTCATCGCCGGGGTGTCGCCGCCACCCAAGGAAAAATCCCCGACATGGTGCTCGTCAGCGAACGTCCACCCGAAGTGGAGACCCGGCTGATCGCCGGACACTACGAAGGCGACCTGATCTTGGGCGCAGGCAACGGCTCGGCGGTCGGCGTCTTGGTCGAACGAACCACCCGCTTCACCATGCTCTGCCACCTCCCCAAAAAAGACGCCACGAGCGTCCGCGAGGCCTTCACCCGTCGCCTGCTCGATATCCCGGCCCAGTTCCGCCTGAGCCTCACCTACGATCAGGGCAAGGAGATGTCCCAGCACCAGACCCTCGCCGCCGACCTCGGCCTGAAAGTCTTCTTCTGTCATCCCCACAGCCCGTGGGAACGCGGCACCTGCGAAAGCCAGAACGGCCGTATCCGTCACTACCTGCCCAAGGGCACGGACCTCGCCAAGGTCTCTTACCAACAACTCAGCGCCTATCAGGAAATGCTCAACGAGCGCCCCAGAAAAATCCTCGGCTGGAAATCCCCAGCCCAATGTTTCCAAGAACTTAAATCAAAAGCTTCTTCAAGTTGATCCTTGAATGTGCCATGCCAATGATCTCGCCGCGAGCGTTGACCAGCGGACCACCGCTGTTACCCGGAAAAATACTCGCGTCGTGCAAAATCCACCGCACCACCTCGCCCACATTCTCCCCCGCCAAAATCATCCGGAAGGAATCGGGCAAGACCATCGCAGCATTGGCTACGACTCCACGCGTCATGGATTGCGACAGCGTCGCCGGGCTACCCAGCGCAAACACCGCGTCGCCCATGGCCAGAAGCGAGGAGTCGCCAAATTGCGCGACGGGCAAAGGACCGGCGCTCGCCGGGCGCTTGGCGAGATCCAGTTCCAGCACGGCCAAATCGGTCAGCGCATCCTGCCCCACCAGCCGCGCCTGGAGTTTGGTGCCGTCCGTGAAATAGCATTGATAGAAATCCGCATCCTGCGCGACGTGGTAATTGGTGATGACATGGCCCTTCGCCGAAATGATCGCGCCGCTGCCACCCACGCGGGCCTTTTGCAGCCGCCCCTGATTCGGCAGCAACCGGATGGCCTCGATGCGAACCACCGCCGGAAAAACGTCCGCCACTCCAGCGGCATCGGCCGAAGCCGCGCTCACAGCCGGAGCTGCGAGACCCATGGCTGTTCCGAGCAGACAACCGATCATACCGTGAACAACACGCGCCAATATACGGGGTCGCATATAAAGAATTACTCGCGAACCGGAGAACCGGACGCAAGCGACTTCTCATGACGACGAACCAGTCATTATTAAGACTCGCGGATTAAGACTGACAAAAATCGTTCCGTGGTAGGTAGCGCGCTGGTCGCGCTATTCTGCTGGCCAGCAGAACGAGACAAGCTCGCAACCTACAGGTCAATCCCGAGGCCACAAAGTAAATATCCCCGGGGCAAGCCACGGGGCATTTCACAAGTCCACTCACGGCCCCATCCAATCATCATCATAGCATTCCTTAGTGGGAGGGGTTTTACACCCAGACTCAAAAACTGTCGCGGCATAAAACCGCTCCCACCTCAATCCAAGCCGAAGCCGATTCGACTGACTCACGGTCTCAGACAAGCTTCGGGGTATCGGACCCACAGGGAATGAAACCCAATCGACTTATGATGATGAATTTTCGTCGGGCACGCAAACGCATCAGACCTGAGTTCATCCCACAGCTTGTATCCTCCCGCCTCCTCTGTGTCGGCGCTCGGTGTCCTCTGTGAACCCGGATCGTCGTCTGTTCGGGTGTGAATTATCCTAGCTCGCTTGGTTTTGGATCTGTGCCTATCCGCGTCATCCGTGGTCAATTTTTCATCACCGTTGCCACGAACTTCTGGATGATCCCATCGAACGAACCATTCGTGAAGAACACCACGAGTTGCGGCTTCGCTCCGCCCGCCTTGATGTCGGCTATCATTTTTTCGAGCAGCGCGTTATTGCTCTCCGCCGTGCAGGCGTGCACACCCTGCGTTTCCAAATGCTGGATCACCGCCTCACTATCAAATTTCTCTTCAGGTTTTAACTTGGCTGAATTCGCCACCGCGCCGAGATAAACCTCATCCGCCATCGCCAGTGCACGCATGAATGCCGCCTGCATGACCTTCGTCCGCGATGTATTGCTGCGCGGCTCGAAGGCGGCGTGGATCAAGTGCCCCGGAAACCGCGCGCGAAACGACTGGAGCGTTTCCACCAGCGCCGTCGGATGATGTCCAAAATCTTCGATGACTTTCAACGCCGCCGTGTTCACCAAAATTTCCTGCCGCCGCTTCACCCCGCGAAAACGCGCGAGCGAATCAAGTTTCAGTCCCGTCGGATCGCCTTGAGGTAGGGCGAAGCCTCCGGCTGAGCCGGGTATCGAATTCGGCTTGTTCGGAGAACTCGCCCTACCCGTTTCACTGGCCAGCGCCAACCCCGCCGCGCACGCCGCCATCGCCGCATTACGCACATTAAACAATCCCGGCTGCGACCACTTCACCTCGCCCCACAGGGCACCCTTCCAGAGCAATTGAAACGAAGCACCCGACTCGCTCTCCGCAAAGTTAGCGATCCGCACATCATTCATCTCGCCCACGCCGACTCGTATGACACGCGTCCAGCCAAGCGGACCGAGCGCGCGGAGATTATCGTCGTCGCCATTCAGCACGATCCAGCCGTTGCGCGGCACGATGCGCGTGAGATGGAGAAACGTCCGCTGTACGTCCTGCAAATCCCGAAAAATATCGGCGTGATCAAATTCGAGATTGTTCAGCACCGCGATGTGCGGCGCATAGTGGATAAACTTGCTGCGCTTGTCGAAGAACGCGCTGTCGTACTCGTCGCCCTCGATCACAAATGGATCGGCCACCGTACCGAGGTGATTGCCCACCGGCGGATCGATCGGCACGCCGCCGATCAAGAAACCCGGATCGCGTCCGTTCTCCCGCAGGAGAAAAGCGGTGAGCGAAGTCGTCGTCGTTTTGCCATGCGTGCCCGCCACCACGATATTTTTCCGTCCCTTAAGCACGAAATCCGCGAGCAACGCCGGCAGCGAAGTAAACACGATGGCCCGGGTATCGAGCAGCCACTCCACCTCGGGATTGCCCCGCGACATCGCATTGCCGATTACGACGAGATCGGGCTTGAGCTGTGCCAGTCGCGCGGGGTCATAACCCTCGTGCAACGTGATGCCCGCCTCGGCGAGGACGGTGCTCATCGGCGGATAGACCGCCGTGTCGGCCCCGAGCACCACGTGCCCCGCCGCGCGGGCCAGCAGTGCTGCGTTGCCCATCGCCGTGCCGCAAATGCCCATGAAATAAATCTTCATCTACGGCTCAGTTGAGAGGATTTCGTCGCTCGCGACAAATGGATAAGCGAATTTTTTGGATCTGAAGAAGGCCCGCTTACTTGAGCCGGTCCTGCCAATAGAGCGGACGCCGTCTGCGATCAGCAGGCACCACAGGACCACCTGATGAAGACGATCAGTCGCAGGCACATTTTCAGGGATTAACTCCACTCCGGTTTCTGCTTTCGCATTGCGCGGCCACGCTTTGCCCACCGGAAACCGCGAGGAGCCCGGCCGATTCCCCGCCCCGGTGGCCTCGACTATTTTCAGCCCAGAAACGGATTGAATTTTCGCTCGATACCGGCGCTAGTCAACGGGCCGTGGCCGGGGGCGATGATGGTGTTATCAGGTAAAAGCTCCAAAACCCGCCGGGCGTGTTTCATTTGGCGTTGGCAGCAGAAATAGCCGCCACCCAGAGAGCCGGCAAAAATAAGATCGCCGGAGATGAGCACCTCACCCGCCCCGGGATGGGCGACGAGTTTCACGGAGTAACAATTATGCTCCGCCGCATGACCGGGGGTTTGAAAGGTGGTGATGCGCAGGCCGGCGATTTCCACCACCTGCCCTTCCACCAGTCCCGAGCAATTTTTCCAGCGTCCACTCAGCGGACCATAAAACGTCGCCAGACCTGTTTCCTGCAGGACGACTTCCAAGCCGCCGATGTGTTCGCCCTCGTAGTGGGTAATAAAAACCGCCGCGAGTTGCTCGATGTGCCGTGGCCAGGCGCGGTGCAATTCGGCATGACTGGCACCGGTGTCGAACAACACAGCTTGGTTCCCGCCGGTCGACACCAGATAGGCATTGGACACGCCGATCCCGAAAGGCATCTGCAGCGGATAGAGCGTGAAAGGCAGCGCACAAGACTCGGCTGGCGGATAGCAGCCTTGAGCAAGCGCGGAGAGACCGACGTCATTCAATTTCAGCACCCGGGCCAGCCGACCCAATTCGGCCTGAGTCAATTCTGAGCGGTAATCCAGCGCGTCCTTGATCCGGCTCATTTCGACTCCGGCGGTCTCCGCCATTTTTTCATAGCTCAGGCCGGCATGGCGGGCGGCTTTTTCCAGCACGTCACCCAACTCATCTTCGAGGGCTATGGCGGTCGGTGGATTCATCGGAGTTCGGAGGAAAATGAATTCCATTTTTCCCGGGAAGGCCACAGTGTTTTGGTTCATGGATCATGTTCAACAAGAGGTCACCGCCATCTTCATTCGTACTCGCGCCCTGCTCCACGGGCACTTTGTGCTCCGTTCCGGGCTGCACAGCGGGCATTTTTTCCAATGCGCGCAGGTCTGTCAGAACATGCCGGAGGTGGAACGCCTCGGCGCGCTCCTGCTCGGCAAGCTGGCTGATTTGCAATTCACCACGGTGCTGGCCCCAGCCATGGGCGGCTTGGTCGTCGGCCAGGAAGTCGCGCGACAGACCAAGAGCCGGTTTATCTTCGCGGAGAAAGATAACAACGTCCTCGTGATGCGCCGCGGTTTCACCCTCGCTCCCGGCGAGCGCGTGCTGGTGGTGGAGGACGTCATTACCCGCGGCGGGCGCGTGCAGGAGTGCTTGGAAATCATCAAGCAAGCGGGCGGTCAGGCGGTTGGCGTGGCAGTGCTCGTCGATCGCAGCCAAGGTCAGGCGAAGTTTAACGTGCCGACAATTTCGTTGTTGGAAATGAGTTATCCCACTTATGCGGCCGATCAATTGCCGCCGGAGTTGGCGAAACTTCCGGCGACGAAGCCGGGAAGCTGAAAACGTTTGGCCTGATAGTGCCGTGGGTGGGCGTCGGTTTCCACACCGACGCTGATCGCCGATATGGAAATCGGCGACCACCTCTAAGCGATCTACTCTAAGCAAAGGCACGTCGATTGGCTCCCTTTGTTTTGTAGCTGAGTTTGAGCCAATGGGGAAAACATGGCCGGCGGCCGGCGAACCGCGTTGTCGCTTCGCTCCAACACGGCGACACACGGCTCCAACACGGCGACACAGCAGCGTTGAAGCGACACCCACCATCCTCAACGCACGTAGAACAAAACGTAGCGGAACACGCCGCGATAGCTGATCGATGCGAGGTTGCGGCCGTCGCGCAGCGCCTTCTTGGCCGAGGCCAGATCGGTGACGGGTACACGGTTGATCTGCTCGATGACTGCGCCGACGGGGAAGACCTCGCTATACTGGGATTGTTCGGCGATCTCGGTAATCACGATTCCCTCGATACCAGTGGCAATGCGCATGTCTTTGCGCAATTGATCGGTCAAAGGGGCGACCGTTACACCGGGCAACCATTCACCTTCGGAGCCTGAGGCTTCATCCAAGTGCCCCAAGGTGACTTCAACTATGTTAGCCTTGCCGCCGCGGAGATACGCGATCTTCACTTTTGTGCCAGGCGCGGTCTCGGCGATCATCAGACGGAGATCATCACCGGTGGCAACGGGGCGGTCGTTGACCGCCGTAATGACATCCTCGCGTTTCAACCCGGCCTTGGCCGCCGGGGCTTCCGTCGAGGTGATATTGTCGATCACAATCCCTTTGGTATCCTTCGGCAGGTCGAAGGATTCGGCCAGCTCAGGCGTCAGCACTTCGGTGGAAACTCCGAGGTAGCCTCGCGCAACCGTGCCGGTCGTGATCAAGCTGTTCATGATCGTGCGAGCCAAATTCACGGGAATGGCGAAGCCGATGCCGATGCTCCCTTGGTTATTTGAAATAATCGCCGAGTTGATTCCGACCAGTCGGCCTTTGGCATCAATGAGCGCCCCGCCGGAGTTGCCCTTGTTAATGGAAGCGTCGGTCTGGATGAAATCTTCATAGCCGGCCACTTCCTGCAAAATGCCGACTTTGCGACTGGTGGCGGAAACAATGCCCATCGTCACCGTCTGGCCCACGCCGAGCGGATTGCCGATAGCGAACACGATATCGCCGACGCGCAATTTATCGCTGTTGGCGAGCGTGGCCGCCGGAAGGTTTTCCGCCTCAATTTTTATCACGGCCACATCGGTCTTGGGATCGGTCCCGATCACTTTGGCGATCAACTCGCGACCGTCATTTAATTTCACCTTTAGTTCATCGGCATCGGCGACCACGTGGTTGTTGGTCAAAACATAACCATCGGCAGAAATAATCACCCCCGAGCCGAGACCATCAAGGCGCTCTTCCTGCCCTTGCACGCCCGGACCGTACAACTGGCGCAACATGGGTGGCACTTGCTGGCGCACGATCTTGCTCGAATAGACCGAGACGACAGCTGGTCGAATCACATCAAGCATGTCGGCATAGCTCGTCAGTGCCGGAGCTTTGCCCTCGCTCAACGGCGTAGCGTCCTCCTTCAGCACCGGTTTGGAGAGAGCCGGTCTAGCGACTTTCTTGGCCTCAGCGGTAGAAAGACAGAGTGCAGCCGCCAGAGTTAACAACACGACAACCCGTTTGGTTTTCATAGTAAGAGTTACTGCGACCATAGCCCAACCGTGTAGTTCCGCAACTCCATCAAAACCCCTTGATCTTAAAAAGACTGGTGACGCTCTCGTTGTTATTAATGCGCAAGATGGCCTCGCCCAGCAGCGGAGCGATACTCAACACCGTGATGGGCAGTCCCCGGGTATCGATCGGTACGGAGTTAGTCGTGATTAGCTCATCCAGCACGCCCGTCCGGAGACGATCGTAAGCCACGTCATTCAGCACGCAGTGACTGACCGCCGCGCGCACGCTGGTGGCCCCGTGGGCCCGCAGCATCTTGGCCGCAGAAGTGATGGTCCCGGCAGTCTCGGTGATATCGTCCACGAGCAACACGTCGCACCCCTCGACCTCACCGACAATATTGATGGCCTCGACGGTGGTCGCATTCACGCGCTTCTTCGCCACGAGCGCCAGAGAGGCCCCGAGAATATCGGCGTAAGCGGCCGCCATTTTCATGCCGCCGACATCAGGCGAACAGACAACGAGTTTATTGTTTTTTTTAGTCGCCAGATATTGGAAAAACACCGGCGAAGCGAAAAGATGGTCCACCGGAATATCGAAAAATCCTTGGATTTGCTGGCTGTGCAGATCCATCGCCAGCACGCGGTTTGCCCCGGCGGCGACGAGCAGATTGGCCACGAGTTTGGCGGTGATGGGGACGCGTGGCTGATCTTTGCGATCCTGCCGGGCGTAACCATAGAAGGGAATAATCGCGGTGATGCGGGAAGCCGAAGCGCGCTTGGCGGCATCCATCATGATCAGCAACTCCATCAAATGATGGTTCGTCGGCGGGCACGTGGATTGGATTATATAAACATCCGCCCCGCGGATGTTTTCATTGATCTTCACGAATGATTCCCCGTCCGGGAAACACGTGACGGTGGCATCGCCCAGCGGCACCCCCATACTTTTGCACATTTCTTCCGCCAGTGGGCGATTGGATGAACCAGAGAAAATCTTAAAGCGCGTGTCCTTCATGTAAGGCCGAGCTAAAGGGAATTATGCCGGGGCGGAAGTCTTTTCCGATTTTTGTTCAAGGAATTCCACCCGCTTGAACAAATCCGGCAAACGCTGGTGCAAGACCTGCAAACGTCGCTCCAACATATAGGACATCGCCGGCGTCCCAATCACATAGGCACCGGGTTCAGTATTATAGTTAATGCCAGTCTGCCCGCCCACCTTCGTACCTTTACCGAGCGTGATATGACCGCCCACGCCCGCCTGCCCGCCCACCACCACGTAATCCTCGAAAGTCGCACTGCCCGCGATCGCGGCCAAACCACACACGAGGCAATGCTTTCCCATGATCACGTTATGGCCGACCTGAACAAGATTATCGATCTTGGTCCCCTCACCGATCACGGTTCGACTGAACCGGGCGCGATCAATAGTGGTATTGGCACCAACCTCGACATCGTTTTCAATAAACACCGAACCGATTTGCGGGACTTTTTCGTGCCGGCCCTTGACGAACTCATAACCAAAACCATCCGACCCCAAGACCACGCCGGGTTGGAGCCGGACCCGGTTGCCGATCACGCATTCAGATCCCACCACGCACCCCGGCATGACCCAGCAATCTTCCCCGACCCGGGCGTTACGTCCGAGAAAAACGGAGGCCTGCAAAAAACTTCTGGCTCCGACCACGGCATCGGCTTCCACGACGCAAAGCGGACCGATCGTGGCAGAAGGCGCGATGCGGGCTCCAGGAGCAATAAATGCCGTGGGATGCACTCCCGGGGCAGGCCGCGGCCAAAGACGTTGCTCGATATTCGAGCAAATCACCGCGAGCGTCACCGAGGGTTTTTCCACATAGAGAAACAACTGCCGGGGGGCCGGCTCACCGACGTAATCCACCGGCACTAAAATAATCGAGGCCCGGGAAGCCGCCACCTGTAACTTGTATTTGGTATTCCCGAGAAACGACAGATCTCCCGGCTGTGCGGTAGATAACGAGGCGATATCCTTGATCGTCTCGGCCGTGCTTCCAGCGGTGCGCTTGGGAGCAACGAGCGCAATGATTTCCTCAGGGCTATAAGCGACCGGCTTGGACATAAAAAAGCCCTGTTCGTTAGAACAGGGCTTGGCAAGTTTTCTTACTTCGTAGGTGCGGGAGCAGGAGCCGCAGGAACTCCGGCTGCAGCCGGAGTGGCCGCGGCGGCGGGAGCCGGTACCGGTGCCGGAGGTGCCGGTGGGCGGTCCTTGTTCACTTCCTTCAGCACCTCGTCAGTGATATCATAGCTGTCAGCGCTATAGAGAACGCTCGGCAACCCCGTTTCCGGGGAAAGGGATTTATCGAACACCATGGTGGCTCCCTTGGTCAGCGCGATTTTTTTCACGACGACATTAATCTCTTCAAACAGACCATCGCGGTGCGATTTGATACGTTGCTGGATCTGATTTTGGCTTTTGGCCCGGAAGCCTTGCGCTTCATTCTGGAGCTTCTGGATTTGTTCACCTTTTTTCTGCGCATCCGCTTCCGCTTGCGCACGCGCTTCCGGCTTAATTGCGATATTGCGGGACTGCTCAACTAATTCTTGGTATTGCGCTCCCAATTCTTGGATCTGCTTGCCCGCTCCATCAAGCTGCTCCTGAACTTTCTGTCCATATTCAGTGAACTTGGCGTAGGCTTCGATCGTTTTGTAGTGATTCTCAAACACCTTCGCCATGTCGACGACGACAGGCTTGAAGGCAGTTTCAGCGTGAGCCGTGGTGGCGACCAGACCTAAGCTCGCCAGGGCAATGAGGGTACGGATGATTTTGTTCATGAGTTTAAGATAATTGAGGTTAGAAGCGGGTACCAAAGGAGAAATTAAACTGGCCGCCCTTTTTATTTTTTCCATCCGACGTGAGCGGGATACCATAATCAAGCGACAACGGAGCACCGGCAACCATCAACCGGATACCGAAGCCGAAGTTATCGTTGAAATCCTGGGGATTAAAATCGAAGGCACCCGAGTTAACAAAACCGGCATCATAGAAAACTGCAAAACGCATGGGCTTGACGATGTCCATGGAGTATTCGGCAGAAAAGAAGCCGTAGCTTTTCCCGCCGATCGGTTCGTTGCTGAGCGGATCCTTCGGGCCCACCTCACGAAATTCAAAACCACGCAAATCGGTCGGACCACCGAGAAAATAGCGATCAAAGAAAGGCACGTCGGGAATATAGGGATCGAGCAGAAGGTTTCCGCTCGAATCACGTGTCTTAAGTTTCCTGCTATCCCCGAAACTCTCGACCGCCCCTGCCCGCCCAATCAAAGAAAGCACCTGACGCTGCGCGGCAAAAACCGGGAGAAACTTCGATCCTTTAAATTCCAAGCGGTAATAATTAGCGTCGCCCCCCAGTGGACCGCCCGCTACTTCGGCGATAAATTCCGCGCGATAACCACTGGTCGTGTTGATCAATTTATTCAGCGTCTGCCGCAGCAGATTAAAGCCCAGTTTGGACGTGGTGTTCTTGCCTTGATACTGTCGAAGCAAGAGCGGGGCGTTATCGCTGACAATGTTGATATCGGTTACCTGAAAAGTGTAGTTGATGGTCCCTTCCAGCAAACCGAACAAGCGCTTGCGCATATAGGTCGTACCGCCTGTGCGAATTTCTTCGTATAACGAGCTGTTGTATTCAGAGCTTTCACGAGAGAGTTGGAAACCGACCGAAAGTTCGCGTTCCAAAAACCAAGGCTCTTCAAAGGCCAACACGATCTGATTCGACTGGCTGCCGTATTGCAGACGTACCCTGAATTTCTGCCCATCCCCCTGAAAGAATGATCGGCGATTGAAGAAATCGAAATTGGACTGGGTGAGCTCGGCGAAGATCGTCCCTCTTTCCAGGGAGCTGAAACCCGCACCAAAGGTGACATTCCCCGTCCGGCCTTCCTGCAGACGAATCTTAAGATTCTTTCGGCCAGGAATGTTGGTCGACTCATCGGTGACGTTGACCGAGCCATCCTCAAAGAAACGGCTGTTTTCCAAGCGCGCCTTGGAAATCTTCATGCGCACCTTGTCGAAAATATCGCCCGGCCCGAGCACGAGTTCCCGCAGGATAACGATACTCTTCGTCTTGGTATTGCCCTCGATCTTTACCGACTCGACGAGGAATTTTTCCCCTTCCTCGATGTTGTATTCGATATCGATATTGCCGGTCTGCATGTTGGGCTTCCGCACCAGTCGGACGCGCGTATCGAGGTAACCGCCGCGGCCATGAAAATCCTCCATGCTCTCCACGTCCTTATCCAACTTGGCGGGACGAAAAATCATGCCGGATTGTTGACGGAGCATCAGGCGCAACAACGGTTCGGCCAGAGTCTTGTTACCCACGAAAGTAATGTTGCCGATATGATATTGCCGCCCTTCGACAATCCGAATCGTGATGACGAGTTTGCTCTCCGAAGGATAATCAAAGGTGACTTTATCTTCCGCAATTTCCACGTCGAGAAAACCCTGATCGCGATAGTAATCCCTCAACTTATCCAGATCATCATCGAACTCCTCGTTCTTCAAGCGGCCACTGCCCATCAGCCAGGACAACGGATGCCAGACGCCGGTCTCCATTTTCTTTTTCAAGCGGCTGGTCTTCATATGATCATTGCCGATAAACTTGATCTTGGAAATGCGCACCTTGCCGCCCTCGCGCACCTTGAAAATCACGGTGCCGAAACCAGTGCTGCGATTGCGATCAACCGCGTACGTGACCTGCGCCTGATTATAACCATGCTTTTGGTAGTACTCGTAGATTTTCTGCGCATCGTCTTTCACCTGCCGCTCGTCCAGTGAACCATTCAACACGGTCTTGATATCGGTCATCAGCCGCCGTGCATTGTAATTTTTATTGCCCTCAAATTTGATGCTGAGCACGCGGTACTTCGGTGTCGCCTCAACCAGCAGATTGACCTTATTGCCGGGCAAGCTCTCTCGCTTGACCTCAATGAACTCAAATAGTCCTGTTTTATATAGCGTACGAATATCGCGATCAATCATGGTCTCGTCTAATTCCGAACCTTCCCGTAACGCCATATTCGCCCGCACCGCTTGTTCACTCACATTGGCGACCCCGACAAATTTAACCGTGATCGCTCCAATTTTCGGGACAGGCCCCGGCGAAGTCTCCGCAGCATCCTGAGCAAAAAGCCCGGATGTCGCGGCAATTAAAATAAGAACCAAGGCATATGCCCGGATAAGCGGGCTACTGGGTGAAGTTTTCAAAGCGCGTAATCTCTTGAAGGAAAGTTAATTTTAAGTCTCCTACCGGGCCGTTTCGTTGTTTGGCAATGATTAAATCAGCCGCACCTGCGGCTGTTTGGAAACGTTCGTCGGAATCTTTGGGTCGGGAAAGCATTAATACGACGTCAGCATCTTGCTCGATCGAACCAGATTCACGCAAGTCCGACAAGCGCGGCGCGCGACTTTCTTTCTCCGAGGAGCGATTCAGCTGACTTAGGACTATGACCGGCAGATCAAGTTCCTTGGCCATCGCTTTTAATCCCCGAGAAACCTCCGCGACCTGTTGTTCACGCGGCGAGCGGGGATCCGTGCCACTCACCAACTGCAGGTAATCCACGACAATCAGTCCGAGTTTCCGCCGGGCGTAGATGCGGCGGGCTTTGGCGCGCATTTCCATGATCGTGAGACTGCTCGAATCATCGATCAAAATGGGCGCTTTCTTGAATTCCTCCGCCGCCCGACCGAGATCATTGATCTCCTTGCCGTCCCGGCTCACCAAACCATCGCGCAGAAGCTTCAAGTTAACCCGTGAGCGCGAGCAAAGCATACGCAACGCGAGCTGGGGCGAACTCATTTCCAAAGAAAAAATCAACGTCGCCACGGGCTCTCCCTTGCCGGGCTTGGGCATCGAGGCCGACTCCGCGATGTTCAGCGCAAAACTGGTTTTTCCCATCGAGGGCCGCGCCGCGACGATGATCATTTCCTGGCGTTGAAAACCAAACGTCATCGCATCCAGATCCTTGAAACCTGAACTCACCCCCGTGAGCTCGCCTTTCTTCATGAGCATTTTGGCGATGACTGCATTGGCTTCCTTGATCGCCTCCTTGATTTCCTCGGCACTGTCCGTGACGCGATCCTGCGTCACCCGGAAAAGTTCCTGCTCGATTTTGTCGAAGAACTCCTGCCCTTCCCCCGCGAAATTGTGGCATTGCTCGACGGTACTGGTCGCGACCTTGATCAATTCGCGCAACTGGTGATTCAGCCGGACCTTCTCGAGGAAATACCCCGCATGCGCAGTCGTGGGGATTTTCGAGGTTACCTGTATCAGGTACGGCAGGCCGCCCACCGCCTCGACCAGTCGGCGAATATTTAATTCCTCCGCGATCACTTCCAAGCTGATCGGCTGTCCCTTGGCGTAGAGATCCAAAATGATCTCCATCAGCACTCGATTAGCCGGAATATGGAAAGAAAACGGTGAAACATGCGCCTCCAAACAGCGCGCGATGGTATCGTTGCCATCGAGCAGGCAACAGGCGATCACGTGCGCTTCAGCTTCCTCGCTGAAGGGCAGCGCCCGTCCGCCCAAGGCCATGCCTTCAGCCGCGAAGTTATCGCCGGAGCGGCGGGACCGGCCGGGACTGCGTGCTTCTGTTGCCGTATCAGCCATGATGAAGTTCTATTGCTCTGAAGAAAGCGCCGCTGCCGGCAATCCTTGTTTTAAAAATCTTATTCACGCGAGGCGGTGGAAAACTTGGGGAAGAAATCGGGTTGGGGTTTCCTGCCGGCCATAAAAAAAGCCGCGATGGGATTCACCGCAGCTTTTCGGGGGGAGAGAAAGAGCTCAGCTCTTTACAGGCTCGATCGGATTCTCGGAGACCACTTCGAATGACCAGGTAACCGTCACATCAGTGTGCAGCTTGATCTGCACCTCGTGCTTGCCGAGGGTCTTGACGGGCTCACCGAGGTGGATGCGGCGCTTCTCGATCACGATGCCGGCAGCAGCAAGTTTGTCGTGCAGGTCATTGGCCGTGACGGCACCGAACAGCTTGCCACCCTCACCGGTCTTAACGGCGATGGCGACGGCCGTCTTTTCGATCTGCTTGGCGAGTTCCTGGGCGCCGCCGAGTTCTTTGGCCTCGCGGAGACCGCGAGCTTTCTTGAGCGCATCGATCTGTTTACGGTTCGACAAAGTGAGTGGTACCGCCATGCCTTGGGGCAGGAGGAAATTGCGGGCGTAGCCGGCGCGGACTTTGACCTGATCGCCTTCGGCACCAAGGCCGTCGACTGGTTTGAGGAGGAGAACTTCGTTGTTAGCCATGTTCGGACTGTGTTGGAGTTTTGTTTAAAAGTTAAGGTGACGCAGCCATGCCGTTTAGAACGGCACGTCTTCGTCGAGATTTTCCTGCTGCGCGGGTGCAGCAGGCTTGGGGGCAGAAGGGCTGCGTGGAGCGGGTGCGGCGTAGCGGGGTTGATCCGCACCGTCGCTGCCAGCAGCAACGCCGGGGGCACCGCCTTCAGCGCGACCGCTGCCGAGAAACTGAAAGTTTTCGCAGACCACTTTCATGCGGCTGCGTTTTTCCTTCGTAGTTTTGTCTTCCCACTGATCGAGGCGGAGGCGGCCTTCGACAAAAAGTGGCCGGCCTTTGGTGCAATATTTGGAGATATTTTCTCCGGATTTGCCCCAAGCCTCTATATCAATATAAGTCACTTCTTCACGCTCGCCGCCACTCTCGTCCTTGAACTTACGATTCACCGCGAGACTGAACGTGCAGATGGCGGTGCCCTTCGGCGTAACCCGGAGTTCCGGGTCACGCGTCAGGTTGCCGATCAACATGACTTTATTGAGGTTGGCCATGGGAGGAGCGCGGCGAACGCCTTAAGCGTTCTGCACGATCGCGCGGTAGACGCTCTGGTTGAGGCGCAGGCGCTCGTGCAATTTCTTGGGCGCTTCCGCCGGAGCGGAGAACGTCATGTTCACGTAGATGCCGGAGGGAAATTGCGGATCGGTTTTGCGGACAAATTCGCGACGTCCCATGTTTTCCACTGTGGTGACTTCGCCCTGTACGGCGGTGATTTCTTTCTTAACGCCATCGATGAGTTGATCGATGGTGTCTTCTTTACCCCGGTTATCGAGGATGAAGCTGGCGCGGTAATTACGCTTGGTCGGTGTCATTTTTTTCTCTGCGGTTGAGGCTGTTCATGGCGAGGGCACATCCACTCTCAATTAAGAGGCGGAGGCCAGCCACAAAGCGGGTGAGTTGTTGATCTATGATTATTTTTTCGTCGGCGGTGAATTTTCCGAGTACAAAATCCTTGAGGTCCATCGCGCCCGGGCGGGCACTGGCGATCCCGAGCCGGTAACGGCTGAAACCGTTCCCGACGTGCTCGAGCAGGCTGGCCGCACCATTGTGGCCCCCCGCACTGCCGCTCTCTGAGACCTTTACGCGGCCCAAGTCGATCGTGAGATCGTCGTAGGCCACAGCGAGCGCCTCAACCGGCAGCTTGTGAAAATCAAGCAGCAGGCGGAGAGCCCGGCCACTGTCATTCATATAAGTCTGCGGCTTGACGAGCCAGCGGGTGACGCCGGGTCGGACATTCCAGCGGGCGATCTCGGCGTGAAAACGAGGCTCGGGTTGCCACGAGAGCTTTTCGGCCAAGGCCAACGCATCTACCACGGTGAAACCGAGGTTGTGACGCGTGCCGCGATATTCGCGGCCCGGATTGCCCAATCCTGCGATGAGCGTTATGGACATGACTCAAAGAACGTACTAAAAACGCGGCCCGGCCGTGAGGACGAACGGGCTGCGGGAAACGGTTATTTCTTGGCGGGAGCGGCGGGCTTGGCACCGGCCGCTGGCTTGGCACCGGCAGCGGGCTTCGCACCGGCGGCGGGCTTGGCACCGGCAGCAGGAGCGGCAGCTCCGGCCTTCGCATCGCCCGCAGCAGGAGCGGCACCAGCGGCAGGAGCAGCAGCTCCCGCAACAGGAGCAGCGGCACCTTCGACCGGGGCGGCGACGACCGCAGCGGCTTCCTCTTCTGGAGGAGCCACACAAAGCACGACCGTCTGGTTTTTGTCGTCGAGAAATTCGACACCAGAGATAGGCTTCAGCTCAGAAATATGGATGGACTCGCCAATCTTGAGTTCGGTGACGTCGACTTCGATGACCGAGGGAAGATCCTTCGGGAAACAGCGGACGCGCACGCGGTGCGTCGCCGTCTGGAGAATGCCCGCTTCGGTTTTGACGCCGTAGGCTTCGCCGACCGTGTGAATGGTGACATTGATCACCATCTTCTCGTTCTCCTTCACTTCCTGGAGATCGATGTGCAGGTAGCGATCAGTGATCGCATCGCGTTGCACTTCCTGCAGAATGGAAAGAGCGGAAGCCCCTTGATCGCGTTTCAGCTCGATGAGCGACGCCCGACCGGAGATTTCCTTCAGGAGTTTGACGAACTCCGGCACATTAACAGCCAGAGTTTCGGGTTTGGTATGCTTGCCGTAGAGGATGGCCGGAATTTTCTCGGCTTTGCGCAAACGACGGGAGGCGCTGCGGCCTTTACCCTCGCGGGACGTGACAGTGAGTTGGTATTTCTTCATGGTTTCGTTCCCCCTGTAACTCCGGAATTGGAGGCAGGCGTAATTGAAAAAGGGTCGGGAGTTGAATCGGCGGCCTTGCCCGATGCAACCAAAACTTTCGCTCTCCCGCAGAAAAGTTTGTTTTTACAGGAGAGCGGTATTGACAAGGCCGAAAGCGCGCCCCTTTTTGGCCCTTCATTGTTATCACTTTGGTGCCCGATAGCTCAGTGGCAGAGCAGGTGACTGTTAATCACTTGGTCGTAGGTTCGACCCCTACTCGGGCAGCCATTTTTCAAACGGTCGATCCATCGACTGATTCCATCACGGTTGCTGAAAGCAAAGTTCCCTTAACAAGAGCCATTTTACCGAATAGTGCTTGGTTCCGATTTCCGAGGTAATGCTGATCAATCCTCATTGAAAGCCGGTCTCCTCCCCCCCGTTCGACGGTTTATCCTCAGACATCCTGATCCCAGCCCATGGAGAGGAGGACGAGGAAACGAGATGATCCTGTAACGGCGCAAACCAGATGAACTGTATCGGAGGTGGAGCGCGACCTCCGGGCGCGCTGGGTTCCAACTCTCGCGGCAAAACCCGCCCGGAGGTCGGGTTCCACCACCGCAGAGGCATGCGCTGTGAATCCTAACCTCCATCTATCACACGTCATCGTGTGATGCATGCTGGTTAATGGTATTTCATCCCGATTCGCGTCGGAGTTGAACTCACTCTCCTCCCCCGTTCGACGGTTTATCCTCGGCGAAATGGATCGCGCCGGCTCGGCCACAACACCTTCACCCCCGAAGCGCTCGCCCTCGTCGTGCGCTCCGGCGAAGGCCTGTTGCGGCGCACAAAAAATCTCTGCGTATCGGCGCTCATCGAAGCGGTCCGCGATCAGACCCGCACCATCGATTTGAAACAAGTCAACCGCGTGCTCATGCAACCCCATTGACGGAGGGACCTCGATGTCGCATAAAACCAAACCACCCCGTCCGCCCCAGACGCAGCCCTCGTGGACCCGCGAACAAATCCGCGCCGCTCGGAAAGTCGATCTCGAGCTCCTGCTCGAAGCCCGCGGGCACCTCATGATTGAGCAAGGCGGCGGCAATTGCCGCGTGCCGATTTCCCCGGCCTCATCGTCAAAGAAAGCTACTGGCGCTGGCCCGAGCGGAACCAGAGCGGCGACAAGTGCGTCAGCCTTCGCGGCAACGCCATCGATTGCCACACGCAAATCCTCCGGTGGTCGTTTCACGACGCCATGCGCGCCCTCACCCGGACCTGACGCCACTCGGCCGCCCTGTCGGCAGACCCTGAGCCTATCGAACGGGAGCGCGTCGAACGGGCCGCTCTCATCATAACCCATTCGACAAGCTCAGGGCGGGTACGATGAGAGCGTGGCCGAAAATCATACGGTGTCCTGCGTAGCCTCGGCGAAGCAGGACGACGCCAGCGGTCAGAACGCTTACCTCGAGCAGTCGGGGCCGGTTGGGGGAAATCTGAGACACGAACAATCCACGATCCCATCGTAAGCTTTGACCACCGATCCGACGCACGATCGCAATTCGATTCAAAACCGTACGACGTCAGCGGGCCAAATTTTGCACGCGACCAGACTTCAACCGCTCAATGGCATCGTAAGCTACGATAGGAGCGCGGCAATTTGGCTACGAATTACCATGCCAGTCCGGCCAGACCGCAAAAATCCGTACGCGCTCAATTCGGCAAATTTTACGACCAGAGAAAAATCGGTAACAGCTACGCCGGACGTGAAAGCTCGTGCTAACGAGCGGCCCGTGGCCCGATCCTTCGGGCCACAAGCGCCTGCGCCGGTGGGGCTAGCAAAGACGGAGGGGGTCAGCTTTGACCCCCTCCGTCAGCTTCTCAGCTCTTCAATAAATTAACACCTTCACTCTCTTTCATCAGTTTTATGACCTCACCATCTCTCAGCACCAAGTACCCATTCTCTGTTCTGTCTCCATCAACAATCCGATAAACACAAAGTTCGCTTGTTGCGCCAACTTCGCTTCGGAAAGCATCCCATGCTTTGAGCACATCCTCATGGACGGTCCGCAGATATTGGGCTTGTTTAGCAAAAATTGCTTTAAATTCAGCAGTCTTAGGAACTTGAGAGTGCCGGATTCGTTGGGGGATTAAGCGGCGGCGGCGAGGCTGGTGCCCTCGATGCGTGAGAGGTCAATCCGCGGTCGGAGGAATATCGCGAAGGTTGGGTCTTGGGGTAGAGCAGCCAGATATTCCGGC
>JBBRBC010000037.1:0-38048 GCA_038206205.1 Opitutales bacterium
CAACCGCGACCGGAGCACGTTGCTCGATAAACTGCTGCGCCTCCTCGCGGCCCTGCAACTGGCGGAGCCGGTGCTGCTCGTCGCCGATGCCTACTATGCCTGTGGCAAGATCATCTGCGGCCTGCTCGACCAAAACAGCCACCTGATCTCCCGGCTCAAGAAAAACGCCTGCGCCTATGCCGCCCCGGCGAAACCGGCGCGGGCCGGTCGCGGCCGACCGAAACGCTACGGGAAAAAAATCCGGTTGCGCGATCTCTTCACCGGGGACCTGCAGCCGATGGCCAGCCCGGTCTACGACGAAGCGAACATCACCTTGCACTACGTCTGTCAGGATTTGCTCTGGCGGCCGGCGGGGCGAGTGGTGCGCTTCGTCGCGGTGATCCATCCGCAGCGCGGCCGAATCCTGCTCCTCTGCACCGACGTGACCCTCGCACCGGCGGAGATCATTCGACTCTACGCCCTGCGGTTCAAAATCGAGGTCACGTTCAAACAAGCCCTGCACGGCGTCGGCACCTGGACCTATCATTTCTGGATGCGCGGCATGACTCCGCTGCACCGCTTTCAAGGCGACCAATATCTCCATCGCCAAACCGACCGTTACCGCGCCGCGATCCGGCGCAAGCTCGACGCCTATCACCGGCACATCCAAGTCGGGCTCGTCGCGCAAGGTCTGCTCCAATGTCTCGCCGCCACCCAGCCGAAGTTAGTCTGGCAATATTTTGGCTCGTGGTTGCGGACGGTGCGCACCCCGGATTGTCCCTCGGAAATGGTCGTCGCCTGCGCCCTCAGAAACAGCCTGCCGGAATATCTGGCCGCACTACCCCAAGACCCAACCTTCGCGATATTCCTCCGACCGCGGATTGACCTCTCACGCATCGAGGGCACCAGCCTCGCCGCCGCCGCTTAATCCCCCAACGAATCCGGCACTCTCAAGGTCAGAAGGCTGGAACGCATATTCGAGCTTGGAGATTTTGATGCCAAAGCAAATGCTTCGATCCATATCGCAAAACTTGGTTCAAGCCACAATCGTTGGTTTGTTATGAAGCGATTGCTCGCCGTTTGCGGGACCTCGTTAAATAATGAAGTCGCCGCAAGGATTGCTATCGAGATATTCGTTTCAGATTCCCAATACGAATTCAAAACATGTGCTGAGCGCTTAGACTCGGCTGTTTCGGATTACCATCCATTGATAAAGGCTGTTCTAGAAAAATAAATTGGACCTTATGAACTGGTGGTGTGACGCGGTTACCCCACCCACTGGCGAGCATTATAGAACAGCTTCATCCAAGGCGAATCCTCCGGCCAGTCCTTCGGCGTCCAGCTCATGCAGGCGGAGCGGTGGACTCTCTCCGGATGCGGCATCATGATTGTGACACGGCCGGTGGTGGTGGTGAGGGCGGTCATGCCGAGAGGGGAACTGTTGGGGTTCAGCGGATATTGCTCGGTTACTTCGTGCTTGTTGTTCACGAATCTCGCGGCGACGAGGCCGGAGTCGCTGCACGCCTGCATCGCGGCGGCGTCCTTGAACTCGGCGAAGCCTTCGCCGTGGGCGGTGGCGATGGGGATCACGGATCCTTCCATGCCTTTGAATAAAATACTCGGGCTCTGCTCGATCTTCAGGGAGACGTAACGGCTTTCGTAGCGCTCGGATTTGTTTTGCACGAAGTGCGGCCAGTGATCCGAACCGGGGATGATCGAGTGGAGATTGCTCATCATCTGGCAGCCGTTGCATACGCCGAGGGCAAAGGTGTCTTCGCGGGCGAAGAAGCGTTCGAATTCGGTGCGGGCTCGGTCGTTGAAGAGTATGCTCTTGGCCCAGCCTTCGCCGGCACCGAGCACGTCGCCGTAGCTGAAGCCGCCGCACGCGGCGAGTCCGCGGAAATCTTTGAGCGAGACGCGGCCGCTGATGATGTCGGTCATGTGAACATCGATAGCCCTGAAACCGGCGCGGGTGAAGGCGGCGGCCATTTCGACTTCGCCGTTCACGCCCTGCTCGCGGAGAATCGCGACGGAAGGACGACCCAAACGATCCTTTGTCACCGAGACCACAGAGGATTTCACAGAGGGGGAGGAGGTAAGGCCCGATGCCTTGGACTCTGTGCTCTCTGTGGGGCTCTTCAGTCCCTCTGTGTAACTATGGTTCAGATCGAACGTGATTAGTGGCGTGATGCCGGGATCGCTGCGGTCGAGCTTGAGTTGGTATTCGGATTCGGCGCAGGCGGGGTTGTCGCGCATCGCGGCGATGCGGCGGGTGACGTCGGACCACAACGCACGGAGCGTGCTGAGGTTTTCGTTGAGTATTTCCTGGCCGGCGCGTTTCACGCGGAGAGCATAGTGTGGGTTGAGCGTGCCGATGCGGGTGGTGCAGGCTTTGAAACCGTGCTGGCGGAGCGTGAGGTAAACCTCGTCGAGATCGGATTCGCGCACCTGGATGACGGCACCGAGTTCCTCGCTGAAGAGGGCGGAGAAGGCGTTGTGACCAGCGGGAATTTCGAGGTCGACACCGACGTGGCCGGCGAAAGCCATCTCGACGATGGTGGTGAGCAGGCCGCCGTCTGAACGGTCGTGGTAGGCGAGAAGTTTCTTTTCGCGGCCGAGGAGTTGGATGACGTTCCAGAAATTTTTGAGGTCGGCGGGTTTGTCGACATCGGGGCAGTCTTCGCCGGTTTGAGAGACGACTTGCGCGAGAATGGAGCCGCCTAGGCGATTTTGGCCGCGGCCGAGATCGATGAGGAGCAGAACCGTGTCTCCGACACGGTTCGCTGGTTGAGAGTTGAGAGTTGAGCGTTGAGCGTCGGAAGACGGCGCGTCGGCGAGCGACGACCCTACATCGGAGGAACGGGCTTGGCTCTGGACTCTGGACTCTGAGCTCTGGACTGCTGACGGAGCAGCGGCGTCATATTGCAGCTGTGGCGTCAGGCTCAGGCGGATGTCGGTGACGGGGGCGAAGGCGGAGATGATGAGCGAGACGGGGGCGGTGATGCGTTTGTTTTTTTCGCCATCTTTCCACGCGGTGCTCATGCTCATGGAATCTTTGCCGACGGGAATCGTGATGCCGAGCGCGGGGCAGAGTTCCATGCCGACGGCTTGTACTGCGGCGTAGAGATCGGCGCCGTCGCCGGGGATCGCGGGGGCGGCCATCCAATTGGCGGAGAGATTCACTTTGCCGATGTCACCGATTTGCGCGGCGGCGAGATTGGTGAGCGCTTCGCCGACGGCGAGGCGGGCGGAGGCAGCGGCGTCGTTGACGGCGACGGGCGTGCGCTCACCCATCGACATGGCTTCTCCGGTGTACACATCGAACGACGCGGCGGTGACGGCGCAATCGGCGACGGGGACTTGCCATGGGCCGACCATTTGATCGCGGCAGATGAGTCCGCCGAGCGTGCGATCACCAATGGAGATGAGGAAAGTTTTGTCGGCGACGGTGGGGTGAGACAAGACGCGGCGGACGGCGTCTTGCAGTGTGAGGTTGCCGAGTTGCAGTGAACGGAGTGGGCGGCTCAGAGTGGTGTCTTTCCGCGACATTCTGGGCGGTTTGCCGAGGAGGACTTCGAGGGGAAGATCGATGGGCGTGTTCTTGAAATGGGAATCTTCGAGGACGAGTTGTTTTTTCTCGGTGGCTTCGCCGACGACGGCGAAGGGGCAGCGTTCGCGTTCGCAAAGTTTTTTGAAGACGTCGAGGCGCGCGGCGGGCACGGCCATGACGTAGCGTTCCTGCGATTCGTTGCACCAGATCTCGAGCGGGGACATGCCGGGCTCGTCGTTAGGCACGGCGCGGAGTTGGAAGCGGCCGCCGCGACCACCGTCGTTGACGAGTTCGGGAAGCGCGTTGGAAATACCGCCGGCACCGACGTCGTGGATGAAGGAGATGGGGTTCTCGTCGCCGAGGGCCCAGCAGCGGTCGATGACTTCTTGACAGCGGCGTTCCATCTCGGCGTTGTCGCGCTGGACGCTGGCGAAATCGAGATCTTCGTTGCCGGAGCCGCTGGTCATCGAGCTGGCTGCGCCGCCGCCGAGACCGATGAGCATGGCCGGTCCGCCGAGGACGATGAGTTGGTCGCCGGGGTTGATCGCACCTTTCTTGATGTGGTCGGCCTTGATGTTGCCGAGACCGCCGGCGAGCATGATGGGTTTGTGGTAGCCGCGGAGTTCGGTGGGGGACGCGACCGAAGGTTGAGAGTTGAGAGCTGAGGGTTGAGAGCCTGAAGGCAGCGCGTCGGTGAGCGACGGCCCTACGGCGGAGGGGACTTCCTGTTCGTAGGTGCGGAAGTAGCCGTTGATCGAGGGGCGGCCGAATTCGTTGTTGAAGGCGGCGGCGCCGAGCGGGCCTTCGACCATGATGTCGAGCGCGGATACGATGCGGCCGGGTTTGCCGTTTTCTTTTTCCCATGGCTGGATGGCGCCGGGGATTTTCAGATTGGAAACGGTGAAGCCGGTGAGGCCGGCTTTGGGTTTGGAGCCGCGGCCGGTGGCGCCTTCGTCGCGGATTTCGCCACCGGAACCGGTGGCGGCACCGGGGAAGGGGGAAATGGCGGTGGGGTGATTGTGCGTCTCGACCTTAACGAGAATGTGGATCTCCTCGTCGTGGGCGGCGTACTCGTTGGTCTTTGGGTCGACGTAGAAACGGCCACCACGCGTGCCGGCGAGGACGGCGGCGTTGTCCTTGTAGGCGGAGAGGATGCCGTCGCTGTGGAGCGTGTAGGTATTCTTGATCATCTGGAACAGCGACTTGTCCTTGGCGGAACCGTCGATTTCCCAGGTGGCGTTGAAAATCTTGTGGCGGCAGTGCTCGGAGTTGGCCTGCGCGAACATCATGAGTTCGATGTCGTTCGGATCGCGACCGAGAGTGGTGAAGGCGATGACAAGGTAATCGATTTCGTCCTCGGCGAGCGCGAGACCGAGCGATTTGTTAGCGGCGACGAGGGCGGCGCGGCCTTCAGCGAGGACGGGCACGCTGGTCATGGGGCGGGGAGCGGCGTGGGAAAAGAGGATCGAGAGTTCGTTCAGATTGGCGAAAACCTTTTGGGTCATTCGATCGTGGAGGAGGGGAACTAGTTGAGAGCTGAGAGCTGAGAGTTGAGAGCCAGAAAAATCCGGGCCGAAGTCGATGGTGTAAGCGATGACGCGTTCGATGCGTTTGACGGAAGTGAGGCTGCAGATGTGGGCGATGTCGGTGGCTTTGGAGGACCACGGTGAAATGGTGCCGGGGCGGGGGGCGACGATTTGGACGAGGCCGGTGACGGTGGTGGCGGCGCGGCGCGGGCCGTAGGTGAGAAGTTTTTCGAGGATGGCTTGATGATCGGCAGCCAGCTCCAGTGCAGTCTCCACGATGTGGACAAATTCAGCGCTGACGGCGACGGCGGGAATCCCGGCGGCGGTCAGGTCCGAGAGGAGTTTGGCGAGGCGGAAAGTGGAGAGGGCGGGGGAACCGCGAAGAATCAGCATGGTAGGGAAAAGGGATGTTCGCAAAATAGCCCGCGCGGTCAAGTGGTGTGAAGCGGGGAAATAGAAGCGAGAGTGAGTTAGGCGAGAGGCTAGTGTGAGGCGCACGTTTTTGGATCGCCTGCCACCGGAGCCACGGTTTGCTTCAGGTCTTCCCTATGTCCTTTAATCTCATGAAAGAGCTCGGTCTGCCGGGTCGGATCGATCTGAGACGGAGCGATGCAGTTGAGAGTCAAGGGTTGAGCGCTGAGAGCCCGATCTTCAGAGCTGGTATGTGTGATTATATGATGGAGAATTGTATTCATTGGATGGTCTGGCTCCGGTATCTCGACGCTCAGCTCTTGAATGCAACGTTTCGGCTGAGACGGATTGGAACCTTGGCGTTTCTTTTGCTGGCGCTGAATGGGGCTATGACGTTACGGGTCGTCGGGGCCGAGGAGGAGTTGGCCCCGTTGCGTCCGGCGTCGAAGCCGCTGGCACCACTGGAGGACACAGGGCCGAAGTCATGGACGGCGTGGTCGGGCATTAGCAAATGCCGTGGTGAGTCGCGGGTACTCATGAATGGCGGTCATCAGCGCTCGGGGGATGGTTTTACGAAGGAGCTGAACTACTTGAGCTGGACGCAGGTGTCCATGGAACTCGAACTCGCTGAGGATACGCTCGTCGGTGCCACCCAATTATTTTGGAAGGTAGTGGACGCGAATGGCACGGCCGGCAGTTCGCGCTCCGAGCGGGATACCGCCAATTTTGGCAAGACGGTCCGGATCAATAACGGGCAGGGTGGTTTCGGGGGCAAATTCAGTCTTCGGACCCAGCCGGGGCTGATGCTCAACCTCAAGACCGGGGAATGGTCGTTCATGACGCTGAAGGAACCGGTCTCGCCCGGCACGGAGACGACGACGTGGTCGTGGCGCGACTGGGACAAGACGGGATCGGGTACTGACACGATTGAATTCAAGAGTTTTGAGCATGCGTGGATTAAAGGGACGGCACCCGAAAGCATCGGCCCGCTGGGGGCGCAGGCGCAATTCAGCGAGCCCGGCAGTGCCACGGCCGATGCGTGGACGCGCACCGGCTACGCAAATTTTTGGCCGGTCTATCAGGACGTGGAGCTCAAGCTCTACATTGAAAAGTATGCCGCGTGGCGTCCGGAAGGAAACATCGACGCTCCGAAACGCGCCGGCGGGCCGGGCTTACAAGTGATCGCGGTGTTGCGCTCGAAAGATCCCAAAAAGAAAACACCTCCCGCAATCAATGAATTGAGTTTCGACCTGACCAACACCTCGACCGAACCGGGAGTCTGCCTTAACTGGCCGCTAAACGCGCGCGACGAAGACTCTGATCTGCGTCTGGCCGTGCCCGATGGTTTGGGAGCGGTTGCTTCTACCGATGCGGAAGGACGGATCTTGGCGTATGAGCAGTTGATTCCCGTGCAGGTGAACGGAGTGGAGGAGCAGGGTGGCATCGCCCGGATTGATTCGTTTGATTTTGGCGGGAAGACGGTGCTGAAAGTTTTTGCGCGCCTACGCGACGGGCGGCAGATCGTGGGCGAATTCGATGCGCATCCGGATGGGATGGTGGCCGCGGTCGAGTTGCCCTACGTCAAAGGAGGTGGCTGGGTTCCCGAGGTGTGGCTCAAGGCCAAGGCACCCGGTTTGCGCGAGGATCGTGATGACAGTGAAAAGACGCCCGAAGGGGATGGAAATAATGGCGACGGTTTCACGCTCTATGAGGAATATCGCGGCTGGGTCGTCGACGGCCGGCATGTGGAGGGCGATCCAAAACTCAAGGAACTGTTCGTGCAAAATCTCGGGGAGCCGGAGATTCTCAACGGCGTGACGCGGTTCGAGTCGATCACCGATCTGAAGGTACACCGGCTCAAGAGCACGGAGATGAACCCGCGCACCCGATTGATGAATGGCAATCGTCGGAACGGCCCCACCAAGGTCGAGCAACACGGCATCGTGCTCCGCACCGATCCTTCGCTGCGTGGCGGTCAGACCGACATGATCAACGCCGCTGTCAACACCATGCCCGGTCGTCCGAAATACGTGAAGCAGATCCGCGTCGGCCCGCGCACTCCGCCCGAGGGAAACCTCGCGCCGCCGACGGTGAAGTCCATTGCCGGTTTCCATGAGTCGATGGTCGCGCATGAATTGTTGCACGCGGTCGGAGTCGAGCACCACGGAGAAGGGGACCGTACGATCCCACTCAGTTTTCGCTTCGCGGATGATCCGCGGTTTCCGGGAGCCGAGCCGGGTTTCTGGGAGACGATTGCTTTTGTCGATTTCCCCGTGAAGGTGCTGGAGGAGCAAACGGGCGCGAACTATGCCCAACAATTCGCCGCGGCCGCAGAGAAGTTACGGCAATCCGTTCGGGATTATTATGGACAAGATATAAGAGCCACGGTGACAGCCGGCAGAGCCGCACGAGAAGGATACAAGTTCGACTATACGGCAGATCAAATGGTCGAGATCTTGATTAACAGCAAAGTCTCCGAGTCAGACCAGTCGCTCATTCTCGGTGCTTGGCAGGGCCAAAGTTCCGGCGATGTGGGGTGTGTGATGCGCTACTATTTTTCCGTCCTCTTCCAGAAACGCGGCGATGAAAAGACCTACTACAAGATCACACCCAGCTCTGAGCCCATCGGCGCGTACCTCTGCACGAGTGCCGAGGGTACTGGCATTAACGAAGCGCAACGCTCGCCGCAATCGCGCTATGGTCCGGCCGCTGTCGGGCGAGGCAATTGTCGCGCGCAGATCTGCGTCAACGACGCCATTCCCCCCAAGAAAAAATGAACCCCATGACCACTCTTCGTTTGCTGGTTCTTCTCGCGCTGATTCTTGGTCAGGGCCGGGCGTGGGGTGCTGCGGTTGACGAAAACAGTCCGCTTGATCCGCTCCCGGCCACTCCGGTGGCAGTGACGGCTGCGGCGGCGGTGCTCAATCGCGGCGATACGGCCGCAGCGATCGCGAGCCTCGATGCGTTTCTTCGCCAGTATCCGGATGATGTCAGCGCGCTGTTGCTGCGCAGCGTGGCGGCGGAGAAGGCGGCGGATTTACCCGGGGCGATTATTTTTAGTGGGCGCGCGATTGCCGCCCAAATGAAAGTCTATCCGGATGTCCATGCTGATCCGGGGATGATGTTGCGCCATCAGGCGCTGTTCGACCGGTTGGTGGCGGAGAATCCCGCACCAAAGACAGCGCCTGCACCAAAAACGACAAAACCTTCCGCCACCTTCACCGCGCCAGCGGCGTCTCCGGTTTCCACGGTCGGCCCGAAGGTGGCCGCGGGTCCGACGGACGCTTCATCGTCGTCGCCGCAATGGGCGATTTCCGCGCGCGCGAGTTCCGAATATCGGGCCACAAATTACGGTGCGATGCAGGCGACCGGCGCACCGAATGTGGCGCAGCATGGCGACAACGGACGGGCGTGGGCGGCCAAGGCCGCCGATCAGGGCGAGGAATGGATTGAACTGACTTTTGCGCGACCGGTGCGGGCCACCGGTGTGCGCGTGGTGCAGAGTTTCAATCCCGGGGCCATCACTCGGATTGAGGTGATCGATGCGGCGGGTGTCGCCACTCCGATCTGGCGCGGTCCCGACGCGACGGCCTACGCCAAGAACGAGGTAGGGGAATTGACCGTGAATTTTCCGGCAACGGTCGCGCCGGTGGTGCGGGTTAAAATCGTGCTCGATGAAAAAGCGGTCGCCGGGTGGAACGAGATCGACGCGGTGCAACTGCTCGGAGCCGAAGGACGTTGAACGGATTTCGCGTAATAAGCAGTAGAGACTGAAACCGAAATCAATTCGACACCCCAACCGTACCCCGTAGTCCTGACCTAGCTTCTATTATGAAACTGGTTTATCTGAACTCTCCGTTCATTGGCGTTTTTCGTTTGGCGATCGCGTGGGCGTGTCAACAGCGGCTTCATGTGCCCCGTGTTGTACTGGGGTGCGTCATTTTGGTCGGAATGAGTGGGGCGCTCCAGGCGGCCGGTGATGACCTGACTCCATTGCCGAAGCTCCTCAAGCAGGGCGAAGATGGACCGGCGCGGTTTCACGACGTGAAGGCTTGGCGCGGATCACTGGTGGCTTCGGCCAAAACGCTTGATGAGCGGAGTGGGAAGGGGTGGGAATCGAATAACCCTTGGAAAAACTCCGTTACCTTTCAGGCGGTGTTCTCGGTGGATTTCGTGCTCGACGAGTATGAAGATGAGCCCTCCGTGTGGTCCGGGCGCGTCGTGAGCTCAAATCTGGATGCCTCCTTTCGTAGCGTTGGGGAGGGCTTGAAGAAGGGCGGCGCGATCGTAGAAACCTTTTTTAACACCAGTGGCCCGCTTGAAAGCGGCGATAAATTGAAGGCCAAGCTGGAGTTTCACCGCGAGCGCGGCTGGTCATTCCATGTCGAGACGCCCAAACGGAAAACAGAGTTCACGGAGATCATCACGCTGAAGGATAAAAAATTCACCGAACGCAGGGAGGTCTACGCCTACGGTTTGAACGGAACGGAGACGCTGCCTTATCCGGAAAAACGCATGGTGCTATTTGCCAGCGAGCAGAAGATCGAGGGTGGCGATGCCTCCAATGCCGCCAGTGTGCCGTTTGAATGGGATTACACGATCTATCTCGAACCGACTTCATTCGAAGAGCTGCGGCTCGTGATCGAGGAACCGACTGACTACGCGAAGTGGCGGCCGGAAACCACCCCGGATGCGTCGGCCGGAGCTTTTCTTGAAGTCAAAGCGCGCTTGGAGACGATCAAAGGCACGACGCCCAAGACGAAGGTTGAGCAATTCATCTGGGAGTTGGCCAATACTTCCCGTGAGCCCGGGGTGGCGATGAACTGGCCGCTTGAAGCCAAGGACAACCGACTGGATCTCGAGCTCGACGCCACCGGCAATTATTTCCGGCTGAGCAACAGCAACCAAAAGTTGGAGCGGGCGATCGAACAGGGATTCAGCGACACCGTGAAAGTCGTGCCCTACGATTGGGGTGGCTGGTCCACGCTGCAAGTGACGGCGGTCCTGACCGACGGGCGGCGGATCATCGGCAAGCTCAAGGGCAAATCGGAGTATGGCTTGCGCGTGCCGAAACGTTCGCCCGACTCCCACATCGCCGATGGCTGGAAGGACCAGTACAAGAGCGGTGCCGATGATCTCGACGACGACAAGGTCGAAGGCCAGCCCAACAACGGCGATGGTTTTTCGCTCTACGAGGAATATCGCGGCTGGGTGATGGATGGTGCCCACCTCGAGGGCGATCCGGAGGCAAAGGATTTCTTTGTGTTGAATTTAATCGGAGCGGACGCCGAGCCCGGTATCGATTTGTTCGCGAGCGTTTCGCAGCTGAGCGTCCACTCAAAGCTGCGTCCGGCGGAGATGTCCGAGGAGAAACGCCTGATGAATGGCAATCGTCGGCGCGGCGCCCACGTCGTCGATCAGCACGGCGTGTGGGTCAAGACCTTCGCCTCGAAGTCCGAACTCGGCGACGATGGGGCGGTGACGGAGATGCTCAAATCCGGAGTCGCCGGCCGGCCGGGCTTGGTGAAGGGCATCGGCATTCTCGGACGGGGCAACGAGGACAGCGCTTTCGCCAAGCCCTTCAATCTCGCCGCCTCCGACATGATCTTCGCTTACGACCGGGCGATTGCGCACGAGTTGTTGCACAGCGTGGGCGTCGAGCATCATGGCAAGGGCGACTACAAAATGATCGTCGGCTATGCCTCGACGCGCAACCCGGTGAACAAGCTCGGCCGGCCCTACTACGGAACCTCGGTGGACAAGCCGATCGACCTGCGCACCGAGGCAGGCGAGGATGTGGCCCAGCGCGATTACCCCGAATACCTGAAATTCAGGGCATTCATGGATATGATGATGCAGGAGCGTTACCTGAAGGAAGGGGCGGAATATATTCAACGGAACGGATCCACCTACAACATCAACTTCAGTACGCCCCAAGCGTACGCTGACTTCCACATCGAGATTCTGCTCGTCTACTGCTTCATGCACCTCAACGGCGTGGTCGGGATAGAGCACGGTGAACATTCAGGCGCGGAATATTGCCTGATGCGTTATTACTTCGCGAAGTTCTATGAGTCGAAGCAGGCACCGGCCATGGGTGACAAACAATACTACCTGATCGAGCCGGGGACGGAACGCATCGGCATGGAAATCTGCCGCGACAAGACCGGTACGGGCGTGAATGCCCCCGGGCACAAGCCACAACCGCGCTTCGGCGACTCCGAAGCCGGCAATTGTTTCGAACAGATCTGTCCCAACGATGCGGTGCCGCCGTCATAAATTGTGAAACGATGAAATCCTTCCGCCACCTGCTCTGGTTTTTTCTCCTTGCCTGCCTGGTCAGTGCGCGTGCGGCCGAAGCGCCTGCGCCCGGGATTTCCCTTTCATTGCGGGGAGTGGCCGATGCCACCGTCGAGCAGGGCGAACCGCTGCGCATTGCGGTTCGCGTCAGCGCGCCCCGAGGGGCGAAGGAAGCGATCACGCTCGCGCCCGCCAGCGGTTCGTGGAGCGAGGCGATCGCGGTCGAGCTTGCTCCGGTTGGTGGCGGTGCGCCGGTGGCGCGCGCGGAGGCGTTGGGTAAACCGGATTCACCGACGGCGACTCTGGACAAAACGCATGTTGCCGGAGGGCTCTGGCGGTTTAAGGCCCAAGCGATGCAGTCGATTGCGCCCGGAAAATATGTGGTGCGCGCCCGTCTCGCGATTCGTGGTGGCAGCGGTTGGACCGGCGAAGTCGTATCACGCGATACTCCGCTGGAAATCGTGGCCACCACCGAAACGGCGGTCCGAGTTTCGCAGCGGACGCTCAACCGCGCGCAAGATGCTTTGCTCGACGGACGCACCGAAGAAGCGGCCTCGATTCTCGATGTACTGCTCACAAAAACGCCGGACGATGCGCACGCGCTCACAGCGCGGGCCGAAGTGGCGTTGCGGGCGGGCAATCCGATCGCGGCGATGATTTGTCTGAATCGGGCGAGTCCCAAGAGTGGCAACGGGCAACCGCCGATTGAACGCGAGGAACTGCTCACGCGCGTGATGAGCGCAATGCACACGGGCACGACTCCTTCCGTACCGCCGCCGAAATGGAGCTGGCCTCCGGAGTCAGTGATGGAAGCAAACCCCGAGCAAAAAGCTTTGGTGCAGAAAGCGCTCGAGGCCAATGCGACGAACAAGGCGAGTCCGGCTACTCCGCCGGTAGCCATTCCCGCCGCACCGGTCGCCGTTTCCATCGTCGCGCCGAGGCCCACTCCAGTCGCACCCACTTCTCCGGTTCAGCCAGCGGTGGTCTCGACTCCTTCTCCCGTGTTCGCTCTTCCTCCGGCAACTGCAACGACTCCAGCATTGGCTGCGATTGGTGTGGTCGTGCCCGCGCGCGAATTCACCGACGCGAAAGTCACGAGTGAATCCAAGGGCCAATGGGCCGTGAGCGCGACGGCTGGCTCGCAGTACGACAAGCGAACTTACTCTGCGGCGAAAGCCACAGGCGCGCCTGATGTTTCTGTCGCGGGCAACAGTCCCGATGCGTGGTGTCCGGCGGGCAAGAACACGGGCACTGATTGGCTGGAAGTTGTTTTTGCAAAACCCGTTCACGCGACCGAGGTCCGCGTTCGCCAGAACGACACGGTGGGTGCGATCTCGAAGATCGAAGCCATTGATTCTGCCGGCGCGACACATGTGTGGTGGGAAGGCGTCGATCCGTACGTCGCGTCGGCGACGCGCGAGATCGTGTGGTTTGCCGTGCGCGTGCCGAAGACGGATTATCTCGTGGCGAAAGTGAAGATCACGCTGAACCTCGCCGCCGTCACCGGCTGGAAGGAAATCGATGCGGTGCAATTGGTCGGAGCGGCACCGTAAAGATTGGTGTGGGACGATTGTTGGGTCGGCCACGAATTTATTCGACGCTTTGAGCGGATTTTCCTTTCTCCAATTCGTGCTCACCGGCTCACTCAAGCGCAGTGTTATTCCTGTTTCCTCACTGTTTTTGGTTGGCTTGCTATCGTTAGCTGCGAACTCCCGCGCACAGGAAGATTCCGGCGGAGAGAAAGACGGGGAAAAGAAGCACTACCTCACTTTTCAGATCGGCTATCGCGGTACGGCCTCGAAGCGGGTGCAGAGTGAATTTAACCGCAGAGAAACCACGATCGAGGTAGATAATCGTTTTAGCGGCAGGATCGAGGTGCGGCCCACGGAAGCCTATGATCTTCCCACCAACCTATCGGCCGAAGCGCAAATGAAACGAGCGATGACCATGCAAGCCGCAGTGCTGGCCGGGGACAGGGAGAAATTGAAACAGGCGACGCCGGACTTGCTGGTCACGTGGTTTCCACGGGGTGATCAGGTTGAGATCACCGGAAGGATTTCCGAAAAGATGACGGTGAGTGCCACCCAGTCGGAACAGGGGGAAGCCCGGGCGACCAGTGATTTCTTGTCTGAAACCTACGACGGCGACAAAGTATTTGAGGGGAATTTCGGAAATGCCTTCGTGAAAATTCGCCCCGAAGAAAAACGCTACGACCTGCAATTCACGCTCATGCCGGATATGGCCAGCACCTGGGAAGCGGTCCGCCAAAGCGTCGTGAAGGAGCACAAGGCAGAAGGAAATAACACGCAGTCAAATTCGGAAGCCAAAGTACCGCTGGATATGGGAACGGGTCAGTGGAACCTTGGTTACAGCAACTATCAAATTGTCGCCGAGATGAAAGGCCAGCCCCTCGCGGGTGAGGCGAACGAACTGCTCGGCACCGCGAGTATCCCGGTACCAAAGCCACCCGGCTGGGATGGTTCCTGGGACATTGCTCTCGAGGTTGCCTGGCAGATCGACATCACGCTGCCGCCCCTCGAACTGGTCATAACGGCTCCGGGGTACGAGGAGTGGCGGCCCGAAGGAAACATCAAAAGACCGACCGAGCCCGGAAACAAACTGATGGCGCGCGCCACGCTCAAGCCGAAGGACGGGGAGGGGAAGTTCGTTCCCCGGGTGAAGAATATCCGCTTTCAACTGCTCGATACCTCGCGCGAACCCGGTATCTGTTTGAACTGGCCGCTGAGCGCGAAGGATCAGGACTACGATTTGCGGCTGGCGGCAGTGGCCGGAGGTAAACTGAGCAAATCGGACCAAATTCTTGAGGTCGCTGATCCGAAACGGAATGACGAAGGACAAGCCTACGCGGAAGTGCAGATCGACAGCTACGATTTTGGCGGCCGGGCTTCGCTGCGCGCCATTTGTTTGTTGGCGGATGGCCGCGAGATCGAGGGGGTGATGAAGGAGGTCGGCGAAATGCCGCGACTGCCGAAGATGAAATCGCCCGGCTGGGTGGCCGACAGCTGGAAGCAAAAGAACAACGCGGCCAGCTTGGCTGACGATGACGACAACGAGAAAGTCGAGGGCCAGAAAGACAACGGCGACGGCTTCACGCTCTACGAAGAGTACCGCGGCTGGGCGGAAAACGAAAAACACATCGAAGGCGATCCGAAGGAGAAGGATTTCTTCGTGCTCAACTTGATTGGCGCGGACGCGGAGCCTGGCATCGATTTGTTCGAGAGCGTTTCGCAATTGCGCGTTCATTCGAAACTACTCCCGGCAGAAATGTCCGAGAAAACACGGCTGATGAACGGCAACCACCGCGATGCCCCGCATCGCTTGGTGGATCAGCATGGGGTGTGGGTGAAGACTTTCGCCTCAAAATCCGAACTGGGCGACGAAGGCGCGATGACGGTAGTAAACAAGAAAGGCCTGGCCGGCCGTCCGGGAGGTGTCGATGGAATCGGCATTCTCGCGCGGGACAACACGGAGAGCGCCTTCAATAAATCATTCAATCTGCCCGTGCAGGATGCGGTATTTGTCTTCGACCGGGCGATCGCGCATGAGCTGCAGCATTCGGTGGGGGTGGAGCATCACGGCAAAGGTGACTACAAAATGGATCTCTTCTTTATTGCGCAAGAACACCCTAAAAATCGGCTCGGGAAATCCTATTTCACCGCGTCCTTCGAAACGAAGGAACCAATTCGGGTGTTGGACGAAGCAGGTCAGGAGGTAGCAGCAGACGCGATCACGGCGATTTTTATTCAAGCCTTTCGAAACAGTTTCTTTTCTGACTATTTGAACGATGCCAGAAAGCAGTATGCCATCGACCTGAGCACTGGTGATCGTAAATCGCGTTTCGCTTCACCCGAAGCGATGGCGGAGGAAAGGTTTCATGATACTTTGGCACTTACTTTTGGACGGAACGGGGCGTACATCGGAGTCGAATATGGGGAGCATTCGGGTGACCAGGATTGTTTGATGCGTTACTATTTCGCGGATTTCTATGAGGGGAAAACTTCGGGAGAAAAGACGCTCTATAGCGTGGCTAAGGGCACAGAACGCATCGGTCTGGGGATCTGCCGGTCGGGCAAGGGCACCGGGATCAACGATGCCGGCCGCAAGCCGCAATCGCGTTATGGCGACACCAGCGAGAATGCCGGAAACTGCTTCGAACAAATCTGCCCCAACGATGCGATTCCTCCGAGGTCGGCGAAATAATGAACACGTCGCGCCATTTCTTTCGCCGGGTCCTGCCTGTTTTTGGGCTGGCGGGGTGGTCGTGTGATCCCTGGCTGCTGCCGGGATGGTAAAGCCGGCCCCGGGTAGGGTGGTTGATCGGACCGTCGAACAGGGAGAACCGTTGCGAGTGGTCGTGCGGTTGCAGACTCAGCGTTACGGGAAGACTGTGATCACGCTTTTACCCCACGAGTGGATCGTGGGCTGATGCGATTAAAGTCGAAATCGTTTCGGCTTCCGGGGGCGCTGCATTTGCGCAAGCTGCGGGGGTGGGGAAACCGGACGCTCCGCAGGCGGTCTTGGATAAGGCGCACGTGGCGGGCGGGCTCTGGTATCTTTCTGCGGACGCAGTACAATCGTTGGCACCGGCTGCACCCACGACTCCCGTTGTTGCGTCGTCCGTCAGTCCACCAGTAGCCGAAAAGTTGTCCGTTGCGACTGTCGGCCTAGCCATCCCCAGGGGAGATTGTCTCGTGGAATAAACTGAACGATGCAACCGTCACCGCCGAGGCCGCCGGCCAATGGGCGACGAGCGCGACGGCAGGTTCGCAATACAGCAAGACCCAGTATTCAGCTGCGCAGGCTCAGAGATCCTGATCCCAGCCCGTACAACAGTGGCGCGGGGGGGAAACGAACTGAGCTTGAAACAGGAAGTGTCTCGCGAAGGATTGAAAGGTTACGAAGGCCATTTTGTTCGGATTCCTTCGCCCCCTTCGCGAGACACCTGCCGACCTGCTGGAGCAAGGCATGCTGGCACATCGGGAAATATTCCTGATCCCACCACCCAGAATTTCAGCCCACACGCGAATAACTTACGGCACAATCCAGTGAATGGGGGATCAGGAAACAGCCCGACCCAACCAGATAGTTTAACGCGGAGCTCGCGGAGCACGCGGAGTGAAATCACGTCAGGCTCCGCGCTCTCCGCGTCCTCCGCGTTAAAGGTGTTTTTCCGATTCGCGGCAGAGTTGAGCTCACCCTAATTCCTCGGGGTCAGGATGTCTGAGGCTACAGGCGCTCCCAATGTTTCCGCCGCAGGTAACAGTCCCGATGCTTGGTGCCCGGCCGAGAAGAATGACGGCACCGCCTGGCTCGAACTGACCTTCGCGAAACCGGTTTACGCCACGAAAATCCGCGTGCGCCAAAATAATGCTCCGGGTGAGATTGCGAAAATCGAGGCGATCAAGCTGAACGGCACGGTCTATGTCTGGTGGCAGCGAGTTGATCCGTTTGTTGCCCCCAGCGTGCGGGAGATTGCCTGGTTCGCGGTGCGGGTGCCGCAAACATCGTACCCGGTTGCCAAAGTGAAGATCACGCTCAGCCTCGCAACGGTTCCGGGCTGGAAGTAGTTCGATGCGGTGCAGCTGGTCGGAGTGGCGGAGTAGCCTGGAGCCGGGATTGTGAGCGGTGTTTTGACAGAACCCAGCGGGTTGAAAATATTTCCCGAGGTGAATCGATTCTTCACGGAGAAAGCCGTTGACCATTGGCACGGTCTCAACGGAATAAGCAGGTTCTAACCACCTGTGAGGAAAATCACCGCCCCAACGCCCGCTCCGCGCCTTTTTGACCGACCAGATAAAGGGATTTTGTGTAGCCCGTTGTCACTGGCTTTCATTGTCCTAGTGGGTAGATTTCCGCTCCGAACTGCAGCCAACGTCTGATCCAAATCATTACCCGATGGCTCATCCTAATTTTCCCGATTCTCCAGCAACCCACGTGCCCCATGGTTTAAAGGAACCAGCTTACCTCGCGCAAACCCGCGCTTGGAATCCTTCTTACCTGCCAGATATCAAAACCGGCACCCTGCGCACGACATTGCCTCGCTTGCTGGCCCATCCGAATATCGCGATGAAACGGTGGCGTGGCGGGCAAGTTGAACAAGCGGGCAAGTTGTTTACTTCGGTGGAGCCGGGTTGCGATGCCGGTGTGCTCCGCGTGCGGATGGAGAACACCATCCGCTATCTCGCGTTGGCGAATGGCGGTAACGAGCGCTTCAGCTACCTCAATCCCCGCCGCGGGGCCCAGATTGCGTTGGCGGAATGTCTGCGCCGGCTGGCTTGCACGGGCGCTTTGCCGTTGGCGATGTCGAGCCGCCTGAATCTGGCCGACCCGGTCAAACCCGAAGAGGCTTATGCGCTGCGCGAGTCGATCGCCGGATTAAAAGAAGCGGCGCAATTTTTCAGCCTACCGGAAATCGGCAGTGGCATTTCTTTGAATGGCCACGGCGCGACGGATTTATCCGGTCCTTCCTCGGTGGTCGCAGTGCTGGGGCAGGTGGAGCAGGAGAAATATCTCACCCGCCAATGGGTGCGGGGAGCGGGCGACAAGCTGATTCTCCTCGGGGCCGCGCCGACGGAAATTGGCGGCAGCCAGTATCAGGGCCTCGTGCATCAACTCAATGCCGGCGATGCCCCGCAATGTGATTTAGCCATGGCGCAGAAGTTGAATTATGTGTTGAGCACGCTGATCAAGGCCGGGCAGGTGCGGGCTGCGCATGATGTTTCTGCCGGGGGCATGTTATGCAGTGTCGCCGAGATGCTATTTGCGCCCGGACTGACGTTGGGCGTGACGCTGGAGCTCGCGGCCTTTCAAGGCAACCGGCTGGATGCCCTGCTCTTTGGCGAAAGCCAGAACCGGGCCATTGTGCTGGTGGGACCAGAGCGCCTCGGTTCGGTCCTCGCGGATTCCCATCTGCGCGGAGTCTCGGCGGCGGTGATCGGCGAAGTGACCGCCAACCCGGTGCTGACGGTGCGCGGCGCCACCGATGAAGTCGTGGCCTGGCCGATCACGGAATTGCGGCAGGCCTGGGAAAACAGTTTGGAGAATAAAATCAAAATTTCCGGATCCATAGCATGAGCGAACAGATTAAACACGAATGCGGCGTCGCGTTGGTGCGGTTAAAAAAACCGCTGGCCTACTATCAGGAAAAATACGGCACGCCGCTCTGGGGCCTCTACCAGTTGTTCCTCCTGATGGAGAAGCAGCACAACCGTGGGCAGGACGGCGCGGGCGTGGCCTGCATCAAGTTCGATGTGCCGGCGGGCGAGCCCTACATGTTCCGCGAGCGTAACGTCGAGTCGAACCCGCTCGACAAGATTTTTCAGATGCTGCTGGCGCGCTACAACCAACTGGTCGGCGATGGCACGGTGCATCCGGAATTCCCCGACACGGCCAAGAAGCGCTACGATTTTTGCGGCGAGCTCTACCTCGGGCATCTGCGTTACGGCACGTCGGGGGGCTACAATCTTAGCGCGTGCCATCCGTATTTCCGCCGCAGTTCCTGGCCGACGCGCAATCTCGTGCTCGCGGGAAATTTCAACATGACGAATACGGCGGCACTCAATGCCAGTCTGATCGCCCGCGGCCAGCATCCGATCTTCGCCACCGATACGCAGGCGCTGCTCGAGATGATCGGTTTCCACCTCGACGAGCATGACGCGGAACTGTTTCAAGCCCTCAAGGCCAAGGGGCTGACCGGCACCGAAATTACGAAGCAGATCAACACCGACGTCGATCTCGGGCATGTGCTGAAACAATCCGCCGTCGACTGGGATGGGGGCTACAGCCTGATCGGCGCGCTCGGCAACGGCGACGCTTTCGTCGCGCGCGATCCGTCCGGGATCCGCCCGTGCCATTGGTTTGAAAACGACGAAGTGGTGGCGGTCGCCTCCGAACGGGCACCGCTTTGCACCGTATTTGATTTGGAGCCAGCGCAAGTGAGCGAGGTGGAGCCGGGCACGGCGGTGGTAATCAAGAAAAGCGGAGTGGTGAAGGTCGAGCGCGTGAAGGCCGCTCTGCCCAAGACGCAATGCACGTTTGAGCGCATCTATTTCTCGCGCGGGAACGACGCGGCGATCTACACCGAGCGCAAGGCACTCGGTGCCGGTTTGGTCGACCAGATTCTCAAGTCAATCAACGGGGACTTGGAGAACGCGGTGTTCAGTTTCATTCCCAATACGGCCGAGGTCGCGTACTTCGGCATGATGAGCGAACTGCGTTTCCGTCGCCGCGCCCAAGTGAAACAGACGCTGCTCGACGCCGCGAAATCGGGCACGCTCGACGAGGCGCTGGTGGATGATCTCATTCTGCGCAACTGGCCCCGCGGCGAGAAGATCATCAGCAAGGACGTGAAACTGCGCACCTTTATCAGCCAGGAAAAATGGCGCAATAATCTCGCGACCCACGTCTACGACATCACGTACGGCGTGGTGGAGCCGAAGGACAATCTCGTCTGCGTTGATGATTCCATCGTGCGCGGGACGACGCTGCGGCGTTCGATTTTGCGAATTTTGAAGCGGCTTAATCCGAAGAAGATCGTGATCGCTTCAACGGCACCGCAGATCCGTTACCCCGACTGTTACGGCATCGACATGTCTGAGATCGGCAAGTTCATCGCGTTCGAAGCGACGGTCTCCCTGATCAAGGAACGCGGTCAGACCGCCTTATTGGAAGAAGTCTACGCGCTCTGCCGGGAAGAGCTGGCCCAACCTTCCGCCACGCCGGTCAATCACGTTAAAAAAATCTACGAGCAATTTTCCGCCGAGGAAGTTTCGAAGAAAATCACCCAGCTCGTGTCGCCCGCCGCCAATGGTTGGCTGGGAGAAATCGAGATTGTTTTTCAACCGGTGGAAAACCTGCGGAAGGCGCTGCCCCATCATACGGGCGATTGGTATTTTACCGGGAATTATCCGACGCCCGGCGGTTACCGGGTCGTGAATCAGGCCTACGTGAATTATTACGAACAGCACGAAGGTCGGAGCTATTAAGTCTATGAGTCTTTCCTACGAATCATCCGGTGTCCGCTACGATCAACTTGATGCGTTCAAGCGCGCCTGCCAAAAAGCGGCGCGTACGACCGCCGAAGCCCTCGGTAATCATGGTTACTCCGAGCCCGCCACCACGCGCGGCGAGAGCGCTTACCTGATGGAGGCGGAGGATCATTTTCTCGCGCACGTCGAGGAAGGGCTCGGCACCAAAAACCTCGTGGCTGATGCCGTCTATGCGCAGACGGGCAAATGCTTCTATCGCGAAATCGCCATCGATACGGTGGCCACCATGGTCAACGATCTCGTGACCTGCGGCGCGCTGCCGATCTCCGTGGCGATGCACGCGGCCGTGGGAGATTCCGGTTGGTTTTCCGATGCCCAGCGCATGCAGGCACTCGTCGAGGGTTGGGCCGAAGGTTGCACGTTGGCCGGCGCGGTCTGGGGCGGCGGCGAGACGCCGACGCTCAAGGGAATTATCGATCCTGCGGCGATTGTGCTGGCCGGATCGGCGGTCGGTAAGATCAGCCCGAAGTCGCACCGCATCACCGGTGAAGTGCAGGATGGCGATGCGATTATTTTCCTCGCGAGCTCCGGCGTGCAGACCAACGGCCTGAGCCTGTGCCGGCTGATCGCGACGAAGCTGCTCCAAGGCTACCAGACCCCCATTGGTCACGGCGACACGCGGACCTATGGCGAGG
This sequence comes from Opitutales bacterium, assembly GCA_038206205.1. Classification (GTDB taxonomy): domain Bacteria; phylum Verrucomicrobiota; class Verrucomicrobiia; order Opitutales; family Opitutaceae; genus Didemnitutus. The sequence continues at coordinate 21,470 of JBBRBC010000037.1, forward strand.
CGCTGCTCGCGGCGTCGGTCATCTACGTGGATTTCGTCAACCAGTGCCAGCAAGCCGGCGTGAAACTCAACTATGTCGCACATGTGACCGGCCACGGCTGGCGCAAACTGATGCGGCTCGATGAACCGTTTGTTTACGAGATCACCGAACCCGGAGTGATCCCTCCGCTGTTTGAATTTTTGATGGAGTCGGGCCCGATCGACCTGCGGGAAGCCTACGCGACCTTTAATATGGGCGTAGGTTTTGCCGCTTACGTTTCACCCTCGGCAGTGAATGCGACTCTGGCCTCGGCTCGCGCGGCTGGACACGACGCCTGGGTGGCGGGCTCCGTGAAGAAGGAAGGCACGCGCAAGGCGGTCAGCATCCCTTCGCTCGGCCTCACCTACGAAGCCGATACGCTGCAGGTGCGTTAAGGAATCGATCACATGCTTCAGTCGCTCCGCATCCGTAATCTCGCGCTGTTGGATGAAGTGTCGCTGGAATTTGAGACGGGTTTCACCGCAGTCACCGGCGAGACCGGAGCCGGGAAAAGCATTTTGCTCGGAGCCCTTTCGCTACTGGCCGGAGCGCGTGCCGACAAGACCATCATTCGCCAAGGCGCCGCAGCGTGCGAGGTGGAGGCGGCGTTGTTCTTCGCTGATCCGCGTAAACTAGACGCGACCCTCACCGCGCTCGATCTGCCGCCGTGTGATGATGGCGTCCTCATTCTCAAACGCAGTTTGCCGCGCGATAAAGCTCCCCGCATCTCCGTCAACGGCAGCCTGGCCACGCTCAATGCACTGCAAACGCTGGGCGAACAGTGGATTGATTTCCACGGCCCAGGGGAACCGCGCCGGTTACTCAAGGAAGGCTGCCAGCGTGAGCTGCTCGATCTCTTTGCGAAGAACGAAACCACCGTCGAGAAATACGCCAACCACTACCAGCGCTGGCGGCAGTTGGTGACTGAACAGGAGCAGTTGCTCGGGGCGGAGAAACTTTCGGTGGATCAGATGGATTTTTTGCGCGCGCAGCTCACGAAGATCGATGCCTTGGATCTGACCGAGGAAGCCATCGCGGAACTGGAGCGGGATTTTCAGCGGCAGAACAGTGCCCAGGAATTGAGCCAGCTGGCGCAGGGCCTGAGTCACGGCTTGAGCGGCGAGGATGGCGTGCTTGGTCGTTTGTCGGCGCTGCTCCGCGAGGTCCGCCAACTGGAGTCGCTTGATACCGCGAGCAAACCGTTGGCGGACCGGTTGCAATCGAGTGCGGTCGAGCTGGGTGATCTCGATGCGGAGTTTTCAGCGTTGGCGCAGTCGTTGAATTTTGATCCCGAACAGGCCGAACTCTTGCAGGAGAAAATGAATGCCTGGTTGGATCTGAAGCGAAAACACGGCGCCAAAGTGGCAACGGTGATCGCGGCGCGCGACGAGATGCGGCGCAAACTGGAATTGCAGGGCGACGTCGAGGGCGCGCTGGCGAAATTGGAAAAGCAAATTACCGAAGCAAAAAAAACTGCGCGGGCCGCCGCCGCCGAGCTGCGTGTCACGAGAGAGAAATCCGCGCTGCAACTCGCGAAAGCCACGGCCAAGGTCATCACCCAGCTCGGTTTTAAGAAGGCGGATTTCCGGGTGAGTTTAGTGAGTCTGCCGGAACTGGGCCCGTACGGAGATTGCGGGGTGGAATTTTTGTTTTCGCCGAATGTGGGTGAACCGCCGTTGCCGCTGCATCGCGTCGCGTCGAGTGGGGAACTCGCCCGCGTGATGCTGGCGTTGAAGACGGTGCTCGCGGAGATCGACGACGTGCCCTTGCTGGTGTTTGACGAAGTCGATGCGAACGTCGGCGGGGAGATCGGGCGAATCGTCGGCGAAAAAATGGCCGACATCGCCGAGCGCCATCAGGTGTTGTGCGTGACGCATCTGCCGCAAGTGGCGGCGCAGGCTGCGAATCATCTGGTCGTGACCAAGGATCAAAGTGGCGAGCGGGCATCAGTCAGCATCGAGCCGATCCATGAAGATCGCCAAGTCCGCGTCGATGAACTCGCGCGCATGCTCGGTGATCGCAGTGCCAAGAGTGCCCGCGCCCACGCCGAGGAATTGCTGAAACGATAGGTCGGGCCGGGAGTTGGCTGGACGTCCGTCCGGGTATTCGCGGGGTCGGCAAACGGCGTCTGCAAGACAGACGCCCTGCACTTGAACTTTAAAGTCGAGTTAAACTCGGTTTGCCAGGGGTGTTACAGGCGGCCGGTTGAAGCGCTGTGCGTGGCCGCTGCGGACATGGGCCGGCGATCAGTAGAGCTGATCCAGCCGAAGGATTTTGCGACCGTGCAGCGACACGGGCTGATTTTTGTGCTGGGCATGAACCCGATCGTGGAGCCTGCCGAACTGGGATATGCCGACGCGTATACGCTCGAAGAACCGACTCAATTATCCAGTTCGAGTACACCCTTGGCTTTGCAGAGGGCGTTGAGGATCCGGAATTCGAGACTGAGTTTGTCGTGGCCCTCGGGGTTGACGACAAATCCAGTTAAAAGAGTTTTCATGACTTCTCCATGAGACTTCACGTTGGGCGTAATTTGGATGCGCTCCAGCGCCTTGGGGCCATGCTGGATGAAGGTAGCCGCAGCGGCATAAAGATCGCGTACCTCGGCTTTGCCTTTCACTGAACCGCTCCGAACCGTGATTTCCATGGGGCCATCAGGAGTGCTAAACTTAAAAGGCATATGTGGTAGTTTGATTTCCATTTCCTCAGTGTATCGCGCTGTGATCGGAGAGGAAAGGGTTATTCTTAAAACCTTTGGAAACAGCTGGACGTTGTGCCCGAACGAACAGTTGCGCTGTTGCGCGTCAGTTACATAGTGCGGTTATGACCCAAGATCACACGCTCTCAAAAGATTGTCCGGCCACGGCTATACCTGCTGGTGGTAAAGTTTTTTTGCCCGCCGGGGCCAAAGTTTTCATCACCCAAACGTTGGGTGGCAACGTGACGGTACGCACCGATCATGGATTGTTTCGCATCGCCAAGGAAGACACAGGCTTGATTGCCGGATTCAGCCAGCAGGTGGAGCAGCAGACGGTGATCGGGGAATTCAGCGAGCAGGTGGTGTGGGATGCACTCAAGACCTGTTTCGATCCCGAGATCCCGGTGAATATTGTTGATCTCGGATTGGTGTATGATCTCGCGGTGGAGCAAACTCCTGCAGGGACCAATGTGGTGGAAGTGAAGATGACTTTGACGGCACCTGGTTGTGGCATGGGGCCGGTAATCGCGGAAGACGCCCGGCAGAAAATCGCGGCGCTGCCCACAGTCGAATCCGCCAAGGTTCATATCGTCTGGGACCCGCAATGGGTGCCTCAGATGATTTCCGCCAATGGAAGAAAGGTGCTTGGCTTGGAGTGATGGATAATACCTACGGCTTTTTGTGCATGATTGGGTTGGGATCGACTGGCCCGCTCTATGGCTTGGCACGCCATCACGCCAGGCTTCCGATAAAGATCGCTCATTTTGTTTCCCGTTATGGACTGGTGCTGACGGTTTTTGCGTTGGCGGCCTGCGGCAAACCAGGCAGCTCAAGTGACGTTCCCTTATCACCAATCGTCGACGCTGAAGGTCGTTTTGTGCCGGTTCACTATTCCTACGAGATCGTCCACGAGTGGCCGCATGATCCGGGCGCATTTACGCAGGGGTTGGTTTTTCGTGAGGGAGAATTTTTGGAAAGCACCGGGCTGAATGGCCGCTCCTCGCTCCGCAATGTTGATATAAAGTCGGGTCGTGTTCTGAAGAAAAAAACCTTGTCGGCGGAATATTTCGGCGAGGGCCTGGCGGTGATCGGTCCACGGGCATATCTGTTAACATGGAAAAGCCAGAAGGGCTTTATCTACGATGCCGATACTTTTGAGCAACAAGGAGAATTTGCCTATGAAGGCGAAGGGTGGGGGCTGACCACTGACGGGAAGATGCTCATCATGAGCGATGGCACTGATCGGATTCGTTTTATCGATCCGAAGTCATCTGCGGTGGTGCGGACGATCAAGGTCGTTTCATCAGGCCAACCGCTGGATCGACTTAATGAGCTTGAGTGGATCAAGGGTGAGATCTTTGCGAACGTGTGGCGGACCGACACCGTGGTCCGGATCGATCCTATGACTGGCGTGGTGCGGGGCATCATCGATTTTTCTCATCTGTTGCCACCTGAAGATCGAAGACCCGAGACTGATATATTGAACGGAATCGCCTATGATCCCGAGTACGACCGATTGTTTGTTACCGGCAAATGCTGGCCGAAGGTTTTTGAGGTGCGCTTGAAGCCGCAAGCGCGTTGACCCTTAGTTTGGCCAACCAGGAAAATGGCAGTGGGAAGGAGCGTCATCGGGTGCCGGACTTGTTTAATGATTTCACTCGCACGCCAATTTATATTTTCGCTCCGCCTCAGGGGTATCGCGGTATTGTTTTGAAGTGCGGGCCACATTTCTCATATTCCGGGAATCTTTTCCGGCTTGTAGGCGTCTACTAGCCGACTTCACTCACATCTTCTTTTCATATGTTCGACGTTTTTAAAGGCGCAGGCCTGCTCATCTATCCACTCGGTCTCTGTTCCATCATCGCCGTCTACATTATTTGTGAACGGCTTTATTCGCTCCGCAAGGGGTCGGTATTGCCCGATGATTTGGTCGATGCGGTGGTGCAGGGTAAGGCCTACACCGGGGGGACTCATTCGGTGCTGGCCCGCGTCTTGGGCTTCGCCAATCAAAATAAGCAGGACCCCGATGCCATCAAAGCGTTTGCCCGCCTCGAGCTCAATCGGATGGAACGCGGTATTCCCTATCTCGACGTTATCTATGCGGCTGCTCCGCTTATCGGTCTCACTGGAACGGTGACTGGTTTGCTCCAGGTTTTTTCGCAAATCTCTCCTGAAACCGGCCTGCCTGATCCGGTGGCCTTCACGAAAGGGGTGGCGCTCGCGCTTTCGGCTACCGTGATTGGTCTGGGCATCGCGATTCCCTCGCTCGTCGCCTCGGGTTTTCTCCAGCGTAAAATTGAAAATTACGCGGTGAAAATGGATTTGATTCTCGAGCGCGTCTTGAGTGCCCACAGCAAGTCGTCCTCATGAGCGGACTCTATCCCAAGCGCCGCAAACGCCCTGAGCTCAACCTCGTGCCGTTGATCGATGTGCTCGTGATGCTGATTTTCTTTGCGTTCGTCAGCATGCAGTTTCGTTCCGTCGCGAGCATGAATCTCACCTTACCCAAGGCGGAGAGCGCCGGCAAAAATGAGATGAAAGATTCGATCACCATTACGATCAGCAAGGAGGGGAAACTGTTTATCAATAATAAGTCCATTGAGTCTGGCGAGCTGGGTGGGGCGCTGAAAAACATCGCATCAGTCCGCAAGGACATCACGGTGCTGGTGCGCGCGGACGAAACTTCACAGCTCAAGTATGCCATCGAAGTGATGGATATCTGCAATAAATTCGGCCTGACCAAGGTCCGGATGCAGATGAAGAATCAGTGAGGGGATCTGGTGATGGGCCGGGCGGGTAAACCGCATGGCTTCCGTGATTTATCCGGGCTAAATGGCGGCCATGTTTTTCCCTGCGCCGCGAAGGGTCGGGGTGGAAACCGATGCCCCTCTCTCTACTGATCCGGCTTCAGGGATTCTTGCGGGAGAGAAGGAACGTTTCCATCGGGCCGACGTTCTTGATTTCCAAGCGGCCAACAGGTTCGAAATCGAATTTGCCTTCAAGGAGCTGCTTCACATTCGCGCTGACTTGGATGCGACCGGGCTGGCCTTGGGATTCCATGCGGGCGGCGATGTTGACGGTGTCGCCCCAGAGATCATACGAGAATTTTTTGGTGCCGATGATGCCGGCAACCACCGGGCCGCTGTTCATGCCGATGCGAATCTGCCAATCGAGTTGATGGCGGCGATTGAAAACCCGGAGCGCTTCCATGAACTCGAGCGCAGCGTGGGCGCAGGTTTCGGCATGGTCGGGATTGGCGATGGGGACGCCGCCGACCATCATGTAGGCGTCGCCGATGGTTTTGATTTTCTCGAGCTGGTAGAGTTCAGCGACGCGGTCGAAATTGGAGAAAAGATCATTGAGCAGCTGGACCATCCGCTGCGGCGAATTGCGTGTGGCGATCCGGGTGAAGCCGACGATATCGGCGAAGAGGACGGTGGTGTCGAGGAAGCTGTCGACAATGGTGCGCTCGCCGGCCTTGAGGCGATCGGCGACGGCGCGGGGGAGGACGTTGAGGAGGAGGCGTTCGGATTTGGAGCGCTCATTCTGGAGCTGGGCGAGATTGGCCTGTTCTTTATCGCGGAGGCGTTTCTTCTCAAGTGAAGCAGCGATGCGGGCGCGGAGAATGACGGGATTGAAGGGCTTCGGGACGAAGTCTTCGGCACCGGCCTCGAGGCAGCGGACGATGCTTTCCACGTCGTCGAGCGCGGTGAGCATGATGACGGGAAGATGGCGGATGCGCTGGTCGGCCTTGATGAATTCGAGGGTTTGAAAGCCATCGAGCTCGGGCATCAGGATATCGAGGAGGACGAGATCGAATTCCTCTTCCTTGAGTTTTTGCAGAGCGATGCGTCCGTTGACGGCTTTGGTTACTTCATGGCCAAGTTTTTGCAGCCGGCGGGTGAGCATCTCCAAGTTGGAGGGATCGTCGTCGACTGCGAGCAGCTTGGCTGGGATCGTCGGGACATGGGGTGAGGTGAGCTCGACGACATGACTGACTACCGTGGTCGCTGGGCTGAAGGAAGAAGTGCCGATGGTGGCGTGGGAAGCGATGCCGGCTTCACCGGGGTTGGGGCCGACACTAAACTTGGAGGAAAAGGTTTTATCCTCGAAGAGGTGATAGAGATTGAAGGCGGCCCGGTGGATTTTCTTCAGATCGGAGACGAGTTCATCTTTTCCCGGTCCGGTGGATTCATCGAGGCAGAGTTCGGCGTAACCGATAATAGCGTTTAGCGGGGTGCGCATTTCCAACCGCATGGAGTCGACATCGATTTTGCCGGTTTCGATTTTCCACGGGGCGAGGGCGTCGTTGATCAGGGCCACGAGTTGACCACCCGAAGTGTGGATGCGCTTCAGATCGCGCAGGAGGTCCATGGTGCCGTTTTCCTCGGCTGATTCCATCAGCATTTCGCAATAGCCGATGATCTGGTTGAGGGGCGTGCGGAGGGAGTGGCGCAGACGGGTGAGGGCTTCAAGGTCGCGGGATTGAATCGCCTTCAAGATGGGGCTCAGCGACTGGGGCTGCATGCTGCCAAGGCCCGAGGAAGAGGGGGCGTCTGCGCGGGCGCTCATCAGGCGGGCGGAGTCTTTCCTTTCTTGAGCATCTCTTCGATTTTTGCGAGCAGGCGCGGGAGCTCGACGGGTTTGGTATCAAAGTCATCACAGCCGGCGGCGAGGCATTTCTCGCGATCGCTGGACATGGCGTGGGCGGTGAGGGCGATGATGGGCGTGGCGGCGATTTCGGCATCGGCGCGGATCTGCTTGGTGGCCTCCCAGCCATCAATGACGGGGAGACTCATATCCATGAGAATGAGGTCGGGCTTTTCGGCCTTGGCCTGCGCGATGCCGGCGGCGCCATCCACGGCGAGCACGACGGTGTAGCCGCGTTTCTCGAGGCGACGGGAAAGCATGTCGCGGTTCATTTCGTTATCTTCGACGAGGAGTATCTTGGGCATGGGAAGCGGAGTTCAGGTTTGCTTGTTCTTCTGAGCAGTCAAGTGGGCTTGCACTGCTTCTTGGACGTGATGAATGATATCGTCACGGGAGTGATCGCCTTTCTGGAAGATGCCGGCGGTGCGGCCGGCGAGGCGTTCCCGGATGTCCTGGGTAATATCCATGGAGGTGAAAACGAAGATGGGGACTTGGCGCCATTCGGCCTTGGTCTGGACGTGATCGATGAATTGAAAGCCATTCATGATGGGCATTTTCAAATCGAGGATGACGGTGGCGGGAATTACTTGTTCGAGCACGTCGATGGCGTGCTGGCCGTTGTTGGCGGTGCGAACTTTCCAGCCTTCGCGTTCGAGAATGCGGGCCATCATATCGCGAGTAGGCGGATCATCCTCGACGAGCAGCACATCACAGGGGGAATGGTCGGGCGGCGGCGCCAGTTTGCTGAGGGCGATGGGCGGCCTGGTGCCGATGGAGATTTTGGCGGGATCGACCTCGACAAGGCGGTGAGTGATATCCTGCACTTGCAGCGGCATGCGGACGATGAAGGTGGTGCCGACGCCGGGGGTGCTTTCGACGGTGATGTTGCCACCCATCATGCGAGCGAACTGGAGAGAAATGGCGAGGCCGAGGCCAGTGCCGCCGAACTTGCTGGCGGTGGAGGCATCGGCCTGACTGAAGGCCTTGAAGAGTTTGCCGATCTGCTCGGGCGTCATGCCGATGCCGGTGTCGGAAACTTTCATGATCACATGCAGCCCGTCGGGATCGCGGGCGACCGAAAGAGTGATGCCACCTTTTTCGGTGAACTTGCTGGCATTGCTCAGCAGGTTGAAAAGCATCTGGCGGATCTTGGTGGAGTCGGCCTGCATGTCCCCGATTTCTGCGGGGCAATCAAGGTAGAGCGTATTGTTTTTTTTGCCCACCAAGGGCTGGACGGTGCTGGCGACTTCTTGGATAAGCTTTTGGATATCGAAGGTCTCGATGTAGAGCTCCATTTTTCCGGCTTCGATCTTGGAGATATCGAGTACGTCATTAATGAGACCGAGGAGATAGCGGGCGGCGGAGAGAATCTTATCCAGATCGGAGGCGACGGCTTTGTTGCCCTCGTCGGTCGCGTCTTCGAGGAGGATTTCGCTGTAGCCGATGATGGCGTTCAAGGGCGTGCGGAGTTCATGGCTCATCTTCGCGAGGAAACCGCTCTTGGCTTTGTTGGCTTCGTCGGCGGCCTTCACGGCTTCGCGGTAGTCGCGGGTGCGTTCTTCGACGCGAACTTCGAGTGTGCGGTTGGCGTCTTCGAGCTGGAGATTGCTGACGTGGAGGTTTTCGCGGGCGAGGGCCATCTCGCTGGTGCGTTGCTCGATGGTGCCGAGCATGAAGTTGAAGGAGGCAATGAGTTCGCCGATTTCACCCGTGGCATGTTGCGGGACGCGGACGGAATAATCGCGCTCTTCCGAAATGTAGCGGGCGGCGTCGACCAGTTGGGTGATCGGCTCGGAGATGGTGCCTTGGAGGCGGTAACCGGCGATGAGGGCGATCAGCGAGGAGATGACGAAGATGATGCCGGCACCGCGGAGAAGATTGCTGAAGCGGGTGCGCTCGTTTTCCGTGAGTTCAGCTTTGAGGTAGAGGTAGCCGAGTTCGTGGCCATTTTTGCGAATGGTGGTGAGAATAATGCCGTTGTTGGAGTTCAGTAACTCTCCGATTTGGGTCGAACTGGGACTGATCGGGGCGCTGCCAAACCGGCGGTATTCATCGAGCAAATGTTTATCGGACGAGTAAAGGGCGGCACCTTCAGTCAGAGAATCGTTGGCGAGGAATTGCAAGGAGCCTTTAAGCTCAGGCGAGTTTTGCTCGAGAAGCGGGGTGATGCGCTGTTGCAACTCGGAGCGGGTGGTTTCCAGCCGACGCTCGATGTCGCTGCGGAACTGATACAGGTCGTTCACGTACAGCCCGACGAAAGCGAGGGCGAGGGTGACGCCACTGATCAGGGCGATCAGCAGGGTGAGTTTCCAACGAAATGGCAGGCCTTTCACGAGGTGGGGTGCGAGTGACTAGGGTTTTTGCCCTGTTAATCCCCTGAGTGTCAATCGACTTCAAGATATACCTTGCTGGTTTAGTTAAGGCGGGGTGACGGGGGCGGGAGGGATAAGGGGGCGGACTTGAACGAAATCAGAATAGGATGTTTGGATATCTTCTTCGATGGATTTGAAAAGAAAGACCCGTCCGCGGAAGTGGGATGTGACAAGCACAGGCAGGGCAGGGCGATCAGTGGTGGGGGCGCTGAGGGTGGTCTCGACGTGGAGCTCAAGCATCTTGACGGTGAGGATAGGCGAGAAAGGGGCGGTGAGTTTCAGGGCGAATTGTTCGATGGCGGCATGCGGTTTGGAGACGGACAATTGTAATTCGAGCTGATGGAGTAGGGGATCTTTGAGGTCGTCGCGAAAAGTGGCGTGGATGACGGCGTGCTGTTCATCTTCGCTGATCAGACGCAGCGAGTTGAGATCGATATCCCCGCGACTAAAGGCGGCGCGGGTACTCGTCGAGGTGGCGATCCGATAGCTGCTCGCGCGGGAATTCTCGTCGGCGGTGGCGGGCCGATGGTTGCGTTGGAGAAGGAGCCATTGCTGTGCAACCGGGAGAGAAGGATCGAAGCGTTCGACGGAGGATTCACGGCCGCGTTGCGTGGTGATGGTATAAGCCCAATCAGGAGGAATGGCCGGATTGAATCGGTTCACGATCACTTTCAAGTGCGATGGCAGGTCGCTCGCGTTGCTCGAGAGGGCGGTAAGAAATAAAACAATAATCAGGCGAATTGGCATGAGTGATTATGGCGATGTTTGTTCTGGTTGGCCGATAAACCAATCGAAGCTTCCGGCAAAAGTGAGGTTGCCCGCGAGGTCTTTTAACTCGACGAGCACCGTGGCCACCGTGCGCGAACGGGTCGCGAGATCATGGGACAAGTGGCGTGCGGTTGTCTCGTCAACTTGGGCGTAAGCGAGGAGTGTCCCGGTGGCGGGGTGGCGATATTTCACGGTCACGCCGCGCACCACGACCAAGGCCGACGGGGCTTGGCTGGCGAAATCGCGACGGAGGCGTTCCGCGCTGGCGGCCTCGGCGAGGGCGAATTGGGCCGCCGCGTGCATGGATCCCAAATGATTCCGGACGAGCGCGGTTAAAGGGAGTTCTAACAGGTGCGTTGCCGTGGGATGGGCATCGATAATGCCGAGGTTTTGATTGAAAGGGAGGTCGGTCGGCCGCATGGGCGGATTGACGACCCGGGGCTGGAGCTTGGCAATAATTGTTTACTCGAACTATCCAAGAAAATGCGCGCGGCCGCGGGAGATAGAGTATGAACATTCAACGCTTCGTTATCCCTGCTACCGTCGCTGCGGCCTTCCATACCGCTTTGTTTTTGTGTCTACCCTGAGACAATTAGAATTCCGGAGTTCATCACAATTAAACTTGAAGCGCCATTTCCTCAGCCAGCAGAAGAAGCGAACGTCACAATCGAACCAATCATGGCCGAAGACACGGATGTAACAATAGAGGTGAAGGCTTTGTCGACTGGTGAAGCACGTCCCGAGCTGCCGCCCGCACTCATAGACATTGGCCATCATGAACTCACTATTTCTCTCGAAGATCGCCCGGTCATGAAGCTTAAGGATACCGGGAAAATCGGGCCTGCCGGTGGCATGGGAGATAGGGGCCCCGTACTTGGATAACAGGGCAATCCTCAGGTATCACCTGCGATTCGCTCGACAAAATTCCCGGAGCCACCGTGAGAATGCCACCGAATTATCCTTCGTCCCTGCGCACTGATCTCATTGAGGGTGTGGTGATGATGGAATTTGTGATCGATGTGAAAGGGCGGGTCGTGAGTGCCGTGATGCGTGAGAGCACACAGCGCGAGTTTGCCGATTGGCATTGCGCGCCGTGTTGAACTGGCGCTTTGAACCCGGACTAAGTCACGGCCGACCGGTTTCCTTTCGGATGGTGATCCCGGTGGATTTCAAGCTAGGGAGAAGTTGATAATGAATCTGCCGTTCGGTCCATACGTAGATTGATGAAGCGATTCACTCGCTCCACCAACTCGTGTGGACTGAAGGGCTTGGTGATGTAATCCAGAGCCCCTAACTCGAGGCCAAGCAGTCGTGAATCATGGGAAGCCCAGGCAGAGAGAATGATTATGGGAATGGTGGCCGTGGCGGGATTACGGCGAAGGATTTCACAGACACCAAATCCATCGAGATCCGGCAACATGAGATCCAGCAAAATGATGTCCGGCCGGTTACGGGTCACACACGCGATCGCCTCCCAACCATTGGCAGCGGTTTCGACCTGATGTCCACAGCGACTTAGGTGGTAGGCGATGAGTTCGGTTAAGTCAGCTTCGTCGTCGACTGCGAGGATTTTGGCGGCATTCATGGAACGATTATAGGGTTCATTTGTGACATTCTGGTCGCCGCTTTGTTACTTTCTCGAAAACACGCATACTCGGGCTGGTGGTCCGCTATGAAAACGCCGCGGGCTCCGATATTTGTTTGCGGAAGTTATCGCGGGGAGATCGTTTAAACTTGCAGGCTGGTTTTTCGTAGATTCGTGTAGTTGCGTTCACCCGTATAAATAAATCGCGGATTAATTTATTAACGTCAGGTAACGATATCGAACTTGATTTTATTTTTAACTCGCGCTCTGCTGCGGGCTTGGCATCTTCTAACTGGATTAAATAACCACGGACAATGGCACGCAAAATCGCCTTCATAAATTACAAGGGTGGCGTTGGTAAAACGTCCTTGATCGTCAATACAGCTGCTAGCCTCGCCAAGCGCGGGTTGCGGGTCTTGCTCTGCGACTTTGATACGCAGTCCAATGCGAGCATCTGGCTCATGAGGCTGGAGAAATGGAATAAGATAAACGTCAACGGCACGGGCTCGATCTATTCGATTTTTGATCCAGGTAATGTGCGCGTTAAGGACCTTATTATTAAGGACGTCGTTGAAGGAAAAGACGGCGAGAAACTTCTCCCGGGGCTGGATTTGATTCCGACCTCGTTTAACTTGGTTGATCTGGAGGGTGAATATAAATCGGATCCGAAGCGCCCGTCATACGCAATTTTCCAAGAGCAATTGGCTGAGGTTGAAAAAGATTACGACGTCATCCTCTTTGATTGTCCGCCAAACATCCTGCGGGCATCACAGAATGGCGTGTACGTCGCGCAAGAGATTTACGTTCCCTCGAATCCGGATGCGTTGAGTTTGATCGGATTCACCCTGCTCATCGAAAAGCTCATGCGCTTTCAGCAAACTTCGGCCAGCTTCCGTACTTCGACGATGGACGCTGCTGCTCAAGTTTACGGCATTGTTTTCAATTCGATCAAAACGAACGTGGATATCGAAGTTCCCAAGATGCGCATGCAACTTCGCTTGAATCAATTCAAGTCGCAGAGACGTGGGGTTTCCCCCACCGCAAAAATTTTCAGTACCCAGATTCGTGACGCCATGGTTGTGCGTCGCGCGGTGACACTCGGCTTGCCGGTCATTCTGCTCGGGCAGGAGGGTGGTGGCGATGAAGACAGTGTGGCCAATGATTATATGAAATTGGCTGCTGAGATAATCGATCACGCGCCTAGCACTTAAAAACACCCCAGTAATTAGCTTACCCCATGCGAAAATATAATGCGACAGATTGGGATGAAGTCCGGAAGAAATTCCGCAACTCCATCATGGCCGAAACTTCACTGATCAGTCTTGCTCAGAATCTGGATATGGAGGAGTGGCCGATCAGTGGCGAAGAAGAAAAACCCACCAAGTACATCGATTTCACTTGGGACGAACTGCTGATGCTGCCGGAAATTGAGGGCAAGACTGATCGTATTTGCCAGTTGGTCTCTATTCTGAAGGAAACCTTGGCCTTCGATGATCCCTTTGGCGACATGGTGGCACAAGTGGTGGAAGAAACCGCCTCGAAGGAAAATCCGATTCTGAAGACACTTTCCCGACTTGGCATTCCTCACGAGTTTCCCTTGGAGCTCGCGCAATTCACTTCTGGTACCCGTGCGGTTTGCGCCTCGGAAGGAATTAATACGATTGGTGAGTTCGCCAATCTTGGTCAACAAATGGCCACCCGGGTTGTCTTGGGTGGTGATTTTCGAAACGCGTTGAACGCCCTGACCCACGGTGACGAAGAAGGCATCGGCCATTTTCTACCCTATCGCAGAGGGACCAGTGGCTTGCACCTCGCTGAGGCGATCGGACTCATTACAGCCACCCTCAGTCGTCCTGAACAACTCTCATACGGTAAGTTCCTCGGTGCGAAATTAGCAAATAGTGATGCCGGGGTTACGGTCGTGACCAAAGAGCAAGCGGCGGCGTTTGAAGCATCCTTACGCTCGAAAACTTTGCTGGCGTTCGGTTGGTTTAAAGACCAACGGGCTGACTTGTTGAAGAAGATGATGGACGGTATCTCATTGGAGCGATTTTTTCTGGTGCTTAATGACCCGGCCCGCGAAGCGATTGCGATACGTCTGGCCAACTCCATCATGTTGCCAGAGATGGAACGCCGTAAGGTCGCGGCGAATCCCGTTCCCGTACCCGCGGCGAAAGCAGCTCCCGCTGCATCAGCTAAACCCGGTGCGGTCAAAGCTGAGGAAAAGAAAGGGTTTTGGGCACGTCTTTTTGGTAAGTAATATTCCGAAATTATTATTCGCCCTTTTCTCCCTTTAAGGTTTCAAAAACGTGATGCCGCTTAATCCTCCACCTTCAGGCAATGGTCCTGCGAAGTCTTTTCCGCCACCAACCGCTGCGCCTAAACCGAAGAGCGGTGGATTAAGACCCTTGATTCTTCCTCGGCGTGGCGTCGTCAGTCCGTTGCAGCGGGCGCAAGCTGCCAGCCAGGCCAGTGCTTTGGCGCGGAAGTCAATCGATGCAATCTTTTCCCAGTCTCGTGCTCCTTGGGGCGGTGAGGCTACTCTGAGTGTTGCGCAGATCGAAGAACTGCAGAAAACGGTTCGTACGTTGGAAGGAAAATTGGCCGAACGGGAGCTCGCATTAGCCGAAGCAGATACTAAATTAAATGATCGCGAACGGGCTCTGGCTGAAGCCGAAGCTCTGCTGCAGGCGCGTGCTCAAGTCGTGAATGCCGCGCAGAAAACCAATGAGTCGGGCGTCGCCATCTCGAAGGAACAAGAAGAAGCCTTCAATAAGTTGAAGGAAGAGTTGGACCGGCAAGAAGAGTCGCTCAAGGGCCAACGGCACGCCTTAAAAGAGCGTGAGGAATTTCTCGAGCAAAGCGAAACGGCGCTGTTTGAGAAAATGCAGACCCAACAGGAAAAAGAATCTGAACTGGAACAAAAGGAAGAGGATATCAAACGGCTGGCTCGTCAGGCGGGTTTATTGAAAGAAGAGCCTAAAGGGCCGATGGAAAGAGCTTGAGGGAACTTGCGTTAAGTTCTGCTTTCTTATTTTTGAATCATCTTTAACAATCTTCGCATGCAATTGTCGTCTCGTCTTCCCCTTGTCATTTTTTCATCCTTGGCCCTCTCTGTTGCCGTTATGCATGCGCAAGATGATGACGAGGATGACGAGCAGTTCGGGATCTTTTCGCGATCCAAGCAGTCCCTTTCGGTGGGGCTAAAATTGACGCAAGGACCGCACGTTCAGTTTGGAAGTTTAGGTAATGTTTCCCGTCCGATTGAGCGAACTGACAATGGTATCGTCCGACGTGAGTACAGTAATGGTAAAGTTTTTAAAGACGGAAAGCGCGCTGCTGAGTTAGCCATTGATGCATTGTCAGACACTGACCCTAAAAAGGCTCTCGCTCGGGATGAATTCAATTACCGGACATATTCAACTTCTGCTGATCCGAGCAGCACTCTGACGGGTACTTTTTTAAACTATAAGTCTGGTATTGCTCGTGATTGGGAATACTACGAAGCGGGTCAGGCCAATCGACCAGGGCATGGCGGGACGATTGCTTTTGATTCCTATAGTGCTTTGACCAAAAACGAACCCACACGTGAGGGAAGTCGTGGATACTCGGGCGGAATAGAATTGTTTGCCACCCATCAACTGACGGATCCAAGAAAACGGATCAGCTTTAGCATAATTGCCGGCGTGTCTCTTACTGGCATCAACAGTTCCTCAACTGGTCAGGTTAATTCTAATTTGATAGTGGCAACTGATTATTACCGTTTTATTGGTACCGACGTTCCCGTCTTTACAGGAAGTGATGTTACCCCCGGGGTTATTTATCAAGGACGTCAAATCGTTACCACAGTAGCATCAGATGGCACATCAATATCAACGGAAGTTACTCGGACGACAGAAGATTCACCTAGCGCATCTGATGATCCTAAGGCAGTCGGTTCTGTCGTGGTTGACGGAAAGTGGAAAATCAAAGGAGCTTATTTCACGTTCAGAGTGGGTCCTCAAGTTCAGGCGATGCTGACAAAATCGATCAGCTTGAGTGCCAGTATTGGTCTCGCCGGCAGTTATGTGGGCACCACCTTCTCTGCCGAAGAATCTTTTAAAGTTCCGGGGAAGGATCTGCCTAATACTACCGATCCTACCGATGAAACCAGCACAGAAAATAAATTTTTATCTGGGTACTATGCCAATCTAGATGCCAACTGGGAATTGACTGGACGTACTGGTTTTTTTGCCGGCGTCAGCTACGAAAAATCTGGCGATTATACTCAAGGGGTTGGTGGTCGCTCGGCTAGAATAGATCTGAGCACAACCACTGGCTTCCGCGGCGGTATCAATATCAAGTTCTGATGCTAGGAGCCGACGGATTTTTAGGGAGACTCAGGCAGTGCTAGAGTTGGGGATGTCCCAGCTGTCGTTAAAAGTTCTGAGTAGATGGCGCTCAGGGATTGGTTTCAGGGATTGGGGGATGGGACAAGAGCAATCAAGC
>JBBRBC010000038.1:0-36182 GCA_038206205.1 Opitutales bacterium
GCCAGGATAAGTCTTGGCCAGAAAATACTTCAGCTCCTTCGGGCGCTGCTTGTAGCTGCGGTAAAGCGGGCGCTGCGGACTCAGGCCCAGTTGTCCGAGGAGACGGCTCACGGCACTCTTGCTTAAAATAATGCCGTGTTCCCGGCGGGAAATTCAAAAGGGGTCAGGTTGTAAGTATTATAATTAACGAAAAAATTCAAAAGGGGACAGGGGCCGATCAAAGGGGGTCTGGCCGTGTTTTGTTAGTTTTGATTGAAACTGAAAGTTGGAAGTTTGCGGCTGCAGTGGCTTGATGTCCCGCCGCCGGATCGAATCCCTTGCGTGGTTACCTTCATCAAGTAAGACGCACATTAAACTAACAAAACACGGCCAGACCCCTTAAATCCCGTCCTCATTCCTCGGGATCAGCATTGTCTCGCGAAGGGATCGAAGGTGACGAAGGCACGACCCGACTCGGATTTTTCCCACGAATCCCACGAATTTACCACGAATAAACCCAAGCCGGCGGAATGATTTTCCGCAGATCTCGCGGATTACCGCGGATAAAGACAAAAAAATTGGACTAGGAATTTCATCCGCGTTCATCCGCGCTATCCGCGGAAAAATTCTGTTCGTTGTCCTGTCTTCAATTCGTGAATCATTCGTGTGATTCGTGGGCCAATCCTCCGAGAGCAAACCCTTTTTGCCGCGAAAGAGCACCAAGGCGGTGGGCAGCAGCGAAAACTTTTTCCGCGCGCCTCTCATCCTTCGCCAAGCCTCAGACATCCTGACCCCAGCCCGTGGAGTAAGGGGTAACGAGGAAACAAGCTGAGCCTGCCGAGGCACCAACCGGCTGAACGGTATCGAGGTGGAGCGCGACCTCCGGGCGCGCTGGGTGCTGGCTCACGTTGCCAAACCCGCCCGGAGGTCGGGTTCCACCTCGGCAGAGGCACGCGCGGTGGATCTTGTGACCCGGGCCACTTCTCCCTCACGTCTGGCTCCGCGCTCTCCGCGTCCTCCGCGTTAATTGTATTTTCCGATTTAAGGTAGAGTTGAGCTCATCCTCATTCCTCGGGATCAGGATGTCTGAGGCTTACTTCGCGGTTTTCGCGACGGCTGACTTGGCTTTGGCGATGAGGGCCGGATTCTTTTCCAGATAACGCGTGAGCGCTTCGATGGCCTGGAAGGTCTCGGGGCTGATGTGATGTTTCATGCCTTCGACGTCGTTGGAGATTACTTATTCATCGGCCACCCGATGACGCGGAGGAAAACCGTGAGCAACTGGGGGCGGTGGGCGATGCGCCGGGCGACCTCCTTGCCGGAGCTGGTCAGCACCCTGCCGCGGTTACTTGCGGGAGTCGCGTTGGAAGCGGAAGACGATCTTCAGCATCTGCATCGCCAGCCAGAATACGCCGGACATGCAACCGGCAGCCAGACCGCCCCAGAGGTTGATCATCTTGGGGTCGAGCGAGGGGACGTGGCGTTTGACCACGCCGAAAATATAGACGAAGAAAGCCGCAGTCAGCACCAGATCGATGATCAGCATGACGGGTGAAAAAGGTTTTTTCTCGGGCGTTGCCATTCGGTCAGGAGAAGAAGCGGCCCCGGGTTTGTCGAACAGAAACTGGCGGCTGGGGCTTGGTTAAACGAGTCGGGCCGTGCTGGCGTAACCACCGTCCTCCGGGCCAGTGGGGTTGAGGGTAGGTGGCGAGCTTGCCTTGTTCTGCTGGACGGCAGAATGGTGCGGCGAGCGCACCACCTGCGACGGAACGAAGCTCGGCTTGAACCCGTGCCACCTCGGCAAGATCGACAGCAAATGTTTTTAGCTCCGATAAAGGAAGTTATTAGGCGAGCAAGGGGTGGAAAAGGGGTTGCTCCGGTTAAAACCGTACGCAAAGTCGTCAGCGTGGTAACTCCCGTTGATAATGCCAAACAAAGCCGCGAGCTCGTCCAGCAGCTCCGGGAATCCGATATTTATCGTGATTATGAGAAGGCGTTTCGGGAAATCACCGGGTTGCCGATCAATTTGCGGCCGATCGAGGCGTTCGACCTGCCGCATCATGGCGATCCCAAGGAAGCGCCGTTTTGCGCCTTGATGGCGCAGACGAACCAGAGTTGCGCGGCCTGCCTGCAATTGCAGAAGCGGGTCGAAGTCGAGGCGCGCTTGGAACCGAAGACGCTGAAATGTTTCGCGGGCTTGTGCGATTCCGCCGTGCCGGTGCGGGTGGGCGAAAACCTCGTGGCGTTTCTTCAAACAGGGCAGATTTTACTGCACCAACCGAACAAGCGGGAGTTCAAGAAAGCCACCCGGGAACTACTTAGCTGGGGCGTGGAGGCGGATTTGAAACGGTTGGAAGAGGCGTATTTTCAAACGCGCGTGCTCGAGAAAACCCAGTACGAATCCGTGCTGCGTCTGCTCACGATTTTCGCCCAGCATCTCGCCTCGTTGAGCAACCAGCTCATGGTGTCGGCCAAACAAGCCGAATCTCCCATGGTCACGCGCGCCAAGGTATTTATCACCGAGCATCAGGATGAGCAGCTCTCGCTCCGCCAGGTCGCGGGTTCGGTCAACACCAGCGCGTTTTATTTCTGCAAGATGTTCAAGCAGGCGACGGGCCTCACCTTCACCGATTATCTGGCGCGCGTCCGCATCGAGAAGGTGAAAAATCTCCTGATGAATCCGCACAAGCGCATCAGCGAGGCCGCCTACGAGGCGGGCTTCCAGTCGCTGTCGCAGTTCAATCGCGTGTTCCGGAAGATCGCAGGCGAGGCGCCGACGCTCTGGCGCGAAAAACTGCAGCGCGGGTAAGTGGCACGGGTCTCCGACCCGTGATGATCATGGGTCGGAGACCCATGCCACGACTACGCCGGTGCCGGGTTCGAATGCTTGGTCCGGCAGGTTTTCTCTTCGCGCGGCACCTGACAAACCGCGCATAACGTTTCGATCTCCTGCTGGGCTTTCACGTGATAAATCGTGAGCAACGCCTCACAGGTTTCCGCTTCAAATCGCGGGCGCAGGGCGGCGCGCAGGGCCAGTTCACCGGTGGCGTAATAATTCAACAGCGGATTTTGCTGGCAGTGGCAGTGACGCTGTAACGGCGCGAGCAGGACGGGCGAACGTTGGATCCAGCTTTTGAGCGTGTGGGTCCGCACGTTTTTAATGACCTGCGAGATGGTTTCATCCATCAGGTAGGTCAGCGTGTCGGGATGCCCGAGCGGGGAGAGCGTGGGCTCGGCCCGCAACAAGGCCCCCCATTCCCGCTTGATGGCGGGACGTAACACTTCAATCCGATCAATGACGCTCTGATCCACGGCGTGAGTTTGCCCTTTTTGGGGCCGCGGAGCGCGGCATGGGTTGCGCAAGTTGATGCATTTATTGAATTAACTTTCGTCGTGCCGCGCCAGTGCAAGCGTGCGCATGGATTGCGCAAGATGCGGGAAATCTATCGCAACGCATGCGCAGTCAACCGGCACGATTTGACCGATACTTATTTCAGGCATTCCACGCATGTCCGTCATACCAATCACTATCTTCTTCAGTCTGCTGCTGGCCGGCGGTTTCGCCGCGCTTTTTGCCCGCGAACAACACCGCCGCCGGTTTGCCAGTGCCGAGCGCGACTCGCTCCTTCCGTTGGCCGATGAAACCCCGCGGCTCGCCGACACCGTAGCTGAAAAAGAGGACAGGCCCTTGCCGGATCCCGCGCACGATCATGACCACGCGCACGATCATGACCACGCGGACGATCATGCGCACGACCATGAGCAGGCCCACGGCAAAGGTCGCTGCGGTTGCCTTGATGGGACGCGCCCTCCCTGCACCGGCTGCCTGCGCCGCAACCACGCCACTCCTCTCACCGCCTCCGCTCCTCTTAACTGATTTCCCACGCCCTCACCATGACCGGTCAAAAAACCACCATCGAATTCAATGACAAGATCGTCCGCCAGTTCATGCTGGCCTCCATTATCTGGGGCGCCGTCGGCATGCTGGTCGGGGTCCTGATCGCGACGCAGCTCAACTTCTGGCAGGCCAATTTCGGCACCGCCTGGCTGACCTTCGGCCGGCTGCGCCCGCTGCACACCAACGCCGTCATCTTCGCCTTCGTCGGCAATATGATGTTCGCCGGTATCTATTACTCGACGCAGCGGCTCGTGAAGGCCCGGCTTGCGAGCAATTTTCTTTCATCGCTCCATTTCTGGGGCTGGCAGCTCATCATCGTAGCGGCGGCCTTCACGCTCCCGCTCGGTCTGACTCGCGGCAAGGAATACGCCGAGCTCATCTGGCCCATCAACATCGCGGTCGCCGCCATCTGGGTGGTGTTTGCCGTTAACTTTTTCTGGACGCTCGCGCGCCGCAACGAAAAATCCCTCTACGTCGCCATCTGGTTCTACATCGCGACCATCATCACGGTGGCGATGCTCTACATCGTCAATCACCTCTCCATCCCGACCTCACTCACGCATAGTTATCCGATCTTCGGCGGCGTGCAGGACGCCCTTGTGCAATGGTGGTACGGGCATAACGCTGTGGCGTTCTTCCTCACCACGCCGATCTTGGGCATCATGTATTATTTTCTGCCGAAAGCGGCGGAGCGCCCGGTTTATTCGTACCGTCTTTCGGTCATCCATTTTTGGTCCCTCGTGTTTCTCTATATCTGGGCCGGCCCGCATCATCTGTTGAATACCGCGCTGCCCAACTGGCTCCAGTTGCTCGCGATGACGTTCTCGCTCATGCTCTGGGCCCCGTCGTGGGGCGGCATGCTCAACGGCCTGCTCACGCTGCGCGGTGGTTGGAGCAAATTGCGCACCGATCCGGTCATTAAGTTTTTTGCCGCTGGCGTGACCTTCTATGGCATGGCGACCTTCGAAGGCCCGTTGCTCTCGATCAAATCCGTCAACGCGCTCGCGCATTACACGGATTGGATCATCGGCCACGTGCACATCGGCGCGCTGGGGTGGAATGGTTTCATGGCGGCCGGCATGTTCTACTGGCTCGTCCCGCGTCTCTGGAACAAGCCACTGCACTCCCAGTCGCTGGCCAATCTCCATTTCTGGCTCGGGACCTTCGGCATTCTCCTCTACGGCGGCGCCATGTGGGCTTCGGGCATCGGCCAAGGTCTCATGCTGAACGCCACGGCGGAAGGCGGCACGATTTTGAAATATCCGAATTTCATCGAGACGCTCAATGCCATCCGTCCGCTCATGTTGCTCCGCGTCGTCGGCGGCACGCTCTACCTCACCGGCTTTGTTATCATGGCGTACAATGTTTGGCGCTCCATCTCCGGGGCCCAAGCGGTTAACGGCACGATCGAAGTCTACGAGGCGGTCTATACTAAAGACGAAGAACTCAGCGTCGCCGGCACTTTCATCAATGCTCCGGTGATCTACACCACGCTCGGCCTGCTCGCCGCCTTCATCTGGATGTTCACTTCCGGCTGGCTCAATATCATCGGCCTCTTCGGCACAGCGCTCTGCGTGCTGCTCGCCATCGGCCATTTCCAGTCGCGCGGCAAAGCCTGGGGCGATTGGTATGATCGCCTGCTGGTGAACGCGATGCCCTTCACCGTCCTGACCTTTCTCGCCGTCGCCGTGGGCGGGATGATTCAGATCATCCCAATGCTGACCATCGACCGTCAGCTCCAGACCGAGGATCGCGTCGCCGAGGTTTATACGCCGCTCGAACTTGCCGGCCGCGATATCTACGTGCGCGAAGGCTGCTATCTCTGTCACTCACAGATGATCCGCACCCTCGTGCCCGATGTCATGCGCTACGGGGATTATTCCCGGCTCGGCGAATCCATTTGGGATCACCCGTATCAATGGGGCTCGAAGCGCACCGGCCCGGACATAGCCCGCGTCGGCGGCAAATATAATAATGCGTGGCACTTCGATCACATGCTTGATCCGCGCGCGATTTCGACCGGCTCCAATATGCCGTCGTATTCTTGGCTCCACCAAAACAACACCGACTTCGGCGCGCTCCCCACGAAGATCCGGGCGCAACGCATGCTTGGCGTACCGTTCGCCGATATGTCGCCCGCCACGATCAATGATCTCGCGCAATCCCAGGCCAAGCAAATTGCCAAAGACCTCCGCGACCAAGGCCGCTACGTCGAGCCGACCAAGGAAATCATCGCCTTGATTTCCTATCTCCAGTGCCTCGGCAAAAAATCCCATGTCGTCGACCCCGTCACCACTATGCGCCAACCGTAATTTGTCATCGCGAGCCCGGCGCAGCCGGGCGTGGCGATCCAGATGGATGGCTTCGTCGGTCCGCGATCGGACCTCCTCGCAATGACACGCATATTTCCCACTCCCACTCTCACTCACACTTTCCCTTTCACCCTCACCTCAACCCCATCCCTCCCATGTTCCAACGCATCATCTACGAAGACTGGCAGCTCATCTTTCCCGTGGTCGCCCTTGCGGTCGCCTCGCTGGTTTACTTGGCCGCGGGCTGGCGCGCCACCCGGATGAAGCCCGAGCAACTCGAGCGCCTCGCCCACTTGCCCTTCGACAAGTAATCTTTTTTCCGCGCATGAAATCCGACCCGCAACCCAACTCCCCGCAAGATCCCGAGGATAATCTCCGACCGCATAGCTACGACGGTATTCAGGAATACGACAAACGTCTCCCGAACTGGTGGCTCAACACCCTCTACGGAGCGATCGCGTTTTCTATCGTATTCTGGTTCGTCTATCAGATTGCCCGGGTCGTTCCTTCCGATGGCGAACAAGTGAACGCCGAGATGGCCAAGATCGCCGCACTCAAGATGGCCAGCTCCCTCGACGTCACGAATGACGCGCTCTTTTGGGACATGAGCGGCAATGCGGTCTTCGTCGAATCCGGCAAGCAAACCTTCAACACCAACTGCGTCGCCTGCCATCTGCCCAGCCTGCGCGGCAAATCCGAAAGCCCCACCGCCATCGGCCCCGACCTGACCGACCGCGCTTGGCTTCATGGCGGCACGCCGAAAGAGATTTTCAACATGGTAAACACCGGGGTGCTCGCGAAAGGCATGCCCGCCTGGGGCCCCGTGCTCGGCCAGAAAAAATCCGCCGAGGTCGTCGCCTACATTCTCAGCCATCACCAGAAGGGGGAACCCATCACCGTCGAAATCCCAAAATAAAAGGTGGAGCGCGACCTTCCGCCGCCGCTCCAAGAGCTATGGCGGACAAGCCGGGCGCGCTTCGTGCCGATCCCCCAGCGGCGCTCAGCCTTGAGTAACCCCGCTCACCCACGCATGAGCGATCAACCTAAAAACATCAGCCAGAATCCGAAAATCCCGCCGGCCCGCCGACCGACCGTCAATTCCGTCACGACCATCAATGAGGATGGTTCGCACCGGTTTTTGCACCCGGCGGATGTCCACGGCTGGTTCACCCGCTGGCGGCGGCACAGCGGCCTCGCGCTCATTGTCTTCTATGTGATGTTGCCTTGGATTCAGATGCGCGGCTATCCCGCCGTGTTTCTCGATATCGCCGGCAGCCGGTTTCATTTCTTCGGCTTCACGCTGGCGGCGCAGGATGTGTGGTTGCTGTTCTTCGGCGTCACCGGACTCGGTTTCGCGCTGTTTTTTCTCACGGCACTCTTTGGCCGTCTCTGGTGTGGCTGGTCCTGTCCGCACACGGTCTATCTCGATCATGTGTACCGCCGCATCGAGCGCATGATTGATGGCGACGCCGTCCAACGTCGCCAGCTCGATCAGGCCCCGTTGAGCGCCGGGAAAATCGCCCGCCGTCTGTTGAAGCACGGTCTCTACCTCGTCGCCTCGCTCATCATCACGCACATTTTTCTGTCCTACTTTGTCAGTTTGCCGGAAGTCTGGCATATGATGGGGCAGGCACCGGGCGAGCATTGGGGGAAATTCCTCTTCGTTTTTATCGCCGCCGGTATTCTGTATTTCAACTTCGCTTGGTTTCGCGAACAGCTCTGCATTGTCATCTGCCCCTACGGTCGACTTCAATCCGCCCTCACCGACGACCACTCGCTCGTCATCGGTTACGACACTCAGCGCGGCGAACCGCGCGGAAAACTGAGGGCAGAAGACAGAGGGCCGAAAACAGAAAACGGAGGCCAGCAGGCCCAAGCCGCATTCGTCGGTCCGTCTTCTGTCCTCGGTCCTCCGTCCTCTGGTCCGGTAGCCGCGTCCGAATCCACGCTGTCGTCAGACTCCAGCGCGGCTACACCGCGAGTACAGCAATCAGAAAACGGAGGACCGCAGGCCCAAGCGGCCTTGGTCAGTCCGTCCTCCGGCCTCAGTCCTCGGTCCTCTGGAGCCCTGGGCGACTGCATCGATTGCAACCGCTGTGTCCAGGTCTGCCCGACGGGCATTGATATTCGCCATGGCCTGCAGATGGAGTGCGTCGGTTGCTCGGCCTGCATCGATGCCTGCGACGAAGTCATGGTGAAAGTCCAGCGGCCCCAGGGCCTGATTCGCTACGACTCCTTGGTCGGCTTTGCCGGCGGGAAGATTCGTTGGATCCGCCCCCGCACAATTGTCTATGGGATTTTGCTGCTCGTTGGCCTCGCCGTGGCGATCTTCGCCTTCTCCACGGTGAAACCCGCCAGCTTCATGATCATGCGCATGAGCGGCGCGGCGTATTTCGTTTCTGCGGATGACGTGCGAAATCAATTTATGGTTCGCCTGCTCAACAAGCGCAACGAGCCCTCGACGTTTACGCTGACGCTTTCGGACTTACCCGCCGGCACCACGCAAAACGGCTTTGCGTCCTCGGTTGTCCTTGGGCCGATGGCCGAGCAGGTGAGTCCGTTCGTGCTGCGGATTGAGCGGAAAAATTTCACCGGCCCTTTTAAGTTCACCATCCACGTGCAGGATCAATCCCGCGCGTTCACGCTGTCCCGGCAGGTCGAGTTTCTCGGCCCCGACGCTCGCCTGCTGCAGGAGGAAGATAATGAAAAAGGGATCAAGCGCTGAGCCGGATCGAGTAGCCGCGTCGGAGGGCGCAGCCCGACAAGGTGGTGCTTTTGCCGCGAGCGAAGCCGCGCTGTCGCTGCGCGCCAACGCGGCTACGGGAAAAATCACACCTGTGTCTCAAACCCCAAAGGGCGCAGTCGGCCTCTGGCTCTGGGTTGCCGGTGCCTTCCTTCTGCTGCTGATCGCGTGGACCGTGATGTTCACCGTGGCGCGCTCCGCCAAAATCCAATCCGTGCCGCGGACAACCCAAGGAGGAAGGTAGGGCGAGTTCTCCGAACGAGCCGTGCTTTTAACCACCATGGAATTCGCCGCGATCACCGGACCCGGTACCGCCTTCCTTGCCGGACTTGTCACGAGTCTCCACTGTGCGGGCATGTGCGGCCCGCTCGCGTGCGCGATTATGCCGGCGCCGCAGGAGCGCGTCGACGCCCACACCGTCAGCACGGTTTATCATCTCTCGCGGCTCACCGGTTACGGCGTGCTCGGCGCGCTCGCCGGTGGCCTCGGGCGCTGGCCGCTGATGCTTATTGGCGAAAGCGCACTGCGCTATCTGCCGTGGATGTTCGTCGTGTTTTTTATCGCGGTGGCCGTGCGTTTTGATCAGCGCCTGCCGAAACTTCCCGTGCTCGGGCGCGCCTACAGTTGGCTGTTGTTTCATCTGCGCGGAAACGGCGGACGCTCTCGCTTGCACTCAGCGGCCACGCTCGGCTTCGCCACGCCCCTGCTGCCGTGTGGCCCGCTGTATTTTTTGCTCTCGCTCGCGCTGCTCTCCGGCTCGGCGCTGCGCGGCGCGGAGACATTGCTCGCCTTTGGTCTCGGCACGGTGCCGCTGCTCTGGTTTGCGCAGGCGAATTTTCATTGGCTGCGCCTCAAGCTCGGTCCGGTCTGGCTCGCGCGGATGCAGACCACCTTGGCGGTCGTGGCGGCATTGCTCATCTCGTGGCGACTGCGTTCCACGCTCGGGTTTCCCGGGCCGGACGTGAATAATTTCGTGTGTTTCTGAAGATGAATTTCTTGACCACATCCTTTTCTGCACCCCGGGTTCTCCTGCTTTCCACCGGAGTAATGGTGATGGGAGAACCCGGGGTTGGCAGATTGGCGTCACGGGGCGAAGGCGTGATGGACGCGGCAAATAATTTGGTGAACGGGGGTATGACACCCGGCGGTGCGAGTGCGTGGACTGCGTGCTGCTACCTCTGCTTCCGTTCACCATTATTTTCCACAAGGAGGGCGCCACGATGAGTGCGCCGCTGCCAGCCAATTGGGTGGACGGGGATGACCGCCGGACGGTGCGAGTGCGTGGACTGCGTGCCGCCGGAAGCGTTCCCGTCCACCTTTGTCTGCATTGCGGCGTGCCGCTTGCTACCCCGGCGGCACGCGAATCCGGTTTTTGCTGTGCGGGTTGCAGCTATGTTTATCGGCTCGTGCACGAGCACGGACTGGAAGGTTATTATAAGATCAAGGATGCGGTGGTAGCACCGGTTGACCAAGTGGTTTTCCAGCCGCGTGATTACGTCTGGCTCGCGGAGTTGCAGGCGAACGCCGAGAAGGTGGAGCCCGCCAATGGAGCCGGGGCGCCCTCGCCCTGGATGGACGCGGCGAGGGCGCCGCATCCCCCATCGTGTCCCACTCCCGAACTCACGCTCGAAGTCCAAGGTATCTCCTGTGCCGGTTGCGTGTGGCTGATCGAGAAATTATTTCACCAACAACCCGGCGCCTTACAGATCGAGACTGATGCCCCGCTCGGCCGCATGCGCCTGCGTTGGGCTCGCGGAAAGTTCGATGGGCCGGCGTTTGCGCGTATCTTGCAGAGTTTTAATTATCTCGTCGGTCCGCAGGGCGAAGAGCCCGCCGTGCCGGAGAGCAAACTGCTTGTGCGTCGGGTCGGTCTCTGTGCGGCATTCTCGATGAACATCATGCTGTTCACTCTTCCGGTGTATTTCGGCATGCAAGCCACGTTCCCCTACGCGGCGCTCTTCGGTACGTTGTCGATGGGGTTCGCCACGCTGAGCCTGCTGACCGGTGGCACCTATTTTCTGAATCGCGCCGTGCGCGCTTTGCGGGATGGTGTGTTGCATATCGATCTGCCGATCGCCGTCGGGATCTTGGGCGCTTATTTCGGTTCTCTCTACGGCTGGCTGAGCGGGCGGGAGTCATTTGTCTATTTTGATTTTGTCGGTGCGTTTATTCTTTTGATGCTCACCGGCCGTTGGGCGCAAGTCGCCGCCGTCGAACGCAACCGGCGCCGTTTGCTGACCGCGCAGGCCCGCCCGCATAAAGTCGGGGTGTTCGCGGCGGATGGTTCGGTGGTGGATCAACCCGTGGAAAATTTGCGGGTGGGCGACAGTTTTCTGGTGCGGGCTGGTCAGGTCGTTCCCGTCGAGGCGCAATTGGAAACGGCCGCCGCCACGGTCGGCACGGCTTGGATTACGGGCGAAGCCGATCCGCGCGAGTGCCGCGCCGGTGCCCGCGTACCGGCCGGAGCGGTGAATCTTGGTCGCGGGGAAATTCGGTTGCGCGCCGCGCAGCCGTGGTCCGCTTCACTGCTCGCCCAGTTGTTGCGTCCGGCGGAACGCGATGGGTATCGCCACAAATTTCTCGAACGCATCGTGGGCGGTTACTTGATCGGGATATTTCTGATCGCGGGAGTGACTGGTCTGAGCTGGTGGCTGGGCACACACGACGTCGCCCGCACTTGGTCGGTGGTCACTGCGGTGCTGGTGGTGTCATGTCCGTGCGCGATCGGACTCGCGTTCCCGCTCACCGACGAGATGGCGACCGTCGCGCTCCGGCGCTTCGGGGTCTTCGTCCGCGAAGCGGATGTCTGGCCGCGGCTCACCCGCATTCGCAAAATCATTTTCGACAAAACCGGCACGCTCACGCTCGAGACACCTGCGCTGGTGAATCCCGCTGCCTTGGCCGGCTTGAGCCCGCTCGCCCGTGCGGCGCTCGCCGCCCTCGTGCGCGACAACGCTCATCCCGTGAGCCAATGCCTGCATGAAAATCTGTTAGCCTCCGGTGATGACGGTAGGGCGAATCGTCCCGATGAGCCGAGCGACGTGGTTTCAGGTGCGATCCACGAAGAGCCCGGCTACGGCGTCACCCTGCAAACCGCCCCAGGCCTCTGGTCCCTCGGCCGTCCCGGCTGGCAGGGAAGGACAACAAGTAACCCAATAGGTTACTTTTTGTCTGAGGAAATTTCGCCTTCAACGGAGATTCACGACACCGAATTCGCTTGCGATGGCGTGGTGCTGGCGCGGTTTCAATTGCGCGATGCGGTGCGCGACGATGCGGTCGCGGAGATCGCGAACCTGCACTCGGCGAAATTCCAAACCTATATCCTGAGCGGTGACCGACGGCAGAAGGTGGAAAAGATGGCGGCATTGCTTGGCATTCCCGCTGCGCAAGCGAGGGCGGAGACTACGCCGCAAATGAAAGCGGACTGGCTCACGCAACTCGACCGGCGCGATACGTTGATGCTGGGTGATGGCGCCAATGACAGTCTCGCGTTCGATGCGGCCTTCGTGCGGGGCACGCCCGTGATTCACCGTGGGGTGCTCGAGGGGAAGGCGGATTTCTATTATCTCGGGCAAGGACTCGCGGGTATTCGGCGTTTGTTCGAGGTGAACGAGACCCGCCGCCAGACGCAGACAGCGCTGCTGGTTTTTTCCATCACCTACAATGCGCTCGCGGTCGGTCTCGCCGCCACCGGGCACATGAATCCGTTGATCGCCGCCATCCTCATGCCGGTGAGTTCCCTGCTCACGTTGGCCATCGTCGTTGGGGGCATGCGGCGCTGGCTGAAAGGATAGCGCTTGAACCCGCGTAGTAAACTGACCGTTTCCCACCAGACACTACTGATATTCGCAAAATAGGATTACCGGTAGGGACGCCCCAGCGGTCCGTCCTTCCTGTAATCCTTCTTGCGAGTAGCGGTAAGCAAACCGCCGTCCGCCGCAGTGAGCCGTTTCGCGAACCACAAGGGCCGGCCCTGCAGGCCGTCTTCAATACGCAATTGGTTTAACGGTCTATTGCGGCGGCGGGCTTCGAGGGGAGTCGGCGTTGTTCTTCGCGAAATTGGTAGACCGTCAGTTTATTGCGAAGTTCGTGATCGATCTTTATCGCTCGCTCGGCGTCAGTGGGCCGTTCCTCCGCCTGGCCGAGCCGGCAGGTGATTTCCAATAATTTCTGATGGAGCAGATGAACTTTGGCATCAATTTCTCTGCCAGGCCCCCACGGTTGTTGCGAGGCCGATACCAAGAGCCGTTGGATCTCAGCGCTACCAGGTGATTCGGATGATATAATACTATTGTTGCTCATGACAAAACTTGCAGTTGGGTTGTCGTCACGGTTGGGGTAAACTTAAGCCTGTGGGGAATGGTCTTCCGCGAAACTTTCTCAGGTGCGCACCCGAAGACCGGGTGATGGCGGGGAGGGTGTCATTTTGAAGACGCTAAATTTAAGTTAGGCTCGGGGGATAAGTTAAGGTTTTTTGTGGCGACGCAGGTAGAAGTTAAAGGTGTCGGCCGGAATTTTTGGTGATCAGCTTTGTACAAGATATGCAGTGTCCCGCCCGGAATGATCCAGTATACTCAATAAGAGAGAAAGCTCCAGTCGGGTTTTGGTCTTCCTCCCACTATTAGCCAAGGCACATCGCGATGAATCCTCGTGACCTCGCCGCCGAGTTAAGGGAACAAATCCTGTCATTGACGCAGTATTGTCCCCAAGGTCTTTGCGTGGACGATTGTCCCTTTCGCCTGCTCAATGGATTATGTTGGGGCACAAAAGTGGATACGCTCCAGCAGATGGATTATGCCGCGTTGCTCAGCCTGTTCGATTTTTCCACCTCGTGCGCTTGTCCGGCGGATCCGCGTCGAGCAATGCAGGAACCCGCACCGCTCGAAGATCCCCTCAAGTTGAAGGAAACCGACATTCCTGAAGCCTGACAAACCACTGGGCTTTCTGGGGGAAAGTTCTTTCGCCGCGCTTAAAGTGCTATTGCAAATTGCGGTTCGGGTTCGGGGGGAACGATGATCTTGCCGGCGAATTCGGGGAACCACGCATTCAGTTTCGTTTGACTCGTTTGGAAGAGGGGAACGAGGAACCAGTGCTTACCCTGATCCGACGAGAGTGCGAGCAGGTGGGTCTCCTGGGTGACATCGACCGGCATCCGGTGCAGCACCACGGTGAGCGGGACCAGAGAGGTGAGCCACTTTCCAATTGTCTTGGGCATGGTTGGTTGGCCGGGACTGAAGTCGATGCGTTGCACCCCGTATTCCTCGGCTTTGCTAAACGTGCTTTTGATTTTCTTCAGGGCGGCTTTGGGTCCACCGTTTTGCTGGATGACGCGGGGCGGCAGATAAGCGAGGACGCCTGCGTAATCATGGCGCTGCCAAGCCGCGGCACATTTGCCAGCCTCGCGCTTGATCACGGGGCGCAAATCCGCCGCGTGCATCAAGGATGGGAGCAGCAGCAGGCCAAGGAAGATGCAGAAATTTCTCATGCAGGAGCGAAGGTAATGATTGAGGGAAGCGCGGTAAGTCTGCCGCACAAGAAAACGCTTCAACGCATTGCGGGCCGTAACTCCCGGCGAAGTTCTCCAGCGAAGATGACTTGTTCACGACACGCGGCGTGGACGGCTTCAGGCGATTGGTCGGGCAAAGTCGTGGCGTGAAAAGAAACGGTGAGTTGTTCGGTCGGAGGAAGTTTGCCGGAGGCGAGGCGCTTCTCGCATTGGGCGCGCAGG
The DNA here is from genome assembly GCA_038206205.1 of Opitutales bacterium. Classification (GTDB taxonomy): domain Bacteria; phylum Verrucomicrobiota; class Verrucomicrobiia; order Opitutales; family Opitutaceae; genus Didemnitutus. The sequence goes on from JBBRBC010000038.1 coordinate 14,661, forward strand.
CCGCTCGTGCGGGACTCGAGGACGAGCAGGATTTTTTCACCGGGCTCGGTCCGCTCGTAAATCACCGCCACGCCTTGCGCGGTCAACGGAATCTTTGGGTCGATCTTCAGGGCGGAGCAGGTCGTCAGGTCGTAACGTTTCTGCCAGGTCTCGGTATTTGGTTCCATCCGGGAGCGTCCCTGTGCCGCCTCAACAAGACAACACGTTTGTGTCTGTCGGGCCGATCCAGCTCCTGCTAAATCAGTGCGGCGTGCAAAATTTCGATCGGGTGCAAGGCGACGCGGCCGGTGCCGTCTTTAATTTGGTGACGGCAACTGGTGCCGGGCGCGGCGATGAGCGTTGCGGTGGAAGCCGCGCGCACAGCCGGGAACAACACGAGTTCGCCGATCTGTTGCGAGAGTGCGAAGTGCTCGTGTTCGTAACCAAACGAACCGGCCATGCCGCAGCAGCCGGACGGAATCACCGAGACTTCGTGGCCGGCGGGGAGTTCGAGGATTTTGATGGTCGGCGTGAGTGACGACAGCGCTTTCTGGTGGCAGTGGCCGTGGAGCTTGATGGTGCGGGTGGCCGGGTCGAAGGCGGCGCTTTTAATTCGGCCCGCGTCGGCTTCGCGAGCGATGAACTCGTCGATGAGCAGGCAATTTTTAGCGAGCGAGCGAGCGGCGTCTTTTAAATGCGCCGGCATCAAGTCGGGATATTCATCGCGGAAGCCGAGGATGGCGGACGGCTCGATGCCGATCAGCGGGGCGGAGGGGGTGATGACGTCCTTCAGCAACTCGACATTGCGGATGGCGAGCGCCTGGGCGTCGCGCACGAGGCCTTTGGAGAGATGTGCTCGTCCGCTCTCGACGTGCGGGGGGATGATGACTTCGTAGCCGAGCTGGTTCAGGAGTTGGATCGCTTTGATGCCGATGTCGGCGTCGGTGTAGTTCGTGAACTCATCGCAGAAAAGATAGACGCGGCCGTGGGGAAAGCGGGAATTTTCCGAGGGTGGAACCTGACCTCCGGGCAGGTTTGTCGGTTGTGTGCGTGCTGAAAGCGCGCCTGGCTTGTCCGCCATAGCTCTAGGAGCGACGGCGGAAGGTCGCGCTCCACCTTTGTGGTTCGCGTGTTTCGCATGCCACGCGGCGAGTGTTGTGGCGGGGAGAGTCGGCAAACTGCGTTGCGGCGCGAATCCGGAGAGTTTCTTCACCAAACCACTGGTCGTCTTATAGACGACAATCGCGTTGTAGAGCGAGGGTGCCATTGACGCCCATTGCATCAGGCGGGCGAAGTTGGCAACGAGGCGGGAACGGAGCGGGATGCCGTGGGCGTCGTGGTAATGTTGCTGCCATTCGGCTTTGAGGCGGGCGACATCGACGTTCGACGGGCACTCGGATTTGCAGGCTTTGCACGAGAGGCAGAGATCCATGACTTCGGCGATCTCGGGTTTGTCCCAAGGATTTTCATTCGCGGGAGTGTGGGTGAGCACATCGCGGAGGACGTTGGCACGGGCACGGGTGCTGTCTTGCTCATTTCGCGTGGCCATGAAGCTGGGACACATCGTGCCGCCCATGAGATGGGATTTGCGGCAGTCGCCCACGCCGGTGCATTTCTCGGCGGCGCGGAGCACGCCTTGGGATGAACTGAAATCGAAAATGGTTTGGTGTTCGGGCGCGTGGTGTTCGGGCGAGTGCCGGAGCGAGGTGTCCATCGGCGGCGTGTCGATGATCTTGCCGGGATTAAACACGCCATGGGGATCGAAGGTTTCTTTCACGCGGCGCATCATTGCGTAGCACTCGGCACCGACCATGAAGGGGATGAATTCACCGCGCAGCCGGCCGTCGCCATGCTCGCCGCTGAGCGAACCGTGATATTTTTTCACGAGGGCGGCGACGTCGGTCGCGATGGCGCGGAACATCTTCAGGCCCTCGGGGGTTTTCAGATTGAAGAGCGGGCGGGTGTGGAGTTCGCCGGCGCCGGCGTGGGCGTAGTACACGCAGTTGATGCCGTATTTGTCCTGCATGAGCGCAGCGAACTCGGCGATGTAGGCCGGGAGATCCTCGACGGCGACGGCGGTGTCCTCGACGACCTCGCGCGGCTTGGCATCACCTTCGATATTATTCATCAACCCTTGGCCGGCGCGGCGGAGATCCCAGACGCGGTTGCCTTCATCGCCCCAGAGAACAGGGAAAGCGTAACCGAGATCGGCGGCGCGGAGTTCGCCCTCGAGGGTGCGAAAAATGGCTTCGATTTCGGCGCGGGACACGCGGCGGATTTCGACGACGAGCACGGCACCGGGATCACCTTGGACGAAGAAGCGGTTTTTCGCCTGCTCAAGATTTTGTTTCGTGCACTCGAGGATGTGGCGGTCGATGAGTTCGCAGCCGTGAGGGCGATGACGCATCGCAATGAGGGTGGCTTTGAGGGCATCTTGAATGCTGGCGAAGTGCGCGCACATCAGCGCGCCCGGCGGGGGCAGCGGTTCGCAGTTGAGTTCGAATTCCACGCCGAGGAAAAGCGTGCCTTCGGAGCCGGCGAGCAGGCGGCAGAGGTTGAAGGGTTGGTCGGAGGTCGAATCGAAAACGGTGCACGCCATCAAGCGATCAAGCGCGTAACCGGTGTTGCGGCGAGTGACGGTGGACTTGGGGAAATTGGCGCGGATGAGTTCGCGGTTGGCGGTGTCGCCGAGGAGATCGCGAATGGTGCGGTAGATTTTTGATTCGAGCGTGTCGGGTCCGGCGCATTTCGCGGCGAACTCGTCGCGGGTGAGCGGGCCAAAGATGACGAGGGAACCGTCGCTGAGGAAGCCGCGGGCGGAGACGAGGTGTTCGCGGGTGGTGCCGTAGACGATGGAGTTGGTGCCGCAGGAATTGTTGCCGATCATGCCGCCGATCATGGCGCGGTTGGCCGTGGCGGTTTCGGGGGTGAAGAACAGACTGCGGGATTGGAGCGCGAGATTGAGTTCGTTGCGGACGACACCGGGTTGCACGCGCACGCGGCGGGAGGTGGCGTCGATCGCGACGATGCGATGCCAATGGCGACCGAGATCGACGACGAGGCCGGAGCCGACGACTTGGCCGGCGAGGGAAGTGCCGGCGGTGCGCGGGATGAGACTGAGGTGGTGGCGGTTCGCGAAGGCGATGAGTTCGCTCAGATCGGATTCGGTGCGCGGCAGGATGACGGCGGCGGGGAGTTCCTGGTATTCGGAAGCGTCGGTGGCGTAGAGCAGGCGCATGGCCCGGCCGGTGTGAAGTTCGCCGGTGAGGCGGGAAGCGAGGGCGGTGAAATCGGCGGGAGTGGGAGCGGCGCTCATGCGGAACGGCCAGTACGTAGGACACGCGGCCAGCGTTGGCGAGTGAGAAGGGGATCAAGGCCGATGGGTTCTAGGGGACTTGTCGGAACTATAATGGATCGCTTCGCTCCAAGCAGCCGCGGATGTTGCCCGCAGCTTACATGGACCAGGCGCAACGCCTCAGGGGATAGTAAGAATTTTAAATTCGCGGGATTTGATGGTGTCGATGGCCGACTGAATGAGCGGCTTCGCGGCAGCAAGCGCCGCAGATCGTTCGTGGAAAATTCAAGGATGGCGATCTGGCGTCCGCTCAGATTTTGCTGATACCGGATATTCTGGTCGGCGGTGAGGAAGTGATCGAACTTCTCTTCGGCATGCCCGAGCCGTTCACCATTCTTGAGCCCGGCCCAGCCGCAATGTTGCGCCGTCTGGCATTCATGGGCAGCTAAAATCTTACGCAACGGCCAACGAACACACTCGTCGATCAGCACCTTCATGCCGTTGTGGATGAGAGCAGAGCGGATTCGGAGTGCTCAAGGATTTGAAGGGCCTTTTCCCGGGAGACAGTGGGGAAACACTCAAGGAATTCGTCGAGCGTGTAGTTGCCTTCGAGGTATTCGAACAGTGAACGCACTGGCACACGCGTGTTCTTGAATACTGGCGTGCCGCCAAGAATTTCTGGATCAACTGTGATTAGATCGGCGCGTTTCATGACGGCAATGTGGTTCAAAATTCCTGTTTGTGAACCACCAATAATGGTGGTGGCGCAGGCGATCTAGTGCTTGGGCTTTTTTCCCTCGGTGAAAGCCTTGATCGGCTCGATTGCTTTGTCAGCGCGATCACCCAGGAAGTTTTTGTTCTGCTGCATATTCTTAACGATCTTCCCCACCGTCGAATGCCCGATGATGCAGCCGTATTCAGCCAGCAGCACCTTGGCTGGATCATTTAGCAGGCGATCCGCAATTTTTGCTTCGCCGTCAGGGCGGTTTGAATGAAGCAGGACTTTGGCGGCCATCAATCGGACAGTCGGGGATGCCTCTTCCAGCATGGCGACAAGATCCTCCTCCGATGCCCGGTTTGCCCTATAGGGATAGAGCAGGAAGAAGGCGCCAGGTCTTCCGGCTTCTCCTACTGCGCAGCCGTCGATTAATGGCAGCTCAAGATCACTTTCGAAATCGGCTCCTGCATTGGTCCGTAGCTGTTGCAGGACATGGACACTATTCTTGGAGTAGGGCGCGGCAGAAGCGGCGCAGGCAAGAGCGAGAAAAAGGAACGCGAGTTTTTTTATGGGGAGTGTCGAGAGATCGTTTTGACAAAGTCGGGCGATCCGCCGTGGCAGGAGTGGAGAAGGTCCAGAATATGGTGAACAGAGAGGTCAACCCGAACAACCCGCAAGTGTGCTTGAAGTAAGCTGGCGTATGCCTGCTCGCTGGAGGTGAACATCAACCCTACAGTCCGGTTTGAGCAGTTCTTTTCATCAACGGGTGGGATGATAATAACGCCGCACTTGGTCTTGTGCATCACGCCACTGGCGGTGCTGCCGACGAGGAAGTCGTAGAGTTTGCCATGGCCGAGGCGATCATCTGCTCGGTGATCGGGGAGAAATCAACCGGAACGAGGAATGTTTTCATAATCGCTACTATATCCCTGAATGCGATTCAGGCGCTTGATCCTTGGTCAATCATGGGCGGATTGTGCCATTTCTGACGGCTTAGCGTTTGCCAAGAACGTTTGGGCCGATTTGGTGAAACTCTAACTACCCACCTATGGCGCACACGCACACTTGGAACTTCTTCCGCACGGGCGGTCTTGATCAGGTCAGTCTCACCACCGGTGCCGACCTGCTTAATCTTGAAAACCTCGACCAGAAACTTTGGGTGGCGCTGAGCTGTCCCGTCAAGGGCCTGGAACTCGACGAAGCCACGCTCAAGCTGATCGATGAGGACGGCGACGGTCGTATCCGCGTGCCGGAGCTGCTCGCCGCGATCAAGTGGGCGACCCCACGCCTCAAGGATGTGGGCGATTTGTTGAAGGGTGAGGCCATCTTGTCACTCAGCGCGATCAACGAGACTACACCGGAAGGGAAAATCATACTCGCCTCTGCCAAACAAATTCTCGCCAACGTGGGCAAGAAGGGGGCCGCCGCCATTGCGACGGCCGATGCAGCGAATACCGAGAAGATTTTTTCCGCCAGCGCCTTGAATGGTGACGGCGTGATTCCGCCCGAGGCGACGGAGGATGCGGCGACCCAGGCGCTCATCAAGGACATCGTCGCCTGCCTCGAAGGCGTGGTTGACCGTACCGGCTCGGTGGGCGTGACTGCGGAAAAGGTGGAGGCGTTTTTCGGCGAGGTGACCGCCTACCTCGCCTGGGTGGAGCAAAGTTCCCGCAAAGATATCGCCGTGCTGGGTGAGGCGACTGATGCCGCCGTCGCGGCGCTGAAGGCGGTGCGCGCGAAGGTGGAGGATTATTTCGGCCGATGCCGGCTGGCGGCGTTCGATGCCCGGGCCACCGGCGCGCTCAATCGCGCCGAGAGCGAGTACCTCGCGATCGCGGCGAAAGATTTGAAAATCACGGCCGAGGAAGTCGCGGGATTCCCGCTGGCGCGGATCGAGGCCGGTCGGGCGTTACCGTTGTTCGAGGGCGTGAATCCGGCGTGGGCGGGAGCCCTGGCCACCCTGCAAAAAGCTGCGGTGATCCCGGTGCTGGGGACGGGCAAGAACAGCCTGACCGAGGCGGAATGGACCGCGCTCAACGCCGGCTTTGCCGCGTACGAAACTTGGCTGGGCGGCAAGGCCGGTTCGGCCGTGGAAAAACTCGGTCTGGCCCGCGTGAAGGAAATTCTCGCCGGCCCGGGCCGAGCGGCGATCGCCGCGCTCGTCGCCCAGGACCAGGCGCTCGAGCCGGAGTTCAAGGCGATCAGCGAGGTCAACCGCCTGACCCATTACTGCCGGGACATGCGGGCGCTGTTGCACAATTTCGTGAACTTTGCCGATTTCTTTTCCCGTGACCGTTGGGCAATTTTCCAAGCCGGCACGCTTTACTTGGACAGCCGGAGCACGGAACTCTGCATCCGGGTGGAGGGAGTCAATCCGCTCGCCGCGACCAGCAAAGTCTACATCGCCTACGTGGACTGCAAGCGTTCCGGCGGCCAAGCGATGAAGATCGCCGCCTGCTTCACTCAGGGCGACAGCGATTTTCTCTACGTCGGCCGCAACGGGGTGTTCTATGACCGCCAGGGTCAGGACTGGGATGCCACGATCACCACCATCGTGGATAATCCGATAAGCATTCGGCAGGCGTTTTGGTCTCCTTACAAAAAGTTTGTGCGCCTGATTGAGGAACAGGTGGCCAAGCGCGCTGCTGCTGCCGAGGCGGAGTCCTCCGGCAAACTCGCCGCCGCCGCCGAAAAAACCGCGAATGCCGACAAGGGCGTCGCGCCCGCTGTCCCCAAGAAGATCGATATCGGCACGGTGGCCGCCATGGGCGTGGCCGTGGGGGCGATCGGTGGGGCCTTGGGTGCGATCGCGACCGGTCTGGCCAAGCTCGCGATCTGGCAACTGCCCTTGGTTTTTCTCGCGCTGATGTTGGTCATCTCGCTTCCCTCCATGATTATTGCCTGGATCAAACTGCGGCAGCGCACCGTGGGCCCGATCCTCGAAGGCAACGGTTGGGCGGTGAACGGTCGCGTGGCCATCAATATACCGTTCGGCACTGCGTTGACCGATCTGTCGGTGTTGCCGCCGGGCGCCAAACGTTCACTCGAAGATCCCTATGAGGACAAGGAGGCGGCTGCGCAAAAACGGAAACTGATTTTCCTCGTGGTGTTGCTGGCGCTCATCGGCGGTGCCTCTTGGATCCGGTGGGATGCCACGCACCATCGCGGAGAAGATAAGCAGCCGCGCTATTTCTGGCAGGAACGGCCGGAAGTGCCCCCCTCGCCAGCGGAAGAACCTAAAACGCCTGCCACGCCTTGAGTGGGCCGAGTTAAATAACTTTCAACCCGGGATGCCCCCGGGTTTTTTAATTGGCATTTTCAATGGCAAAGTATTTTTTCGGAGCGAGTTTGGTGATTTTTTGAGTTCGATAATAATATGCCCATCAAAATCAAATTATCAGATCAGCCTTGGTGGCTGATCACGAAGCCAGATTTCCCCGCCCCTTTTTTTCGAGCCCACTGAGAAATTTTTAAAAATTAGCCCCCCCCCTACGATCACCTCTATGCCTCCCTCCGAATCTGCTGAAAATAAACCCGCTGCGGTCTCCCATTGGGTGTTGGTCGTGGACGATGAAGCCGGGATTTACCGAATTATTTCCGAGTCTCTCTCGAACCAACCTTTGGAGATTGTGCATGCGAAAAACGCCAAGGATGCCCTGGTGATTGTCGAGCAGCGCCAGACGGAGCCCTTGTTGGTGCTCTTGGATGTACTGATGCCCGGGATGGATGGCCTGACCTTGGCCCGAAAACTTGGCGGTAAGCTCAAGCACAGCAAAATTGCCATCATGAGCGGCCACATGACCGATCTTTCCTGGTGGCCGGATGACCTGCGTGAAGTGGAATTTTTGGCCAAGCCTTTCCGCGTCACTGAGGTGGTGACCCTCTTGGAAGCCGCCCGCTCAGAATATGACTTGGATAACTAAGCGCGGCTGCCATGGAAATTAATCTCACGCTGACGGCTAAAACGCTGCAGCTCGCGGCGCAATTGGACCACTCGGTCACCTCCGGTGGCGTGCTCTATATCAAGAACGTCCCCGAGCGTACCTATCTGGCGGTTACGCCCAAGCAGTGGATTGTTTTAAAAAAGTTTCAGGTTTCGCACACAGTGCCATCGGTGTTGGAAGCGATTATCGACGAGCGAATTTGCCCGCCGCTCGGGGAATTTTATGAACTGATTTTAAAAGCGGTGAAGGCTCGCATCTTGGTGACGCCCGGTTACACGGTCCCCACGGTGGCGGCGACGACTTGGCCCTTGGCGCTTAAACCTCAGCGGTTGCGCTTTGGCATGTGGGCTTTGTTGCTTGTCGGGATCGGGCTCACTCTGGGCCTGCAGCCAGCCTTACCGCATAGTATTCTGGATGCGCTTGCCGGGATAGGCTTGCTGCTGGTCACGATCTTGATCGGGTCAGCTTTGGGTGCGTCCTTGATTCGGGGCGCTGGCGGAGAGGTGTATCTTAAACGCCGCTGGTTTATCTGCACGGCCGATATTTGCATGTTACCGCCGGCTGATCAGAAAATTATTTTAATCGCCCCCATCGCCACCTTTGCCGCCTGCATGGGGCTGCTTACTTGGTACAAACCCGAATGGAGTTTCATTCCGCTGTTCGGCTTTATCGTGATGCTTCGCCCCGTTTTTTTTGGACGGCTCAGTCAACTCATTCGGGTTCGGGCGGAGCGTCGGCTGAGTGATACCGATCACGATCAGGTTTTTCCGCCGAATCGGTCGCCGCGGGCCCGTTGGAAATTACTCGTCTTCAGTCTGCGTAATCCGACCACCTGGCTTGAAATAGCCTACGGGATTTTGTGGGCCCTGCAGTTGATTTACTTCGTCGGTATTATCACCGGCATGCCGTCGTGGACCTTGGCGTTTTGGCAAACCCAAGGGCCGTTGCTGGCGATGGGTATTCTCAGTGCCCTGGCGATTCTCGGCGTGGTCTACGGATCGATGGAGACTTATCTTTATGCCCAAGTCCGCACGGCGCACCGCCGGAGAAAAATGCGGAAACTTTATCGCCGCTGGTTTGGCCGCAAACGTCTGCTCACCGACGAGCATGCCCGCTTGCGGGCGGTGCTGCGTTCACCTCTGCTGCGGACCATGCCGCCCACGGCAACCCATGCGATTGCGAAGGCGATGCGGCCTCACGCGGTGGGCGCGTGGCAGTGCCTGTTCGATTTTGATCAGCCCATTACTCAGGTCTCGCAGATTCTCTCAGGCTCAGTGGGCGTCTACCGAAAATTGCGATCCGGTCGGCGGGTCCTTCATCAGGTTTTGCAAGAGGACGATCTCGTGGGGCTGCATGCGATCGCGGACCAGATGCACCCGCAATTTCAATATCGGACGATGACACCTGTCGTGCTGCTGCAGATGGAAAGGACAGTGGCGGATGAATTGATTCTTGCCCGGATGAAACTGACGCAGGTGGTCAATCTGGTGCAGAAGCTGCCCTTTTTGGCTCCGCTGAGTTTGTGCCGCAACTGGCATATGCAGGCCGTGCAGCGTTTCGCGGAACTCTCCCGCCTTCATGATTACAAGCCGGGTGATGTGATTTTGCAGGAAGGCTATTACAGTGAAAATTTCTTCATTATTTTTGAAGGCGAAGCGCAGACGACCAAGAACGGTAAACGTCGCAGTGTGATGCGCGCGGGAATGTTTTTTGGTGAAATCGGTTTGCTGCAAAACAGCAACGCGTCGGCCCGGGTAACCGCGCGAGACGAGATGCGCTGCTTGTGTATCCCGCGTCGGGAATTTCTCCGGTTCGTCGCGCATAATTACACCGTGGCGCTTGAACTGGAGCGGGTGAGTTCGCAACGCCTCGGCCATCCTATCTTTCCCCTGACGCCGGGAAATTACCGGACGATTTGAGCCGGGCGGGATAACTGCTGGTTCGGGGGCATCGCGGAATAATTAAGTGGGTTGCAACCGGCCCTTATCGATTAACGTCTTTTCCTTTACCATGCGCCGATTCACCGTTCCTGTCCTGCTCCTTCTGTTGCTCGGGGCCACCGCGTTCGGCCTCGCCGAACTGGTCGCCGGGCGCAAACAGGCAGCCGCGCTCGCCAGCTTGGAAAAAGCCCGTGCCGATTTGGAAAAGCGCATTCGTGACTTGGAGGAGTTGAATCGCGAGCTGGCCTCCCAGCAGGCTCCGGTCGCCGCCGCCGGGGAGACCGCAGTCGTGGCTGACGAGGAAAGCCGTGCTGAAGCTCCGCCGGTGTCTGGGCAGGGAGAGACGGCCGGGCGTAATCGCGGACGTCCCGATTTCGAACGTTTTGCCGCCGTGTTGAACGATCCCGAAGTGCGGCGCCTGATGACGGTGCAGCTAAAAGCGACGCTCGACAGCCGCTACGCCGCACTCTTCAAGTCGATGCATCTCGGCCCGCAGGACTTGGAAAATTTCAAGAATCTGCTCGTGGAAAAACAATCCGCCATCGCCGACGTCATAAGTGCTGCGCGGAAGGAAGGTCTGGACCCGCGGACCAATCGCGATGCGATCCGTCAACTCGTGCAGAGCACGCAGGCGGAGGTTGACGTCAGCATCCGTTCGACGCTCGGCGAGGCCGCGTACGCTCAATACCAGCAATTCGAAACGACGCAGCCGCAGCGCATCACCGTCACCCAGCTCGGCCAACGGCTCAGCTACTCGACCAGTCCGCTCTCCGATACGCAGACGGAACAGCTCGTGGGCATCCTCACCAGCACCGGGACCTCCGGTAAAACCACCGGCGGCAACAACACCGGCGGAGGCAAAAGCACCTTGCGTGCCGGCGGTTTTGGTTCCGCCGGGCAAGCCGCCAAGATCACTGATGCCACCGTCACGCAGGCCCAGGGCGTTTTGACTGCGCCTCAACTCGCCGCGCTGCGGAGTTTGCAACAGGAACAGTTGGCCGCGGCGCAACTCGCCCGACAGATGAGCGAAGCCCGCCAGCGCAACCATGCCGCCACCACGGCTGCTCAGCCGGCAACGCAGGGTACCGGTGGAAAATAATATCGGACAGCCTCCGGGCGGGAGTTGGTCGCGGGGAATTCTTCCTCTGGGAACTGCCTGCACCTGTGCTTTTTTAGGCCAGTTATCTGGTTCAGACATCCTGCTCCCAGCCTGTGCAATGAGGGCGAGAGAGGAAACGAACTGAATTTGAAACAGAAATTGGCTCGCGAAAGTTAGAAAGGTACGCCGACCATTTTGTTCGGATTTTTTCTCCCCCGCTTCGACTCCTTCGAGAGACAGCTTCAGGCCTGCTGGCGCCCGGCTTGTTTGGCCCTGCGAAAATTTTCCCGACCCCGCCACCCGGAATTTCAGCCGACCTGCGAATAACTGACGGTACGATCCTACGGATGGGGGACCAGGAAAACAGCTTGTCCCTAACCAGATATTTTAACGCGGAGCTCGCGGAGGACGCGGAGTGAAACCACGGCAAGCTCCGCACTCTCTCCTCATGGCAAAACGGGTGGTTGGCGAAAACCTTTGCGCCGCAGCTCACGTGCGCATCAAATGCGGTTCGTTATCCGCATGAATGTTCACGGCAAACCGCAGCGCACGATCTGGCTCGATCCTGATGGAGAATCGGTCGGGATTATTGATCAGACCCGGTTGCCGCACGAGTTCATTACCGTCCGGCTGACGTCGCTGGATGAAACGGCGCAGGCGATCCGTGCCATGTTGGTGCGCGGGGCGCCTTTGATCGGCGCGACCGCTGCTTATGGCTTTTGGCTGGGGCTTCGCACGGATGCTTCCGACGCCGGCTTGCACCACGCGCGTGCCACACTGCTGAAAACGCGACCGACCGCCATCAATCTTCGCTGGGCGCTGGATCGGGCGTTGAAGCACTTGCTTCCGATGCCCCCCGCCAGTCGCGCTGCTGCGGCCTGCGCTTTTGCCGCAGCGATTTGTGACGAAGATGTCGCCCTCAATCACGGCCTTGGTGAAGCCGGCCTGCCGATCTTGCGCGATCTGGCCGCTCGTAAGTCCGCCGGCCGCCCGCTCAATATTCTCACCCACTGCAACGCAGGGTGGTTGGCCACCGTCGATTGGGGCACCGCCACGGCACCGATCTATCTCGCCCATGCTGCGGGCTTGCCGGTGCACGTCTGGGTGGACGAGACCCGTCCGCGCAACCAAGGCGCGAGCCTCACCGCGTGGGAACTGCTCAATCATGGCGTGCCGCACACCGTCATCGCCGACAACGCTGGCGGGCATCTCATGCAGCACGGCGAAGTTGACCTGGTGATCGTCGGCACGGATCGCACCACGGCTGAGGGCGATGTCTGCAACAAGATTGGAACTTACCTGAAAGCACTCGCGGCGCACGACAATGGGGCGCCTTTCTACGTTGGCTTGCCGTCGCCGTCGATTGACTGGACGATTCGCGATGGCGTCCGTGAAATTCCCATTGAGGAGCGCGCGGCCACCGAGGTCACGCGGATGAGCGGCCGACTTGATGATGGTCGGATGGCCACGATCAGCATCACCCCGGCGGGCAGTCCGGCCGCTAATCCGGCGTTTGATGTGACGCCTGCACGGCTCGTCACCGGCCTGATTACGGAGCGCGGCGTGGCCCCGGCCACTCGGGCGGGCTTGCGCCAGCTGTTTCCGGAAAAATTTATTACCTCATGAACGATGCGGAACGCGCGCTCCGGCAGCAAGTCATCGACACCTGTCGTTCACTCGAAAAACACGGGTTGAATCAAGGCACGTCGGGCAACGTCAGCGTGCGCTGCGCGGCCAATTCTGCTGCGAGATTTTATCTCACGCCAACGAGTCTGTCGTACGACGCCATGGTGCCCGAGGACATCGTGCACGTGAGCGCGGAGGGGCGTTGCACAGGGCGGTGCCGGCCGTCGAGCGAACTGCCCTTTCATCTGGAAATCATGCGGCAACGGACTGAAGTCGGTGCGGTCATCCACACACACAGCCCGCAGGTCACGACCCTCGCCTGTTTGCGGAAAGACCTTCCCGCCGTGCATTATCTCGTGGGCTTGTTTGGTGGAAACAACATCCGCTGCGCCGAGTACGCTACCTTCGGCACGCCCGAACTCTCGACCAATCTCCTGCGCGCCCTCACGGGTCGCCGCGCCGCGATGATGGCCAATCACGGATTGGTGATCCTCGGTGCCGACCTCCCGCAGGCGCTGGCGCTGACCCTTGAAGCCGAGACGCTCGCAAAAATTTATTTGGGCGCGTTGTCGGCCGGTGCCCCCGTCATTTTATCCGACGCTGAGATGCAGGGCATCGTGGAAAAATTTCGTAGCTTTGGCTATGGCCCGGTGGCGGCACCGATGATTTGACCCGGCGCTTGGCGTTGGTTGACCGAGTGACTTTCTTAACTCCCTTCCACTTATGACTAAATTTCCCTTCACCAAAATTCGTTTCCAAAAATACTGCCGCCCGATCGTGTCGGCGCTCACGCTCATGGCGAGTGTGACGGGTGGCCAGGCCTTCGCCGAAGAGGATCCCTATCTTTGGCTCGAAAATGTGGAAGGCAAAGAGGCCTTGGATTGGGTGCGGGCGCGCAACGCGGAGTCCAAAACGTTTTTGGAGGGGTCGCCCGGCTTTGCGAAATTGCGCGACGAGCTGCGGGCGATCTACGATTCCAACGCCAAGATCCCGTACGTCCAGAAGCTCGGCCAGTTCTATTACAACCTCTGGAAAGATGCGGCGCACGAACGCGGAATTTGGCGGCGCACCACGCTGGAAGAATATCGCAAGGCCGAGCCCACGTGGGAAACCGTGCTGGATCTCGATGCCCTGGGCAAAGCCGAAGGCGTCGCCTGGGTCTGGCATGGGGCCAGTGGCCTGCGCCCGGACTTTAAGCGCTGTCTGATTGCTTTGTCCCGCGGCGGAGCTGATGCGACGGTCACGCGTGAATTTGATCTGGGGGAGAAAATTTTCGTCAAAGGAGGCTTCGAGCGAGCGGAAGCCAAAGGCGCACTCGCCTGGAAAGACGAGAATACGGTTTATGCCTACACCGATTTTGGTCCCGGCAGCATGACCAACTCCGGCTATCCGCGGACGGTGCGGGAGTGGAAACGTGGCACTCCCCTCAGTGCCGCCACCGTGGTTTATGAAGGACGCGCCGATGACTTGGAAATTTCCGCCTTTCGCGATCACACGCCGGGCTTCGAGCGGGATATCGTCAGTCGTGCCTTGGCTTTCTACAACGAGGAACTCTATCTGCGCGGCCCGGGAGCTGAGTTGAAAAAAATCGAAGTGCCCCATGATGCGAAGACTTCCCTCCATCGCGAGTGGCTGTTGCTTGAGCTGCGCAGTCCTTGGACAACTGGGGGCCGCGACTATCCGGCCGGGGCCTTGCTCGCCACGCCCTTTGATGACTTCATGGCCGGCGCGCACCAGTTTACCGTGCTGTTTACTCCGACGGAGACGACTTCGTTGGCCAGCTTTGATTGGACGCGCGATCATCTCATCCTGAATCGGCTCGATGAGGTGAAGAGTCGTCTCGCCGTGCTGACGCCGCAGAAGGGCGAATGGCAGCGGGAAGAGTTTCCGGGCGCACCCGACTTTGGCACCGTAAAAGCGGAGGGCGTCGATGAGGTGGAGTCGAACGACTACTTCATGACCGTGACCGATTTTTTGACGCCCACCAATCTGTCGATCGGAGCCATTGGCCGGAAACCGGAACTTTTGAAACAGACACCGGCGTTCTTCGAGGCTCGTGGTTTTTCGATCAGCCAATCTTTCGCCACCTCGAAGGACGGGACCCGCGTGCCGTATTTCATGGTGGCGCGAAAGAATCTGGAATTGAACGCCCGGAATCCCACGCTGTTGTACGGCTATGGTGGCTTTGAGATTTCGTTGACGCCTTGGTACAGCGCCACTGCGGGCCGGGCTTGGCTGAGTCAGGGCGGCGTCTATGTCGTCGCGAATATTCGCGGTGGCGGCGAGTACGGGCCGCGTTGGCACCAAGCGGCGCTCAAGGCGCATCGCCATAAAGCGTATGAGGATTTTGCGGCGGTCGCCCGCGATTTGATCAGCCGCCAGATCACGGCGCCGGCGCAGCTCGGCATCCAAGGCGGCAGCAATGGCGGTCTGCTGATGGGTAACATGACGGTGATGTATCCCGAGTTATTCGGCGCAGTGGTCTGCCAGGTGCCGTTGCTCGATATGAAGCGCTACCACTTGTTGCTCGCGGGCGCATCGTGGATGGCGGAGTACGGCAATCCTGAGACGGATGATTGGAATTTTCTGAAGAAGTATTCTCCGTATCAGAATGTTCGTGCCGACGTGAAGTATCCGCCGGTGCTTTTCACCAGCTCGACGCGCGATGATCGGGTGCATCCCGGCCATGCCCGCAAGATGATGGCGCGGATGCGGGAGCAGGGCCATGCGGTGAATTACTATGAGAACATCGAGGGGGGCCACGGCGGCGCGGCCAACAACGAGCAACAGGCGTACATGCAGGCGATTTCCTACAGTTACCTGCGCCAACAACTTTTCCCCAAGGAGGCGCGCCCCACGCCGGAACCGGCCATGGGCCAGTGACCGCTCTGGTGTCGAAGCAAGACAACGGTCGGCGGGGAATTTGTAATATAATACGTTACCACGGGGCTCGGGTCGCGGGGGGGCGCATCTGCCGGCTGGCGGTGGGCCAAAGTCCCTGCGGGAGAGGTTTTAGAGCCCACGAAGCCGAAACTCGATCTGAACGTATCGGCGTTACCGCCAACCGGCAGATGCGCCCGTCATGGGGAACTGTTCGGTCGGAAAAATTGCTAGACGGAATAAATTTATCACGGGAGAAAGATTATTTTGCTTCGAGTCATTGGGATGATCGGCTGCATGAGGTGAACCCGCTGGGTCCTCATTGCGGGAGCGGCGGTGGCACGCGTACCGGCCGTACAGCAAACGGCAATACCTGCGCCCACCGCGCGCCCGTCTCCGCCCACGCGGTTGCCCAACGGACCCGGAGCTCCGGCGTTCATGATCGCGGGGGCCAAAGCGGGCAAACCCTGCCGGCGGCCTGCGAGTGGGTGTGGCGCGGTTAACATCGGGTACCCTGACTGGATGGTGCCGGGAAGCTCCTGTTGACGAAAGGGGAATACTGCGGGACAAGAAATCATGGCTTTAAAAATCAAGTGCAACGACGACCGGGTGCGCGGGGCGACCTCGGCGATTCTCCTCATCGGACGTGATCTGCTCTCGCGGGGTGAGACGGAGGATTTAATTGCGACGGCCTTGGCGGAGTATCGGGCGGATCCGAAATCCTTCAAAGAAAACAAAGCCACTTGGCCGGACGTGCAGGAACTCGGGCCGCTCGTGAAACCCGCGCACGTGGCGTATTATAAGAACCTGATTTCGGCCATCGCGGCACTGGTTGAGAAATGGACGAAAGCCAAGCGCCAGTTCAACAGCCTGCTCGAACTCGACAACGCTTTGATCGAACAGTTGCCAAGTTATAAGTTATAAACCGAAAGCGCTAAACGTGAAGCGCAGCCAAGGCCGAAGTGTGAGCGGTTCCTCGGCTTTCCGCTTATGGCTTATCGCTGGACCCGCTCAGTTTCACTCATTGAATTTCCGCTGGTTGACCGATGGCGGTTTGGTAGGCCTGATGCAGTTGAAAGGTCTGCCACGCGCCGAGCTTCTGACCCAATTGCGCGCTGAGATACATGAGAGCGGCGATCACGGCCAAGCCCGCGAGTACTCGCAGGCCCCACGGGTCGGAGCCGATCATCAGCTGGGTGCCGCCAACGATCCCGGCGAAAATTCCCAACATGCCGACGCCGATATAACCGTAGAGAAAGAGCGACCAGACTTCGGCATCCGGTCCATAAGTGCCCTCGATGCGCGTGCCGCCTTCCGGGGTGGCTTGGAGGCTGAGCGCCAGCCGGGGCGACCAGAAATGCCTTTCCTGTTCGAGAATGTGCAGGCAGATGTAAGCGGGAAAAGATTTCACTTCGAAGCCCGGTGCTTGCTGTGCGAGCGAGTGGAGAAGGCGGTCGCGGGTGGCCTCGAGGCTGAGGTTCACAATTTGAGAAAACTGCGGACGAATGCGAAAGCTGCTCATGGTGGGGCCGGGGTGGCGCGGAGTGGCGCGGAGTGGCGGGCGGGGGTGATCGAGCGGATAAAACCCGAGCGCGTTCGTCAAGGGCCAACGTCCCATGGCGGGTGGGATCGATGGCGGACATTACGCCGCAATATTGGCGTGAAAATGTGGTCAGAATATCCGATGCGGCAGTGGTTTGTTGCGTGCTGGGAGTTTCCCTCTTTTTGCTGAGGGCTTTCAATTTCAGCTTGAATCTGCACTTTGCCCTATTGGATATGGGCAGCATTATTGCTCGCATGCTTTTCTTCTGGAAGATTGTTTTTGCGCTCGTGGTCAGCGGCGTTTTGGCGGCGGCGGCCGAGCGTAACGCGGTGTACGACAACAATTGCGTCGCCTGTCATGGCGCCGATGGCAGCGGGCGCACACCGCAGGGGCGCAAGATAAAGGTGCATGATCTCCGGGAAAGTAAATTGACGGATGCGGAAATTGAACGGCAAATCCGGGAAGGTGCGAAAAATAAATCCGGCGTGGCGGTGATGCCCGCCTTCGGCCGTGATCTGACGGACGCGGAAATCAAGGAAGCGGTCGCGACGGTCAAAGCCTTTCGCGTGCCGCCGGCGGGGCCAGCGTCTTAAAATACGCGTTCATCTTAGCACCATAATTCACGGTCAGAGGATTTAGCGGGTAACGGCCGATGTGCTCAACGGCCTAGCCGATGAGCTTCGCGACGAATGGCGGTTGAGGGCAACCGCCGCTACCTGCCGGACTGGTAACAACTGAAAACAACAGGCGTCGGGGCTCCGCTGAGTTGGGCGAAGGTGCTTTTGTTCATGTTCCCCGACAGAAAAAAGCCGCGCGGTTACGGCGCGGCTGGAATATATCAGGCTGCGACGACGCAGTCCGATGCAGTTTTATTTGGTGCGTTCAACATGACCGGAACCGCCGCATTTTTCGCAGTTTTTATCTGCCTTGGCGGCGGCCGCACAGCATTCGTGCGTGCAGGTCTTACCCTCCTTGGTGGCCGCAGCACAGCATTTACCCGGCTTGGATTCGGAGGCGGTTTTTTTGTCCTCAGCGGCGAATGACAGACTGGCCGTGCACAGGGAGAATACAGCAAGAGCGATGATCGATTTCATAGGATGATTTGTTTTTGGGTTGAAGGAACAGCCCCGGAATAAAACCAGCTTTGGTTCCGACGCAATTCGATTGACGCCAGTCCGCTGCGGCGGAGCTGGCGGCCAGCTCCGTTTACGACCTGCTCTTGCATCGTCCGTCAACAGTCGGACGGTCTTCAGTTGGTGGCGACGCCTGCCGTCGGTTCTTCAGGCCAGCCGAAAGCCCGCTGGATCTCGCTAAACAGCATTTTTTCTTGCAAGGCGAATTCCGCGTCCGCCAGAAACATCTCTTGGCAGACACTAATGGCGTGCGTTTGGATTTCCGATGCCCCGAGCCTGGACGCGACGCTTTTCAAAAATTCGGCTCTGGCTTCGGCGGACGGACGGACGAGATCGGCTTGCTGCAAAGATTTGGCCCAGTACACGACCATGGGCACTTTCGATTCCCAGCTAAACGAACCGAGCTCGGTCGCCTCCACGAATTCTTCTCAGGGGAGAAGCTTGTGATCCGCAATCCGGCATAAACTCAGCAAATCGATAATCGCTTCGCGTTGCGTCTGCTCCAAACCATCCGGCGCGTATTCTTTGGTGAGGTGGAAAAATTTAGCGAGTAAGTGATTCATGGATTTAAGAGTATTGGAGTGAGCGAAAGAAAAACCGCAGAGAGTTCGCATCGGGCAATCTGATACCTGTGGGCATGTGTTACATTTGTGTGACGTGCAGCGCAGCGGTCCGCGCCTCCGTTCTTCGGATCAAACTTAGCCGTTCAGTCGCCGTCGTCTGTCGCGGCGCAGGCAATTGAGCCGACGCCGGGCCCCTATCGCTTGGTTAAGATTTTTCGGAGCCAGATGCTTCTGCCCGTGTAATTCGGGGTATGTTTTAAGGCTTGGGCGGGGCGCGGTTTTCGCACTGATTAAAACATGATCTCTTCTTGTCGCCGTGCCGCTATTTTCGCCATGCTGCCTTTAACCCTGATGAGTATTTCGACCCAAGCCAAACCCACTACCCGCAACCGCGCCGAAATTGCGGAAAAATATCGCTGGGACTTCACGCCCATCTACGCCGATTGGGCCGCATGGGATGCCGGCATGAAGGACATGGAAACCAAGATGGACGTGTTTGCCGCGCTCAAGGGATCGCTGGCGCAGGGGCCCGCTGCCGTGTTGAAAGCCTACCGGCTCTACGACGACATCGGCATCATCCAGTATCGCGTCTACCGTTATCCGCAATTGCAGCGTGATGTGGACACGCGCGATCAGGCGATCGCGGGCCGTTTCCAGCGCGTCGGCGCGGTGTTCGCCAAATTCGGCACCGCCACCGCTTGGTTCAGTCCCGAGCTCCTCACCATTCCCCAGGCGAGCATGGAGAAATGGATTACGCAGACGCCCGAGTTGTCGCCCTACGCTTTCACCATTCTCGACACCTACCGCCAGCAGGCGCATGTGCTCGATGAGCAAGGGGAGAAATTGCTCTCCTTCGGTAGCCGCTTCAATTCGACGCCGACTTCCATTTATCAGGAGCTCAGTACCTCCGATATTAAATTTCCCACCGTCACACTCGTCGACGGCAGTGAGGTGACCGTGTCGCCTGCCAACTACGGTCAAATTCTTGAGACCAATTACAATCAGGCTGATCGAGCCGCCGCGTTCGGGGCGCATCTCAAGACCTATTCGGCCAACGCCAACACGTACGCCGCGATCTACAATTCCGTCCTGCAACGCGGCTGGGCGAGTGCGCAGGCTCGCAACTACCCAAGCACGCTCGCCGCCGCCCTCGACGGCAATGCCATCCCGGTTGCCGTGGTGGAAAACTTGGTGAAGGCCACCCGCGCCGGCACCGCCCCGTTGCAACGTTACATGCGCTTGCGCAAAAAACTTCTCGGGCTGGCGGAATATCATCTCTACGACGGCGCGATACCCGTCTTCAAATCCACGACCACCTTTCCCTACGACGAGACCAAGGACTTGGTGATCGCTTCGGTCGCCCCGCTCGGGTCCGACTACACCGCGAAATACCGGAAGTTCGTTTCCGGTGGTCGCATCGATGTCTATGAAAGCGAAGGCAAACGCAGCGGTGCGTACAACGCCGGCGTTTACGGCGTCGGTCCCTACCTGTTGATGAATTACAATGACACGCTCGATGCCGCGTTCACGCTCGCCCACGAGGCCGGTCATGCGATGCACACGGTGCTCTCGCACGAAAAACAGCCCTTCGTCACCTCCGAATACACGATCTTTGTCGCCGAGGTCGCCTCGACTACCAACGAGCGTTTCCTGCTTAACCAGCTGCTCGCCACCACCACCGAGCCCAAGGAGCGTTTCCTGCTGTTGCAGCACGCCGTGGATTCCATTTTGCGCACCTTCTACACGCAGGTGCTGTTTGCGGATTTTGAATTGCAGGCGCATCAACTCGTCGAGCAAGGCCAGCCCATCACCCCCGAGGTACTCAACGGCATCTACCTGAAACTGCTGAAGGATTATTACGGCGACGCGGTCACGATTGATGAACTCTACCAATACACGTGGGCCCGGGTCCCTCATTTCTACAACTCGCCCTACTACGTTTTCCAATACGCCACCTGCTTTGCCTCTTCGGCCAAGTTATTCAAGGAGTTGACGACGGGCGATGCGGCGACGCGCGCCACCGTGACGGGGCGCTATCTCACGCTACTCCGCAGTGGCGGCAACGATCATCCGATGAAGCAGCTCCAGAAAGCCGGCGTGGATCTTTCCCAGCCCGGGCCCGTGCAAGCTGTCATCGATCAGATGGACGAGCTCGTATCGCAGATGGAAACCGAAGCCGCCAAGATCAACGCGAAGTGAGGCTTGAGGGTGGGGTGAGTTCGGTGGCAAAATTTTTCCGAGCAGGCGAAGGGGAAGACGTGGGCCTCCATGATGAGTTTAACCACTAATCCACTCTCATGCACACGAATGACGGAGCGGGGAAGGCGTGGAAATCCTCAGGCGGTTTTAATCACGGAATACACTGAACACACGAAAAGAAAGCAGTGAGGGAAAATTCAGGAGCGGGAATTCAAGGCGGGTTGAACCACTGATGAAAACTGATGGGCCCTGATGGGGGCGGAGCGATAGACGGCGGAGGAGGCGGGATGCAATATCTGCTCGATATTTTTGATCGATTGCACCTGCGTGATGGCCGGGCCCACCTCGCTGCCGTTCGCAGCGAAACAAATCAGCCCATGGACAACACACTCCCTTCCATGCATCGCATCCGCAGTCTGCGCGTGATGCTCGATAGCGATCTCGCCCGGCTCTACGGTGTATCTAGTGTCTGCCCGGAAACTGCCTGTTTTGAAAGTCGCGGGTGATTTTGGCATTTTCTCGCAGGCGCTTTTGTCAAGTCGGCGGGTTTTCGCGGCACGCTGAGCCGGATTTCCTGAAAATCCTCGACGCTCAAACACACCG
>JBBRBC010000039.1:0-34365 GCA_038206205.1 Opitutales bacterium
CGGGTTGGGGGGTTATGGGGCCGGGGTCGCGTCCCCTGGGTGGTGTGGTATCCGGGGCCTGCCCCCCCCGTCCCACGACAATTGGCGATGAACGAGGGTTGGCATGACTGGGTTGTCATTTCTTCCACCCGTTGAGACCGCAGCCGGCAGATTAATTTTTCGTGCGAAATCCACCCATTAACAAGATGACAAGGCCGATCAACAAAACAAGACCGAGTCCACCGCCGCCAATGGCTGGTCCGCCGAAGTAAAAACCGCCGCCGCCGAATAACAGAGCAAGCACGACTATCAGTAGTAATAGATTCATAGGGGGGTAAGATAGCGCACCCCTGCGGCTGATGCTATGGGGCCTTCACCCCCATGACCGGAAACGGTATCCGGCTACAATTGATAAGTGCCTTTAGTTGTTACAGCTCGGTGGGTCTGCGGTAGGGCGTTACCGAGCGTAAGCGACACTCGGCACAGGCCCGCTGAGCCGCGCTCGATGAACGGTTCCCCCCGGAGGGTTCGCCCCCTACCTGACGCTCCCTCTCTTCTTTGAGTAATCCCCCAGAAGTCTTTCAGTCGCCGATATGATTCTGCCGGCACCACGCTCCCCGTTGTTTCGCCCGCTCGAGATCCAACGACGAGGTCTGTTACCCAAACGTTCGATGCCGCGAAAAGTAGCATGCGCGAAAAGTAGCATCTATTTTACCACGCCCTCGATTGAGAAAGCCGGACAATGGGTCGCTTGTAAGAGATGCCTCTCTTTCGCTTCCGCTGGTTCCTGATGCTTTGCAGCGTGTTTCTCGCCGTGTTGGGCGCCGATCTCTATTTGCACGGTTCCGCCGCAGCTGCTGTTGGTGCCGCCGCGACCGCCCGCCTGAATGTCGCTGATTTTTTGGGTGCAGCCTCGGCCGGAGAACTGTCTGCGGGCACGATCACCTATCGCATGAATTCGGCCGGATTGGCGGATCTCGCGGCGACACGGACGCAGGATGGCAAGACCGCGACGGTGCAAGCGACCGCTCGGCTCACGGATACGGATCTCACTTTGCTTCGTACGCATCATTTTGCCGAGGACGATGCCGCAGCCTTGGCGATCGCGAGACCGGTATCCTGGCGCGCACGCGCGGCCACGATGGTGCATTTCGCCATGGTGACACTCGGCCTATTGACGATTTTCGCGGCGGTTCTCCTGGGTGCGAGTTACTTTGTCGCCCGACAAACCTCGCTGTCGTCCCACCAGTTGCGCGCCGCCACCTCGAGCGTCAAATTCTCTGCGGTCGCTGGCTGCGATGAAGCCAAGGACGAAGTTCACGAAGTGGTGGAGTTTCTCAAGGACCCCGCGCGCTTTCGCTCCACGGGCGGTCGGATGCCAAAAGGTGTCCTCCTCGTCGGTCCGCCAGGAACGGGCAAGACCATGCTGGCGAAAGCCGTGGCTGGCGAAGCCAAGGCGCATTTCTACAGTTTGAGCGGTTCTGATTTCGTGGAGCTGTACGTCGGCGTCGGGGCAGCCCGGGTGCGTTCTCTTTTCAAGAAGGCGAGAGAAACCGCGCCGAGCATCATTTTCATCGACGAGATCGATGCCGTGGGTCGCAAGCGTTCCTCGGGCGACGGTGGCGCACAACAGGAACATGATCAAACGCTCAACGCTTTGCTCGTCGCGATGGATGGATTCGATTCGGGTGAGGCGGTGGTGGTCTTCGGCGCCACGAACCGGCCTGATACCATGGACCCCGCGCTGTTGCGCCCCGGCCGTTTTGACCGCCAGGTTTCTGTCAACCTACCCGACCTCGCCGGGCGGACGGCGATTCTTCAGGTGCACGCGAGTGCCGTCAAACTCGACGCGAATGTCGATCTGACGCAGCTCGCCAAAGGTACGCCGGGTTATTCCGGAGCCGATCTGGCCAACTTGCTCAACGAGGGCGCGATTCACGCCGCTCGCTCTCGCCGCGCCACCGTGACGATGGCCGATCTCGACGAGGCTCGCGACAAGATCAACTGGGGCCGCGAATGTCCCCGGGCCTTCACGGACGGCGACAAACGCATCATCGCCTACCACGAAGCCGGCCACGCGCTCGTGCAAGTATTGTCCGGTGACGACACGATGAAGCTGCACAAGGTGACGATCATTCCCCGCGGACGTTCGCTCGGCAGCACGCAGTTCATGCCCGAACGCGATTTGTACAATCAGTCCCATGAGCAACTCATCACTCGGCTCCGCTGCCTGATGGCCGGTCGCGTGGCCGAGGAACTCGCCTTGGGCAGCATCACGAACGGCGCTTCCAGTGACATCCAGGAAGCCACCCGCATCGCGCGCCAGATGGTTTTCGAGTGGGGGATGTCCCCGCTGGGGTTCATGGCGCTGACGCAATCCGAAGGTGAGGCGAAACTCGCCAGCCCCCAGACCCTGCACGAGGCCGAGCACCACGTGAAAACCATCTTGGCGGAAAACTACGCGGCCACGACGGAGATCGTTACCGGGGCCAGAGGGGCACTCGATGCGATTGCGCACGACCTGATCGAGCGCGAAACGATCAGCGGTGATCACGTCCGCCAGACAATTATTTCAATCCAGCAAGCCGCCTGATTTAGCAACCGAACGACCGTTGGGCGCAGGCCCGAGGGAACTGTCTGCCCACGGCGATCCAAACTCATGGATCGCTTCGCTTGCTCGTCTTGCTCGCCCGTGCCGCCTCGTGCACGGTGTCGCGTTCCGCTTCTTCGGCTCCGGTTTCGAAAAGCTGCTCGGTTATACTGCGGCCCTCGGCATCCTCTTCTTCGCTGGGTGAATCCGGCACTTGGTGTCCACTGAAGACCGGCCCAGTCCGCGTCGGCAGCGTGGGATCAAGGCCCACCTCATCGGGATCAATGCGCGGCTCAGCCAACGGCTCAGCTTCGGTTGGGGCACCGTCGACCGGAAAATCCAGCAGCGGGGCAGGAACCGCGATCGCGACTGTCGGGCGCCGGTGCCCGGTGGATTGATCGCGGGCAATCGTAACGACACTGCGGACTTTTCCGGCAGAAATATTTTTCTTGTGGGCGGGTTTGTTCATCTGGCTGCGACTATACACCGGAAACGCCGAGAGGAGGCATGGAGTGTTTCCCTACCCGACAAAATAAACTTCGCCGTTGCAGCCGAGGTTGCGGAAGCGATTTGTGATCGCGCGATCATTTTTATACTTCGTCCTTTCTTCGCGGCGTAGGCAAGCCAGACGCCCTGTGCCCGGAAGACGCAGGCAATCGCTGTTTCACCCGGGGTGCGTGCCGATGCCTCCATGGTTGGTATTTGCGTACAACACCCCATTGGCGATCAACGACCTTTCGGGCAATCTGGGCGGATGAAATCTTCCCGCCTTTTGCCCACTCCGCCTTTGCCGTTCAGCGCACGTCCCACGGCATTTCCTGTCCGCCGTATCGTGCTCGACGCACGGGATATCTTTGCCCGGGGCACCCGTTGGCAATCAGGTTCAACCACACCGTTTGCCGCTCCGCCACCGCCAGGGAGGCGACAGGGCATGACGGAGACCGGGTGAGTCGTTGCAGCACCGGCACGCATGGGCATCACGGAACATATCGTCGGGCTTGCCGACGGACTCGGCCACTGGGGTTATGTCATTATTTTTGTGGTGATCGTGCTGGAGTGCCAGCCTCTGTTGGGATTGTTCGTTCCCGGAGAAAGCCTCGTCCTCGTGAGTGGATTTCTGGCGGGCCAAGGCACCTTCGATTTGGAGGCACTCATGGTGACGATCACTTTGGCCGCGATTGTGGGTGACAGCATCGGCTACGAACTTGGGCGAAAATTGGGCTTGAGGTGGCTCGAGCGTCATGGCCGTCGTTTTGGGGTTCGTGAAAAAGAATTGGCGAGGATCGACCGTTTTTTTGTCCGTCACGGCGGGAAGGCCGCTTTCATGGGGCACTTCATGCATCTGTTCCGCTCGCTGATGCCGTTCATGGCGGGAGCCAGCCGCATGCCTTATCGGCGGTTTATATTCAGCAACGCACTGGGCTGCGTGGTGTGGGCCTGCTTGTTTTCCCTGATCGGATATTTCCTCGGCGAGAACTGGAAGTATTTTGAAAAGTGGATTGGACAAGCCGGCGCGATGTTCGGGGGCTTGGTCGTGCTCGTCCTCCTTGCCGGATGGGGGTGGCGGTGGATGCAGGAACACGAGCTTATCGTGCGGGACCAATGGCAGGCGTTTCTGGAGCGACCGTTGGTCGCGGCGGGCCGGCGACGCTTCGCGGCGCAAATAGTGTTTTTGGAAAACCGGCTGACTCCCGGTGGTTACTTGGGGCTGCATCTGACGGTTGGTCTCTTGATCGTGCTGCTGGCGGGGTGGTGGTTCGGCGGGATCGCCGAAGACCTGCTCGCGACCGATCCGTTGATCGCGGTGGATCATCGTCTCGCGCTCTGGTTCAATCAACATGCGACGCCTGCGGTCGCGCGTCTGGCGGAAGCGGTTTCCTTGGCCGGATCGCCGGGCCTGCTGATTTTCGCCAGCCTGACGCTCGCGCTTATTTTTTGGGGACAGCGTGCGTGGTATCGCTTGTTGGCGTTAATCCTCACGCTCGGAGGCGGGGCCTTGCTCAACTTGGCGTTGAAATTTTTCTTTCATCGACCCCGGCCGGAATTCGAGCATCCGCTGGTTTTGACTTCGGGCTACGGTTTTCCCAGTGGCCACATGATGGGCGCAATGATGTTCTATGGCTTTGTCACGGTGCTGGTGGTAAAGCAGCTCAAGCCTTGGCGCTGGCGGACGCTGGTCCCGGTGGTGGCCTTCTTGTTGATCGTGTTGATCGGCTTGTCGCGGATTTATCTGGGTGTCCACTATCTCAGCGATGTACTCGCTGCGGCCGCGGCCGGTCTGGCCTGGCTGGCGTTTTGCCTCACGGGCGTCGAAACCATTGAACAGTGTCACGTGCATCCACGGGTTTCACCCTCCCGGTGAAGCTAGACGGTCACAGGTGATCGGCCGGAGTCGGACGGTGCAGGATCCAGTGCCGGCAGGCCGGGCATAACTCAAAATATAAAAAAAGCCCCGGGCATGCCGGAGCTCTTCGCAAGAGGAGCGAAATCAATCGACGCTTATTGGGCATGGAGAGAAAATCGCTTTTTCAAGAGCACCAATCCGCTCATTCCTGCGCCGATCAGCAAGAGAGTGCTGGCCGTATCAGGGACGCAAACGGGACTAGAGGGTGCGCTGGGTTGGGAGGATTCTTGGGCGGACATTGCGACTGGCAAAATCGCGGCTAGCAAAAATGCCAGGTGTATTCGTGTTTTCATATTTTGGTTTGGTTGCGCGGAAAATGGATTATTTTCCGAAATTGACTGCCTGAAAGTGGGAACGGCAGGTGAGGAGAATGCCGGATATCATCACGCGTTGCTATGGGGTGATCAGGGTAAGCCTTCGATTTGTGATGGACGGATCGCAGGCCGGAATGAGCGGGCTCGTTGAGGCAACGGAGGGCAAATTCCGGGGCATTTACCGTCATTCGGGCCTCATTTGGGGAAGCGTCCGTCAGGGAACCTGCAGCTCGATCGCGTGCTCCAGGAGATCGTCTTGCAACGGTATGGTTGCCCCGGGGATTTCCCGTCCATCGAGCCTGAGGTAATTCGGCTCAGTTGCGCCAGCGGCGAGCCGGGAGATCGTGATGTGATAAACCGTTTTCCGGTAGCGGTAGTGGACTTTGTAGCTCGGCCACGCGACCGGCAGGCGAGGGGTCAGTCGTAATTTATCACCCTCCAAATTCAGGCCCAGCAGGGTTTCGATGAGCAAGCGATACATCCAGCCCGCTGAGCCGGTATACCACGTCCAGCCGCCCCGGCCGACGTGCGGGGCGACGGCGTAAACATCCGCGGCCACGACGTAAGGTTCCACTTTGTAGGTGGCGATTTGGTCGGCGGTCGCGCCGTGATGAACGGGATTGAGTAACGCGAAGAGTTCCCAGGCGCGTTCGTTTTCCCCCATGAGCGCGAAGGCCATGGTGGTCCAGATCGCGCCATGCGTGTACTGGCCGCCATTCTCGCGCACCCCGGGAATGTAGCCCTTGATGTAACCGGGATTGAGTGACGAGTGATCGAAAGGCGGATCAAATAATTGGATCAACCGATCTTCGCGGCGCACGAGGCGTTGATTCACGGATTGCATCGCCGCGCGCGCGCGGGCGGGATCGCCGGCGCCGCTGATCACCGCCCAACTTTGCGGGAGCGAATCGATCTGGCATTCCGGATTCGTGGCGGAGCCGAGCGGTTCGCCGTTATCAAAGTAGGCGCGGCGATACCACGCGCCGTCCCAGGCGTGGCGCTCGATGTTTTCCTTCAGCAACTGGGCCTGCGCGAGGCAGCGTTCAGCCATCAGGTGATCGTTGCGCGTGCGCGCGAGTTCGGAAAATTGCATGAGCACGTCATAGAGAAAAAAGGCGAGCCAGACGCTTTCGCCCCGGCCGTGGTTGCCCACCCGGTTCATGCCGTCATTCCAGTCGCCGCAGCCGATCAGCGGCAGGCCGTGCTCACCGAATTTCAAACTGCGCTCGATCGCGCGCACGCAATGCTGGTACAGCGTGGCGGATTCCTCGGCACGATTGGGCAGATCGTAATAGGCCTCCTCCTCTGGTTTAACCGGGCGACCTTCGAGAAAGGAAATCTTTTCGTCGAGCACGCCCGTGTCCGCGACACAGGTGACGTAGCGGCAGGTCACATAAGGCAACCAGAGATAATCGTCGGAAAAATGGGTGCGCACGCCGCGGCCGGCCGGGGGATGCCACCAGTGCTGCACGTCGCCCTCGCGGAATTGATGGGCGGCGGCGCGGAGCAAATGTTCGCGGGTGAGCGCAGGCTCGGCGTGCACCAGCGCCATCACGTCTTGCAACTGGTCGCGGAAACCGTAGGCGCCGCCGGATTGATAAAACCCCGTGCGACCCCAAATGCGGCAGCTCAATGTCTGGTAGAGCAACCAACCGTTCGCCATCACGTTCACGGCGGGATCGGGGGTATCGACGTTCACCGCGCCGAGTGTCCGGTTCCAATGGGTCCAGACGCTTTCGAGCGCGACGCGGCTGGCATCGGCACGACGAAAACGATGGACGAGACTCTGCACCTCGGAGCTGGTGCGGCCGACTCCGAGGCGAAAACTCGTTTCGCGTTCCTGTCCATCCGGCAAATCGAAGGCGACCTGGAGGGCACCGCACGGATCGAGTCCCGCGCCGACCCGGCCGGAAAGCCGCGCGCGTTTCAGCGCCGCCGGCTGCGCGAGGCTGCCGTTGCGCCCGATGAATTCCTTGCGATCCCCCGTGAAGGTGCGCGCGGGGTCGTTCACGTCGAGAAACACCACGCGCTCGGAAAATTCCGCGTTGTAATAGTTGCGTGCGAGCAACGCGCCGGTCTTGAGATCCACTTCGGTCTGCACGTGCAGCAGGCTTTTATGCCGCAGGTCGCCGAGCACCCATTCGCAGTAACAGGTCGCAGAGAGGCGGCGCGGACGTCCCGAGATGTTGCGTAATTTCAAGACCGAGAATTTTACCGGGGCATCCATCGCGACATAAACCCACAGTTCGGAGGCGATGCCATTCTCTGTGTGTTCGAATACCGTATAGCCGAAGCCGTGGCGAATCACATAGGGCGTCGCGCCGCGCGCGGGCAGGGGCGTGGGCGACCAGAAGAGTCCGGTCTGCTCGTCGCGGATGTAGCAGGCTTCACCGGTCGTGTCCCGGATAGGATCGTTGCTCCACGGCGTGAGACGGAATTCATGCGCGTTCTCCGTCCACGTGTAGGCGCTGCCGCTTTCGGAGACGACGGTGCCGAAAGTCGGATTGGCGAGCACGTTGACCCACGGGGCCGGCGTCATTTGTCCGGGTTCGAGCGTGATGACATATTCGTGACCGTCGCGCGTGAAGCCACCGAGTCCATTGTTAAAGATCAACTCTCTGGGTGGAACCGGCATCGGTTCATCGGGCCACACCGTGCGAACGGGAGTCAGGTTGGGGATCAGCGGTTCCAACCCGCTGTGCTGTTCCATTTGCTGCGCCAAGGTGCCCTTTTCATCGTCGAGGACGATTCGCGCCACAGCGAGCAGGAGCACGCGATCTTCCTGGGGAATTTGTTCAAGCCGGCGGACGAAGATGCCGCCCGGTTTGTCGAGCATCTGGGCTTCAATGCCCGAGGCGATCAGGCTGGTGATCGATTCGTGCAGCGACTGGCGGTAAACCGAGACGTCCTCGTTCAGGATCACGAGTTCGACGGTCAGTCCCTTCATCCGCCAGTAGGCGTGGGCCTTGATCAATTGGCGGACGAGCTCGATTTTTCCTTCGTCACTGATGCGCAGCAAAACCAGCGGCGCGTCACCCGAGATACCGTAGCTCCAGAGTCCGTTTTGACCGCGCCGGTT
The DNA here is from genome assembly GCA_038206205.1 of Opitutales bacterium. Taxonomy (GTDB): domain Bacteria; phylum Verrucomicrobiota; class Verrucomicrobiia; order Opitutales; family Opitutaceae; genus Didemnitutus. The sequence continues at coordinate 8,367 of JBBRBC010000039.1, forward strand.
GTTGCGCAACACACCGGGGCTGGCGCGCCGCGCGGGATTGGCGTAGATCAGCGCACCGGCCAGTCCGCCGTAGAGCTGGGCCTCGGCCTCCGTGGCGTTGAGCTGGCGCAAAGTGACCTGGCTGTGGGTCCACGCCAGATCGAAGGCGCGGTCGGCCATGCGGGGGCTGCGATATTTATCGACCAGCGCGAGGGCCGTCTCGCGATTTTCCGTCACGCCCAGCACGAAATCCATGATGGCGGTTTCATGCGGCGGCAAAGTGACCGAGCGGCGCAACGACACGATGGGATCGAGCACGGAGCCGACGGTGTTGGCCAACGGTGCGACGGACTGCAGCGCCGCCGGGTGGGCGAGCGTGCCGCCGCGCCCGACAAAGCGGCTGCGATCGGTTTCACAGGAAATCTCTCCCTGCTCGCCGCCCTGGCCGACCAGGAGATGCAGCAGCCAGGGCGGCTTGCCCTCGGGGGAACTCGCGCGACGCGTGCAAAGCAGGGCGGACGTCGGTGGCATGAATTCCGTTTGAACAAAGAGATTGCTGAACGCCGGATGAGCCGCGTCTGCATCCGGACTCGCGAGCACCACTTCCGCGTAACTGGTCACCTCGATGGTGCGCGCGGCGGAAGAATGGTTGGTGATCGTGATGCGGCGCAACTCCACGTCGTCCTCGGGTGACACGCTGATCTCGGTGTGAATTTCGAGGCCGGTCTGCCGTTGGCGGAACTCCGCGCGCGCCTGCGTGAAGATGGCTTCGTAGCCCTTGGTGGCGCACAAGGTCGGTTGATGGGCGGCGGACCAGAACTCTCCCGTGCCCGTGTCGCGCAGATAAATAAACGTGCCCCAGCAATCGCGCGTCGTGTCTTCGCGCCAGCGGGTGACCGCGAGATCGCGCCAGCGGCTGTAGCCGCCGCCCGCGCTGGTGACGACGACATGATAACGGCCGTTGGACAACAGATGAATCTCCGGAGCGGGGGACGCGGGAGTATTGAAGATTCGCATCACGCTGCCGCCTTCCCCCGTCAGCGTGCGCGTTTCCTCCAGTTTCAAATCCTCCGCGAACACACTCGCGGCGGTCTGTGGTACCCGCTCCTGCAACAGCAGCTCCGCCGCCTTGAGCATCGGGCAGGCGAGGAAGCGCCGGGGCATCGGGGCGTCGCGCAGCAGATGGACGAGCGCGAGCAAACTCATTCCCTGATGATGCACCATGTAGGAGCGGATGACGGCACAGGGTTCGTCGGGCGGCAGCCGCGAGGGCGTGTAATCAATCGCTTCGTAGAAACCGTAGTGGCCGGTGCGGCCCTCGGCGGCGAGGCGTTGCAAATTTTCGCACGCGGCCACGGGTGCCACCATCAGCGCCATGGCGCTGGCATAGGGAGCAATCACGAGGCCCTCGGCCAGGCCGCGTTTCAACCCCAGGCCCGGCACGCCGAACGCGCGGTATTGGTAGTTGAGGTGAACGTCGGTCAGGTTGTAGCCGGATTCGGAGATGCCCCACGGCACACCGCAGAGCTGACCGTATTCGATCTGTTGGCGGACCGCCGCCTCGCAGGTGTGCGCGAGTAACGTGTTTTCGTAACTCGGCATGACGAGCATCGGCATGAGATATTCAAACATCGAGCCGCTCCAGGAGACCAAAATCGGACTGCCCTGCGACGTGACGAGCAGACGCCCGAGAGAAAACCAGTGGTCCTGCGAAATCTGGCCGAGCGCGATGGCGACGTAGCTGCATAAGCGCGCTTCCGAGGCCAGCAGATCGTAGAAGCCGGTGTCCCATCGGCGATCAGTGACGTTGTAGCCGGTGCAAAACAGATCCCGCGCCGGGTTGAAGAGAAAAGTGAAATCCATCGCGGCCAGCGCGTCGCATTCCTGCGCCAGGGTTTCCAAGGTGCGCAGACGCTGCCGGGCATACTCTCCGGCCTCGTCGAGGTGGCGTGCGAGTTCCCCGTCGGCTGCACCGGTCCCAAGGACCGGATCGGGTGACCGTTCCCACGCGCCAAGTTCCCGCAAGGTGGTCGCATGGTCGAGCTGGGCGAGTTTCAACTCCAGCCGTTCGCTCCGGCCCAGCGTGGGTAAGGCGAGCCACGGGGCGAGCGCGAGCAGGTCCGCGATGTGCTCTTCGCAATTCTGCTTCAGCGTCCGGCTCCAGCCTTTGAGTTCCTCGCCCTCGTTCGCCAAGGTGTTCGTGATCGTGCCTGCCTGCTCCTTCGTTCTTTCCAGCAAGGCAAACGCGGCGCGCAGACCCAAAGGGTTTTTCTCCAATTCGATTTCGAGTTTGGCCAGCGCGGCATTTTCCTTGGTCAACGTTTGGAGAACCCGCACGGTGTCGATCAGGCCGGCGAAAATTTGTGGCGTGTAGATCGGCTCGTTGGCCTGCTCTCGCAATCCGGCGCCGAGCGTCAGCAAATGCCCCGCCAGATTTCCGCTGTCGACGCTCGACACATAGAGCGGGAGGAGGGGCTGGAGTGTGCGGGTGTCATACCAATTGTAGAAATGTCCGCGATGCCGCTCGAGGCGTTGCATGGTGGCGAGCGTGTTTTGTGTGCGTTGGATCAGGCCGCCGGTGGCGAGATAACCGAAATCCTTGGCGGCGAGATTGGCCAGCAAGGCGAGGCCTAGATTCGTGGGCGAGGTTCGCATCGCGATCACCGGAGCGGGCGCTTCCTGAAAGTTATCCGGCGGCAGCCAGTTCTCTTGGGCGGTCACAAATGTCTCGAAAAAATACCACGTCTGGCGGGCGGTGTGGCGGAGGAAAATCGCCTGCCCGGTCGTCAACTCCGGCGTCGAGGATTTGATGGGCCGGCTGATCCGCCAAGCGATTCCCGGTGCCGCCAGCCACAGGCCAAGGATCGGCAGGGCTAAAAATAATTGCGCCGGTTGAAGATAAACCAGCAGGCCTCCGCTCAGCAGGGCGACGGCCGGGGCGATCCACATCGTGGCAAAAAAGCTGCCGAGACTCGCGTGGGTTTTCCGCTCGGCATCGCTGGAAGTCTGCCATTCGAGGAGCCGTTGGCGCGTGATCAGCAAACGCACCAGCGTCCGGCCGATGGCGTCGAGACTGATAAAGGCATCGTATGGCAGAAAAGTCAGCGTGAGGAAAACTTGTGCGAGTTGCCGGCCGCCCGCCCGGGTCACTGTTTTCCCGTGCATCGCCCACGGCAAATCGATCGGTTTTTGAAAGAGCGCGACCCACGCGGATAATATTCCCGGGAGAGAGATGAGCGTCAGCACCAGCAGCCCCCCCAAGCCGCCGAGACCCGGGAGCAGCAGCCAATGCCCCAGCAAGAAGACCAGCAGGGCAACGGGGACGAGACTGCGCCGCAAGTTGTCGAAGATTTTCCATTGCGAGAGCTGGGAAAGCGGATTGGCCATGCGCCGCGCATCCGGACCGGGGACTCGCGGCAGGAGCCATTGCGTGATTTGCCAATCGCCGCGAATCCAGCGGTGGCGCCGGTCGATGTCCACGTTGTAGCGCGAGGGATATTCCTCGTAGAATTCCACATCGCTCACGAGGGCGGAGCGGGCATGGCAGGATTCCAGCAAGTCATGACTGAGAATCGTGTTCTCAGGAAAACGTCCGGCCAAGGCGCGCTCGAAGGAATCGACTTCGTAGATGCCTTTGCCGATAAAGGAGCCTTCGTGGAAGACATCCTGATACACATCGGACACGGCGCGTGTGTAAGGATCGATGCCCGCATCGCCGCCGAAAAGCCGAACGAACCAAGAGCGCCGTGAGCTGGGCAGACTCACGCCGACGCGCGGTTGGAGAATGCTGTAGCCGGCGGTGACAATTCCGCGCGTGGCATCGAACACCGGCCGATTCAGCGGATGCGCCATCGTGCCCACGAGTTGCCGGGCGGAGTCGCGCGGCAACTGCGTATCGGTGTCGAGCGTGATGACGTACTTAATTTCGGGTAAGACGGCGGTCTCGCCCACGATCGCGGAAAAGCAGCCGCCCGCCCCGCCGCGGAGGAGCGCGTTGAATTCCGTGAGTTTGCCGCGTTTGCGCTCGTAGCCCATCCAGACTTTCTCACCGGCATTCCAGCGGCGAGGGCGATGAAACAAAAAGAAAAGATTCCGCGCGGCGGACAGATATTTCCGATTGAGCATTTCGATCCCAGCCTGCGCCCGCTGCAGGAGTGCCTGATCGGTCGGGAGTGTTGCCTCCGGGGCGTCGCGAAAATCCGTCAACAAGGCGAAGTGCAGATGCGCATCGCGGTTGGCGAGATGATGGATTTCCAAGGACTCGATGAGGCGGTCCACACTGGCCGGGCTGGTGAGCATCGTGGGCACGACCACCATCGTGCGACATTCGGGCGTGATCCCGGAGGAAAAATCCAGACGCGGCAGCAGGCGCGGTGTCACGAGCAGATTGGCCAGCCAGTTCATGAGCGCCACGGCCAGTTGGCTGGAGCAGAGGCAAAAAACGAGCGTGAATACAATGAGCCGCCACCCCGCCAGCTCGTGCGCGCGGGCCAGTTGAAAATAGCCCAAGGTGGCGAGCAGGGTCAGCAGCGCGATGCCGCCGACATAAAAGGCCAGAGGGAAGCGGTGGATGCTGCGCTCGAGGAAGGTTCTCCAGGGCCAGCGGACCTTGGCCTCGCGCCCCAAGGAGCTATCGCCCTGGTCGATCAGGTGGAAGCCGACATGGGCGGTGCGGTCGTCGCGGCCTTTTTGCTTGGTACACTCCACGGCGCGATTAATGGCGCGTCGCGCGATGTCCGCTTCGGAGAGCCGGCTGTGTCGCGCAAGAAACTCCACGGAATGCCGGTAGCGGTCGCGCGTCGCAAAATCCATCGTGCGGTAAACGTCCGCCGGGTCGGTGCGCAACGTCCTCTCGACTAGACTCAGGCTTTCCACGAATTCCTTCCAGTCCATGGCGCTGAGGAAGCGCAGGCTGGCGATACTGTGACTGACGGAAACCTGGTCGGCGGCCTGACTTTGACTTTCCTGCTGGACGAGCTGTTCGATGGACAGCCCTTCCTCGGCCAACCGTTGTTCCAGCCAGCTGCGGGCCAGATGCAGCACGGGGCTTTGGCGTGACAGGCGCTGGCAAAATTCGGCCACGAATGAACTCGTAAGCGGTGGTTCGGATTTCGCCAGATCCGCCACTACGATGACGAGGCGGGACGAATTTTTTTCCACCATCTCCTGCAAGCGATCCACCCAGACATCGGCGAGATCGCGATCTTCGCGCGCGAAGGTCAGCCGCGTGGTGATGCGCTGGAGATTTTCAATCAACCCGAGGCGCAGCATAATGGGAATCGCCCACAGCTCGCCCAGTTTCAAGGCAGCCACCGTTTGGTACGCGGCGATGAAGGCGCGGAGCGGTTCCGCATCAATCTGTGCATCCACGTGCGGGATCAATTCGAGCACGAGGTCGTACACACGCGGCAAGCCGGCGGAAGGACCAGTAAGCAGCCGGGGCAATTCGCGGCTGTAGCCTTTGGGCAGATGGCGCCGCGCAATTTGGATCTGCTCTTCGATCAGGTAGAAATTATCGAGCAACCATTCGGCGGCGGGCGTGATGCGCCGGCTGGGATCGACCGCGAGGGTCGCGCGGTTGAAGGAGCGCAAGACGTCTTCGTTCTGGCCCAGACGGTCGAGCAGGCGGTTGGGGCCAGGTCCGGTGACAACCTGGTGATTGCTCGCAAGGGCGTGCGCATGCCGGGCCAGTTGTTCGACACTGAACAACTCGGCGCGCAACGGCGGCTCACTCGCCCGAGGACCCGCTGGGAGGCCCACCCAGGTTTGCCAGCGTAAGGGGAATGAACGGGTTTGCATGTGGTGTTTTGCTTTCCGCCTGAGAGTCCAGTTCTAGTCCGGCCCGCTGGATCTCAACCTGCAGGCAACCGTGCGTTACTGGGAAGTTCTCGAAGCAGATCGATCCGGCTTAGCCGGCCACTACCACGTTTTTCTCTCTGGGCAGGACGCAGGAGGTGCGGAAAACATTAAGGCGAAACTCGCTGGCGTTGTGGGGTATCATTGGAGGAAGAGTGTGCTCAATTGCACCGAATAATCATATGGGGTGTAGTTCGTAGATGAGCATCGTCGCCCGGAACTCACACAACGGGATGTCTCGCAAGATTGCGTCGTGGTAGGTAGCGCGCTGGTCGCGCTACGTGGTAGGTGGCGCGCTGGTCGCGCTACGTTGCGAGGCAAGCTCGCAACCTACGGCTTTGGCGCTTCGTGGTAGGTAGCGCGCTGGTCGCGCTACGTTGCGAGACAAGCTCGCAACCTACGGTATATCGCAACCTACGGCTTTGGCGTTTCGTGGTAGGTAGCGCGCTGGTCGCGCTACGTGTAGGTAGCGCGCTGGTCGCGCTACGTTGCGAGGCAAGCTCGCAACCTACGGTATATCGCAACCTACGGCTCTGGCGCTTCGTGGTAGGTAGCGCGCTGGTCGCGCTACGTTGCGAGGCAAGCTCGCAACCTACGGTATATTGCAACCTACGGCTCTGGCGCTTCGTGGTAGGTAGCGCGCTGGTCGCGCTACGTTGCGAGACGAGTTCGCAACCTACGGTATATTGCAACCTACGGCTCTGGCGTTTCGTGGTAGGTAGCGCGCTGGTCGCGCTACGTTGCGAGACGAGCTCGCAACCTACGGTATATCGCAACCTACGGCTCTACGTCCCGACACAGGGCCGGCCCTACCATCCGTATTCAATCGGTAAATGGGAATTACACCCCATAGCTCGGGTCGTATTTTGGGCGCATGCTGCCGCTGTCGTAAAATTATGAATTCAATTTCCTCACTCACCGGGGCGCACCTGCGCACCTACCAAACCATCTTACAACATCCGCTCTCGCATAATTTGCCGTGGCGCGATGTTCGCTCCCTACTGGAGAAACTCGGTCAAGTGACCGAAGAACCCAACGGCAACTTGAAGGTGATGCGCCACGGGCAAAGGCTCGTGTTGCGTCCCCCTCGCACGAAGGACGTGGCCGAGAACGATGAGGTTATGGCCCTGCGCCACTTTCTCGCCCGATCAGACTCGGCTGCACCTGCCCTCGGTGAATCTGTCGGAAAAACACTGTTGGTGATCGATCATCATGAGGCCCGTATCTTTCGTTTAAATATGGATGGTGCCGTCATGCAGCAGATCGTGCCGGCCAATCCCGAGGAGTTTTCCCGGGGCAAAGAGAGACCGGACCCGAATAGCTACTTCCCAACGGTGGTGAAAGCATTGCAGTCAGCCGAAGAGATTCTCATCTTCGGTCGAGGAACAGGCAAAAGCTGTGAAATGGACCAGTTTGTCGCGTGGACGAACAATCATTATCCGGAATTGGCCGCGCGAATTGTCGGAGCGCTGGTCGTGGATGAAAAGCACATGACCGAGGATCAGTTGATCGCCAAGGCCCGGGAATTTTACGCGACCCCCGTCTCGCTCCGCGCATGAGAACCATGAAGGCGGTCAATATCTATAAGTACGGTGGCCCCGACGTGCTCGTGTATGAAGACGCCCCGCGGCCGCATCCGGGCGAGGGCGAGGTGTTGGTGCGGGTGCACGCCGCCGGGATCAATCCGGTGGATTGGAAAATTCGCGAAGGTCACCTCAAGGAAATGCTCAAGCACACGTTTCCCCTCGTGCTCGGCTGGGATGTGTCCGGGGTGGTCGAAGTCCTCGGCCCCGGCGTCAAACGGTTTAAGGTGGGCGACGAAATTTTCAGCCGTCCCGATATTTCCCGCGATGGAGCCTACGCGGAGTATATCGTCATCCGGGAATCCGAAATGGCGCTGAAGCCCAAAACGCTCGATCATATTCACGCAGCGGCGCTGCCCCTCGCCGGATTGACGGCTTGGCAAACGCTCTTCGATGCGGGCGGATTGTCAGCGGGCCAGCGGGTGCTGATCCACGGAGCTGCCGGCGGGGTCGGGCACCTCGCGGTGCAACTGGCGAAATGGAAAGGCGCGCACGTTATCGGCACGGCGTCGGAAAAGAATCATGATTTTCTGCGGAAGCTCGGGGTTGATCAGGTGATCGTTTACCAGACTGTACGCTTCGAGGAGGCGGTGCAGCCCGTCGATGTGGTGCTCGATACGATGGGCGGGGAAGTGCAAACGCGCTCTTGGAAGGTGCTTCGGCGCGGGGGCATTTTGGTTTCGATTGCCAGCCCGCCCTCAGCGGAGGACGCGGCGGCTCACGGAGCGCGGCAGGCCTTTGTGTTTACCCAGCCCAACGCCGCGCAACTGGTGGAGATTGCCCAATTGGCCGATGAAGAAAAACTCAAGGCGATCGTGGAAACCATTTTGCCCCTCTCCGACGCCACCCGCGGCCAGGAACTCAGTCAGCGCGCCCACACGCGCGGCAAAATCGTGCTGCGCGTGGTTTAAAATAAAATCGGCGTTGACCCGGACGCTCCTTCCCATGGCCGTAAAATTCCAGGACTACTACGAAACGTTGGGCGTGGCCCGTGCCGCCACTGCGGACGAAATCAAACTGGCTTTCCGCAAACTCGCGCGCATCCATCATCCCGATGTCGCCAAGGACAAGGTGGCCGGCGAAGTGAAATTCAAGGAGATCAACGAGGCTTACGAAGTGTTGAGCGATCCGGAGAAAAGAAAACGCTACGACGAACTCGGCGCCAATTGGCAGGACGACGGACGCGGAGGTTCTGCTCCCGGCAGCGGTCACCGCAGTCGCGCCCACGCACCGCAGGGCGAGACGGATTTCGAGTTCGGCGGCACAGGCTTCAGTGATTTTTTCGAATCATTCTTCAGCGACCGTCAGGGTGGCTTTGCTTCCTCGCGCCGGGCGGCTGCGCGCGGAGGGGAACCGGAGGAGGGATTCGTTCATCCGGGACGCGACATCGAGGCCGATCTGCTGGTCACCCTCGAGGAAGCTTTGCGCGGATCGCAGCGCAAAGTTACGTTGCGCCGTCCCGACATGGACGGAGCGGCCGAGCGCACGAATACTTATCAGGTGAAAATTCCACCCGGGATGCGCGAGGGCCAGCGCATCCGGCTCGCCGGCCAAGGCGGCCCGGGTCACGGCGGCGCGCCCGCCGGCGACTTGTATCTGCGCGTGCGTTTTGCGCGGCATCCGGATCTCAGCGTGAAAGGAGATGATATTTATTGCGCCCTCGCGCTTGCGCCGTGGGAGGCCGTCCTCGGGGTGAAGGCAAAAATCCCGACGCTCGGCAGTGAACTCACGCTGCGGATCGCCCCCGGCACCGTCGCCGGTACGCAGTTGCGGGTGCGCGGGCAGGGCTTGCCGCGCGAGGCTGGCAGTCGTGGCGATCTCTACGCCACCGTGCACCTTGAGGTTCCGGCCGCGGTGTCGGACGAGGAACGCGGGCTTTGGGAAAAACTGGCCACAACTTCGACCTTCAATCCGAGGACATCCTCATGACGAATTTCGTTTTTTATGTTAACCCGGTGGTGACGCTCGTCTGCGTGCCTGCCGGTACGCCTGCACTCTATTCCCTTACCACCGCCGCCGAGCTTACCGGTGTGCATCCGGACTTGCTGGGACAATATTGCCGACTCGGCTTGCTCGGCGCTGAGCGGGCCGCGAAAAAGCCCGAGCCCACCTTCGACGACAACGCGCTCTACGAAATCCGCCGCATCGAACATTGCCGCCGGCACCACGGGGTAAACCTACAGGCGCTGCCGTTGCTCTGCGACCTGTGGCGCGAAGTCGAGCAACTGAAAACCGAACTCCGCTTCCGCCGCGGACCGTGAGCGATTGAGGATCGCGCAATAGACTGACGCGCCGGGGGCGACGCGTCTCCAACCAGAGGCATCCGCTTCGGAGTGATAGGGAGCTGCGGCGCCCTCGCCGCAGGCCGTGAATGAGCAAGCCGCAAAGTCAGCATCAGCGTTCGCGGGCACAGCAGTGCTGAACTGAATGGCGCTAAAATAAGGAGGTTGGTCGTCATTCTACCATGCATGATCATGCCAGCTATTTTGCATGAGAAATGTAGGGCCGGCCCTTGTGGCCGTGCCGCAGGGCGCACCCGAGACGGCACCCTACTAAATTCAGCTGCAAACCAAAACAGACGAAACGTGAATCATTCACGACCACCGGCCTTAACTTAGCGCCATTCAGTGCTGAACTCTTCTATTGTTGCTGGTCACTGGTTTCGCGGCATCACGTCTGGATAGGGGCCGAGAAACCTCTCGCCGTTGAAGTGGATCATATGATCTGGATCCTCGGCGATCCATACTTCCGATTCCCACGCAATCTGCGATACGTACTTCTGCATCGAACGGCGGGTTTCAAAAGCAGTGACAAAAACCAAGCCCGCCTTGCAGCCGGCAAACAAATCCTTGAGCTCCTTCCGGCGCTTGCCATCCACATGTCCGACGCTGGTTACCGCTTTGATGAGCAATAACCAATTTTTGTCAGTGTAGTGGACAATGACATCTGGTGTTTTGGAAGCGGAGTCCAAGATGACACCCAACGCCGTGAGGTTTTGCGTATTCGAGTTGGCCGACTTGCTTTCCGTGTCGCCGATGTAGAGCACTACGCCCCCGGGAGCGAAGGCTGGGCAAAACTTTTCGATGATCGCTTTGATGAGCGGGTTTTGACCACCAGGTGAGAGCGCGATCTGCGAGCCGTTGGGCAAGATCACAGGGGTGCGGACAAGGTCACGTTTTCGGGCAATTTCGTGTTTGCGGGTTTCACGGCTGGCGAGATAGATCTGCAAGGCAGATTTCCATTCGTGGGTTCCGAACTTGCGTAGGAGCGCGAGGGCAGTCGGTTCAATCTGATACGCCGTTTTATCGCTAGTGGTCGGGCGGCTGGGATTGTCAGGATTCTTGAGAACCAATCCCTCGGCTACGAAGAAATGTATAGCTTTCTTGCGCACCATTTCTCGGGTGTTTGGTGTGTATTTAATTTCGTATGAACCAGTGAGGAATTCGATAATCGGAGGTTATTCCAAGAAGCGGCGATTGAGCGTCAGTCCATGGTGCATTGGGCTGAATATCCAATAGTGCGAGCAGAGTGCAAGCGGCGCTCTTGTTGCGCTGTTGTGACCCAAATTGCAAGGCGGTGAGCGCCTCGATTGATTCTGCTAGCCGCCGTTTCCGTGCGGCTGTTTTACGGTTGGGTTTATTGACTGGCATGAAGGTGTTTGGTGACGAGTTGGTCGATCTTGTCCTGAGTGAGGTCTAGGTTTTTCATTTCACGACCAATCGCACACAGCATGTTACGCTCAGGATACGCTAATGCCCTCAAATCGGTGGCGTTCACCTGGGTGTGGCCGCTGAAGCGACGAAAATACTGATCAACCACGGTGGAGTTCAGGAAGGCGTAGAGGCCAACAGCCAGCGTGCACTCCAAGCCGCGTCCACCCGCATGGAAGTAGTTCAGGTGGTTTTCAAAGCCGACCCATTTTGTCTTCACATCGTCCGGATCGAACAGGCACGCCACGAGGCGGCGTCGCTCTTCCTTGGAAGTAAAGCGTTTCGTGAGCAGATACACGCCGGTGGGTACGAGCCAGGGACGGGTTTCCTCGTTGTCGAGGATGGCATTGGGTTTGCGGGCTTCGAGCTTTGGCCAATGCACGGTGCCACCGTTGAAGTGGCCGGGATAAAGGAGAGGTACGGTGCCTCGTCCCGGTTCTTTTCGCAGCGCATCCTTGAGCCTGAAATCAACAACGCGTCCAGTGGAGACGGTCACGCCCAGTGATGCGAGACTCGTACTAAGCCCATCCATGGTTTTCTTTGCAGTTGCGTGGCCCTTGGTCGATGGGATGTGGATGAATTTTTCGGCATCGTGCGGGTGAACGATTTCAGTAAAGGGAAAGACGGTCTCGGCAATTTCGCTGCCATGCTCGCCGCTGCTGCTGGAAACGATCATTTCGCGGGGTTGGTGGCGGCCTTTCACCGCGTGAAAAAATATGTTTTCCTGCAATACGCTGTCGTTGCGGAAGGTGGCTTGGCGGGATTCAAAAATATGGAGGCGACGTAACTCGAGTTGATTCAGAAAGTCTTTGCGAAAGGACCGGAAGTAGGGGCCATTGCAAAAACTCCGCGGCGTAATGCCGACGAGTTGTCCAGCTGGGGCAAGCAACCGCTGAATGAGGGCGATGAAGCCGGTGTAGAGGTTACTGGTTTCAACGCCGGCGGAACGAAGGGCGTGTCTTTCCGCCGAGCTGGTGCCGATTTTTCGATAGGGCGGATTCGCGATGGCGGCGTCGAAGACCGGAGGAGTTTCCCCGAACATATCGCCGGCAAGCCGCGCCGACATCTCTTGAATGAAGTCTGCGGTATGGATGGTGAACGTGAAACGAATTCCGGCATCGGAGCAGCGTTGTTCGCACTCGACCATGGTTGCGGAAAGAGAACCCATGATTTCCGGATCGAGTTCGTAGAGGGTCGCTTCGATGGTGCGCACGCCGTCGTTTTTTTCACAGCACCGTGTGACGAAAGCCAAGGTGAGCGCGCCTGCCCCCGCACCTGCATCAAGCAACCTAACTATCCGTGGAAGCGGGCCAAACATTGCAGCCATGAGTCGGCCACAGGCGAGGCGGTGAGGAACTGCCCAAGTTCCTCCTGCCTTTCTCGTGGGTTTTCTATGGCTGCAATTTTCATGCCTTCATTTCACAAGGTGAGTTCCGGCTCACCAGCAAACAAAAGTGGCAGAGATGATCGAATAAGCAGTTTTAAATATCCCAGAAAATCATCGAGAATATCTGCCCGAAAGGTTGGCGCAGTGTAGGTCGGGTGATCGCGGTCGAAGTAGGCGAGCAGACGCGCCAGTTCAGCTTGGAAAGTCTCAAAAGTCGCAGGGAAATCGGGCGGTACCATGGGTGATGGGCAGGACAACCCAAAGCGATTCGCGCGGCAAGACTTTCGACGGCCGAAATTTCACCTGCTGGTGATGGGTGACGACGGCTTCCTTGCCGATCCAGTTGAGTGTGGGCATCGCGATCAGGAAGTGAACGAAGCCGCCAATCCAGGGTAAGTCATACGACACGGCGCCGACAGATCCGGGGATTTAACTGATCGGACGGCGAGGGAGAGCTTTTCGAAAACGGGGTGGGAGGTGCGGGCCATGGGGGTAGCAGGGAAAGGCAAACTGCCGGCAGGCCCGTGAAAAACCAAGCGGTATGTGCGGAAAATCTTTAGCCTCACACCCGGCAGGCCGGGGCAACCTCAATGTTTGAAGTTAAGATTGGGTTACTACAGAAAGTGTCGAAAGGGGGAGGCCGGTCAGCGTGTTTCTCTCGTTCTCGTTCTCTTTCTCGGGCCGGATGGTGCGGCCAGGCGAACGAGGAATGAGTATGAGAGCGAGAATGAGGAGTAGGACGAATTTCCTCGCAAGGTGGATTTATACGGGGGAAATCCCGGGGCGTTTTCTAGGTACACCCGGCATCGGGTAACACCCCATGGCTCCGCCGTGGGCTTTGGTCATATACTCTATGCGCAGAGCACTGGGAACGTTCCCTCGTGGGAGGGTCGGACAATGCTCCACCCATGACGACTATGCTTAGCCCAAACCAAACACTTTTCGGTGTCATACCCACCGCCCTGCAACACCCGGGCCAACAGGCTCCGGGTCAGCACCCATCTACCGGCGTGGTCCGGCGACGGTCAACCTGCTAGGAGCTGTTTCATTGCGCCTTTCCATTTTAGTTTACCCGTTGGGCGATTGGTCAAGTCACTCCAAGCTGAGCTGGTGCGGGAGGGTTGCGTCATGAACCGGCAGGGTGCCACTCCTGCGATGAGGCTGTTTGCCGAATGTCTCATGGCCTATGAGACCAAGGCCGGTCCTGTGCTCGCGGGCAAGAAGCCGCCGGCGGTTCTGGTCTGCGATAAACTGCGTTTGCCGCTCGCGACCCTCATGGGGAACGCTGGCTATCGGGCGCTGATGGCGCGCGCGCTGACGCTGGCCAAGACGGAGACTCCGTGGCCGAGCGAGGTGGTGATCAAACCGGACGGTTCGCTCGGCGGCTGGGAAACTCTGGAAGCGCAAGACGATCCGCAGGAAATGGCGGAGGCGGGCGTGGTTTTGATCGCCCAATTGCTTGACTTGCTGACGAGTTTTATCGGCGAAGATCTGATGCTCCGCCAAGTCTACGAGGTCTGGCCGACCGTTCAACTTCCCCAAGGGGATTCAATCGCGCAGAGAAAAAATGAAAACACTAAATAAAATCAACGTGGCCAAAAGCGCTTTGCCCAGAAAAATCGTGAGCCGTCCGGCCAAGGTCGCGATCAGACAACTGCCCACCGGCGTGCGCGGCCTCGATGAAATCATGGGTGGCGGGCTGCCCGAATTCTCCTTCAATATCATCGCGGGCGCACCGGGTTGCGGCAAAACCACACTCGCCCATCAGATCATGTTCGCTAATGCGACCCCGCGGAAACCGGCGCTCTTCTTCACCGTCCTGGGTGAACCCGCCCTGAAAATGCTGCGCCATCAGCAGCAATATTCCTTCTTCGATCCGACGCAGTTGAACCGGAGCATCCGCTTTATCAACTTGAGCAGCGCCTTGCTGAAAAATGGCCTGCGCGGGGTCGTGGAGGAAATCACCAGGGAAGTGGAGGCGTCCAGCCCCGCCATCGTGGTGGTGGATTCCTACCGCAACGTGACGCGCAAAACCATCGCCGAAGAAAACGAACTGGATCTCCAGGCTTTCGTTCAGCGCCTCGTCCTGCTCCTGACCAGTTGGCAGGCCACCACGTTTATGGTCGGCGAATATGCCGAGGCGGAGATGCGCGACAATCCCGTGTTCACCGTGGCCGACGGCATTTTCTGGCTCTCCCAAAATGTGGAACGAAATTCCGTGGTGAGAAAATTGCAGATCATCAAATCGCGGGGACAGGGCTCGGTGCCCGGCTTGCACACGATCCGGATCACGGCCGACGGGCTGCAAGCCTACTCGCGCACCTTGGGTCTGTTGCAGGAAAAAGTCAGACCGGCCAAACGGCGGCGGCTTTCCAGTGGGATTCCCGAACTGGATAAAATGCTGGGCGGGGGAATTCTCGAAGGCGACAGCCTGCTCGTGGCCGGACCTTCGGGGACGGGAAAATCGGCGCTGGCCACGCAGTTTCTCGCGGAGGGTCTGCGCCACGGAGAGGCGGGCGTCGCGGCGATTTTCGAGGAACGCCCGGAGGGTTACACGGCGCGGGCCGGCACCCTGGGAATGGATCTGCGGACGCCGCAGAAAAACAAAATGCTTGAAATGCTCTACCTGCGTCCGTTGGACCTGTCGGTGGATGAAACGATGCAGGAAATTCTGGATGCGGTGAAAAGACTCAAGGCCAAACGGCTGGTGATCGATTCGCTGGTGGGCTTTGAGATGGCCTTGGCCCCCGGTTTCCGGGAGGACTTCCAAGAATCGCTCTACCGCATGATCGCGGCGTTGACCGGCGCGGGCGTGACGATCTTCACCACGGTCGAGACCGCGGATACCTTTAACGAGATGTCTTTCAGTCATTACACGATTTCATTCCTCACCGATGATATCCTCCGGCTGCGTTACGTGGAGATCGAAGGTCAGTTGCGCAAAGTGATTACCGTGGTCAAAATGCGCGGCGGCAACCACAGCAAGGACATTCGCGAATACATCATCGGGGACAAAGGCGTCGCCATCATCGGGCCGCGCCAGGAGCAGTATGCGCGGTTAACCACCGGCCTGCCGGATCGCATCGGCCAGATCAAGGAACTCGCCCCGGAGCCGAAGGCGAAGTAGGAGCGGAAGTTTCAAAGCAAACCTGACCCATGGACGCAAAAATTTTATCCGCCCCAGTTCACCCGATTCCCGAGTTGTCAGGCGTTGGTCTGGCAATCGTGGAGCATGCGCCCATGCCCATGGCCTTGGTGGAGGGCCCGAGCCACATTGTGCGCCAGATGAATTTCGCTTTTTGCCGACTGATGGCGGATCGCACCTTGCCTCCCATTGGCAAATCTTTCGGCGATCTGCCGGAATATCGTTCATGGCTGCCGGTGCTCGACCGCGTCTACCTCACGGGGAAAGCCGAAAGCTTCACCGAAGAGCAGCTCTTTGAGCGTCCGGCGATTTTTTGGACGTATACGCTGTGGCCCATCGTATCCGACGGTCACCCCGGGGGCGTTATGATTCAAGTGGCCGAGGCGACCAAGCAGCAAAAGCAGGCGGTGGCGATCAACGAGGCGCTGGTGCTCGGCTCGGTGCACCAGCATGAGCTCACGGAAATTGCCGAGACGCTGAATACGAAACTCAAGGCGGAGATCTCCGAACGCAAATTGATCGAAACAGCGCTCCGGGAAAGCGAGGACGCGTTGCGGACCAGCCGGGAGGAAATCGCGCAGCATGCCAAGATTTTGGAAAACCTAGTCGCCGTGCGCACGGCGGAACTGCGCGCCACGAACCAAAATTTGGAAGCCTTCGTGAATTCCATCGCGCATGATTTGCGCGCGCCCCTGCGCTCCATGCAGGGCTTTGCCGCGCTGCTGTCCGAGGACACCGAAACGGGTTTGAGCGAAAGCGGCCGGGATTTTGTTCAGCGGATCGACCATTCCGCGCAGTTCATGGACGCCTTGTTGAAGGACCTGCTCGCCTTCAGTCACATCAGTCAGCATCCCGTCAAGCTGGCGGTGGTGAATCTGGAGACGGTCGTCGGCTCCGTGCTCTCCCGGTTGCAAAATGAAATCCGGGATACGAATGCTTGTGTGGAATGTTCCGGGCCCTGGCCGGAGGTGCTGGCGGACGAGCCGGTTTTGAACCAGGTCTTGTTTAATCTGACCAGCAATGCCTTGAAGTTCATCCGGCCAGACGTCCTCCCGTTGTTGCGACTGCGGGCGGAAGAAGGCGAAGCGTGCAATCGTGTCTGGGTGGAGGATAACGGCGTGGGCATCGAGCCTGAGTTCCACGAGCAGATTTTCCGGCTTTTTATCCGACTGAACCGGGGGAAGTATCCAGGTACGGGTGCCGGTCTGGCGATGGTGAAAAAGGGAGTGGAGCGAATGGGTGGTCGAATGGGTGTGGAATCGACGCCCGGCCAAGGTAGCCGCTTCTGGATCGAGCTGGCCAAAGCAGGCGCAGCGGAGGCGGACCGGCCAGATGCAGCGCTCCGCTCATAAGTGGGGCCCACGCCTACCATCACGAATGATTCACGAATGCCGAAAAAGCTGCGGCCGGGGCGCAGCCTCGATTGAGGGAGCAGCGCAGGCATTTGCCGCGTGCGGGTAGCCTCGTTTGAGGACGCAGCAAGAAAACGGGGCCGCCAGACACCGCGCTTTCGTCTGCGGCTAAAACGCGGCTACACTTCCGGCACTCCGCGCGCCCGCTTGTGCCTCGTAGCCTTGGCGCTAGAGGACTAGCCTTGGCGAAGGATGGTTCCGCTGAGCCGCGCCCAATGGGCGGCACACCCGGAGGGTTCGCCCTACCTGATGACTTGGTCTCAGCGTTGGGAGATTATAATAACTGCCGGTCGGGCCACGGCGTGATGCGTGCGAAACTTCTGGGGTGGACACCTAATGGTTATTCCCGATGGGCAGGCGTATTTTCGGCACGCCTTAATTCACGCAATTACCTTCCCCCCTTCATGAACAAAGGAGCCCTTTCCGTTTCCGAGCTGCGCTACCGCCGGCTCTTTGAGTCGGCCCATGATGGCATTCTACTGCTCGACCCCGTGACCCGCCGGATCATCGAGGCGAATCCGTTCATGGAAAACATCCTGGGCTACGACCGTGCCGAGTTGCTCGGCAAAGAACTTTTCGAAATCGGGCTGCCGCAGAATCAGACCGCCAGTCAGGCCGCCTTTCAGGAGCTGCTCGCCAACGGTCAGATCCGCTACGAAAATCTGCCTTTGCAGACGAAGAGTGGCCAGCGGGTCGAGGTGGAATTCGTCAGCAATCTTTATCCGGAAGGCACCCAGCAGATTATCCAGTGCAACGTGCGCGACATCACCGTCCGGAAGCAGCTGGAAAATTCCCTGCGTGACGCCGATTTGAAATTATCCCGGCATGCGGCCGAGTTGGAGAATCTCGTGAATGTGCGCACGGCCGAGCTCCGGCAAAGCAATCAGCAACTGGAAAGATTTATCTATTCCATCGCGCACGATTTGCGCGCCCCGCTGCGCAGCATGCAGGGGTTTGCCCAGCTCCTGGTGTTGGAGCACGCGGAGCGTTTGTCCCAGCCGGGCCGGGATTGCACGAAGCGAATCATGAAGGCCGCGCAAATGATGGACCAATTGCTGGTGGATTTGCTGGAATTCAGCCTGGTCAGTAAACAGGAAATGCAATTGGCACCCGTGGCGTTGGAGACCGTGGTGCAGAGCGCGCTCACTGGGTGCGAAAACGAGATTATCGAAAGCGAGGCCCAGATTGAAAGCCATTCGCCGTGGCCGGCGGTGGTCGCCCACGCGACCACGTTGCGCCAAGTGTTGGTGAACCTGATCGGGAACGCCGTGAAATTCGTCGCCGGTAAACCACCGCAGGTGCAACTCCGTTCCGAGGAGCGTCCGAATGGGATTGTGCGAATTTGGGTGGAGGATAACGGCATCGGCATTCCCATGGAATTTCATGAACGAATCTTCCAGGTGTTTCAACGCCTGCACACCACCTCGTATGCCGGCACCGGCATCGGGCTCGCGATTGTGCAAAAGGGGATGGATCGGATGAGCGGGCGCGTGGGCTTGGACTCCACTCCCGGTGAGGGCAGCCGGTTCTGGATCGAATTACCCAAAGCACCGTCTGAGACGGAACGAGGCAGTCCCGAGCTGCGAGTCGAGAGGCCAGAGCCAGACCATACGGTGAATCCACACAAAATCACGCATACCAGCTCTGAGGATCGGGCTCTCAGCTCTCGACTCTCGACTCTGGACTCACGACTGCATAGTTCCGTCTGAGACAATCACCGCCCAGTAACGCGTCATCACCTTATGATCATTGATAATCCCATTATTCTGGCCGTCGATGACGACGATTGTGCGTCGTCGCTGGTCAGCACGGTGTTCGAACGAGCTGGCTTGGTGCAGGCGATCCAATTCGCGCGCGACGGCATGGAGGCGATTGATTACCTGAGTGGCACGGGCGCTTACAGTGATCGTGTGCAGTATCCTTTTCCCACCATCGTGCTGCTCGATCTGAACATGCCGCGAAAAAACGGCTTCGAGGTGCTGGCGTGGATTCGCCAGCAACCCGGATTGAAACGACTGCATGTCTATGTCCTGAGCTCATCGAGTCAGGAGGAAGATATCCGGCGCTGTTATGATTTGGGGGCGAGTTCCTATCTGGTCAAACCCGGCAATCTGGAAGGGTTGATGAATCAGGCGAGATGTCTGCTCGCGTGGCTCAAGCTCAGCCACATATCGCCAGTGGCGTGAGGGGGCCTTGGACTATGGTTTGAAGTGAGTGTTGATGAGACGATTCGTTGGTCCGAGGTAGGGCGAGGCGTCCCTGCCGAGCCGAGGGATGAACGGCTCACCCGGAGGGTTCGCCCTACCAAAGAGACAAGGTGAACTTGAGGGTGAGCGCAATTCCGCCGCGAATCGGGATAAAATACATTTAACGCGGAGGACGCGGAGAGCGCGGAGCCTGACGTGATTTCACTCCGCGTTATCCCGTAGGCTGGGCTTGTTTTCCATTCGTGTCTATTCGTGTGATTAGTGGGAAAACTCCGGGGCTGCTCAGAGGATTGGCCCACGAATCACACGAATGATTCACGAATGCCGAAAAGCTGCGGCCGGGGCGCAGCCTCGATTGAGGGAGCGCGCAGGCCCTGCGGAGGTGGAACCCGACCTCCGGGCGGGTTTTGCCTCGTGCGGGTAGCCTCGTTTGAGGGCGCAGCCCGAAAACGGGGCCGCCAGACACCGCGCTTTCGCCTGCGGCTCAAACGCGGCTACACTCCGGCACTCCGCGCGCCCGGCTTGTCCGTCGTAGCCTTGGTGAAGTCGGAAGGTCGCGCCTCCCCATGGCGGGTAACACTCCATAGCGCGCTCGCGCTATCCGGAGTATTTTCTGCGTCTATGATCAAGAATCCACTGAACAACTCCATGGAATCAATCGTCGCCGCGCTCGTGACTCCGGGGCAGGGCATCCTCGCGGCGGATGAAAGTTTGCCGACCATCGGCAAAAGATTCACCGCCCACCAAATTGCTTCGACGGAAGCCAGTCGTCAGGCCTATCGGGAACTTTTGTTCACGACGCCCGGCTTGAATGAATTTATCAGCGGCGTGATTTTGTTCGATGAAACGATGCGGCAACGCACCAGCAGTGGGACGCCGCTTCCCGAGATTCTCACCCGGCACGGCATGGTGACGGGCATCAAGGTGGATGCGGGCACGGTGGCGCTGGCGGGATTTCCCGAGGAAAAAATCACGCAGGGGCTCGACGGGTTGCGCGAAAGATTGGTGGCGTACCGGACACTCGGGGCGCGCTTCACGAAATGGCGCGCGGTGCTTGCCATCGGTGACCAATTGCCGACGACCGGAGCCATTCGGGCCAATGCGCACACGCTGGCCCGCTTTGCCGCGCTGAGCCAGGAAGCCGGCTTGGTGCCGATCGTGGAGCCGGAAGTTTTACTGGACGGCAACCACACGCTCGCTCGCTGCGAAGAGGTCTTGGCGGAAACCTTGCAAACCGTGTTTGCGGCGCTCCTCGAACAACGAGTCGATCTGAAGACCATGTTACTGAAGTCGAGCATGGTGTTGCCGGGGAAAGAGTGTCCGCGGCGCGAAGACTTGGCGACGGTGGCTGCAGCCACGATCCACTGTTTGCGGCGGACGGTGCCGGCGGCGGTGCCGGGCATCGTGTTTCTCTCCGGGGGGCAAAGTGACGTGGCGGCGACGGAATGTTTGGACGCGATCTGCAAGACCCGAGACCTGCAATGGAACTTGAGTTTTTCGTATGGTCGCGCGCTGCAGGACGCCGCGTTGAAAACCTGGCAGGGCTTGCCGGCGAACGTGGCGAAGGCGCAAGCGGCGCTGCTCCATCGCGCCCGGTGCAACGGTCTCGCGGTGCAAGGCAAGTATTCGATCGCGGCGGAAAGCGCGGCCGCGTGAAGGGTGGATGTCTCGCGAAGGATCCGAAGGGAACGCAGGGCTCCGGTCTGCCAGATTAAGGTCTTCACTTGGTCGTAGATGGTGCGCTCGCCGCACCACGTTGCTTTTGAGTCGGGGTGTAAAACCCCCTCCCACCTAAAAATGATGTGCTGCTGATTGGCTGAGGAGTGGGTGGGCGTCGGTTTCTACACCGACGCTCTGTCGCCGATATGGAAATCGGCGACCACCTTTAGTTTGTCTCTGTTTAATCGGGAAAATGATTTCAACTGCATGAGTCCATTTATCTGAGAAGTGAGGGAGCGCGTTCCACCAAGATCTGGGGTCATTCCTCTGGGGTGGACACCCACTGGTTGTCGTTCGCGCTGCGGCGTATGGTTTGGTGCGCGGGCCGAAACCTTGTACGAAAAAAAGATTTTTATGATCACCGCCGAATTTTCTCACTCTGAGTTGCGTTACCGCCGCCTATTTGAGGCGGCGAAGGACGGGATCCTTATCGTCGATCCGGATACGCGCCGGATCATTGATGTGAATCCCTTCTTGTTGGAATTAC
Source organism: Opitutales bacterium (assembly GCA_038206205.1). Lineage (GTDB taxonomy): Bacteria > Verrucomicrobiota > Verrucomicrobiia > Opitutales > Opitutaceae > Didemnitutus. The sequence goes on from JBBRBC010000039.1 coordinate 29,852, forward strand.
TCGGGTACACCTACGAGGACGTCATCGGCAAAGAGCTTTTCGAAATCGGTCTCCTCAAGGATGAGGCCGCCAGTCAGGCTGACTTCCGTGAGCTGCGGACGAACGGCTATATTCGCTATGACGATTTGCCGCTGGAGGCGAGGGATGGCCGACGCCACGACGTGGAATTCGTCAGCAACGTTTACCAAGAAGGCGAACAGCAGATCATCCAGTGCAACATCCGGGATATTTCCGCCCGCAAGCGCGCGAGTGCGGCGCTGCGCGAGAGCGAAGAGCGTTTCAAGCTCGTCGTCCGCGCCGTGAGCGATGTCGTGTGGGACTGGAATCTCATGACCGGCAAACTCTGGTGGAGCGAAGGCTTCACGCGCACCTTTGGCTACGCGGCCGATGAGATCGAACCCGGCAGCATTTCCTGGATCAAACATATCCATCCGGATGAGCGCGTGCGGGTGCTCGACGGTATCCAGCAGGCGATCAGCGGTGACGCCGAATCGTGGGCCGCCGATTATCGTTTCCAGCGCAAGGACGGGGGCTACGCCTTCGTGCAGGATCGCGGCTTCATTCTCCGCAACACTGCGGGCAAAGGGGTCCGCATGGTGGGCGGCATGCGCGACATTACCGAGCAAAAATTATTGGAGGCGCACTACCTGCGCGCGCAGCGCATGGAGAGCATCGGCACGCTGGCGGGAGGCATCGCGCACGACCTGAACAATGTGCTCACCCCGATTATGATGTCGATCGAACTGATCAAAGATGACACGAGCAATGACCCGCAGCGCAGCAATATTCTCGAGATCATCGATACCAGTTGCCGTCGCGGGGCCGACTTGGTGCGCCAGGTGCTCTCCTTTGCCCGGGGGCTGGATGGCCAGCAGGTCGCCCTCCGGCTGGGGCACCTGATTGGCGAGCTCGAAAAAATCATCCGCGAAACCTTTCCCCGCAATATCAAGATCGTTAAACAGGTGCCCGATACCCTTTGGCCGGTCTCAGGTGATCCCACCCAGCTCCATCAGGTCCTGCTCAACCTGACGCTCAACGCCCGCGACGCGATGCCTCAAGGCGGCATCCTCACGCTCGCCGCGAGCAACCTCATCCTCGACGCCCAATATGCCGGCACCTGTCGGCAGGCCAAGCCCGGGCCGCATGTGCTGCTCTCGGTGACCGACACCGGACACGGCATTCCGCCGGAGGTGCGCGCGCGTATCTTCGAACCGTTTTTCACCACGAAAGAAATCGGCCACGGCACCGGTCTCGGTCTGGCGACGGTGGCCACCATCGTCAAAAGCCACGCCGGCTTCCTGAACGTCGAGAGCGAGGTCGGGCAGGGCACGACTTTCAAAATATTTCTGCCGGCCAACCCTGATCTCCGGACGGCCGAATCCGCGTCTCCCCTCAACGCAGACCTGCCGCGTGGCCGGGATGAACTCGTGCTGGTGGTCGACGATGAGCCACCGATCTGTCTCATCACCCAGAAAACTCTGGAGGCCTTCGGTTACCGTGTGCTCACCGCAGCCAACGGAGTCGAAGCGGTTGCGCTCTACGCCAAGCAGTCGCAGGAAATCGCTCTCGTGCTCACCGACATGATGATGCCTGTCATGGATGGAGCGGCGACCATACAGGCGTTGAGGGCCATCAATCCTGCCGTCAAAATCATCGCGACCAGCGGCATGGATTGTCGGGCGATTCTGGCCAAAGAGCCCAGCGTGCAGGTGGCTGATTTCCTCACCAAGCCCTACACCGCGCATACCTTGCTCAAGCGCGTTCGCAAAGTGCTTGATCGGCCGGCGGCGGTGTAGGGGGGAGAAAATAAAACTGGGAGGAAGCCGGGAGAGGAGCGTGAATTGTCTGGGAGAATTGTTTGGGAGGTAGGGCGAAGCGTTTGGGTGAGCCGCGCCCGAGGAACGGCGTTCGCCCTACCAAAGACTCACTTTGCATAGTCCCGCCCGCATCTCGCCTCCCTAATCGCGAATCAATAGCGGGTTTCACCCCATAGCTCCACTGCCGTCCTCGATCTATAATCACAGGCACAGAATCAAGCGGGCAGGGAGCCCAAGCGCTCCTCGCTCACCAGCCAGGCCAACCCACCTCATCGGAAGGACTCTTTATGTTTAAAACCAACACCTTACTTTCCAAAAACAAACCAGTCGCGTGGGATCAACACTGCCTGCTGGTCCTCCAGTTTCCCATCAGCTTGCAGTCCGAAATCCGCCTGAGCGCCCGCTTCGACGGCGTGAAACTTGAGCTGCGCCAGAGCGGGGATCGCTCGGTTCCGCATCGGACCCGCGATATATTCAAGCATCCATCGACATTCCCGTTTCCCCTTATTAAGAACGCACAAGCATGAAGCTAATCCTCCCCAAATCCAACGGCACCGCGAAGTCAAACCCCACAGCGAAATTATCCTCCACCTCGACTCGTTTGCCCAAATGCCCGACTGGAATCCAAGGCCTCGACGAAATCACTGACGGCGGTTTGCCCCGCGGCCGGCCGACTCTGGTCTGCGGTGGCGCAGGCTGCGGCAAGACGCTGCTGGGCGCGGAATTTCTCGTGCGCGGCGCCACCCAGTTCGACGAGCCGGGCGTGTTAATCGCTTTCGAGGAGACGGAAAAAGAATTGAAGGCCAACGTTTCTTCCCTCGGCTTTGATCTGGATGGTTTGGTCCGGCGCAAAAAAATCGTGGTCGACTACGTTCACATCGAACGCAGCGAAGTCCAGGAAAGCGGCGAGTATGATCTCGAAGGTTTGTTTGTCCGCGTGGGGCACGCGATCGATTCCATCGGGGCGAAGCGCATCGTGCTGGACACGATGGAAGTCCTGTTCGCCAGCCTGCCGAACGAGGCCATTTTGCGCAGCGAATTGCGCCGGCTCTTCCGCTGGCTGAAGGACAAGGGCGTGACCGCCCTCATCACCGCCGAGCGCGGTCGTGAAGCGCTGACGCGTCACGGCTTGGAAGAATACGTTTCCGACTGCGTCATCTTGCTCGATCACCGGGTGAACGACCAAATTGCCACGCGCCATCTGCGCGTGGTGAAGTATCGCGGCGCGTTGCACGGCACGAACGAGTTTCCCTTTCTCATCGGCGACGACGGCATCAGCGTGCTGCCGATCACGTCGCTGGCGCTCAATCACAAGGTGTCGAGCGAGCGGATCGCGACCGGCATCCCCCGGCTCGACTCGATGCTGGGCGGGCGCGGATTTTTTCGCGGTAGCAGCATTTTGCTCACCGGCACACCCGGCACGGGCAAGACGATCATCTCCTCCAACTTTGCCCAAGCCGCCGCCAAGCGCGGGGAAAAAGTGCTCTATTTTTCCTTCGAGGAATCGCCCGATCAGATCATGCGCAACATGCATTCCATCGGGTTGCGGCTGGAGCCCTTGGTCAAGAAAGGCCTGCTGCGGTTTCACTCGGCGCGGCCCTCGCTTTACGGCCTGGAAATGCATCTGGCCACGATGTTCAAGGAGATCGCCACGTTTAAGCCCAGCGTGGTCATCATCGACCCGATCACCAGTTTGCTCGACACCGGCACCGACTCGGAGGGCAAGGGAATGGTCACTCGGTTGATCGACTATCTGAAAGCCGGCCAAATAACTTCGCTCTTCACCAGTCTGACGCAGGGCGGCCACGCGCTGCAGCAAAGCGAAGCCGCCATGTCCTCCCTCATGGATGCCTGGGTGCTGCTGCAGGATTACGAGGGCAACGGCGAACGCAATCGCGTGCTCTACGTGCTCAAGGCGCGCGGCATGGCGCATTCGAACCAAATCCGCGAGTTCCTGATTTCGAACCATGGCATCGATCTGGTCGACGCATACATCGGCGCCAGTGGCGTGTTGACCGGCTCCGCCCGCGTGGCGCAGGGATCGCTCGAAAAAGCCGCCGTCCTGTCGGGCCAGCAGGAAGCTGCCCGCCTCAAGCGTGAAGTGGAACGCAAACGCGCGGCGATCGAACGCCAGATCAACGGGCTGCGCTCCGATTACGAATCCGAGTCACTGGAACTGCGGCGCATCGCCGAACAGGTCGGCAGCAGCACGCTCATGCTCAACACCGAGCGGACCGCCTCCGGCATTTTGCGCCAAGCGGATGCCAAGGTGACGGTCGACTTGCGGAACAACGGCAGAAGCGGGAGGAAGCACCAGTGAAAACCAAAACGGTCAAACGACGTGCCCTCGCGCCTTCGCGCTCGAAGACTCCATTTTGGCAGCTACGCCTGTACGTGATGGACCAGACGATCAAATCGCAAACCGCATTGGCGAATCTCAAGCAGATTTGCGAAACCCATCTCAAGGGCTGCTATCGGATCACCGTGATCAATGTGTCAAAGCATCCCCAACTCGCCAAAGGCGACCAAATCCTCGCCATCCCCACGGTGGTGCGCAAATTGCCGAGCCCCGTACGCACGGTCATCGGCACCCTTGCCGACACCGCGCGTGTGCTGGTCGGTTTGGATCTGCGCCCCGCAGCCTAACCGAGACAAACTCTCGTGAATGCCCCGTCTGTTGGGGGGGGGGGGGGGGGG
>JBBRBC010000040.1:0-34083 GCA_038206205.1 Opitutales bacterium
CTGCCGGAATATCTGGCTGCTCTACCCCAAGACCCAACCTTCGCGATATTCCTCCGACCGCGGATTGACCTCTCACGCCTCGAGGGCACCAGCCTCGCCGCCGCCGCTTAATCCCCCAACGAATCCGGCACTCTCAAGTTATGTTTAAGCGCCGATTAAATATTTAATCGTGATACCTAAAAATCACGCCCCTCGCAACACTGCGCCAGTCAGCGCAAAAAATTCCCTGCACCATGGCTGAACATCTCCAACCGGAAAAACCCACCCCGGCCAGCACCGCAAGTAGAGGAGAGGAATCGCCGCCAGCAGCCGGAGGAAATCCCTTGCCCGTCAATGCCCAAGCCAGTGGAATCGCCGACGCGCTCGGTGTACCGCCGCCCGTCAGCCAACTCACCCCGGAAGAGCAAATGGCCCTCTTCGAAAAAGAGCTGAAAGAAAAAGACTGGGGCCACCAGCCGTGCTGAGACTTACCCGACGGTTGTCGGCACTCAAAACGTCTACGCCGCGTCAATGGGGAAAGAGGTGATGATGACTTAAACTTCCGTCCCTCCATCAACTCAGAAATCGCCGCTTTGAACTCACCAAAACGGAATCCAGAAGGGAAGGAGTTACTGCCGTAGACTTCTATCGTTGCATCAGGATACCCCAATTTCATTTTCCAAATCGTACCATCTTTCCTCTTTTCGGCGACGTACTGCTGACCATCCCGATTCAGGCTATCCCGCATCAGCCCTCGATTTTTTCCGTCGGGACCTTGGTGGCGACGACATCGATCACGTCGTCCGTGCGCAACGGCGATGCTTGGCCCGAGCTCTGCGAGGGTCGCCCCCGCACTGAAACCGGACGGCGCGTAAACAACTGCGCCACGTAACCCACCATCCCGGTGACAAGGATGACGACTGCCGCGAAAAAACCCGCCACCAAGGCAGTGACGACGAGCAACCCAGCGAGAAGAAGACGCAGAATGCGCATTAAACAAAGACTCCCAAATCACACCCCAAGTTGCACGGAAAATTTTCAACTCCCGAACCGCCAATTTTTGACCACTGATCGTACGGATTCGCACGGAGCAAGACAGGCCAACTTCCCCTGCCTTTAGCTTCAATCAGTGATAATCTGTGCTATCCGTGGTTAAAAAGTCTTGGTAAAGATCATGTCTTTGGTGGGCGTCGGTTTCCACCCCGGCGCTTGTCGCCGCTATGGAAATCAGCGGCCATCTTTCAAGCTAAGCCATTTCGCGAGCCATCTATCTAACCCCGCAAACCTAAATCTGGACTGAGAAATTTACCCTCAAATCACCGCCACGGTTTCCATTTCCACGAGCAAGTCATCGCGGCAGACATCAGCCCGCACGCAGATCTTCGGAAAATCCGGAATTTGCAACAGACGCGTCACGCGGTTCCAGGCCTCGTAAGCCGCTTGGTCTTTGCAGAACAAGGTCGCTGAGGTGATATTGCGCAGACTGCCGCCCTGCGCTTCCAAAATCGCCCCGATACTCATCAGCGTTTCGAAGCTCTGACACTCCGCATTGCCGATATGCGTGCTCGCGCCAGCCGTGTTAATGCTGGCCGTGCCGGAAATATGGACGGTCTTTTTGCCTTCGATATTAAAAGTCATGCCGCGCGAAAAGGCCGACCCGTAATTGAACGATTGATCCTGTCGCGGACTGCAGCGGATCGGCTCCGCCACGACGCTCGCGGAGCGGCGGCGTTTTAGCGCGAGCACATCGACCAAACATTCTTCATCGGCTGATCGGCATTGGATGCCCGTGCTCGCAGGAAAAGCCACCCCGTCTCTGGCCCCCAACCCCGCGGGTACATAAATCCCATTTCTCACGCGGTTTAACTCGCCGTACCATTCCAATAGCCGCGAAACATAGATCCAAGTCCGCGCGACGTCCGTGTAGGCCATGCCGTGGGCCTTCAAGCCCAGTTCCACATTCTTGAACATCTGCTCCGACTGCGCCGTAGGACCGGCCGGTAATTTCCCCTTCGGCATTGTGCCGCGCACCGCCGGCAAATGGAGCATCTCAAAACCTCGCCCCGTCCAAGCGCGTCCACGGCCCGTCACTGGATTCTCCACGGTGCGCACACAAATTTCTCCGCCGTGCGAAACGACACCCCAGATCTGCAGCCCGACGAAATCGCTACCTTCGAGCGGAATGCCTTCGAGCCACGTCACCGGCACATCGGCATCCAGGCCGTGTTTCCGGTACGCATCCTCACGATGCTTGAGCACATCCTCGCGTACTTCCCGGCGTCCGTAGAATTTCTCCTGGATCGGCTGGATTCTCCGTTTCGCCAGCTCGGCCGCGACTTGACCAATAAGATCATCTGCGGCGCAGCCGCCGGTCTCGACCACGCCGCCATGCACAACCGTCGCGGTCAGGTGAAATTCCGTGAAGGTCTCCCGCTCCGATCCTCTTACTTCGAGACGGCAACTTCCTTTGGTCACAGAAGATTTGTATTTCAGCTCAGCATTTTCGACCGTGCGTGCGTGGACTTCGCCCAGCGAGGAGATGCGATTGGGTGTTAGTTTGATCTTCATTAGAAATCAGTACCATCCCCAGGAACGATTGATTTGCAAAGAAGCGTCGGCAACCGAACCGACGCGATCCTACCGTGCTGCGTCAACTCGTCGGACTCATTCCACCCGATCTCGGGCCGCAGCTCGCACGCACGCGCGGCCTCAACACCGTGAACGCCCAGTCCCGCACCTTCAGCCCGTGGAGCCACGTGGCCGCGATGATTTATGCGCAGATCAGCCATACGTACGGGCTCAACCAAGTCGGCGACGCCCGACGCCTCCACGTGACGGCGCTCCTCGGCCTGCGCTCCGCCTCCCGCCCACCTGCCATGGGCCATGGGACAGTACTGGATTTGTTTTTGAAATATAGGCAGGGCGGATCCATCGGGATGAATCGGGTAGCGGTCGTTGCCCTCAACGGCCATGTTGAATATATTTCCGGTCGCTTGGCGGTTGCGGGCAACCGCCCCCACCTGCCATGTCGGCAAATAAAAAACACCGTTGGCGCGACTAATCTTTCGAGATCACGCCCTTGTCCTGCAGCTTCTTCACCTTTGGCCGGATCACCATCCGGCAATAGCCCTGCCCAGAATTTTCGTTGAAATAATTCTGGTGATAGCCCTCTGCCGGATAAAACACCGGCAGCGCCGTAATCTCCGTCACGATCGGGCTAGCCCAATTCGTCTTCGCATCGAGCTTCGCCTGCTCGGCGACTTTCTTCTGCTCCTCGTTGAGATAAAATATTGCTGAACGGTACTGGGTGCCATGGTCGCCTCCCTGCGAGTTCATGGTTGTCGGATCATGGGCCTCGAAGAACACCTCCAATAATTTCGCGTAGCCCAACACCGCCGGATCAAATTCAATTTTCGCCACCTCGGCGTGCCCCGTGTCCCCGCCGCAAACTTCCTTATAGGTAGGGTTTTTCACGTGGCCACCGGTGTAGCCGCTCACGACCTTGGTTACACCGGGCAACCGCTGAAACACCGCCTCGATACACCAAAAACAACCGCCACCGAGGACCGCAGTTTCAGTTTTCACGGCAGGAGCGGCGGGCGTCGCCGCGGAGAGAGATTGAGTGCTCATAAGGATGATAGCCGCACAGGCAGCGAGAAGAGTAAATGTTCGATTCATATTACCTCATACGAGTGAGCCCGAGCCTTGGATATTCCCGAGATCATAATTTTTCGTGTCCTCATTAAATTTCCTGTAGGTTCTAACCTCTCAACTCGCAGCACTCAGCTCCCCTCCCCTCACTTCGCTTTCGATTGGATCAACTCCACTTCGTACCCTTCGGGCGCATCGATGAAGGCGATCAACGAACCGCTGCTCGTCGTGGTGGGACCGTCGCTGAGTGGGAAGCCTTTCTTCTTCAACTCGGCGGCGAAGGCCATGAGGTCGGCCACTTCGAAGGCGAGATGCATCAGGTCGGGCTGCACCTGGACGGGCGTCGCACCGGGCGGCATCTGGCAGAGCTCGATTTCCTCGTCACTGTTCGGCGTGGTGAGGAAAACCAACTGCGCTCCGCGCGGCGAAGTGTGCGAACGCGAGGCCTTCAGCCCGAGCGCTTGTTCATAAAACAGCACACTGCGGGCGATATCGTTCACCCGCAGGCGGGTATGGAGTAGCTTTTTGACTGACATCCGCGGAACCTAATCCGGTCTTTCCCGTTTGCAACCTGTGTTCATCGCACCCGCCGCACCGATCAGTTCCGTGGCAGTAAGCTCAGACATGAATGGCGCTAAGATAATAAGCGGCATGATCGTCGCCTGCCTGACGTTTCGTCTGCGATGATTTGCTGCGGAATTTCGTCGGGCCGCCCCTGGTGCGCGAGGCGTTTCCGGTGCGCACTCCGGCACGGCCACAAGGGCCGGCCCTACATGCCTCATACAAAATAGTTGGCCTGATCACGTATGGTAGCATGACGACCAACCGCCTTAACTAAGCGCCATTCAGCTCAGACATCTAAACCCAGCCCGTGCAGAAAATGTGGTAAGGAAATAAGATGAGCCCTCCAGCAGGAGCGAGTTGATCACAAGGCGCTCGGGTTAGCCCGCGAATCACGCCAATCAGCGCGAATAAATATCCGGGCCCAAGTGCCGGGGCTTTACCTGGAGACCGTTCGGAGCAAGGCATTCATTCGTGCCAATTCGTGTGATTCGTGGGCCTATCCTCCGGGAGAAAACCCAGCCTTTCCCCTCTAACTTCAGCCGTCGCCGCAGCGCTTTGGCTCGGCCAGGACGAAATTTCACGAAGGGAAACAAGACCAGCACTCGGGACCACGCGGGGTGAAATCACGTCAGGCTCCGCGCTCTCCGGCCATTCGACAGGCTCAGGCCGTCCTGAGCGAAGTCGAACGGACGCGTCCTCCGCTTTAATTTTATTTTATCCCGATTCGCGGCGCAGTTTAGCTCACCCCTATTCTTCGGGATCAAGATGTCTGAAGCTGCTTTTCAATTGCGATTCACGTACAGCACATCGACCACATTGCGCACGAACTGTTCGTCCGCCACCGGCTCATTCATCTCCGGCGGCACCGCCGCGAGTGTGCGGAAATACGCCGCCAACTCCGCAAACAGCTTCACCCGTTCCTCCGCATCAAACTCGTCGCGGCGCGCCAACGCGGACCACGCGGCCCGCGCTTCACTCGGCGACACCGCCTGCCGCAAGCGCGCCACCGCCGGTCCGTGGCTCCGCAAAGAATTATATTTCTCCCCGCGTAGCGCCGCAAAATCCGGCACAGATTCCGCCGGCTCCCAGACCACCAAGGTATCCGCCGCGAGATCGCCCAATCGTTGGGCGCGATTGTTCAGCAGCGTCGTCACTCCGCCCACGAGATAAAACAGCGGCAGTCCATCCACAAAGCGCAGCAAATTCCGCAGCGCGATCTGCACAAAAGTCAGCCGCAACCCGCGTGCATCGACGACCCGAAGCCGCAACACCCGCTTGCCCAGCGACTGGCCGCGCCACATCCATTCGGTCGCGATGTTATAGCCTTGGGAAAACAAAAAATAGCCAAGCGCGATGACCAGGCCGGCAATGTCCTCGCTGAATAATTTCAACAGACTCAGCACCACCGCGATTACCGACCACGCGATTGAGACCACCGCGAGATCGATCATGAGCGCCGCCGCACGCAAGACCGGACTCGCCAGCCGAAAAGTGAAGGCCACTCCTTCCGGAGTGCGCACGCGCCACAGATGAGTTCGATCCGTGTTCATGATATTTTTGCGGCACCGCTTGCCGGTTTCCCGCCCGCCAAACCGGAGCGAAACAAATACCACGTCAGCGCCACCAATTCCATGAGCCCAAAGGAAATCTTCAGCGCATACGGCAACACCGGCTCGTGATATTGCGAGAAAAACGCTTCCACCAAACCTGCCCACACCAGCATGAGCGCCGCGCCCAGACAAAGCGTCACCACGTCAGGGGCCGCCGCCCGCAACCGAGCCGCGAGCCGCACACGCTGACCACGCCCCAGCAACGCGCCGGCGAGGACAAACCCGGCCTGCCCTCCGACTAAAATCGCCGGAATTTCCACGACGCCGTGCGGCAGCAACCAGCCGAATAAAAACGTCGCCTGCCCATCGAGCAGATAATCCACCACCACTGCTCCCAGCATGACGCCGTTGGAGAAAATAATCACCAGCGTCCCGATCCCCCACGACATTCCCAGGGCCATCGCGGTGAGCGTCACCTGCGTATTGTGCGTCATTAACATTCCGGAAAACCGCGCCTTCCGGTCCGACAATTCCTTGCCGCGATTTTCTTGTTCGCGGGCGACCCGTTCCGACGGACTGCCGCGCAGGTGATCAAAGGGCATCAGCACTTCCTTCGCCTCCGGATCGAGCGCCACGGCACCGGCACCAAAAATCGCCCCCACCACCGTCAGCGCGAGAGCCAACCAAAATGCCTGCGCCTGACGCCGGAACGTCTGGGGGAACGTCTGCAGCAACCACGCGCCGAGACGAAATCCCGCCCCGGCCCCGCGCGCCCCGTGAATTTCCGCGTGCCCGCGCCCCACGAGATTTTCCAAATACTGCCGCGCCTCCGGCTCCGCAGCGTAACTCGAGAGCCGGGCGAGATCCGCCGCCACCCGTTGATAGAGCGACTCCAACTCCCGCGCCTCGACCAGCGAGAGTTTGCTCCACGGATCCTCGGCCAGTTTACGCAGCATCGCATCCAACCGCTCCCACCGCAGGCGTTCTTCGGCGACAAATTTCTCCAGATTGACGATCACAGCAACTGCCTCCGTTTGACCTGCATGTAATGATCGACGAGTTGCGCCACCATCATTTCGTTTTCGAGCATCACCGCACTGACTCCCAGCGGCTTTAATTTTTGCGCCAACAAATGACTCTCCGCCCAGCGAGTGTGGCCGGCGAGCCGTCGATAAAGATCCTCGTTCGTCGCCACCTCCGCCCCCGAAAACAACGGAGCCACTTCCGGTGCCCGCACCTGGCCCGCCAGCAACAAATGCTGCCGGGCCAGCAAAGGCGCATGCTTGGAAAAATCCTCCGCCAACACCGGATCGGTCAGATCGGTCAGGAAAAACACCAAAGCTCGGCGCCGAATCTGCGCGCGAAGATGCCGCACGATTTCCGCCATGTCAGGCGTCGCCTCACTCGGCCGCAACGTCAGCACCGCTTCGCGACAGGCCGCGTAATGGGCGGCCCCGCTGCCGGCCCGCACAAAAATCCGCACCCGATCATCGTGCGCCACGAGCCCGAATTTGTCGCCCTGCCGTTCCGCTGCGATGAGCAGTACGAGCGCCGCCGTGACGTAGCGCTCCAGCACCGATTGCTCCACGCCACCATGCACCACCGGCCGCGCACTCAGGCGCGACGCATCGATAACCACATAAATTTCCTGCATCCGTTCGGCTTGGAATACTTTCGTGACCGGCCGCCCGCGCTTGGCCGTGGCCTTCCAATGAATCTCATCATAACCGTCGCCCGGCAGATACTCGCGCAGTTTATCAAACTCCCGGCCACGGCCCAGCGTGCGATGCACGCGCGCTCCCGGCCCGCCCCGGGCGAGAAACAGCGCGGATACATTCTTCCGCTCCGCGAGCAAATTGGGATGCACGCGCAATTCTCCCGATACCGTCGAGCGCGCGCGCACCTGCCACAGACCGAGCGTCGAACCATTTTCCACACAAGCCAGCACATCCGCAAAGCGCCCGCGTTGTCGTGGCGTACAACGCCACTCGACCCGCGCCCGCTCCGCTCCCTCGGGCAGATCGAGCAACAGATCCTCCACCGCCGAGGAAAACCCCGCCGGTAGCCCGAGGGCAAAGCGCACGCGCGTGGCGCGCCGGCTCGGATTCGCGAAGGTCACCGCCACCGTGCCTTCGCGGTCGCGCATGAAGCGCATGATCGCCGGCACACTCACCGTGGGTGGTTGCGCGCGGGAGAGCGACAACGCCACGTCCGCCAACGCCGCCAGCAACGTCGCGCCTAGCGTGAGCAGCCAGATCCCTTGCAACTCCGGCAGCGGTCCCGCCGCCACCCCGATCAGGGCGACATAGAAAACCAACCACAGCAAACGTTGCGCCGGGACAAAGCTCATGGATGAAACGGAGGTACCGAACTGGAGCCGCGCCGCCCTCGGCGCGGAACGACCCTCGCCACGCGGCGAAGGCACCGCGTCTCCATGCAACGCGCATTCAGAGGGCAACCCGGAGTATTGGTGCAGTTTGTCATGGGAAATTTCACGGTCACCATTCACTCAACGCGGCACCGCCACTTGCTCGAGCACGCGGGCCACGACCTCGTCGATCGTGAGTCCTTCAATTTCAAATTCCGGCCGCAACACCAGTCGGTGCCCGAGCACGGCTCCGGCCAATCCGCGCACATCGTCCGGCGTCACAAAATCGCGGCCTTCCAGCGCCGCCCGCGCCCGCCCGCCCAGCAACAGCGCCTGTGTCGCCCGTGGTCCCGCGCCCACGAGCACGCTCTCGTGCGCGCGCGTCGCCCGCACCAAATCCACCGTGTACGCCGCCAATTCTTCCCGCATCGTCACCGTGGTCAGCGCCTCGCGCGCCGCCGCCAGCTCGCCGGGCCCGAGCACCGCCTGCAATGCACCCGAGCCGAGCACCGTCTCCGGTGATTCCGCCCCAAGCATCCGGCGCGCCAGCGTCAACTCGTCGTCGCGCCCCGGCGCTTCCATTTTTATTTTCACCATGAAACGGTCCTTCTGCGCTTCCGGCAACGGATACGTGCCCTCACTATCGGCCGGATTTTGCGTGGCGAACACCGTGAAGTTTTCGTCGAGCGCATGCGTGTCACGGTCGATGCTCACCGCCCGCTCTTGCATCGCCTGGAGGAGCGCCGCCTGCGTCTTCGCCGGAGCGCGGTTGATTTCATCCGCGAGCAAAAACGCCGTGAACACCGGCCCGCGAATCAGCGTGAACTGATTGGTTTGCAAATTAAACACGTTCGTCCCGGTGATGTCGGCCGGCATCAGATCGGGCGTGAATTGCACGCGATTGCTCGGCACGCCGAGCACCTGACCCAGCGTGCGCACGAGCAGCGTCTTCGCGACCCCGGGCACGCCCTCGATCAAGGCGTGATGCCGCGTGAGCAAGGTGATGAGAGCGAGCTCGACCGCCTGCTCTTGTCCGATGAGGACCTTGGCCACCTCGGCCCGCGCGGCGCCGAGGATGGTATTCAGTTTTTCAATGGCTGGATTCATAGTGATAAAAAGTTAACGGCGCTGGAGCGCCCGGGTGAGCAGATTGTAGCGGGCGACGGCGGAAGCCTGCGGCGGCGCTGCGGCCAGCGCCACGGCGAGCCGCGCGGCCTCTGCGGCGCGCGCCGTGCGTTGCCATTCGGCGACCCCGACCGGCACAAGTTCATCCTCCGGCACCGCCCGGCGCAGCAACGCCTCAAGCCCGGCAGCGGGATGATAGGCCAAGGTAATTTCCGGGGTGTCTTCCGGCGGCGGCACGAACAGCGCCATCCTCCGCCAGACGAACAAGGCCGCCAGCAACAGCAGAGTGAAAAACGCTCCCCCCATGCCATAGCGTCGCGCGAGCGCCGCAATTCCCGGATCAGCCACGACCCCGAGATGGCTCTCATCAAACAGCACGCGGGAGTGCGACCCGATGATCCAAACCAACAGCGCAGTGGGCCGGTCGCGTTGCAAAGCCTCGTTGCTGAGAAAATACGAATCGGCCGCGAGCACGATTGAACCCAGCCCGAGTGACCGCTCCACCAGCACCGGCTCGCCGCCGCGACGATACAGCACCCGCCAGGCCGCCGTTGCTCCCGGTTTAAAATACAAATCACTCCGCCAACCCACCTGCGCCGGCAATCCATCCGCCGGTTCGACGGCGAGTTTCGCGCCAGCCTTGGGGTCCAACAATTCCCGGCTCAGCAACTCCACGCCCCACCGCTTGGCCAGATCGGCATAAACAATCTTCGCTTTGAGTTTCTCCGCCAACGGATCGGTTTCCTTTTTCTCCGGATCAGTCTTTTCTTTTTTTGGCTCAGATTTTTCCACCGGCTCCTTGAGCGCTTTCTTCACCGGCACCTCATCAGCATCCTCCTCGGTCTGATCTTTTTGCTTGGCGGTTTTTGCGTGCAACGCGATCACGAGCCGGCTGCCGGCCTTCACGGCGGCATTGAGGGCGTCAAACTCGGCGCTCGTGATGTGCGTCCATTTTTTCTCGGCCAGACCTGCGAGCAAGATCGTTTGCGGCGGCGTGGTTTCGAGCGACGCCAATAATTTCATCCGGCGTTCAACCCGCAACCCGGGCAGTTGCTGCAAGCTGTCGTGCAAGGCAAGGGTGCCCAAGGGATCGGCCCGCAACGACGAGTAGACGGGAAACAAATCGCCCTGCCCCAGGCGCAAGCGAAAGAGCAACACCAAGCCCGCGACGAACAACGCCAAGACAAGGCCGAGCGCGATGCCTGGTCCCCGCCGGTTCATCGGACGACCGGCCGCTCCAATTCGGTCAGCCAATCATTTATCTCCGCCGCCCCCGGTTCGACGCGGCCATACCACACCGATTCAAACTCGCGCCGACGCGTGACGAAACGCCCGACCAGCTCGGTGCGCGACAACGCTCGCCGCCGCAATTCCCGCTCGTAATCAAGGTTCGTTTTGAACGCCGCGAGCGTGATCAGTCTTTCCGCCGCGAGCTGCGCCAACGTCGCAAGATAAAGCGCCCGCAAGGCCAGCCGCCACTCGCCGCGGGCCGCCTGCTCCCGGGCCAAGGCCAGCCAGCCGTCCACTGGCAACAGCGCAGCCTGCACATTTTCATCGCGCAAATCCGGCACCGTCGCCGCCACCGCCCGCGCCTTCAGCACCGGAAGCGCATTGCGCCGCGCCTGCCGCCAGACGAGCCAGACCAGCCAAACAATCAGCACCACCGCCACACCGATAAAAATATACAGCAGCCCCCGCAACAAAACCTGCGAGAGACCGCTCGCGCCCGCGGGTTTCGCCGTATCCTCCCGAACATGACTGGAGAAATGTCGGTCGTACCAATCGGTCAGCATCCGCCAAAATCGCGTAACGTAACGCCACAGGTCGCGAAGTTTTTCAACCGCCAGTCGAAAAAACGCCCGGATCGGGCCATCCGCTTCCTTCGCCACTTCCGCCGCTGGCGGGCGCAGTCGCCAACGAAAATTCGACCCGGACAAAACGTCATCAATCGCCCGGTCGAGCCGCGCGGACTGAACGACGGCCGGAACCGCGACCGGTTCCACCGCCCGCAGCGATCCGACTGGCACGAAGGCCAGCAACCAGACGAGCGTCGCCATCGCCCGGAGCGCCCCCGCCCCTCGCGTCCGCTGCAATTCCACCCGCACATCCTCGCCCGTCCGGCGCGAGCGCCCATGAAAAACGCGCAGCGTATAAAACGCCTTGATCAAGGGATCGATCGCCAGCCACGTCAGCGCCGTCACCGAGGCCAGAAACGTGGTGTTCAGAAACCACCAGCCGGAAAAACCAAAAATATTTTCAATCCCGAGCAGGCGATTGGCCAGCCACGGCACGAGATAAAACGCCGTGGCCAGATTCAGCCACGTGCAAAACGCGAGCACGGACAGCACGAGCAAGCCCAGATGATTTTGCGCCGGCCAGAGTTTCGCCTGAGCCACCGCAGCGGCCGGCAGATGCTCTCCCTCCCCGATCACCGTCGCACTTTGACCGTAAGCCCACACCCAGCCAAACGGCACGGACAGCAACATCGCTGGCGGCAGCGCCAGCAACACCCAAGGCTGAAGGCGCGCTTGCGCCAGCACGAGCCGTCCGAAGCGGGCCCACGACCACGCGGCCGGCGCTGCGCCCAACCGCAAGCGCAGCAATCCTGCACAAAATTCCGCCTGCGCCGCCTTCATCGCCGCAAACAACCCGACCAACCCAAACGCACCCCACGCCACCACCGCACCCGGCGGACGAAACCAAGTCGTGTACGCCCAGAAAAACAACAGCCCGAGCACAAACGGCACCGCCCCGGCATAGTAGGACAAAAGCAGAGCGGCAGGCGCGCGACGCAGCAGATGCACCGACTCCTCGATCAGCGCGATCGCGGTGGGTTCGGTGGTGCGGCGGGAAAGTTTCATGGCGTGGTCGATACCCCGAGCTTATTCCACACCGTGCCGTCGTGAAATTCCGGCGGAATTTTCAACAGCAGCACGCCGAGTCCATAAAGCGCCAGCCACAACACCAACCCACCCGCCGCCGCCCCGGCCCAACGACGCACGCCGACCAACCGCTCGTGCCGCCGCTCGACGACCGTCGTTACCTTCGCGAGGCAGGGCGCGCATAATAATTTGCCCGCATGCTCCACCACACATTCGCGGCAGAAAAATTCGCCGCACGCCGGACACCGTGCCGCCGCTTCCCGGGAAACATGGCGCGCACATCGCCGCTTGTGCAGACCAGTTACTCCAGCAGGTGCGGCTAAAACGGGCGGCGGATTCATGGCCTAGGGAGCGCTGGCGTCAGGTCGGGTTTCAGGCATCGCGCCGGAATTCTCCGGGTTGGCCACCGGCTCCGCGACCACCGGCTCGACTGCTTCCGGCAGAGACTCGCGGGCAAAAGGAGGTGGCGGAGCGGCTGTGATCACCGGCGGTGTCGCGAGTAAATCGGCCTGGGCGGCGTCGATGAGCGGTTGCAAACGACCGAGCGCGCGGCGTGCTTTTCTTCGCCGCACCAAGGAGGGCAACGATACCGTCTGCACACCCGTGACCACATACACCCGGCAACTCGAACCGAGCGCCTCGTTCCAAATAAACATCACCAAACCAAGTCCGAAAAAAATTGCGGACGCGATGGGTGTATCGTCGTTATTATACGTCACCGCCGCGATAATCCCGTTCACCAAGGTCAGTGCACCCCAACCTAGGCTCCACCACAAACGCCGGTCAGTCTTCACGACGAAGAACGCCTGGATGTCGCGCAAGAGCAGTCGGGAATAATTTTCCGTGTAGCCGGTGGACGTGACGATCATCAGATGATCAGCGGCAAGCCACAAGCTGCTGTAGCTGCCAAGACCAGAAGCATTCCGCGTAAGCCGGGTATAAAATTTTTCTTTTTTGGCCATGGCGTTGCTCAGCGTTTCAGCGCGAGGTAGGTGAAACCGGCCACCCACGCCCCGATTTCCAGCACCGCAATAACGGCGGCCAATACTAAACGCACCCGACTGCGGCCCCGGACGAGACTGCAGGGTTTTTTCCAACCGAAGATGACGAAGCCCAACGCCACGGGCGCGGTGATCAACGTGAATGGCCACATCAGCAGGGGAAGTAGCGCGAGCGCCAGAGCGATGCCATCAAACAGCGTGCGATCCCGCACCGTGTGCGAAGTATCGGAGGATTTCGTGCCAGCGATACAGGACGGACAAAGTTTTTGTCCCGTGAATTTCACTGTACAAACCGGACACAGCAACCGGCCACAACCTTCACAGATTGCCTCGGCCCGATTCTCCACATGAAAAAAGCAAACCGAGTCCGCCGCCAGTTCCGCTGCCTGCGGAGTGCTAATGGACCGTGTAGCGCTCAGGGCGGGAAACGGAAAAAACTCAAACTCGGTCTCGCAGCGCCGACATGAACCACTGCTCGCATCGTGCCACGAATACGATTCGAGCACGCGTTTGCACTTCGGACAAGGTAGCGCAGGCCCAACGATCATTTCGACTTGATCACCCGGGTGTCACAGATGCGGTCGTGCAGCGCCCGACGCTCGGCATCGGAGGCCGCCATGATGTAACCGATCAGGAGGATCATCGCGCTGAGCCATTCCGCAAAATGCCGACCGATGATCCGCCCCACTCCCAGTTGAGACCCATCGGGCCGGACCAGTTTCAAACCAAGGGCCATCTTGCCTGGAGTCGCGGAATACTTTCGGATGAAAAACACCGCGTAAGCCAAACCGAGAAGCAAACCGAGCAAGCTGGAAATCACCTGAAACAGGATCGCCGTCGTAGTCCCGGCGACACGTTGCGCTCCGGTGAAATAATTCGCCGTACCCAGCATGATCACGCCGAGCACCACATTGATCACCACCCCGGACATCCCGAGAATCATCCCATCGATAAATTTCGCGCAGAATCGCGGCCAAAAATTCCCGTAGGTAAACTGGCCCGGCTGTGCCACTCCTTCGCGGATGCGTTGAAAGAAAGCGTCCCGATGCTCGGCGCTGATCCACTGGCCTTCATACTGGATCATTTCCCGTTTCGGAAAGCGCTTGCCGCTCACCGCACAGGCCGCCGTGTCATCGGCGTCATTCGCCGCTGGGTCACCCGACCGGCTCTTCGCCAACGACACCCAGTCCGCCATGCCTTCACGCCAGACAAGTGAGTCACTTTTGATCACTCCGTCGGCAATCAGTTTATCAAACTCTGCCTGGGTAACCGGACCCTGGCGTTGACCATTAAGCGTGTAGAACCATTGCATAATGATGGAGGGGTAGAAGGGAAACAACGCTGTCCTTGAAATCCACCCGCTCAATCCGAGGCAACGAAATTTGTGCGATCAGTTCAGAAAGCAACCGGATCGTCACACAATGTCTTTCATGATTTAGCGGTTTGTGGCCGCGTTTGAGCCCATGGCGAAAACGCGGTCAGTGATGCGCGACTCCGGCCCCGTTGTCGCTTCACTCCAACGCGGCTACTTCACAATGCAACGCCAGTAGCTGGGGCAGGCGTCTCTGCCTGTCCAATTCAGCGAAAGCGAAGACGAACTCGACAGGCACCGAGGCCTGTTGCTACTGCTGCCTGAAACGGGACCTCCACGCAGTTCCAGCAATCCGCACACCGATAAAAATGGGATCAGCCGTAAGTTTTGACTCGTTTCGCACGCCTTCCGGGCATTCCCTCACCTGTCTTCAGGCCAACGCCATGTCCCTCACTCTCGCCGACATCACCGCCGCTCACGCGCGCATCCGCCAGTACATCGTCCGCACTCCCCTGCTGACGAATCAGGGTTTTGATATCCATCGCGGCCGCCAGTTATTTTTCAAATGCGAGAACCTCCAGGAAGCGGGGGCCTTCAAAACCCGCGGCGCGTGCAATGCGGTTTTCTCCCTCAGCGACGAGGATGCCGCTCGCGGCGTCGCCACGCATTCCTCGGGCAACCATGCGGCCGCACTCGCCCGCGCTGCCCAACTGCGCGGCATCCCGGCGCACATCGTGATGCCGATCAATGCGCCCAAATCCAAAGTCCACAACGTCGGCAACTTTGGCGGCTGGATCACGTTCTGCGAAGCCAATCTCGAGGCCCGCGAAGCCGCCTGCGCCAAAATCATCGCCGAGAAAGGCGCCACCCTCGTCCATCCCTTCGACGATTATCTCGTGATGGCCGGAGCCGGTACCGTCGCTGTGGAAATGCTGGATGATGAACCCGATCTCGACGCCATCCTTTGCCCCGTCGGCGGCGGCGGCTTGCTCTGCGGCACAGCCGTCGCCGCGAAAGCGTTGAAGCCCGGCCTGAAAGTTTATGGCGTCGAACCCGCCCTCGCCGACGATGTCGCCCAATCCCTCCGCGCCGGCAAACGCATCTCGATTCCCTCGCCGAAAACCATCGCCGATGGCCTGCGCACGAACTGCACCGGAGAAAAAAACTTCCCGATCATTCAAGAGCTCGTCGCCGGGATCCTGACCGTCTCCGAAGATTCCATCCGCACCGCGATGCGCCGCTTGAAGGATATTCTCCACTTGGAAGTCGAGCCCTCCGCCGCCGTCGTGTACGCCGCGATCCTCGAGGAGAAACTCCCCAGCGCCCACCGCCGCATCGGCCTGATCCTCACCGGCGGCAACGTCGACCACGGCACGAATTCGTAGGTCAGGACGAACCGCACCATCAGGCGGAGTGTTTACCCTTCGCAACACCTCCGCGCTTGCACCCAGGCCGAGGCTGAAGTTGATTTCGCTGTCTCCCGAGTGCTCATCAAAGTCTGTAAGAACAATCTGTCCAATTCCGACCGGCCATGTTGACCAAAATTATAATCACTAATTTCAAGCGTCTGGCGAACGCCGAAATCGAGCTCGGCAATGCCGTCGTTTTCGTCGGACCCAACAACTCAGGCAAGACGACCGCACTTTAAGCCCTTTCCCTCTGGGATTTCGGCTTGCGCAAATGGGCTGAAAAACGCCGGGACAGCCGCGCCCGGGAACGCGTTGGCGTAACCATCAATCGCCGAGACCTGCTCTCCATTCCTATTCCAGGATCGCGTTTGCTTTGGCGCGACCTGCGTATCCGCAATGTATCACGGGCCGAGGGTCAGCAAAAAACCACCAATGTAACCTTCACCATTGCCGTTGAGGGAGTCTATCACGGCGCCCCTTGGCGTTTCGCCCTCGAATTCGACTATGCCAATGAAGAATCCATCTACTGCCGTGCAGTGGATTGGCCTGATTCCATGGAAGCTCGCACGGCACTCCTCGATGCCGCCCTCGCTCGGCATGTCGTCTTCCTTCCCTCCATGTCGGGACTCGCAGCTCAGGAATTTCGCAAGGAGTCCGGCGAAATTGGTGTGCTTATCGGCCAAGGACGCATCGCCGAAGTCCTGCGCAACCTCTGCCACCGTATCCACACACGTGAAACCAACAACTGTTGGCTGGAATTTTGCACCCGCGTCCGCACCCTTTTCGGCATCGAGTTGCTGCCACCAGATTATCTCTCCGAGCGCAGTGAACTCACCATGCGCTATCGTGAACCCAGCGGCATTGAGTTCGACTTGTCCTCCGCCGGCCGCGGCCTGCAACAAACCGCTCTCTTGCTCGCCTATCTCTACGACAATCCCAACTCCGTCCTGCTCCTCGATGAACCGGATGCCCACCTCGAAGTTCTCCGCCAGCGCGAGATCTACAATCTCATCAATGAGGTTGCCGCCCAGCATTCCTCGCAGGTGGTCGTGGCCAGCCACTCCGAAGTTGTCCTGAACGAAGCAGCCGAGCGCGATGTCGTGGTCGCCTTCTTGGGCCGCCCGCATCGGATCGACTCCCGCCAGCGGATTTCCCAAGCCTCAAAGGCGCTGAGCAGCATCCGCTTTGACCAATATTATCACGCCGAAAATCGTGGTTGGATGCTTCACCTCGAAGGCCCCACCGATCTCGCCATTTTGACGACGCTCGCCCACAAGCTCGGTCACCGTGCCGCCGACTGCCTGGCACAACCGCCCGTCGATTACGTGAAGAACAATGTCCCGCAGATGGCCCGTGATGCCTTCTTCGGTCTGCGCGAAGCCAAGCCCGATCTCGTTGGCATTGTCTTGTTCGACCGCCTGACCACCAATCTGCAAACCGGCACTCCTCTCTTGGAGCTCATGTGGCGTCGGCGTGAGTTGGAAAACTATATCACCTCTCGGGATGTTCTTCTTCGCGTCGCCTGCGCAGGACAAACCGACGATCTCTTCGGTCTGGCCGAGGCCGAGCGTCGCGCCGATACCATGGTGGCCTGCATCGATGAACTCGAAAACGCCCTTCGCATCACCGGAAAACCCTCCCCTTGGTCCCCGGATATCAAGGTAACCGACGATTTTCTCGATCCTCTGTTTAAGAATTACTTCACTCGGCTCGCCGTCCCTCAGCTCATCTACAAACGCGATTATCACGTCCTCGCGACTCACCTTGAACTAGCCGCAATCGATCCCGAAATCGCAGAAAAGCTCGATGCAATCCTAGAGATTGCCCGCCAAGCCAAACCCACCACTTAATAACCCCGAAGCCTTCGCCCGCCTCTACGGCCACGAAAGCCATCCGTTCCCCGTCAAGAAAAGCCAGCAAATCGCCGTCCGCGTCATCAGCCAATTCGGTGAGGAAACCACCAAGGTACTGACAATCTGAATCATTTTTCCCCATGTTAAAACTAAACACCCAATTCACCACGCCGCGCACCATGAAAGCACCGGCCAAGAAAGCAGCCCTCGCCGGCCAGGCGGTGGAACTGAAAATTTCCCTCCGCTACTTGAAGCCGCTCATCTGGCGCAGCTTCGTGGTGCCGGGCGACATCAAGCTCCACCGGTTGCACGATGTCATCCAAGTCGCCATGGGCTGGACCAATTCGCACCTGCACTCCTTCGGCGCGAGTACACAGGAAGAATATGGAATGCTTGATCCCGATGATTTCGGCGGCGGCAGCAGCGAGACAAACCTCCGCGACGAGCGGAAGCACACGCTCAGCGATTTGGTCACCAAGAAGGGCGACAAATTTACCTACATCTACGATTTCGGCGACGACTGGGTTCACGAAATCAAGGTCGTCAGCGTGAAACCTGCGGACGAGAAAATGAAAGCTGCCATTTGCCTTGCCGGCGAGCGCGCCTGTCCGCCAGAGGACTGCGGAGGTTTCCCCGGCTACCTCCAACTCCTGGAAACGCTCAGCGATCCCAAGCACCCCGAGCACGACTCCATGCTCGAATGGGTGGGCGGCGATTTTAACCCGGAGCAATTCGACCTAGCCGCCGTCAACCGCGCCCTGCTCGGCATCCGCGTCTGATCTGAGCCGAAGGCGATCGCTGGATTTCGCAGGTGGAGCAAGGCGTCTCGCCGAGCCGCGGCTCACCCGGAGGGTTCGCCCTACCCTAAAGTCCAAATCTTTCGGGACACTGGTGTCGCTCACCAGTCAGCGCGTTGGGTCAACGCGCTCCACCCCACAACCGATCTGCTCATCGGTCTCGCCGCCACCCACGCACCTGCCTTTTCGCCCAAGGCTCGGCATTTCTTGTCTTCTTTCGCTTTTGAGTTTGGTCGGAATGGACAAAATCTGCCTAGTCTCCAACAAAATGCAGCGCGGGTTTGCCTTTGAAGAAATCTCTCCCTAACCAAATCCTGTACCCCTCAGTTAGTTCTTACATGACCGCACATCCCCACGCGTTTCTGGTGCTGTTTCTGGCCGTTGCCCTGGCCTTCCCGTTGCTCCTGCTCGGGGTCGCTTGGTTGTGGGTGAAGTTTTTCCAACCGGCCAAACCCGGTCCCGTCAAAAACGCCACCTACGAGTGCGGCCTCGAGGCCACCGGCGATGCTTGGATCCAGTTCAAGGCCCACTACTACCTCTACGCGATTCTGTTTCTGATCTTCGACGTCGAGATTCTCTTTCTCCTCCCGTTCGCCGTCACGATGACCAGCCTGCCGGCCGGCGCGATTTTCGCGATGTGCCTCTTTATCTTTCTCCTCGCTGAAGGCCTCGTCTGGGCCTGGCACCGCGGTCACCTCGAATGGAAATGAGCGACGCCCCTCCCCATCCCATCGCCGCTCCATCCGGTTCCAGCCAACCGGGCTACACCCCATTTCCCGCCGCAGGAAATATCTCAGATGCGGATCGCGAAAATCTCCGCCGCCACGGCGTGCTGATGACAAGTTTTGAAGAACTCTATAACTGGGGCCGCAGTAATTCCATCTGGCCGCTCCAATTCGGACTCGCTTGCTGCGCTATCGAGATGATTGCCGCCGCGACCGCCCGCTTCGACATCGCACGTTTCGGCGCCGAGATTTTTCGCCCATCCCCGCGCCAAGCCGATCTCATGATCGTCTCCGGCACCGTCACCAAGAAAATGGCCCCGCTGGTCGTCCGCCTCTGGAACCAGATGCCCGAGCCGAAATACTGCATCGCGATGGGCGCCTGCGCGATTTCCGGCGGCCCCTTCAAACAAGGCTACAACGTCCTGAAAGGCATCGATCGTTTTATGCCGGTTGATATTTATATCCCCGGCTGCCCACCGCGCCCTGAGGCCTTGCTCAACGGCCTCGTCCAACTCCAGCAAAAAATAAAAGGCGAGAAACTCACCGGCCCCCACGCCGCGAATTTCACGCGCGCCGACAAACCCAGCGAATATCCGATCCCCGAGTACGGCGCCCACGATCTCGAGCCGACCAAGAACGATACCGTCTGGGCCCCGCCCGGACAGAAATCATGAACAGCTTTCCCTTTATTTCAGACTGTAGGGCCGGCGCTTGTCGCCGTGCCGCAGTGTACGTTCGCGGCATGCCGGCAAGCGGCAGCCCTACATGACAACCTCCGTGGAAACCCTCGAACAGCTTCGCGTCCGCCTCCTCATCCGCTTCCCCGCAGCGGATGTGACGTTGGTCACGAATCCCGGCAGCTCCGCCGAGCATTCGCTGCTGTTCGGTGCCGCCCACGCCCGGGAGATTGCCCTCTTTCTCCGCGACGATTCCCAACTCGCCCTCGATTATTGCTCCAACGCCACCGGCATCGACTGGCCCGACAAAGAAATCACCGAAGTAACCAAAACCTTCGTGCCCGATCCCGCCGGCGGCCCCGCCAAAACCGTCGAGCACAAGACCACCCACCTCCAGCCCGGTTACCTCGAGTCCGTCTATCATCTCTACTCAATGGCGTTGAAACACGGGCCGGTGATCATCCGCGTCCGCACCGCGAACCGCTCGGATCAAGTCACGATCCCCTCGCTCACGCCGGTCTGGCGCTCGTGCGATTTTCAGGAACGCGAAATTTTCGATCTCTACGGGATTGTTTTCGAAGGCCACCCCGATCTGCGCCGCCTGCTGATGTGGGACGAGTTCAAAGATCATCCGATGCGCAAAGATTACGTCGAGCCCGACGACTACGAATGGGAGCCCACCGCGCACGGCGCCGTGGCTGAGCGCGCGAAACAACACGCATCTTTTGTCGCCGGGGGCGCGACGAGTGCGACAGCCTCGGCGGCTGACCCCGGTCTTATCTCAGTAACTTCGCCGAAAGACGGACCGGGCTCAGCGAGCCCGGCTACACCCAAACCGGAGGGCCTCAAGCCATGAGTCCCCCACTCTCAGCTCTCAACTCCCAGCTCTCAACGAACGGCGCTCCTGCGCCGTTCCTCCCCTCCGCGCCCGGCCCGAGCGTCCGCGCCGTGCATGATCAATTTCACGGCGATCTCCTCGAGGTTTCCATGGGGCCGCAACATCCGTCCACCCACGGCGTCTTCCGCATGGTGGCGACGCTCGACGGTGAACAGATCGTCAAGCTCAAGCCCGTCTTCGGCTACCTCCATCGCAATCACGAGAAGATCGCGGAGAACACCACCTACCTCGGCTCGATGCCGTACACGGACCGGCTCGACTACCTGTGCTCGATGTCCACCAACTGGGCCTACGCCCTCGCCGTGGAAAAACTTTCGGGCCAAGCCGTCCCCGATCGCGCCCAGTATCTGCGCATCATCATGGCCGAGCTCACGCGCCTCGTAAACCACGCCTGCCTTGTCGGCTTCCTCTTCAACGATCTCGGCACCTCGTTCACCCCGCTGCTCTACGCCTTCCGCGAACGCGAAAAAATCATCGACCTCTTCGAGTCGCTCAGTGGCTCGCGCATGATGTGCAACTACCAGCGCTTCGGCGGTTGCCGCGTCGATCCCACGCCCGAATGGCTCAAGGCCGCCAGCACGCTCGTCGATAATTTCCCGCGCTTCCTCGACGAGTACGAGACGATGCTCACCGGCAACGAGATCATGCTCGCCCGCACCCAAGGCATCGGACGCCTCGATCCGCAACACGCGATCAACGCCGGCATCACCGGTCCCGTCCTCCGCGCCAGCGGCGTCGATTACGATCTGCGCAAAGTCGACGGCTACGGTTTCTACCCGCGCTTTAATTTCCGCGTACCACTCGGCGCGCACGGCGACACCTACGACCGCTACATGATGCGCATTCTCGAAATGCGCGAGTCGGTGAAGATTCTCCAGCAAGCCTTCAAGGAACTTCCCGAAGGCCCCATCATGGATCCAAAGGCGAAGATCCGCGGCTTCCGTCCGAAAGCCGGCGAAGCCTACGGCCGCCTCGAAGGCCCGAAGGGCGAACTCGGTTTCTATCTCATCAGCGACGGCAGCCCGAATCCCTACCGTTACCGCGTCCGTCCTCCTTCCCTCATCAACCTCACCCTCCTCGAAGAAATGTGTCTCGGCCATACGATCGCCGATTCTGTCGTGATCCTCGGCAGCATCGACATCGTCCTCGGCGAAGTTGACCGCTGACGGAAAGGACTGAAAGACCGAAGAACTGAAAAGCTGAACATGAAACCCGCACCAATAACAAAATCGCAAAGCCGGAACCGACCCTCCGGCGTACCCCCAGGCCTCCGTGCCTGTGGGCTCGATCAGGTATTGGTAGGTTGCGAGCTCGTCTCGCAACGTGGTGCGACCAGCGCACCACCTACCCCGAAACAAACCCGACACTCCGGCGTACCCACAGGCCTCCGTGCCTGTGAGCTCGATCAGGTATTGGTAGGTTGCGAGCTCGTCTCGCAACGTGGTGCGGCCAGCACACCACCTACCCCGAAACAAACCCGACACTCCGGCGTACCCACAGGCCTCCGCGCCTGTGGGCTCGATCGGATATTGGTAGGTTGCGAGCTCGTCTCGCAACGTGGTGCGACCAGCGCACCACCTACCGCCGAACTCCCCTGTTCATCCCGTAGGGCCGGCCCTTGGGGCCGTGCCGCCGACCACGTTACCTTCCGGCGCACCGACAAGCGGTGGCCCGACTCCCCAACCGCGACCCCAACCGCCACCAAGGCCCTTACCGGCAATCTCTCCCCAGCAACTCAGCCCTTCCGCCTTTCATTTATTCAGTCCTTCCCCTCCCCTGTCCTTCTCCCATGCTAGGCTCCGGCATCATCAATGGTCTGATCGTCACCGCGAAAAACTTCGCGGGGAGTTACTATGACCCGAAGCGGATGGTGACACAGCAGTACCCGGAAGAACCTGCGAAGATCCCGGAGAACTACCGCAACTTCCCCTTTCTCGTCACCGAAAACGCCACCGACCCGATGGGCACGCTCCGCTGCGTCGCCTGCCAGATTTGCGAAAAGGAATGTCCGCCACAGTGCATCATCATCGAGAAGAGCAAGGACAAGAAGCCCGACGCCACCGGCAAGATGCAGCTCTACCCCGCAGTCTTCGGCATCGACACTTCCGTTTGCATGAGTTGCCAGATCTGCGTCGAGGTCTGTCCGTTCGACGCGATCAAGATGGATCAGGTTTTCGAAATCGCCGCGACCAACCGTTTCGAAGGCCTCTTTCTCGACCGCGAAAAACTCGCCAAACCCAACAGCTACTATCACCAAATTCATCCGACCGAAGCCGCCGAAGTTGACGCCCGGCTCACTACCGAGCGCGAAGCCGCCGCCGAAAAAGCCAAAGCCGCCGCCGCCGCGAAAGCCGCCGCTGCCGAAGTGACACGGGGCTCGCGACCCGTGAGTCCATCCTCCACGGGTCAGGAGACCAGTGCCACTCCAGCACCCAACCCAGCTAGCGCCGTCGCGCCAGCCCCTTCGCCTATGGCCAAGCCACTGGACGAACCACGCCGAAGCTCTCCGAGCGAAGACGGGCCCACCACTTCAAATTCATGAGCGCCACTCCTGGAACCGAACCCTTCCTCGAACGCGCACCACTGGAACTGCGCGATTGGTTCGTCCGCCTCCTCCCCGAGCCGCTGCAATGGCTGACGCACCATCTCATCACCATTGTCGCGATCCTCGCAGTCTTTGGCCTCTTCTTCGCCTTCACCACCGTCGCGGAACGAAAACTCCTCGCCCGCGTGCAAAACCGCCTTGGCCCCAACCGTTCCGGCCTGCCGAAATTTTCCATTCTACCGTGGCATCTCAAGCACAAACTCTTCGGTCTCACCCAACCCTTCGCCGATGCGATCAAGGCGCTGACCAAGGAAGACATCGTTCCCGCCGAAGCCGATAAATTCCTCCACTTCCTTGCCCCGGTCATCGTCGTCGCATTCTCGTTGATGACCTTCGCCGTGCTGCCCTTCGGTCGCCATCTGATCCCGGTCGAACTCGACTCCGCTCTGCTTTATTTCTTCGCCGCCGGTTCCGCCACTGAGCTCGCGATCTTCATGGCCGGCTGGTCGAGCCGGAATAAATATTCGCTTCTTTCCGCCATGCGCGCGCTGGCCCAGCTCATCAGCTATGAACTGCCGCTGATTCTTTCGGTTGTCCCGGTCATCCTCGTCACCGGCACGCTCTCCACCCAAGCCATCGTGCTCGCGCAAGGCAGCTGGACCTTCGGTTTTCTCCCGCACTGGTTTGTTTTCACTCCGTGGGGTTTTGCCGGTTTCCTGATTTTCCTCGTCTCCGCGTTGGCCGAGTCCAACCGCTCGCCCTTCGATCTTCCCGAAGCCGAGAGCGAACTCATCGCCGGCCACCTCACCGAATACTCCGGTTTCAAATACGCGCTCTTCTTCATGGCTGAATATTTCGGCCTCACCGCGCTCAGCGGTCTCGGCGTCACAATCTTCCTCGGCGGCTGGCAGGCTCCCTGCGAATTCCTCCAATTCATTCCGTCCTACCTTTGGTTCATGATGAAGCTGGTGCTGATGATCGTCTTCTTCATCTGGCTGCGCGGCACCTTGCTTCGTCTGCGCATCGACCAACTCACCCGGCTCTCCTGGAAATTTCTCGTCCCACTCGCGCTCATCAATTTGGTCAACGGTGGATTCTGGGCCCTCACCGCCGACTGCTCCGGCCCACTTCAAATCGCCCGCATAGCCGTCTCCTTTTCGGTCATCGTCATCCCCTTCTTCGTAATGGGCCGTTCCCTCTCAACCGGCTTCGCCCCGCGCACCTACCGCTACGCGCCATGATCGCCCCTCTCCCCAGTCCATCCTGTAGGGCCGGCGCTTGTCGCCGTGCCGCCGCGTCACGTGATTTTTCCGACGTAGGTTGCGCGCTCGCCGCGCAACGTGGCGCGACCAGCGCGCCACCTAACTCAGACTTCCCCAGTCCATCCTGTAGGGCCGGCGCTCGTCGCCGTGCCGCCGCGTCACATGATTTTTCCGACGTAGGTTGCGCGCTTGCCGCGCAACGTGGCGCGACCAGCGCGCCACCTACCTCAGACTTCCCCAGTCCATCCTGTAGGGCCGGTGCTCGTCGCCGTGCCACCCGCTTCGATGGCCAACCCGTGGAGACGCGGCGCCCCCGCCGCGTAACGCAGCCTGCTCCGCGCCGAGGGCGGCGCGGCTCCAATTCGATCACCATCGCCCATCGAAAATGACTTTGCTCCCCCTCATTTTCATCATGCTTCTCACGCTCGGCAGCGCCGCCACCGCGATGATGCTGCGTAATCTGATTCACAGCGCCTTGCTGCTGATTCTTAGCTGGGCCGGAATCGCCGCATTCTACCTGTGGGCCGGAGCCGAGTTCGTCGCCTTCGCGCAAATTCTGGTCTATGTCGGCGCAGTTTCCATGGTAGTTCTATTCGCCGTGTTGCTCACCCGTCGCTCGCGTGCCGACCTCGAAGTTCCCCCGCCTGCGCTCAAACGAATTTTCTTGGCCGTATTTCCTGCCGCCCTGATTGCGGGCCTCCTGTCCGGCGCCGCCTTCGGTGCATTTCCGGTCAGCAATGCAAGACCCGCACCCGAAATCACCGTCAAAGAAATCGGATTGCTCCTGCTCGGGCCGCACACCGCCGCGCTCTTGGTTATTGGTGTCCTGCTCACCGTGGCGTTGCTCGGAGCGATCGTGATCGCGTCGCCGGATACCAAGGACTGAAGAACTGAATATCTGAAAAACTGCAGCTAACCCCCACCCAAACCATGAACCGTCAAAGCATGCTCGTTTTCCGTTCTCACCCGGGACCGTACGCTTTGTCATTTTTTCCTCTGCCCCACGTCGGTCGGAATCTTTCAGCCATCCAGCCCTTCAGCCTTTCCGCCCTTTCCCCATGAGTCCCCTCGCCCTCTGCCTGATTTTCTCGAGCCTGCTTTTCAGCATCGGCCTCGCCGGCGCGCTCGCGCGCGGCAACGCGATCCTGGTTCTGCTCGGTATCGAACTCATGCTCAACGCCGCCAACCTCAACTTCATCGCCTTCTGGCGCTACGGCCCAACGCACGCGTCTTCCTCCGGTGTCATGTTCGTGATCTTTGCCATCGCCCTCGCTGCCGCCGAAACCGCCGTCGGCCTCGCCCTCGTGATCGCCGTCTACCGCCACCAGAAAAACATCCGGCTGCAAGAGACCAGCACCCTCAAAGGCTGAAAATCCCAAAATGCCAAATCTCAAACTCCAAATGAAACACCCGAGCCAAAATTCCATCTCCCGTAGTATCGGATCGAATTTGGCCTTTGGGATTTGGCCTTGGGCGTTTTCCATCTCCACTCCATGACCATCGCGGCCGACAGTCTCTGGCTCATCCCCGCCCTGCCGCTCCTCGCCGCAGCCCTCAGTGCATTGACACCGCGAAGCGGCCGCAAACTCGCCGCTGCCGCCGCGATTCTGGCGATGGCCGCCTCCTTCATCATTTCGTGCTTCGCGCTGCAAACCGCCCTGGTCGATCCCGCCACTCATCTCACGTTCAACTTCTCCTGGTTTGATCTCGGCACCGAAACCCTCCGCCTCGGTTTCCTCCTCGATCCGCTCACCGCGTTCATGTGCGTGATGGTGACCTTCGTCGGCTCACTGATCTTCATCTTCAGCCTCGGTTACATGAAAGAGGATCAGAACTTCAAACAGTTCTTCTGTTTCCTCAGTCTCTTCGCCGCCGCGATGCTTGGCCTGCTCATCGCCAACAGCCTCCTGCTCCTCTTCATCTGTTGGGAACTCGTCGGCCTCGCCTCGTATCTCCTCATCGGCTTTTGGTTTCACAAGCCGTCCGCCGCCGCGGCCGCGAAAAAAGCTTTCATCACCACCCGCATCGGCGACCTCGGCTTGCTGCTCGGCCTGCTCTGGCTCTATCATTCGAGCGGCTCCTCGCTGTTCTTCGACGGTGGCCTTGGCGTTTTGGAAAACAAAAATCTTTTGGCCCTCGCCGTACCGCTGGCGCCCGGGTGCATCGCTCTCTCCACGGCCATCGGCTTGCTCATCTTCTGTGGGGCGGTGGGCAAGTCCGGCCAGTTTCCCCTCCACGTCTGGCTGCCCGACGCCATGGAGGGTCCCACTCCTGTCTCCGCCCTCATCCACGCGGCTACGATGGTGGCCGCCGGCGTATTCCTCGTCGCCCGCGTCTATCCACTGATGGAAGCCGACAAGCTGCTCTCCGCCGTACCCCTGCATGCCCTGACCGTCGTCGCCTTCATCGGCGCCATCACGGCTCTCATGGGCGCGCTGATCGCCTGCGCCCAAAACGACATCAAGCGCGTCCTCGCCTTCTCCACCGTCTCGCAGCTCGGCTACATGATGCTCGCCCTCGGCGTCGGTTCGTGGACCGCCGCCATCTTCCATCTGCTCACGCACGCCTTCTTCAAAGCCCTCCTCTTCCTCGGTGCCGGCTCGGTGATTCACGCCGCGCATCACGAACAGGACATCCGCTTGCTCGGTGGTCTACGCAAGCCGATGAAAGTCACCTTCGTCACTTTCGCCATCGGCATGATGGCACTCTCGGGCGTGCCGTTCCTCTTCTCCGGATTCTGGAGCAAGGAGGCCATTCTCCACGCCGCGCACGAGTGGGATGTTTCTCACTTGCCGCTTTACGCCAGTCTCACCGCCGTCGTGCTCACCGCCTTCTACATGACGCGCCTCGTCGCCGAAACATTCTTCGGCAAAGCCCGCTCGCACGGCGCCGAACACGCGCACGAAAATTCCGCCGTGATGACCGTGCCGCTCGTAATTTTGGCCGCATGTGCCATGGCGCTCAGTCTGCTCGCGTGGCCCTCGTCTTGGCTCCAGCACCAACTTGCTCCGAATGCGCACTCTGAAGCGGGCGGCCACGGCCTGATGATCCTTTCCATCCTGCTCGTCGGCGTCGGACTCGGCACCGGTTGGTGGATTTATGGCCGCAAACTTCGGCAGACGGCAGAAGCCAACGATCCGCTTAGCACGGCGGCACCCGCCGTCATGGCTGCACTGGCGAACCGCTTGGGCTTCGACGAACTTTATGCCGCCACCGTCGGCAAATTAAATTCCGCCATCGCCACCGTCGCCGATGTCTTTGACCGCTTCATTCTCGATGGCGCCGTGCGCTTGCTCGCCGGCCTCGGTGAAATGACGGGCCTCGTCAACCGTTCGGTGGACGAAGACGGTTTGAACAGCGGCTTCGACACCTTCAGCGAAAGCCTCCGCGGCACCGGCCTCCGTTACTCTCATGCGCAAACCGGCCGGCCGCAAAGCTACCTGCGCACCATCGCGATCGCCTTCACTGTACTGGTCCTGCTCTTTTTGCTCGGAGGTGGCCGATGATACCGACCCAGATGCACCGAATTTCCCGCATAGCCCCAGTCCTCCCTGCCTATGAGCTCAGTCTTGCCTTTGTAGGTTGCGAGCTCGCCTCGCAACGTGGTGCGGCCAGCGCACCACCTACCCCGAAACAAACCCGAATTTCCCGCATAGCCCCAGTCCTCCCTGCCTATGAGCTCAGTCTTGCCTTTGTAGGTTGCGAGCTCGTCTCGCAACGTGGTGCGGCCAGCGCACCACCTACCCATCTGCGCAGCCGCGAAGCCCAAAGGAGCGCTCCATGACCTCCCTGCCCATTCTTTCCCTGCTCGTCTTCACTCCTTGGATCGGAGCAATCGTGCTCGCCACATTTCGCGCTCTTCCTCCCAAGACGGCTCGCTGGCTCGGCCTGCTGTTCAGTCTTTCAACTCTCGCACTCGGCTGCGTGGCGCTCTCCTCCTTTTCTCCAGCAACGCCCGGAATGCAGCTCGTCGAAAAGCACGCATGGATCTCCGCGCTTAATGTTCACTATCACCTCGGACTCGACGGCTTGAGCCTCGTGCTCGTGTTGCTCACCGGACTGATTGCCCCGCTCGCTTTGCTCGCCTCGTGGCGGATGGAACGCTCGCCGCATTTCTTCAACGCGCTCTTCCTCGCCCTGCAAGGCGCGGCCATCGGCGTATTTCTCGCCCTCGATTTCGTGCACTGGTTTTTGTTCTGGGAACTGAGCCTCGTGCCAGCGTTTTTCCTCCTAAAAATCTGGGGCGGCCCCGGTGCGGCGCGCGCCGCGTATCAGTTCGTGATCTACACCATCGGCGGCAGCGCGTTCATGCTGCTCGGTTTCGCGGCGCTCTACGCCGCCACCGGCTCGTTTGATTTTCAAGGTCTCGCTGCGATGGCGGCGGATGGCTCGCTCACCGCGAAACTCGCCAGCCTCGGACACTTCTGGCCGCAAGCTGTTTTTCTCGGCGTGCTGCTCGGTCTCGCCGTCAAAGTTCCGCTCTATCCCTTCCACACTTGGCTGCCACCGGCCTACGCCGAAGCGCCGACCGGTCTCTCGATGTTCCTCACCGGCGTGATGTCGAAGATGGGCCTCTACGGTTTCCTCCGGATTCTCTGGCCGATTTTTCCGACGCAATTGCACGCCGCCGCGACTCCCCTGCTCTGGCTCTCGCTCGGTGGTGTGGTGCTCGGTGCCTTCGCCGCCCTGAGGCAAACTGACATGAAGCGCATGGTCGCCTACTCCTCGATTAACCATTTGAGCTATTGCCTCCTCGCACTCTTCGCCGTCGCTGCCGGTTCGCCCTCCGCTACCGCCGGGATCGAATCCGTCTCCGCCTTTAACGGCATCGCGCTGCAGATGTTCAATCACGGCCTTTCTGCAGCCGCGCTGTTCTTCTGCGTCGGCGTGCTCGAAGAACGCTCGGGAGGAAAACGCAGTCTCGCCGATTTCGGCGGCGTGCGTACGGCCATGCCGGTATTCGCCGGCTTCTGCGGCATCGCGTTGTTCTCCTCGCTCGGTCTGCCCGGCCTCAACGGTTTCGTGGGCGAGTTCTTGCTCTTCCGCGGCATTTTCGGATTCACCCCGTGGGCCGCCGCCATCGCCACGCTCGGCCTGCTTGCCACCGCGCTCTTCCTTCTGACTTTCTGGCAACGCGTCTTCCACGGCCCGCAAGGCGCCGGCGTGGCCCAGTATCGTGACCTGAGCGGCTGGGAAATCGCGACGCTGGTCCCGGCCATCGCGCTGATGTTTGTGCTCGGCGTTTACCCGCAACTGCTCGTGCAGCTTTTCAACCCGCTGTTCACCGCATGGTCCGCCCATTTGCCATGAACACAGCCCAAACCATTTTGCCACGTCTGCTGTGCCTTCGTAGCCGCGTTGGAGCGAACGCGACAACGTGGTGCGCACGTGAGGCCAACCACGTTTTCGGGCTTCGCCCTCAAACGCGGCTACATCGAGCACAGCACGCCTCTCTGCGACCAATCCCTCTGCCATGAACCTGCTGCCCTACACCATCTACCTTTCGTTCGCCGGCGCCGTGCTGTCGTACGTGGCTAGTCGGCGTTCGGCAACTGCGGCTCGGGTCGTCGCTTTGCTGACAGCACTCGTCTGCACCGGAATTTCCTTGGCCGCCGCCTTTGAGTTCGTGCCTGCCGCCGGAGTCCAAACGCTCGTCGATCTGCCGTGGATCGCCTCGCCGAGCATCCGCTATCACCTCGCGGTCGATGGCATCAGCCTGACCTTGATCGTCCTGACCGGTCTCGCCGCCACGGCCGGGATTCTTTTCTCTTGGAACATCGAGGAGCGCACCGGCGAATTTTTCGCCTTCTACCTCGCGCTGATCGGCGGCGTCTACGGCGTGTTCCTGAGCGCAGATGCGTTTCTTTTCTTCGTCTTCTACGAAATCGCCATCGTCCCGAAGTATTTCCTGATCGCGAACTGGGGCTCCACCAACCGCGAATACGGCGCGATGAAACTCGCCCTCTATTCCTTCGCGGGCAGCGGTCTGGTTCTGGCAGGTCTCGTTTGGACCTACGCCGCCGGCAACGCCGCCAGCTTCGGCCTCAGCGATCTGGCCCGGGCTGCTCTCACGCTTTCCTCCCACGATCAAATTATCATCTTCGCCCTCGTGTTCTTCGGTTTCGCCACGCTCGCCGGTCTTTTTCCACTGCACACGTGGGCTCCCACTGGTCACGTCGCCGCTCCCACCGGGGCTTCGATGTTGCTCGCCGGTGTCGTGATGAAGCTCGGCGCTTACGGTTGCCTCCGCGTCGCCCTGCCGCTGTTCCCGGTTGGTTTCGAATACTGGCAAACCACCATCGAATGGCTCGCCGTGATCGGCATCGTCTACGCCGGCCTCGTCGCGTTGGTGCAGCAGGATTTAAAATTCGTGATCGGTTACTCCAGCGTGAGTCACATGGGCTTCGTGATGCTGGGTCTCGCCGCCGCGAATCTTCGCGCCGCGAGCGGTGCCGTGCTCCAGATGTTTTCGCACGGCGTCATCGCCGGCCTGCTCTTCGCCGTCGTCGGCCGCATGGTCTATGAGCGAACCCACACACGCCAACTCGATGCGCTGAAAACGATGCCGCTCCACCGGCTCTTGCCCTTCGCTGCGTTCACCTTCGTCGTCGCCGGTCTCGCCTCAATGGGCATGCCGGGCTTCAGCGGCTTCCCCGCCGAACTGACGATTCTCATCGGCGTCTGGCAAACGTCCCCCGTGCTCGGCACCATTGCCGCCGTGGGCGTGCTGGTCGCCGCCGCCTTCACCCTGCGCGCCATCCAAGTTTCGTTCTATGGTAAAACGGAGAACGTCGCCGTGGTGGAGCGAGTTGACCCCAACACGCTCAAGCCGGTTGAGGTCAACCGGCTCCACCTCGATCCCATCACCTGGCCGGAAAAATGCGGCGCGCTATTGCTCATCGGCGCGACGGTGCTGATCGGCTTGAAACCTGACTTGTTGCTCAACTGGATCATCCCCGCCCTGCAATCGCCGTACTTCCAAGCCGTGTTCAAAGGAGGCTCGCTATGAACGCTTGTTGGCTAGCGATTGTCTCATCGTGGCACGGGTCTCCGACCCGTGATCATCCCATCACGGGTCGGAGACCCGTGCCACCAAGAATCGCCTGCGCGCAGGCTCATCTATTCCCGACACGTCGCCCATGAACGCCGACTACGCAGAACTCTTCACCGCCCTGCTCCCCGAGACGGCACTCGTCAGCGGCGCCCTGCTCATTCTTTTCTTCGACATTCTCTGGGCCAAGCATCGCGCCGCCGACCGCCTCGGCATCGCCGTGATGCTCGGCCTGATTTCCCTCGGAGGCGCCGCCTACCTCGCCATCAGCAGCGGTTGCCCCGGTGAACGATTTGCCAGCGTGCTGGTCCTCGACACGATGACGCTTGTCTCCCGCGTCGGCGTGTTCGCCCTCGCTGCCCTGACGCTTGCGCTGCTCCCCGGACTCACCCGCCTGCGGCACTCCGCCGAATTCGTCGCGATCATTTTGTTCGCCACCGTCGGCTTCTCCGTAATGGCCGCCGCGAACCAACTCCTGCTGGGTTTCATCGGCCTCGAGTTGGCCAGTCTCTCACTCTACATTCTCGCCGGCTTCGACAAGAGCCGGCCCGAATCAGCCGAAGCCGCATTAAAATATTATCTGCTCGGCGGCATGTCCTCCGCGTTTTTGCTCTTCGGCTTCAGTCTGCTCTACGGATTGACCGGCTCGCTCGATCTGAACCATATCGCCACGGTGCTCCATCAAACGAGCATGACGCCCCTCCTCGCCATCGCGCTCGTGATGGTGCTCGTTGCCTTCGGGTTCAAAGCCGCCGCCGCCCCGTTTCACCTCTGGGCGCCCGACGTCTATCAAGGCGCACCCGCCCCCTCCGCCGCACTCATCGCCTCGGCCTCCAAGCTCGCGGGCTTCACGCTCTTCCTCCGTCTCCTCTGGCCCGGCCTGCACGATGTCGCCGGCAGCATCGCCACGACTTCCGCGCCCAGCGGCTGGCTCACCATCGTCGCCGTGCTCTCTGCCGCTTCGCTCCTGTTGGGCAACTTCGGTGCCCTCGCCCAAACCAATCTCCGCCGCCTGCTCGCCTACTCCGCCATCGCCCACGCCGGTGTGATGATGCTCGGTCTCGGCGTCAAAGTGACCGCCGGCTACGGACCGATTTTGTACTATGCGATCACGTACGGACTCGCGACCGTCGGCACCTTCGGTGTCGTCGCCGTCGTCGAAGCCAACGGCGTTTGCCAACGCCTCACGGATCTCATCGGCCTGCACAAACGCTCGCCGCTCCTCGCCGGATGTCTGCTGATCTTCATCCTTTCCCTCGCTGGTGTACCGCCGCTCGCCGGCTTCTTCGGTAAATTCGCCATCTTCACCGCCGCCTTCCAACTCGGAGGCATCTCCGGCCCCGCCGGCTGGCTCGCCCTCCTCGCCATCGCGATGAGCGCCATCGGACTCTACTATTATCTGATCATCCTGAAGCAGGCCCTTATCGTGAAGTCGGCCAATAATGCAGCGCCGATCAAAGTCCCATTGCCCGCCGCGATCGCGCTGCTCATCACCGCCATCGCACTGATCGGGCTCGGCGTATTCCCGTCAGTGGTGATCGGATTGTTCTAAACTCAAGCCATTCTTTTAGTCACAGAGTCAACCACACGCCCCAAACCCTGACCCTTATGATCGCCCGTGCCAGTAGCCCGCCTCGCCGCCGCGCAGGCGGCGATCGCTGATCTGAAGAAGTAATCTTCGGTAGCGGCGGTTGCCCTCAACCGCCATCTTCCACTCCCAGCCCCGCGCCCAAAAAGCGCCGGGCTTTTTTATGCCCTAAGCCAGAGCGATGCAGTCGAGAGTCTAGAGTCGAGAGCTGAGAGCCCGTTCCTCAGAGCGCTTTGCGTAAGGTTGTGACGTAAAACTGTATTCACTGTATGGCCTGGCTCTAGTCTTTCGACTCTCAGCTCTCAACTGCATCGTTCCGGCTAAGACCTCAGTCAAGTTCACCGGAACGGCTGCGGCTATTCCCAAGCCATGCTTGCGATCATCGCGACTCTCACTTTCACACTCACTCTCACCGTTCACGCTTCATCCATGCCCCACCCCGCCCACCACCGAATACTGTTTCTGTTTCCGGTGTTGGCCGTCCTCTGCTTCCTCGTCGGTTTGCTCACGTCGGAGCCGGTAGGGCGTGTTGCCCACAACGCGCCATCAACAATCGCCCCACCGTCCCATACCGGTCAACTCCCCCCAACCGCCCCCACCCTACCATCAACCAAGGTAGGGCGCGTTGCCCCCAACGCGCTTTTTGCGATCACGCCACTGCCCCACGCCACCCCAACCAACCTCGCCACCTACAGCTATGAATCAGGGGCGCGCTCAAGGATGAAGCTGAATGTCCAACCTGAAGCAAAAACGTGAGTATCGGAAACCAGCCGTAGTCTGTAGTCATACCTCGGTCAGAGCCCATGAAGCTCAGCCCCCAACGCGGGACCGGCTTGGAGGTCCCGC
>JBBRBC010000041.1:0-33976 GCA_038206205.1 Opitutales bacterium
CCCCGGGCACGATCGACGCAGCGGAGGAGAGCCTGGTGAAGCCGTTGCGAGCCTTGGGTCTGGAGGTGCTCGGCGGGTGGGCCCAGCGAGCGGAAGAGCTCAGCGCCACGCAAGTGCAGGCCACTGATCCGCGCGCGCGCCCCCGCACTAAAAAAAACCATCTGGCAGTGCAGCTACGGCAAGCTGATCGTCCACGAGCGGGTCTGGCGCAAACGCCGTAAGTTAGTCTGGTGGGAAATCCGCCTGTGCGCGGTCCAAGCCGTCGGCCAACCCCAGACTTACTACGGCGTGAGCTGCGGCGATCTCGGCGAGTTGGCCGCCCGAGGGGAAGACACCGCCCGGCAAGCCGGCTGGGCCAGCCCGAGCGCGATTCACGCCGTGGGCGACGGTGCCGAGTGGATCGCCCGCCTGGCCAAACAGTGCTTCGGCACCCAAGGCTATTTCCTCCTCGATCTATTCCACGTCAGCGAATACCTCGCCGCCGCCCCCGTGTGCGCCGTGCACCCCTGCTTGGATAATCGCTGCGATCAACTCGACTACCCGCGCGCGCTCGCGCGCGACCTGCCGCTCGGCTCCGGGCTGATTGAAAGCGGCCATCGGCACGTCCTCCAGCACCGCCTCAAAATCGCCGGCGGAGCGTGGCTGCGCGCCAACTCCTAAGCCACCGCCGCGCCCGCGCCGTCCGCGCGAACGGCGGCTGGCCCGCCTACTGGACCGAGCTCACCCAGGCATGGAATTAATCACACCCGATCATGAATGGTTGTTTCGCGGCGAAATCGCGCCGATACGGTCGCGAGCAAGGCCGCGCGCGATCGACGGACCGCTGTGCTGGCGGGCTTATATCCCGCTGGAGGCAAGACCGACGCCGACGGCGATGCTGGCGGCAAAGCCAACGGCAAGCGTAACGGGAAAAAAGAATCGCGCGTAGCCGGAGAAATCCAGTTCGCCGGGTGGAACGCGGCCTCCGGACGCGTTGGTCGAGGAGCGGCACCTCTCGTTCAAGCACGTCGCTACACCCTTTGGCAGAATCCATTGGCGGTTAAACCTCTGCGGCTTTTTGCGCGGCACTTACAAATCCGGAATTTCTGCGATTAACTTGTTCATGAATGTCCGCTCGGCGGGCAGGGGCGATAGGGCCACGGCGCGTTGCAGGGCGGCGCGCGCTTCCGGGTGGCGACGCAGTTCCGCGAGCAACGAACCGCGCACGGCGTGGAAGAGGTAATAGCTCTCCAGGGACGCGCGGGCGGAAATCGCATCGAGGGTGTCGAGCGCGGCTTGCGGCCCGGCGACGCGACCGACGGCGACGGCGCGATTGAGGGCCACGATAGGCGAGGGCGCGAGCGCCAGCAATTGGTCGTAGAGTGCGAGGATGCGCGGCCACGGGGTATCGGCGGCGGTGGCGACCGTGCTGTGACACGCGGCAATGCCCGCTTCCAAGTGGTAGACGCTCAGGGTTTCGCCGCTGGCGGCGTGGGTGAGGTGGTGGGCACCGTGCTGGATCATCGCGCGGTTCCAAAGGCGGCGATCTTGCTCGTGCAGGCGAAGGAGACTGCCCGCTTCGCTGACGCGGGCGGGGAGACGCGCGGCGTTGAACAACATGAGGGCGAGCAGTGCGTGCGTGCGGGGCTGGCGGGTGGCGGGGTGCGCGACGAGGAGCAGGCCGAGGCGGATGGCCTCATGGCAAAGGTCCTCGCGCACGAGGCGATCCCCGCTGGAGGCCTTGTAGCCTTCGTTGAACAAAAGATAGAGCGTGCCCAGCACACCGTCGAGGCGGGCGGGCAATTCATCGGGTGCGGGCACGACGAAAGGCAGGGCGAGTTCGGCGATGCGCTGACGGGCGCGCACGAGACGTTTGGCGATGGCGGCTTCGGTCGTGAGAAACGCTGCGGCGATCTCCGCCGGACTGAGACCGCCGAGCGTGCGGAGGGCGAGCGCCCTCTGGGTCTCGGCGGAGAGCTGCGGGTGGAAACAGACGAATATCATGCGCAACGTGTCGTCGGTGAAGGTGTCGGCATTTTCCTCGCGCGGCCCGGGCCCGGCCATCCAGCGATCCTGTTCGTGGGCGATACCGTCGGTTTTGTGCTGCCAGTTTTGTTCGCGGCGCAAGTGGTCGAGTGCGAGGTTGCGCGCGGTGAGCGTGAGCCACGCGGCGGGGTTTTCCGGCACGCCGCGATACGGCCATGTTTGGAGTGCCCGCACGAGTGCCTCTTGCACGACGTCTTCCGCGAGCTGGAGCCGGTGCGTGCCGAATTGTCCGGCGAGCATCGCCACGAGCCGCGCGCTCTCGCGCCGGAACAGGTCGGCGGCGATGGCGTTGGCGCGT
The DNA here is from genome assembly GCA_038206205.1 of Opitutales bacterium. Lineage (GTDB taxonomy): Bacteria > Verrucomicrobiota > Verrucomicrobiia > Opitutales > Opitutaceae > Didemnitutus. Next base: position 2,324 of record JBBRBC010000041.1, read on the forward strand.
TGGCCGGAGGCTGTGTCCGGAGGCGTCACGCTAATCCTTGGCCCTCGACCGACCGCTGCGCTTCCGAGAGGCCTTGGCGTGGGGATTAAATTTGAGCGCCAAATTCAGCCAATCGTTGAGTCGCTTCGCGGTGTCGAGGCCTTGCTGGGTCACGAAGACAAATCCCTTCAAGGGTCGCCCGGTGAAATCCATCGGACGACAGCCCGGCTTGGTCAAGGCGTTGGCGTAAAGAGCTGGATCGAGGCGGACCATGAGGCGGTCTTCGGAGACGCCGACACACATCTTGCCGTCCACCATGAAACATAACCCGCCGATCATGGCTTTGGCCTCGAAGGCTACACCCTGGGTTTTGAATCGGCGGGTGAGGCGAGCCGCGAGTTTGGAATCGTAGGGCATAAAAGGATTTTAGCCGACGCTCTAAAATTGGGCGAGATACTTTGCGTTCCCCCCGCTAAATCTTCGCGAGCAAGGCTTCGAGCCGGTCGAAGTTCTGCTCATTCGCCGGAACGACGATGGGCCTGATGCCGGCGAGGACCTCGGCGCTTTCAAAAATCGCGTGCCATGTCATGCGGGTCTGGCCGGTCTCGTCGCTGTGCGTGGTGCACAGCCGAAAGCGTGGCGCTGAGAGGTGATCGAGGTCGATGCACTCGCCAACGACGATCTTGAGGAAAATCCACTCGTTGTCGTAGTTCGTGCCGTCGGGGCCATAAAAGGTGAAATGTCAGCGTCCACCCGCGCGAAAATCAAAGGCGTGAAACGTGCTGGTGAAGCCCTGCGGCCCGAACCATTGCGTCAGCAACGCCGGATCGGCGTAGGCTGTGAAGATTTTGTGCCGCGCGTGTGGGAAGAGACGTGAGGAGTGGAATTCGTTGTCGTTCACGAGAGCGGCGGTTTTATTTTGTGTGGGCCTTCACCTCCGCCATCGGGCGGCAGAGGTCGGCGATGGGGCGCACTTCGATCTGCGCGCCATAAGCGAGAATGGGGCAGGCCTGGGCCAGCGCCACGGCTTCGTTGATGGTCGCAACGGCGAGACGGAAATATCCGGCGATGGCTTCCTTCGATTCGGCAAACGCGCCGTCAGTGACATTGCGGCCTTTCGCGCCGGTCACGAGTTTGCCCGACTCCATCAGCGGTTGCGCTCCGCGATGGACGCCGCGTTGGGCGAGGCCGTCCACCCAGGAATAGAAGTCGGTCATCACGTGTTGGAGTTCGGCGGGCGACAGGCCTTGGTTCCAATGTGTGCCGCGGATGAGGAGCAGGTATTCGTCAGTGGGAGTTTGTGGGTTCATGTTTGGGCGAGATTTTCGTTGGTGCGGTTGTAGGCGGAGGCGCGCTCGGGTTCGAGCGGGCGGATTTCGAAGTGGAGTCCGCAGGGGACGCATGGGTTCTGCGCGGCGAGCTCGGCGGCCTCGCGCAGACTTGTCGCGACGATGATCCAGTAGCCGCCGATGACTTCCTTGGCCTCGCCAAACGGGCCGTCCGTGGTGATGCCGGATTTGGCCACGAGCGCAGCTTCGGTGCCGAGGCGCGAACCGGGTTTGAAGCGGCCGGCGGCGAGGTTCAGTTCATACCACGCATAGAATTTTTCGATGGCGGCTTCGATCTCTGATGGTGTCGTCTGCGACATCCAGTGTCCGCGGGATAGCACGAGATAGTCGCGGCGGGAGTTTTGCGCTTTCATCGATTTAGCCGACGAGCTCGACGAGTTGATCGAAGGCCTTGTTCCAGCCGGCTTCGAAGCCCTTCGCGGCGTGTTTCTCCCTCGCCGCTTTCGTCCAATGCCGGGCGCGGGCGGTGTAGCGGGTGCCGCCGTTAGGCAGCGGCTCGAGGGTCATGATCGTGACGAACATGAAATCGGGATTCGGTTGCCAGTCGGCGGTGAACACATCGGTGAAGACGAGTTTTTCGTTGGGCACGATTTCGAGATAGACGCCCCGGTTGGTGAAAATTTCACCGTTTGGTCCGTGGAAAGTCTTCTCGCCGCTGCCGCCGGGGCGCAGGTCCATTTTCACGTCGGAAACATACCAGGGTTTGGGGCAAAACCACTGGGGATACAGTGCGGGTGTGGTCCAGCCGGCGTAGAGTTTTTCGCGAGGGACGGGGGTGTCGCGGGTGATGCTGAGTTCGTGCATGGGCGGGATTATTTGGCAGTGACAATTTTGCCGAGGTCCGCGAGGCCCTGTTCGAAAGGTGGACCGCACATCTTGTCGCAGCTCATGAAAAGACTCATGAGTTTGCCGAGGAAATTGTTTTTGCCGTACATCGCCCACGTGACGATGGTTTGGTCGCCCTGCGGCTTGAAGGTGAAGTCCACGGTGGCGACGCCTTCCATCGGGCGCTTCCAATCCATGCGCATCCGCACGAGTTCGCTGGGTTTGCTTTCGATAATCGTGGACGAGCCGGCACCGATGTTGCTGTTGCCATCCCAACTGCACACGGCGCCCACGCCGGCGTCCGGGCCGCTGTAGGTGTTCTTCACGTTGGGGTCCATTTTGAGAAACGGATTCCACGCGGCGAATTTGTGGTGGTCGTTGACTTGGGCGAAGAGCGCTGCGGGCGGCGCGGCGATCACGAGCGAGCGCTCGACGCGGAAGTCCGCCGGCCGAGTGGCGGCCACGATGAGGATGACGACGATGACGGCGACGAGGCCGAGGAGGATTTTTTTGATCATGGGAGTGAGTGGGCTGGGGGCGTTGAGGAAAAATTATTCACGCCGCGACGACGACTTTGAAACCGCCGTAGGCCATGCGCTTGACGTCGAACGGAACGTTATCTGGGCCGCCGCACATCGCGGCGACACGCGGATCCTTCATAAACTTCGCGTTCACGCGGTCGCGGTGCGCGCGCGATTTGTAGGTGATCCATGAAAAAATCACCGTTTCGCCGCGCTTGGTTTTCGCGAGCCGGGTAAACGGCAGGCCCATCTTGGGTGCGAGGTCTTCGCCGATACACTCGCGCACTTGGAGCGCGCCATGCTCGCGGAAGAGCGCCGCGCATTTTTTCGCCCCGCGCAGGTAGGCGGGCAGGTTTTTCTCGGAAACGGGAATGACGAAGCCGTCGACGTAGGTGCTCATGGGGAAGGTGGATTTAAGTTGAGGTTTTGGGACAAAATTGGGCGGTCATGGCGTCCCAGCTCTTTTGCATCTCGACCACGCTGACGTCGCGGAGTGGGTGCTGCAGCATCCACTTGTGGCCGAAGGGATCGATCAGGGAGCCCATGCGGTAGCCGTAGAATTGGTCGGCCGGCGCCATCAGGGCCGTGCCGCCGGCCTTGATGGCGCGGGCAAAGGCTTCGTCGGCATTTGGCACCATCAGCACCAAGGTGAAAGTCGTGCCGTGCAGAGTCTCCGGGGAAGTGCTCATACCGGGGAATTCATCGGCCAGCATGATAACCTGGCCTTGGATCGTCAGCTCGGCGTGCCCAATCTGGTCGGTGCCGCTGGTGCCGAGTCGATAGCGTTCCACCGCGCCAAACGCGGCCTGATAGAATTCGATGGCCCGGGCCGCGCCCTTGATGACGAGGTGGGGAACGATAACCGGATAGTCCTTTTGCGTGTAGGGGCTCATGGAATCATGGGTTGGATTTTACGGGTGAAGATTTTTGCGGATCGGGTTGCTTGCCCAAAAAAGTGGCGAAGGCGGCGCGCTCCGCCCACGCGAGGAACAAGGTGAACGCGACGAGCACGAGCAACACAGGTGAGAACAGACCCTCGCCGTGCATGACGAGGGCGTGAAAGAGCAGGATGTTGACGAGGATCGGGCCGAGCACGAGCAGGCCGGCGCGGCGCGTCTGGGGGAAAGCCACGAGCAGCCCGCCGAGCACTTCGAGCACTTTGACGACTTGCAGGTAGCCCGTCGTGGCGAAGGCGGCCATGAAGTGCGCCGGGGCGCTGCCTTCGGGAAACGGCGGCGGCGGCGGGGCGATCTGGAGGAGGACGAGCAGACCGAAGATGACAAAGGCAAACCCGAGCAGGGCGCCGGCGATGGTGGTGGCGATTTTCATAAGCGTGGAAAAGCAGAGCGGCGGATCGGCTTAAAAAGCCTGATCGGGTGGAGCAGGACGGAAGCGCGAGCAGGCGCGGCGGTCGGCGGTGGCACTCATGGCGAGAGGTGGCGTGGAGGGCGGTGGGTGAACAGAGGGGACGTACACCCACTCAACGAACGATGAGCGTTTGCAAGGACAGGGACCATGATATTTTTTCTCCTTTTGGGGTTCAGGGCGTGTTTTCAAACCGACCAGTCATCGCGGGACCCGCAACTGCGGGCCGTGGCGATCCAGCGATGGAGTCTTAGCCCGGATATTTTATAACCGCACTCACCTCCGATCCATTTCACCGAAGACACCGAGCGCCGACACCGCGCAAGACGGAGGATACAAGGTGTGGGCTGAGCGGGGATTTATTACGGTGGCGTGGGGGAAGCTTTTCCGGGAGAGGATGTCAGGGTTTCGCTCTGTGACCTCCGGAACGACCTCAGAATTTCTCTGTGAAAAATTCTTTGGCTTGAATGGGGGGTGAAGCTTGCGGGTTAGCGGCTGAGCCTGACCTCCCCGACACCGCACGCCACCGCTCTTCAGGGCTAATCTTAAGTTTCGCCTCTTGGCGAAACTCATTAGTGGTAAACCCGCCTTGGTTGCTCTGAGTTTTTTCGGCTTCTCCTGCGCGCTTCTACCCATCGAAAACAGCGAGGAACCTGATTTCTATTCAATCGGAAAGCGGCTGGTTGGAGGCAGTGTGGCGGGATTTTTATATTGGGCTTGGGGGGCGGTGCCGGCGATCTGGTGCTCGCTCTCACCTCGCTGGGCAAGTGGCTCGCGCTCGCGCGATTCCTTCATCAACGGCAGCTATTTTGGGGATTGCAGGCGAGGAGCGGGCGTTGATTTCCGCCTCGTGCGGCGGTGTCACGGGTGGGGTTGGAGCGGAAAAAATTGCACGATTCCTGTTTACGATCCTTGTCATGCCGGCGGAGGTGAGGCCTAGTCGTGACTCCATGAGCGCCGGATTTTCCCTCGAAGAAGAAGACCTGTTTAACAAAACCGGCCTCAGTGTCATGCGGCAGTTCCGGCGGACGAGCAATCCGGCTGACCTCCTTGCCGTGCTCCGGGCCGCGCATAAGGGGTTTGATCGCGCCTATGAGAAAGCCCCGGCGGCCGCCCGTGCCACGGTAGCGTGTCGCGCGGGCTGCGGCACCTGTTGTCATGTGCCGGTGGGCGTGCAGGCGCATGAAGTCTTGCTTGCCGCCGAATATATTCAAACCCGCTTTTCACCCGAGGAACTGGCTGGAGTGATCGAAAGGACAGCGATTCATCGTGCGACTTATGCAGGCAAGACGATGCCGGAGCGGGCGGCATTGAAAACCCCGTGCACATTGCTGCGCGACGGCAGTTGCACGATCTATGAGGCGCGGCCCGAGGCCTGTCGCTCCCATCACAGCAGCAATCTTGCTGGCTGTCGCAGCAATCTCGACTCGGGCATTGATCACGTGGATGTGCTCATTCCCGCCATTCGTGGGCGGATGTTTGCCGTCATGCTCGGCATCGATCAGGCGGTGGCGGAGGCCGGGTTTGACGGCCGCGCTTATGATTTTGGTTCGGCCTTGCATGAAGCCCTCACCAATAGCTTGTGTGCGGTGCGGTGGATCCAACGTCAGCCTGCCTTTCCTGCTGCCTGCCGGGAAGCCGGTGATCCGGATGATGAAGAATCCGGTATTATCCGCGCCGAAGGATTTTTTCAATAAGCCGGACGAAAATTTCGAGAGGAATGGAGCGGATGCGTTCACCCCTGGTCTGGTCGCCGATCCGACCGTGCGGGCCAAGGTTGTTTGGGAAAATTCTGCTGGCAGAGTGAAATAATCGGCGGCGGGGGAACTCCCTTCGCAGGTGCTGGTTCGTCGGTGCAGGACGGATCTGTTTTTCGGCTGATTTTCTTATAGGCGTTGCAAGTTTTTTACCGCGCGCTTTTTCTGGCGTCATGACCATCGGAGTCCCGAAGGAAATAAAGATCGGGGAAACCCGCGTTTCCCTGACGCCCAGTTTGTGTCGTCGCGTGACCATGCACGGCGGCAAGGTGCTCATCGAAAAATCGGCCGGTTTAAGTGCCGGGTTTGCTGATGCGGAATACAAATCAGCGGGTGCCACGGTGGTTTCTTCAGCCGAGAAAGTCTGGAAAAATGCCGCAGTGATTTTGAAAGTGAAAGAACCGCTGGAGGCGGAATACGGTTTGCTGCAGCAGGGCCAGACTCTTTTCACCTATTTGCATCTCGCGGCTGGTCCCGCTCTGGCCAAGGAGCTGTGCCGGAAAAATATTCTGGGTCTTGCCTACGAAACCGTGGAGGGCTCGGATGGATCGTATCCCTTGCTCAAACCGATGTCGCAAATCGCCGGCCGGCTTTCGATTCAGATTGGAGCTTATTTTCTGCAATCGCAGCACGGTGGTTCGGGTGTGCTGCTCGGAGGTGTCCCGGGGACGATGCCGGGCCATGTGGTCGTGGTGGGCGCGGGCAACTCCGGGGCGCATGCGGTGCAGATGGCGGCCGGCATGGGGGCGCGCGTGACAGTGCTCGATCTCGACACCCGTAAACTCGAGGCGCTCGACATCGAGTATCGCGGACGGATTGTCACCCTCATGTCCAATCCGGCGAACATCCAGCAAGCCGTAGCGGATGCTGATCTGTTGATCGGGGCGGTGCTGATCCCGGCGGCCAAAGCGCCGATCGTGGTGTCCAAAAAAATGGTAGGTCTCATGAAAGCGGGCAGTGTGATCGTGGATATCGCGATCGACCAAGGAGGCTGCATCGAGACGATCAGGCCGACTTCCCATCAAAAACCGACTTACCAGGAAAAGGGCGTCATTCATTATGCGGTGCCGAACATGCCGGCACTGGTGGGGCACACCTCGACGATCGCGCTCACGCAGGCGACTGAACCGTTTGTGGCCTTGCTCGTGCAGAAAGGCGTGGAGCGGGCACTCAGGGAATATTCGGGGCTGGCTCGGGGCGTAAACACGCGGAATGGGCGGATCACGAATGCAGCCGTGGCCCAAGCGCTCGGCTTCGATTCTTAAACACGCCATCGGCGAAGTGACCGTTGGGGGGAGTGGCTTGGAGCGGCGAAAAATTTTACTTTGAAAACGCTGCCGGTCGTAGAGGGGAATGACTCAACTTATCGGCTTGGTGGTGGGGCAATCACCCTCGACTCATACGTCCGATGCATCGGTTCGGTTAAACGCGGATATTTTTTCATACTATAGAAATTCACGCTGGACGGCATGGGCCAAGCTTTCCCTTGGGTATGAACCTACAATAATCAAACCCCACTCAGCCGGACCGCCGACTGGTCTGCTGGGTGGGGCCAATTTCTTACCGCGTGTGTTCGGATCCCAGCTAACAACTCGCGGACGTTTTAGCGGTTCAACGAAAACAATGCCGCACGGTGCCACTGGCCGGAGCGGGTCAAATCCTGACAATATGCTCCGCGCGTTGGAGTTTTGTTTCCAGCGACGTCTGATGGGAAAGCACTTCCTCGCGGGTGAGGCGGACAATGGTGAGGATTTCAGTTTCGTCGGCAGTTTCAGGCGCCAGTTGTCCGCCGCAAACGATATTAGTGAGGATTCGCCCGCCAAAAAGAATGGCCGAGAGGCGTTCGTGTTTGTCGGAGGCTTCGAGCGGGGTGTATTGGCGCCGGACGGGTTCGATGTTCTCCTCGGTGAAACTCCACTTTCTAAGCATGCAGGCGCCGACATCCGCTTGGTTGAATCCGAGCAGGGCAAACTCCGAGCTACTGAAGTCGCTGGGGAATCCTGTATCAGAAAATTTCAGATCCAGGGCCGTCGCGTACTTGTTGATCGCTTGTCGTCCGATGGTGTGGAGCAATCCGTTCATGAAACTGGCCGAGGTGTCATCACCCAATTGTTCAGCGAGCAATTCACCAGCCAAGGCGCAGGCCACCGATTCACGCCAGATACTGATCGCGCCCCGGCCATAAGCCGTGAGTGGTTGGGCGACGAGGGCACTCGAGGCGGCGATCGACACAACTTGAAACACCTCGCGAAAACCAATGCGGTTCACCGATTCCTCCAGCGTATGGCAAGGTTGGCCGCGATTGTACCAGGTGCTATTGCTGATTTTGATCAGACGGGTCGTCATGGCGGCATCCAGCCGGAGCAGGGCGGAAATATCGCCGAGGTCGGAGTTGGGGTCAGCCAGCAAGCTTTGCAAGCGCGCCAATATTTGCGCGGTGGGTGGTAACTTGCCGAGAGCCTCGACGAGTGATTCAGGCGTGGGCGCTTGGGAGGGGACTCCAGGAGATGGCATTCAGTTGGTGGGTCAGGGGAACGGGGAAGTTGAAGCAGGAAACAGCACCCACTGGAAAAACGGAAGACGAAAGATGATCTCCCTCGTCAAGTGTCCCGGATAGAATTTTTCTACGAGTACTGCGCCGCAATGACGGCCTATTTAAGCAATTCATTGTTCCTCTCGTTCAACACGACGCACGCCATACCTCGGTCTTGCAACTCCGCTAGTTGTCATTCACTCGCCACATGACACCCCGGAAAAACGTCGTTAGCCTTTACCCTTGGTTCAAGATTCATCCGGGCAAGATCGCCGAGTTCAAAGCGCTCCTGCCTCGTTTCATTGAAATGACCGCGCCTGAAACAGGCTGTCTCTTCTACGACTTCACCCTGAGCGACGATGTGCTGCATTGTCGTGAGGCCTACACGGGAGCCGAAGGTGTCTCGCCCACATCCAGAGCGTCGGAGGTTTGATCGGGGAAGCTTTGAAAATTTCCGATATTCAGCGCCTGGAGGTGCATGGTTCCGCCACGGAAATAGCGAAGATGAAAGAGCCGCTCAAGGATTTGTCGGTCGTGTGGTTTGTCTTCGAGTGTGCGGTGGAAAAGCAAAATGGGGTCATCGGCCACGCTTCGGGTCAGATCAATCCCGGGGTGGCCACCACCGACCAGACGCTGAAAAACTATGCCGGCACGCTCGAGGAAGCCCGAGCCGATCTTGTCGCCCTCTATTATATTGTTGATCCCAAACTGGTGGAAATCGGCGTGATGCCGACCCTCGACGTGGGCAAAGCGCAATACGACGGCTACCTCATGCGAAGTCTGATGATGCAGCTCTACCGGATCAAACCTGGCCAGCAAATCGAGGAAGCCCATATGCGCAACCGCCAGTTGATCGCGGCCTGGGCTTTCGAGAAAAGCCAGCCCGACAAAGTCATCGAGCGCTTCACCCGCGACGGGAAAACCTATTTTCGCGTCAACGACTACGAAAAGCTCCGCGGGCTTTTCGGCCAATTGCTGCGCGAGATTCAGCGCATCAAATCGGAAGGCGATTTTGCCGCCGGCAAAAATCTGGTAGAGAACTACGGCGTGAAAGTGGACCAAGCGTTGCTCGCCGAAACGCACCGGCGTAACGCCCCGCTGAACATCGCACCGTTCATGGGTTTCATTCAGCCCCGGTTGGTCCCGGTGGAAAAAGACGGAGCGATCATCGACGTGCGGGTGGAATAGCCCACTGATTTCCTCGGCCAGATGCTGGAATACGCCCGCGATTATTCCTTTCTCCCGATCCACAACGGCGGTTGAGCTAGGCCGTTCCCTTGTCTTCCGCCCCTTCCGGCAGACACTTGCTGATACTCGCAAAATAGAATTACAGGCAGGGACGGACCGCTGGGCCGTCCGGTTGGGTGAATTTCACTTGTGAATTGCGGCGGACCCAGCCGCCGAGGCGGTGCACTCGTCGCGGTCCCGCCCGATCCACTAGCATCACCGTATTTTGCGAGCCTCAGTAAATGGAGCATTAATTCGCCCAGGACAGACTGCTTGTTTCAGGCATGCTGTCTTACTTGAGCACGACCGGGCAAGACACAGGCCCGGCGCTGGACACGGTTTTGCGATGGTGGGTTTATGCCGGGCAGTCGCGCCCTCAGAATCGCCGATGTGGATTCGGCACGGCCACAAGGGACGGCCCTGCGACGGACATAACTTCCAGCGTCGGTGCGGAGACCGACGCCCACCCTGACTCACAGCATCGGTAGATGCGGCTCAACCTCGGCGTCGTAGTCGATGCCGGAGAGACCGAAGCCGAACATCTTCAAAAACTCCGTGCGGTAGCCGGCGATGTCGGTGAGTTCGGCGAGATTTTCGGTGGTTACCTTGGGCCAGATGGCGGAGATGGCGTCCTGAATCTCCGGGCGCATTTCCCAGTCGTCGACGCGGACGCGACCACTTTCATCGAGTTTGGGTTTTTGGCCGTTATAGAGCTGCGTGGCGAAGAGGCGCTGGATCTGCTCGATGCAGCCTTCGTGAGTGCCTTGCGCTTTCATTACTTTGTAGAGAATGGAAATATAGAGCGGCACCACGGGAATCGCCGAACTGGCCTGGGTGACGAGCGCTTTGTTGACCGAGATGAGGGCCCGCCCGCCCCCGTTGGCTTTTAATTTGGCGTCGATAGCGCGGCAGGCGCGCTCGAGGTCGATCTTCGCGCGACCGATCGTGCCGTCCCGATAAATGGGCCAAGTATGGATCGGCCCGACATAGGTGTAGGAAATAGCGTTGGCCCCGGGCGCGAGTAATTTTGCGTCGGCCAGGGCTTGCATCCACATCTCCCAATCTTCGCCGCCCATCACGGCTGTGGTATCGGCGATGCCGGTTTCGTCGGCGGGTGGGATTGTGATTTCGCTGACGAGGCCTTTATCGGTATCGACAGTTTTGTTGGTGTAGGGGGCGCCGATCGGTTGAAGCGTGGATTTGTGGACCACGCCCGTTTTGGGGTGAGTGCGGCGGGGGGAGGCGAGGGAATAAACCACGAGGTCAACTGGCCCCAGATCGCGGGCGATGATTTCGAGTGCTTGTTTCTTGATATCGTCGGAGAAGGCGTCGCCGTTAATATTGGCCGCGAAACGACCGGCGGCGCGGGCGGCTTTGGTGAAAGCGATGGTGTTATACCAACCGGGAGTTGCGGGGCGACCTTCCTCGGAGGGACGTTCGAAGAAGATGCCGAGAGTGTCGGCGCCGGAACCGAAGGTGGCTGTGATGCGGGAGGAGAGACCGAAGCCCGTGGAGGCACCGATTACCAAAACTTTCTTCGGTCCGGGGGTGATTGAGCCTTTGGCTTTCACGAGATCGATTTGCTCCTGCACATGAGCGGCGCAACCTGCGGGATGGGCAGTGACGCAGACAAAACCACGGACCTTCGGTTTAATAATCATGGGTGCGAAGGCTTTGGGGCGAAGGGGCAGGTGACAAGTGTCAAGTGACGTTTCGGGAATTTTGCTCGCCAGCCCGCAGGCCGTTAGTTTTGGGCGAATAAACCCGGCAAGGGCCCGCAGACTTTTGCCGGGGAGGAGGACTGATCACTTCGCTCGGACAACTAGGCTGCGGCACGAAGGATTTGCTCGACCTTTGCGGGAGTGAGTTGGTTGCGATCGCCAAACGAATTCAGGCCCCGGGCCGTGAGGCGTCGGGCGACATCGGTCGCGGTGCTCGCGGGGACATGGTAATCTTGGAGCCGGGTCTTGAGGCCGATGGTTTCGTAGAACGCGCGGGTTTGGGCGATGGCGGCATCGATGCGCGCTTCCTCCGGGCCATCGCGCAGATCCCAGACGCGTGCGGCGTATTGGAGGAGTTTGGCGCGGCGATTGGCACGTTCCAGTTGCAGCAGATTCGGCAGGACGATGGCGAGGGTGCGGGCATGGTCGATGCCGTGCAACGCGGTGAGTTCGTGACCGATGGTGTGGGTCGCCCAATCTTGGGGTACGCCGGCACCGATCAGTCCGTTGAGCGCGCAGGTGGCGGCCCAGACGAGATTGGCGCGGGCGGCGTAGTCGGTGGGATTGGCCATGGTCTGGGGCGCAACTTCAATCAAGGTGCGCAGCAGCCCTTCGGCAAAACGGTCCTGCACGGCGGCCTCGGCCGGATAGGTGAGGTATTGCTCCATGATGTGGCAGAAAGTGTCGCCCAAGCCATTGGCGATTTGCCGCGGAGGCAGGGAGAAAGTCGTGGCGGGATCAATCACGGAAAAACGCGGATAAACGTGCGTGCTGATGAAATGAAGTTTCTCCTTGAGCGCGCGGCGTGAGATCACCGAGGCACCGTTGGCTTCGGAGCCGGTGGCGGGCAGCGTGAGGACGGCACCGATCGGGAGCGCGCTGGTGACATCGGAGCCATTGGTGACGAGAATCTGCCACGGGTCGCGGGGATAATCGACCGCGGCGGCGACGAACTTGGCACCATCGAGTACTGAGCCACCGCCGACGGGGAGAATCCAATCGAGTTTTTCGCGGCGAACCAACTCGACGGCGCGCATCAACGTATCGAAGTCAGGATTGGCCTCGACGCCCCAGAATTCCTGAACGGTGCGGTTGCCCAACGCAGTTTTCACTTGGTCGTAAACGCCGTTTGCTTTGATGCTGCCACCCCCTGCGAGCAAAAGAATGCGGGCCTCTGCGGGGAATTCCTGGCTGAGCTGTTTGATTTGGCCTTGGCCGAAGTGGAGACGCGTGGGGTTGTGAAAGGTGAAATTTTCCATGAAGAAACCGAAGGTAGCGCGGGAAGGTGGTTTGGCAAATACGGTCGGGGAAGATTTTAGAACCGGAGAGAAGTTTGCCCATTCAGGGGATTCATCAAGGGATGAATCCTTGAAGGTGAGACTGCGACTGATCGTCTCCGCTAGGGTGGGGCTTCGGGGTGCCGGCTGATCGCAGGCGGGATTTCAGAATCGTAGGTTGCGAGCTTGCCTCGCAACGGGACGCGACGAGCGCACCACCAACCCCGTGCAGGTCACAATCTCGGATCACCCGGTCTGCGATTAGCAGACCCGCAGAGCCGACACCGGAGCCGATGAGGCGGAGGGGTGAACCAAAGTTTCGCCCCATGGCGAAACTGCTTAGTGGTTAAAACCGGATCGAGGGGTAGCGGCGGTTGCCCCCAACCGCCAATGCCGCCCGCGGCACAAAGGCCCCGTGGCGGTTGAGGGCAACCGCCGCTACCTGCCCTGAAGCAGAAACGGGAGAGTGATTGCGACTGACTTGCCAGCCGTAGCCTCGGCGAAGGCTGGTCGTCTCCGTCTTGGGGTTCCGGGGTGCCGGCTAATCGCAGGCGGGATTTCGGTTTTGTAGGTTGCGAGCTTGCCTCATTCTGCTGGCCAGCAGAATGAGGCGATGAGCGCACCACGTGCGAATAATCAAAAGGGAGTTACGGACAGCTTTATCGTGCGACTTGACCTCGGGGCTTCGGCGGTGCGTGCTGGGCAGGCGCGTTGAGGTCAATGCGCGCCACCTTCAATCCCCTCCCATGTCCGCTGAACCCATTCGTTATTTTCATCGCGCCAAGCAAACCATCGAGACCGAACAGATCTATGGCGAGAGCTGGCTGCGTTGGACGTACGAGAGCGGGCTGGGGCGACTCGCGCTCAACGTGCTCGTGAAGCGCGCGCTGGCTTCCCGGTATTACGGCTGGCGGATGAACTGGCGTTTCAGCGCGCAGCGAATTCTGCCCTTCATCGCGCAATACAATCTCGATGTGGAGGAATTCGCGAAGAATCCGTTTGCGTATAAAACGTTCAATCAATTTTTCTATCGGGCGTTAAAACCCGGGGCGCGGCCGATTGCGCCCGGAGAGAATGTCGCGGTGTTGCCGGCGGATGGCCGGCATCTGGCCTTTCAAAATGTGGACGTAACCGATGGTTTTTATGCGAAGGGTCAGCGATTTTCGTTGGGGTCTTTTTTGGGTGATAACGCGCTAGCCGCGGAATTCGCCGGCGGCGCGATGCTGATCTCGCGCTTGTGCCCGGTGGATTATCACCGGTTTCATTTTCCGGTAAGCGGTCAACCCGGCGAGCCCCGCTTGATCAATGGCGCGTTGTATTCGGTTTCGCCCATCGCCCTGCGTCGCCATCTCGCTTATTTGTGGGAGAACAAACGCATGGTGACGCTCGTCGACTCGCCCGTGTTTGGCCGGGTGGCGGTGTGTGAGATCGGCGCGACGATGGTCGGAACCATCTCACAGACTTTTGTCCCGGATCGGCCCGCGGTGAAGGGCGAGGAGAAAGGTCTGTTTAAATTTGGCGGCTCGTGTGTCGTCACCTTGTTCAAGTCTGGCAAAATTAAGTTCGAGGCCGACTTGCTGGAGCACAGCGCGCAGCAACGTGAGGTCTATGCCAAAATGGGCGAGCGTTTGGGCGTGGCTGGGTGAAAAGTTTAAGACAGCAGAGCGTTTTAACCACTATTGGAATTCATCAACGGATGAATCCTTGGATGTGTGGCTGCGACTGACTTGCCAGCCGCAGCCTTGGCGAAGGCTGGTCGTCACCACTGAATGGTTCCGGGGCGCCGGCTGATCGCAGGCTGAGATTTTGTAGGTTGCGAGCTTGCCTCGCAACGGAGCGCTTCATCTGCGTCAAAAGTGGGTTTGTCCTTGGTGCTGGGCGGGGAACAAACTCGACATTATCCAATATAACACTCTATGCATGACGTAAGATAATATGATAAAGCACATACATAACCTATAATGCGCTCATCCCTCCATGATCTTCTCCCGCCGGCGGTCCGGCGCGATCTCGCGAAGTTCGGACAGGACTTGGCCCGCGCGCGCCGCAAGCGGCGGTTAACTGTCGCGATGATGGCGGAGCGCATGGGCGTTTCCACGAACACCTATTCGCGCGTGGAACGCGGCGATGCGACGGTCGCGATGGGCGCGTACGCGATGGCTCTCTTTGTTTTGGGTTTTGGCGAAGCCCTCGGGGGAATCGCTGATGTTCGCCGCGACGAAGTTGGACTCCAGCTCGACGAAGCGTATCTGCCCAAACGGGTGCGTGTGAAGAAAACTCCGACCGCATCGTGAAGCGAACGATTCAAGTCTTCCTCGGCGACGACGCCCGGTTGGTCGGCACCTTGCATTACGATCGGAGCGGAGCGCAGGAGCACGCCGCGTTCTCCTATGACGCCACCTGGTTGGCCGCACCGGATGGTTTTGCGCTCGAACCGGGTTTGCCCTTGGTGGCGGGGGCGCAGTTTCACCGCCGTATTCCTGACGGCTCAATCTTTCCCGCAGCGATCGCCGATACGGAGCCGGACGGCTGGGGCAAGCGGGTGATTCTGCGTGATCATGCGAAACGCCGTCAGACGGCCCGTCGGGCGAGGCAGGAGGCCGGAGCTGCTCAGCTTCATGCGGTGGATTTTCTGCTCGCCGTGGATGACGGCAGCCGGGTCGGAGCATTGCGCTATCGTGATGAAGCCGGTATTTTCTGTCGTGCGCCCGACCCGGAACGGCGGACCGCTCCACCGTTGCTGGAATTACGCCAGCTCGCCGCCGCTTCTCGTGCGGTCGAAACCGAAACGGAAACCGCTGCTGATCTCGCCTACCTGCGCGGGCGCGGCACTTCGCTCGGAGGCCTGCGGCCCAAATGCAAGGTTGTGGATGACGATGGCATGCTCGCCATCGGGAAGTTTCCCAGTGTGCAGGATGAACGGCCGGTCACCCAAGGCGAAGTCCTCGCCATGCAACTCGCCAAGAAGGCGGGGATCGCGGTCGCGGCAACGCGGCTCGTGGATAGCGGCGGCGTGCCGGTCGCTTTGGTGCGGCGTTTCGACCGAACGAAAGAGGGGAAGCGACTGATGTACGTTTCGGCGGCGACGCTACTCGGCGTGGAGCGTGGTGATCCGCACGAACATCACTACACGGAAATAGCCGATGCATTGCGCGTGCATGGCGCCGCTGCGCAGGCCGACATTGAGGAACTGTGGCGACGCATGGCGTACTCGATTCTAATCACCAATGTGGACGATCATCTCCACAATCATGGATTTCTCCATGTGGCGCACGGACTCTGGCGGCTCGCGCCCGCCTTCGATCTCAATCCGTTTCCTGACCGCACGCGGGAGTTGAAGACTTGGGTGTCGCCCGAGACCGGCCCGGAAGCGACGATCGAGGCGTTGCTATCGGTGACCAAATATTTCCGCATCACGGCGAAGCGGGCGAAAGAGATTCTGCGGGAAGTGGAGCGGGCGGTCAGTGGCTGGCGCAAAGCCGGCCGCGCCCTCGGTCTGACCGAGCGGCAGTTGGAAAAGTTCGCCGAAGCCTTCGAACACCCCGAACGCCAAGCCGCACAACGAGCCGCGCGCTGATGGGGGAGGCGTTCATCCTATCCGAGACGACAGTGAGTTTTTGGTCCACGAATAGGATTCATCAAGGGATGAATCCTTGGCGGTGACGCTGCGACTGACCTGCCAGCCGTAGCCTTGGCGAAGGCTGGTCGTCTCCGCCCGGTGGTTTCGGGGTGCCGGCTGATCGCCGGCGGGAGATTTTGGTAGGTTGCGAGCTCGCCTCGCAACGGAGCGCTTGAAATGGAAGCGGGGTGCCCTCACTCCGCAAAATAATTTTTAAGCGCGGTGAGGGCACCGCACCTCCAGATATAAACGAAGAAGTCCTCTGTGCTCCGTCGGACCATTCAGCGGACGGGGTTCTCCCAAGTTTCGCCCCTTGGCGAAACTGAATACCGGTTAAACCGGATCAAGGAATTGAGGAGATGCGATTATTTTTTTCGGAAAAGACACCGGAGTTTTTGGTCCACTAATGGGGTTCATCAAGGGATGAATCCTTGGTAGTGTGGCTGCGACTAATCGTCTCCGCCTAGGGGTTTCGGGGAGCCTGCTGATCGCAGGCTGGTTTTCGGATTTGTAGGTTGCGAGCTTGTCTCGCAACGGATCTCGACGCATCCGATGCGACTGGCACTAGTCGAAAAGTGCGATAGCAATATTATCAGCACGTTTGACCGATAGTATCATGAAGTCTGCTTTGGTCTTACGCTGGCAGATGAACGTGATGGAATTCCAGATTTCTGCACTTCGATTATCACTGGATTTGTCTTTATCGATCCACGTTATCGTGAACTCGGAGTTCTTTGGATCAGTCAGATTCAAAGTCCATTCACCGGAATGAATCTTTCTCCCTGCGATGGTCGATTTCTTGGTAATCTTTACCCTGCGTAAATCCACGCCATCGACCCACGGATTTGCTTTAATTTGTCCACATAGAAAATGGTGCAGCGCTTTGAGGTCATATGCTTGATTGATCTCCTTCGCCCACGCCTGGTCATCTTTTTTACCCTGCCTGATCGTCTCAGGTTTATTGACCATGTAACCAAGCGAAACTACGGCCAGTAAGATAACGAGGAGGTATCTCATGATTGGTTGGTGCTCGAAGTTCTAACGCGCTACTTCACTTCCAACGTGAAGCTCTCCGAGTGGCTGTTGAATTCGGGGGCGTACATGCACTGGATTTCGGCGATGCCGGATTGGTCGCTGCCCTTGAGTTGGACACGCGTGGAATATTCCAACACGTAAACTCCCTTGGGCAGGTAATCGATGAAGAAGTGGCTGGCGGTGGGGCGCGTGAATTTGAATAGGGTAAGGAGTAGGTGGGTTATCATGGGGGGAACGTTGAGTTGATGGAGAGAGCCTATGCTCTTGGCCGCCGAAAATCGTCAGGGTGGGGTAAAAGATTCTCAGGAATTGTCATGACGTGGACGGGTGATACGTGGGGCACCCGTTCGGATGACTTCATCTTTTCGTGCCGAGCATGTTGTACGGCGGTTTGGAGAATCGCGTCCTACCGATGGCTCCGGCCGGAAATGGTTGTTCACCATCGGACGATTCGGCGGTGTTTTTTGATCCATAAATACAGCTACTCTTTTCTTGCCCGCGGGCGGGGCGGTACGCTTAGTAGCGGCATGAGTGTCATCAAGACCACCCCGCTGAATGCTTTCCATCGTCACCATGGCGGGCGCATGGTGGATTTCGCGGGCTGGGATATGCCGGTGCAATACCGGAGCATTCTCGAGGAGCACAAAGCCGTGCGTCAGCGCGCGGGTTTGTTTGACGTGAGCCACATGGGCGAGGCCGACGTGAAGGGCCCGGACGCGCTTAAATTCCTCCAGCATCTGGTCACCAATGACTGCCGTAAACTTTTTCCCGGACGCATTCTCTACACGGTGATGTGTTATCCGACGGGTGGCGTGGTGGACGATCTGCTCGTCTACATGCGCGGCCCGGACGATTATTTTCTCTGCATCAACGCCGGCAACATCGACAAGGATATCGCGTGGATTCAGGAGCAGGCGAAGCGCTTTAACTGCACGGTGGTGGATCGCTCGCCGGATTACGCCCAGTTGGCGATTCAAGGACCACGGGCGCTCGAGATCGTGCAAGCGCTCACCAAGACCACGCTCGCTGCTATTAAATATTATCACTTTACCGAGGGCGAAGTGGCCGGCGTTCCTTGTCTGATCAGCCGCACCGGCTACACGGGCGAGGATGGGTTTGAACTTTATTGTCCCACGGGTGATGGCGTGCGCTTGGCTGAGGCGGTGCTGGCAGCCGGCGTGCCGCTGGGCTTGGAACTCACGGGTCTGGGCGCGCGCGACAGTTTGCGGCTCGAGGCGGGCTTTCCGCTCTATGGCCACGAAATCACCGAGCGGATCAATCCTCTCGCCGCTGGCCTAGGCTGGGTGGTGAAGTTCGACAAAGGCCCCTTCATCGGCTCCGAGGCGTTGCAAGCCGAAAAGCAACGCGGTCCGGCCAAGAAAATTGTATTTTTCAAAACCGGTGATCGCCGCATCGTTCGCGCCGGTGCCACGGTGATGAACGGCATCGGGGAAGAGGTGGGTGCGGTGGTTTCCGGCACGCTGTCACCGATTCTTAACGAAGCGATCGGTTCGGCGTTAGTTGATGCCGCGGCGGCACAAGAGCTGCTTTTGGTTGATATCCGCGGGGTCAAATTGAATTTGCATCTCGTCAAACCACCTTTCGTTTCCCTACAGAAAAGCTGAATTTCTTTCGCATGAGCAATATTCCCTCTGATCTAAAATACGCCAAATCCCATGAGTGGCTGAAAGTCGCCGCTGACGGCACCGCCCTCGTGGGCATCACCGACTACGCCCAAAACAGTTTGGGCGACATCACTTTTGTCCAGCTCCCCAAAGTGGGCGCCGGGCTGAAAGCCGGCGAGACTTTCGGCGTCGTCGAGTCGGTGAAAGCCGCCTCGGATGTTTACGCTCCCGTGGCCGGCACGGTGCTGGAAGTGAACAAAGCCCTCGATGCCAATCCCGAGAAAGTAAATCAGGATTCTTACGCCGAAGGTTGGATGCTGAAACTCCAGCTCGCCAATCCGGCCGATGTGAGTGCGCTGCTTTCTCCAGAAGATTACGGCAAAGTGATCGGCTGAGTGGGGGCGGGGCCGGGCAAGGCGTGGATGTTAGTCAGCCTCACCTGATGATTGGATTGATCGGGCGGGGCTGTAGTCCGCAACGCCTCAGATATCCTGATTCCGCAGAATTAGGGTGAGCTCAATTACGCCGCGAATCGGGATAAAATACAATTAATCCCAGCGTCCCTAAAGATTTGGACTTTAGTATTTGGGCTTTAGGTAGCGCGAACCCTCCGGGTGAGCTGCGGCTCGGCGGGACGCTGCCGAGTGTCGCTTACGCTCGGTAACGCCCTACCAGTGGAATCCTGTTTCAATAGTCCAATTATCAAGGGACGTTGGTATAACGCGGAGAACGCAGTGAGCGCGGAGTCTGACGTGATGGGGATGTGGCGCGGGTCTCAGGATTCATCGCGCATGCCCTCTGCGGTGGTGGAACCCGACCTCTGTGGGCGGGTTTTGCTACGAGAACCGGCACCCAGCGTGCATGTAGCCTCGTTTGAAGACGCAGCCCGAAAACGGGGGCGCAAGACACCGCGCTTTCGCCTGCGGCTCAAACGCGGCTACACTTCGGCACCCAGCGCGCCCGGAGGCCACGCTCCACCTCGATACAGTTCAGCCGGTTTGCGGCGTGACAGGCTCAGCTCGTGACGGCTGCCAGTGCCGCGACCAAGGCCTCATGGGAAAACGGTTTCGCCAGCACCTGATGTGCGCCCATCGCTTTCGCCACGGCCAGAATATCTTTGGCGTTCAAGCGTCCGCCACCAGACATAGCGATGATCTTCACGTCTGGACGTTGGCGCCGGAGGGTGATGATGGTTTCGATACCTTCTTTGTTGGGCATGATCAGGTCAGTCAGCACCACATCAAAGGCCGTCTTTTCGTGGAGGCGTATCGCCTCGTCGCCATCGCGGGCTTCGGCCACGACATGGCCGAGGCGCTGCAACGTGATTCGGAGGGTTTTCCGTAAGGAATCGTCATCATCGATGAGGAGGATTTGGGGCATGGGAGTATGATTAGCGTTGGCCCGCTAACACTTGATGCACGGCCTGACTGAGAGATTCAACCGTAAAGGGCTTGAGCAGCACTTGCTGAATTCCCAGGCCCTTGATCACTTCCTTGGTATCTTTATCGATGTAGCCCGAGTCCAGAATGATCGGGAGGTCCGGCCGGAGGTGCCGGATTTCCTGGGCGAAATCGAGGCCGGACATTTCGGG
Organism: Opitutales bacterium; assembly: GCA_038206205.1. Lineage (GTDB taxonomy): Bacteria > Verrucomicrobiota > Verrucomicrobiia > Opitutales > Opitutaceae > Didemnitutus. The sequence continues at coordinate 22,748 of JBBRBC010000041.1, forward strand.
CATGGCGAGATCGCTGATGACCAAATCGAAATCGTTAGGATTCGCGCGTAACGCGGCCAAAGCTGCCTTGCTGGAGGTGAACGCCGAAACGACGTAGCCGGCCCGCTCAAGGATAATTGTCCCGAGGCGAACCAACGGCGGCTCATCATCCACGAGCAAAATCCGCTCGTGATTCCCCTGCGGGCTACGGCTGAGCGTACTCGTTTTCTGCTCAACCTCGGTGCCGGCATATTCTGGAAAATACAATTGGAAGGTCGTGCCCTGGTTTAGTTTGCTGTGGATGATGATCGCGCCGTGGTGGCTCTGCATGATGCCGTGGACGACGGCGAGACCGAGGCCGCTGCCTTCGCCCGGTCCTTTGGTGGTGAAGAACGGCTCGAAGACCCGGACGAGCGTGGCTTGGTCCATCCCGCAACCGGTGTCGGCGACCGTCAGCCGGATATGGGGTCCGGCCTTCAGTTCCTGATGCGTGTGGACGAACTCGGCCTCGACGTGGATTTTTTCGACGTGAACTTCCAGCCGCCCGGATCGGCTCTGCATGGCATGCCAGGCATTCGTGCAAAGATTCACGAGCACCTGATGAATCTGCGTGGGATCGGCCATCACCAGTGACGCATTATTTTCCATGACGGTTTTGATTTCAACCGTGGTGGGGATCGTGGCGCGTAACAAATTGAGTGCTTCCGTCACGATGGTTTGCAACCGCACGGGGCGGTGCTGCGTGCCGTGCTGCCGGCTGAAGGTAATGATCTGCCGGACGAGATCGGCGGCGCGGTGGGTGCCTTGGAGGACGGCGTCCAGATGCTCCTGCAAATCCGGCCGGTCCGCCGCGTCGGCTTTGGCGAGCTGGGTGTAACCTTTGACGGCGGCGAGGATGTTGTTGAAATCATGCGCGATGCCGCCGGCAAGCGTGCCGATGGCTTCCATCTTTTGCGCCTGACGGAACTGCGCTTCGAGCTCCCGGTGCGCGGTGATGTCTTCCGCCACGCCCACGATGCGCGTGACCGTGCCCGCTTCATCCCGAACGGAAAACGCCTTGTCGTGGATCCAGCGCAGCGTGCCGTCCGGACGGATGATCCGGTATTCTTCATCGTAGGTCCCGAGTTGCTGCTTGGACCGCGCCTCGCGGACGCGTTCCCGATCTTCCGGATACACGGTCTCGATCCAGGTGGACGGTGAGTCGTAGAGACTCCGGCAGGTACGGCTCCAAATCTTTTCGTAGGCCGGACTCACATAGAGCACGTTGTCAGTGATGGCATCACTGATCCAAAACACTTCCTCGATGTTTTCCGTCAGCTGGCGGAAGCGCGCCTCGCTTTCGCGCAAGGCGGCCTCGGTCTCCAGTCGCTCGGTCAGATCGATCGCCGTGCCCCCAAGAAAGCGCGCACCCTCGGGATTGGTGAAGATAAACTTGATCGATAGCCAGTGCCGCATCCCGGCGGGCGTGGATACGTCCTCATAGGCTTCGGCCTGCGCGCCCGAGGCAAAGATGGCGGCGTCGTATTCGTGCAGCCGTTGGGCCACTGCGGGTGGGAAGTGCTCAAAAACAGTCTTGCCCTGCATCGCCTGCGCCGTGGTCTGGAACACGCGTTCGTAGGTCGGGTTGACGTAAGTGAAGCGGCCGGCTTCATCTTTGATGAAGGTGATCACGGGCGATTGCTGCATGAAGGCGCTGAAACGGGCTTCGCTCGCTTGGAGCGCCAGTTCCGCCTGCTTGCGCTCGGTGATGTTGACATGCATGACGACCGCGCCCTCGGTGCGGTCGTCATACAGCGGGGTGGCCATGAGCCGGAACCAGCGCTTTTCCTGCGGCGAATGGCAGGGGTATTCGATCGAGAAAAAGGAGCGCGAACCGGCCAGCAGCTCGCGCAATCCTGTGGCGATCTGGCGCGACTCTTCCGCGCAGTTGCCAGCCGCGAGTTCGCAAATCCGGACATAATTTTGGCCGACAAAAAAGTCCTGGCTCCGCGCGGCATTGGCCGAGGCGAAGCGCCGCCAGCTTTCGTTCACGGCCAAAATGGTCCCCTCCCGATCAAGCAGCGCGATGTGTGCGGGCAGCGCATTGAGAATGACGGCTTGGGTGTCGGCCGCCTTGCGCCGCGCCGCTTCCGCCTGTTTGCGCTCGGTGATGTCCTGTAGCGATCCGACCAGTCGCACGACCTTGCCACTGGCATCACGCTCCGGGTAGCCCAAGGCGTGGTAGGAGCGTTGCTCGCCGGTCGGTCCGATCCGATGCAGCTCTAAATCATAGGGCACGCCGTCTGCGATGGCTTGGGCTACGGCCGCATAGAGGCGTTGGGTATCTTCGGGGGTGTAGAGCTCTTTTTGTCCCTCAAGATTGGGCGCGCCCAGGGCCGGATCACGGCCAAAGAAACAGAAGAGTTCCGCCGACCAAGTCGTGAGGTTGGTTGGAATATCCCATTCCCAGCTTCCGGTATGCGCGATGCGCTCCGTCCGTTCCAACATCATTTGGCTGCGCCGCATGGCGGTTTCCGCGGCTTTTTGCTCAGTGATGTCGCGGGCGATGCCGAATAACGTCTGCGCTTCGGTCACGGGAAAAGCGTTCCACTGGAGCCAGCGATACGAACCATCCTTGTGCCGGTAGCGATTTTCAAAGTGGAGGACGGTCTGGCCATCCACGAGTTCCTGGCCGACGTTGTTCGAGGCCGGGTGATCCTCAGGATGGACAAAGTCGAGCCACGGCCGGCTGGTCATTTCCGTGGCGGTCCAGCCGAGGGTGCGATTCCACGCCGGGTTTACCTGAGTGAAATAACCTTCGTAATTGGCCACGCAGATCAGATCGGTCGAGAGGTTGAAGAGCCGGTCGCGCTCCGACTCCGCGTGTTTGCGCGCGGAGATGTCGCGCACGAAGCCGACCATGCGGGTGATGTTCCCGGCGGCATCCAGTACGAAGTAGCCCTCGTCCTCGGCGTAAGCATAGGAACCGTCTTTGCGGCGCACGCGATATTTCTGCGCAAAGGCGGTCTTGCTGGCGATGACCCGCTCGATCTCGCGGTTGAACGCGTCGCGGTCGTCGGGATGAATCAGCGCCAGCCAATGCGCCAGTCCGCCGGCCATTTCGTCCAGTGCAAGCCCAAGGATTTGCTCGCTGGCCCCGGCGTAGGTGACCGCGTTCGTGACCGGGTTCCAGTCATAGAGCAACTGGCCGCTCGCATTGATAGTGGCGTGGTAACGGTTTTGCCATTCAATGATCGCGGTCTCCGCCTGTTTGCGCGCGGAGATGTCCACCGTGAGGCCGCGCAATGTCACCGGCTGGCCGTTTTCCGACACCACGGTGACGATGTCGCGCAACCAGATGGTTCGGCCATCGGCGGCCAACATGCGGTATTCGAACTCGTGGTCGCGATTCGCCTGCGTGCAGGAGACGCAGTAACGGACCGCCGTTTCGCGATCTTCCGGATGGATGTGATCGGCCCAGAAGGTGGGTTCCTCAATCCAGCGCGCCAAAGGATAACCCAGTAAGCGCTCGGCCCGGGGGCTGACGAAGGTGTATTGAAACGTGACCGCATCCGCTTCCCACACGATGCCGTCCACCGAGTGCATGAGGGAAGTCAGATGCTCCTCGCTTTTGCGCCAGGCCGCTTCGGCCTGTTTGCGTTCGGTGATGTCCACGATCACGGCGCGACATTCCTGTTTGTCCGAGGAGAGCGTGGCGTCGATCTGCACCATCCGCCGGGGTTGGACTTCATTGGCCAGTATCACTGCGCAGGAGAGATCACGCACGCCGTCAAAAACCTGCTGCAGGAAGATTTGCAACTTGGCCAGATCGGCCTGGTCGACAAAAAAGCTGAGGGGCTTGCCCAGCAGGCGCGTCCGTTCGAGACCCAGTAGGCTCGCACCGGGTGGATTGGTTTGGGTGATCGTGCCGGCGCGGCCCAAGGTGATGTAGGCGACGGGGGCGAAATCGTAGAGGTTGGTGTAGCGCGCGGCCGTTTCTTCCAGTTGCGCCTGGGATTTGCGCAGTTCCTCATTCTGCATTTCCAGTTCGATCTGGTGGACCTGCAGCTCGTGGAGCAACCGCGCGTTTTGTTCTTCGGTCGGATGGTTGCTGGCCGTTGGCTGCTGTTGGTTCAATCGCGCCTCCGCCAGGCGGCGCAGTTCGGCGGCGTTCGGCGGTGAGTTCGGTTTCATGTTATGATGGGCGCTTTAACCACGAATGACCTAGCGAGGCGGAGCGGCAACAAACCCAGCCAAGCCAACTCACCTGTTTACCACGGATTACATCGATAGCACGGATAAAAGCCGGGCGGAATAATTTTTCCCATCCGGGTTTTCGTGGCCCCAATGATTTTCTCCTTCGGTAGCGACGGTTGCCCCCAAACGCTAATTGCGCGCGCAGCCCACCTGCTCCATGGCGGTTGAGGTCAACCGCCGCGACCAATCACTGAAGCAGAAACTGGCGTGGGTTTACCACTCAGGGGATTCATCAAATGATGAATCCTTGGCGGTGAGACTGCGCCTGTCCTGCCAGCCGTAGCCTTGACGAAGGCTGGTCGTCTCCGTCGTGGGGTTCCGGGGTGCCGGCTGATCGCAGGCAGGAGATTTTGCAGGTTCAGACATCCTGATCCCGATGAATGAGGGTGAGCTCAACTTCGCCGCGAATCGGGATAAAATACATTCAACGCGGAGGACGCGGAGAGCGCGGAGCCTGATGTGCTTTTACTTCGCGTCCTTCGCGTTAAAATATCTGGTTGGTTTTGGACTTGGGGTAGGGCGGATTATCCCTAATCCGCCCTTCGGTGATTTTAGAAACTCAATGTGCTTATCTCATTCGCGGCGGGTTAAGGATAGCCCGCCCTACCGCCAGCCGAAGTCCACTCATAGTGATCCGTGTAATCCGTGGTGAAATGTTTCGGGGATTGGGGTAGGCCGGGCTTTGTGGGATCAGCTTTTTTGACTACGGATTACACTGACAATTTCTGTATCAAGCTGAGTTCGATTCCCCTCTCGCCCTCGTTGCCCGGGCTGGGTTCAGGATGTCGGAACCTTGGCGAAGGCTGGTCTTTGCCTGTCGAAATTGGATGGCTCGCTCCGTAGTAGGCGGCGCGCTCGCTGCGCTACGTTGCGAGACAAGCTCGCAACCTACGTGAGCCCATCAAGCCACGGTCGTTCTGCTGGCCAGCAGAACGAGACAAGCTCGCAACCGACAACCGCACTCAAGCCCACAGGCCCATAGGCCCATAGACCCATAGACGAATGGTGCTAAGTTAAGCGGTAGGCTCGTCGACTGCCTGACGTTTCGTCTGCGATGATTTGCTGCGGAATTTCGTCGGGCCGCCCCTTGTGGGCGAGCCGTTTCCGGTGCGCCCTCCGGCACGGCCACAAGGGCCGGCCCTACATGCCTCATGCAAAATAGTTGGCCTGATCACGCATGGTAGCATGACGACCAACCTCCTTAACTTAGCGCCATTCGACCCATAGGCCCATAGGTCTGTGGCTACCCCAACGCGCCAGCCTCGCAATAAGGGAATAGCCCGTGATGTGTCGAAGTAAGCCGCGAACTCAAGCAAGTCGTGAGGTTGCGTTGCGAATGATGCACCCTCGTGGATAACCACCCCTCACAAAATCAGCATCGCGTCGCCGTAGCTGAAGAAACGGTATTCGCGGGCCACGGCTTCAGCGTAGATTTCTTTCAGCCAGGCGATGCCGTCGGTCGAGCCGGGCGTGAGAAACGCCGAGACGAGGCAGAGCAACGTGGAGCGGGGCTGATGGAAATTCGTGATGAGGCAATCGATGCCGGCGAATTGTCGCGGCGGATAAATATAGATGTCTGCCTCCGCTAAGACTGCGGTGAATGCGTTGGCTGGGAGTTTCGTCGCGAGATAATGCTCGATCGTCCGCACCGTCGTCGTGCCCACTGCGATCCGCCGGCCGGTGGGGGAGGCGAGGGCGCGCTGGGTGCTCACCGGAATCTCGTAGACTTCGCGATGGATGGCGTGGTCTTCGATGTGCTCGCTCATAATCGGGCGAAATGTTCCGAGACCCACATGCAACGTCAGGTCGGCGAAGGCGATGCCGCGCGTGGCCAGATCAGCCAGCAATTCCGGCGTGAAGTGCAGGCCGGCGGTCGGTGCGGCGGCGGCGACTTGATGGCCACGATCCGCGTAGACGGTTTGATAACGTTCGCGATCCTGCGCGCGCTGAATTTCGTCTGGTAGGCGTGGGTTGGTCGGCGTTGGAGTGGCATGGGTCTCCTGACCCGTGTGGTTTACGTCCACGGGTCGGGAGACCCGTGCCACTTCAGGATCCAAGCCATCGCTTTGGGGCAGGCTCCTACTGGAGAAATCCCGCTGGATGTACGGCGGCAGCGGCATCTCACCAATACGGTTGGCGACTTCGAGGATGTCGCCGGCCGTCGTTTCAAACGCCACTCGCACCGTGCCGTCGGCGGTTTTTTCGCGGACAGTGCCGGTAAAAAATCCGGGCAGGCCGAACGTCGCTCCGACGCGAAGTTTTTTGCCGGGGCGGAGGAGGCACCACCATTCCTCCTTCGCCAAGGCTTCGGAGGACAGATCTTCAGTATTTGAATCGGAAGGTGGAACCCGGCCTTCCGCCGACGCCGAGGCTATGACGGACATGCCGGACGGGTTTGTTTGATTTATGTCGGAAGAAACGCGCCCGGAGGTCGCGTTCCACCTTGTTGCAGCGGGCCTCAGGAGCAGGCACTCGACCTGTCCGCCGGTCGGGCGTTGGGCGTGAAGCCGGGCCGGAATAACGGCGGCGTTGTTGCGAAAAAGCGTGTCACCGGCCCGCAAATACTCAGGCAAATCACGAAATTGCCGGTGTTCGATCCGTCGCTCGGCCCGGTGCACCACAAGCAGGCGCGAGTCGTCCCGCCGGGCGACCGGGCACTGGGCGATAAGGGATTCCGGGAGCGAATAATCAAAAACGTCGGTCTTCAAGGATGGGGAGTGAGGGAGAGTGGAGCCACGGGTTCAAATAGGAAAGTGGGGATGATGGCGGCGAGAGTGATGCCGTGGGTAGGTGGCGCGCTGGTCGCGTTCTGCTGGCCAGCAGAATGGCGTGACGAGCACACCGCCTAAGACAAACCAATATAGACAGCCGAAAACCGGGGAGAAACACCCCTCATAAAAAAGATAAAGTTAGCGTTGACGAGTGTCGTTGTACGACTATCAAAAGCATCTTCGCAGAAATGACCACCTTCGCTTCAAAGTTCCCCGTCACTGTCATTACCACCCTTATTATTGTGGTCGTCGTACTGCTTACCCCCAACCAAGGGCGGCTCTCCTAACTTTAATTCCAACGAATTTAAACAAAGGCCGCCCCAAAAAAGGGCGGCCTTTGTTTTTTCACTCGATGAACAGCCAACGCTCCTGTAACCATAACCTTTCCGTCCGCTCATCTCGCGTGCGGAATTGAACTCCTCATGACCGACTTAAGGCAACATCACCGCCCCAGCCCCGAAGGCCCGCCACGCGCGTCTGCTCGCGCTGCGCTCCCATCGGACAGATTGACGGGTGATGATTTGAAGAAACCGTTGGGTAGTGTCGCCCGCCCCGTTTCTTCCGCCGCTTATGACGCCCACACTTCTTAACTTTTTTTAAACCAACGAAACTACAAGGGATCTTTATGAAACTCACCGGAGCAGAAATTATTTGGGAATGCCTCATCCGCGAAGGCGTGGATGTCGTCTTCGGCTATCCCGGCGGCGCGATCTTGCCCGCTTACGATGCGATGACAAAATATCCGCAGGTCCACCACGTGCTCGTCCGTCACGAGCAGGGTGCCACGCACATGGCCGACGGCTATGCACGCGCCAGCGGCAAAGTGGGCGTCGCCATCGCGACCTCCGGTCCCGGCGCGACCAACATGGTCACGGGCATCGCCACCGCGATGATGGATTCCTCGCCCATCGTGTGCATCACCGGTCAGGTTGGCTCGAAGGCCATCGGCACCGATGCGTTCCAAGAAACCGACGTCACTGGCGTCACGATCCCGGTCACGAAACACAATTATCTCGTCACGAAACCCGACGACATCGCCCGCGCGATCCGCGAAGCTTTCTATATTGCCAAGAGCGGACGTCCCGGTCCGGTCCTCGTCGACATCACGAAGGATGCGCAACAACTCTCCTGCGAATTCGATTGGGAGTCCGCCGCGCCGAAACTTCCCGGCTACCGTCCCGATCTCCGCGCTTTGCCGAGCGAATATCAAAAAGCCCTCGAGCTCATCAACACTGCCAAGCGTCCGTTGATCCTCGCCGGCCAAGGTATTCTCAAATCCGGCGCCACGGCCGAGGTGCTGAAATTGGCGAAAAACGCCAACATCCCGATCGCCGTGACCTTGCTCGGGCTCGGCGTCATCCCCGCGTCGTGCGAACACAATCTCGGCATGATGGGCATGCACGGTGAAGCGTGGGTCAACGAAGCCATCCAGCAGGCCGATCTCCTGATCGCCCTCGGCATGCGCTTCGACGACCGCGTGACCGGCAATCTCAAAACCTACGCGCAGAACGCGAAGAAAATCCACGTCGAGATCGATCCGTCCGAAGTGAACAAGAACGTGCCCGTGGACGTCGCGCTCATCGGCGATCTCCGCGAAATCCTCGAGGAACTGCTCCCGAGCGTGAAAAAAACCACCCATCCCGAGTGGTGGGCCACCATCAATCTCGGCAAGGGCGACGCCGCCGTGCGCGACATCCAAGCGTTGCCTGACAGCGGCCATCTCTACGCCGCGCATGTCATCAACGATCTCTGCCACTTCACGCAGACATTGAAGAAGGACACCATCGTCGTCACCGACGTCGGTCAGCACCAGATGTGGGAAGCCCAGTATTTCCGTCACGAAAAACCCCGCTCGCTCATCACGTCTGGCGGTCTCGGCACGATGGGCTTTGCGCTTCCCGCCGCCATCGGCGCGAAGTTTGCCTGCCCCGAAAAAGATGTCTGGGTGGTCGTCGGCGACGGCGGTTTCCAGATGACCTCCTGCGAATTGGCCACGGCCGAGCAGGAAGGCATCAAGGTGAACGTCGCCATCATCAACAACTCCTTCCTCGGCATGGTTCGCCAGTGGCAGGAATTTTTCTACGACAAACGCTACGCTGCCACCCCGATCACGGGTCCGGATTTCGTGAAGCTCGCTGAGGCCTACCGTCTCAAGGGGCTCCGCTGCAACAAGCGTTCCGACGTGAAATCTACCGTTGAGAAAGCCCTCGCCGCCAAGGAAACGGTCGTGATCGATTTCGTGGTCGAGAAAGAAGACACTGTTTTCCCGATGGTGCCTGCCGGTGCCGCTCTCGATAAGATGATCCGCCGTCCGAAGCAGGACGTTATGCTCGAGTCCGGTTCCGACAAGGACTGGGAGATGCCCTCGTCCACGTTGCCCAACGTCTTCGCCGAAGCGAAAGCCGAGGCCGTCGCCCTCAACAGCCGCGGCAAGAAAGCCGCCAAGCCCGCCAAGCCCGCGAAGGCCGCCAAAGTCACCAAGCCCGCCAAGCCCGCGAAAACTCCGGCCCGCAAGGCCGTCGCGTCCAAATCCGCCAAATCCAACCGCCGCTAAACCACTACTCCCATGGCTAAACATACTCTCATCGCCTATGTGGAAGACGTACCCGGCGTGCTCAATCGCATCGCCTCGCTCTTCCGCCGCCGCAATTTCAACATCGATTCGCTCACTGTCGGCCGCACCGAGCAGCCGGGCGTTTCTCGCCTGACCGTCGTGGTCGAGGCGACCGAGCACGGCGCGCGCCTCGTCGAGGCCAACCTCTACAAGCTCGTCAACGTGCTCCGCGTCGATGACCTCACCCACAAGGACGCGCTCATGCGCGAACTCGGCCTCGTGAAGGTCACCGTTACGCCCAACACGCGCGCCCAAGTCTTGCAGCTCGTCGATGTTTTCCGCGCCCGCGTCGTCGATGTCGATGAACTCTCTATCGTCATCGAGGTCACCGGCACGCCGGATAAGATCGGCAAGTTCGAACTCGTGCTCCGTCCCTACGGCATCACCGAAATGGTCCGCACCGGTTCCGTGGCGATGGCCCGTGGTCACGAGACCATGAGTGCCAACCCGCCGCTCGTCCCCGCCGTGCTTGCCCCCGATCACGCCCATGACTCCGGCATTTCGATGTCCGTCTGACGCGGCCCATCTCAAATCTGCAATTTAAAATCTCAAATCACTAAAAACAACATGGCTAAAATCTACTACGACAAAGATGCGAATCTCTCGCTTATCCGCGGCAAAAACGTCGCGATCATCGGCTACGGCTCCCAGGGCCACGCCCACGCGCTCAATCTGCGCGACTCCGGCATCAGCGTCTGCGTCGGCCTCCCCCCGGCCTCCAAGTCGCGCGCCAAGGCCGAGTCCGCCGGCCTCACCGTCCTTACCCCCGCCGAAGCCGCCGCCCAGGCCGATTTCATCATGATCCTCGTCCCGGATCACATCCAGGCCGATCTCTACAACGCCGATATCGAACCCTCCATCGGCCCCGGCAAGACCCTCATGTTCGCCCACGGCTTCAACATCCACTTCGGCTTCATCAAAGTGCCCGCCGGCGTCGATGTCTCCATGGTCGCCCCCAAGGCCCCCGGCCACCGCGTCCGCGAAGTCTTCACCGAAGGCCAGGGCGTCCCCGCCCTCGTCGCCATCGCCCAGGATGCCTCCGGCCACGCCCTGGAAAACGCCCTCGCTTACGCCCTCGCCCTCGGCTCCCTCAAGGCCGGTGTCATCGAAACCACCTTCAAAGAAGAGACCGAATCCGACCTCTTCGGCGAGCAGGCCGTCCTCTGCGGCGGCGCCGCCGAGCTCATCCGCGCCGGCTTTGAAACCCTCGTCGACGCCGGCTACGCCCCCGAAATCGCCTACTTCGAGTGCCTCCACGAACTCAAGCTCATCGTCGACCTCATCTATGAAGGCGGCCTCAGCTACATGCGCTACTCCGTCTCCGACACCGCCGAATACGGCGACTACTCCCGCGGCCCCCGCGTCGTCAACGATCAGACCCGCGCCGAAATGAAAAAGATCCTAGCCGAAATCCAGTCCGGCGAATTCGCCAGAGCCTGGATGGCCGAAAACAAAGCCGGCCGCGCCGCCTTCCTAGCCATCCGCGCCGCCCAGCAATCCCAACAAATCGAAACCGTAGGAGCCGAACTCCGCTCCATGATGACCTTCCTAAAAAAGAAGAAAGTAGAAGACTAATGCCCCCCCCCGTGCCGCCCGGCCGCCCCCCCCAACCGAGCCGCCCCCCCCAAC
>JBBRBC010000042.1:0-33956 GCA_038206205.1 Opitutales bacterium
AAAATCGTCGTTGGCCCGCCTGTTCGTGAGCACCAAGGCGGAGATGAAGCAAGCGGTGCTGAATATTTTGCGATCAATCCAACGCCGCAGCGGACTGGTTCAGTCCTTCTTCCAATTGCCCGATACGTCATACGCGGCCTAAGCCAATCTGTGCACGTACTTATGCAAAGACTGATAGGAGCGTCAGCTCAATGAGGTCATTTATTTCGGACTGAGTTTTGACGTTCTTACGCAATGCACTCCAGCGGTCGTAGCACTCTTTCAAGCGTCTCATCTCATAGCGAACATGGACGAGCCCTTCTTTCTTTTGCTCGGGTGTCATGGGTCTTTGCCTAAAGTTGTTTATGCGACTGCCAGTCGCATATTCAAAGTCGTAGAGGGCTGAACGTTAATGTGTAGATGAAAATCGACCCCGGTATAAAAACGGACGTGAACCATTTTTCGTAATGAGCCGAAGGGCAGTCGGATATTCAAAGTCATGTTTGGTTGCCGGTGAATGGCTTGGAGAAAACCGACCCGCATTAAGAACGCGAGTGAATATGTTCTGGATCCTTGTCTCAGACATCCTGATCCCAGCCCGTGGAGAGAGGATGAACGAGGAAACGAGCTGAGCCTGCCACGGCCCAAACCAGATGAACTGTATCGTGGTGGAGCGCGACCTTCCGACTTCGCCAAGGCTACGACGAACAAGCCGGGCGCGCTGGGTGCTGGCTCACGTTGCAAAACCCGCCCGGAGGTCGGGTTCCACCACGGCAAAGGCACGCGCGGTGAATCTTGTGATCCGTGCCACTTCTCCATCACGTCAGGCTCCGCGCTCTCCGCGACCTCCGCGTTAATTGTATTTCATCCCAAATCGCGGCGCAGTTGAACTCACTCTAATTCCTCGGGTCAGGATGTTTGAGGCGAGGCGCGCCGCTCACAGTGAGTTGTCGAACTTCAGCGAATCGTCCTTCGGTTTTTTGGCGGACTGGCCGAAATTATAAATGAAGCCGAGATAAACGATCCGCGAACTGCGCCGGCGCATGTTCTCGCCGCGCAGCATCGGCGTGTCGAACACGGTGGTTTCCTTCAAGGAATTAAAGACGTCCGAAACCGTCAGGACCAGGGCCACTTTTCTCTGCCAGAGATCGTGCCGCAGCCCGGCATTGGCGACGTACGAGGGCCGGCGCGAGCCTTGCGGCGTCAGGCGGGCGGAGCTGTAGTTCGTGTTGAACTGGAATAGGGTTCGCGCCGACACATGCAGCGTCGCCCCGAGCTTGGCCGACCAGGAGACGTCTGACTTGGTCGAGGTGAAACCGAGGTCGGAAGCGTCGATGGTGTTGAAAAAAGTATTCGAACTAAAGTTCAGCGAGAGCAGTTTTCCCACCTCGGTGTTGGCGGTCAGCTCGAAGCCGGTAGCGCGATTGACCGCCAGATTTTCGCGGGTGGTCAGCAGGACGCCGCCGCCGATATCGCGCGTGAAGCTTGTGAAGCCGTGGTATGTGTAACGGTGGTAGAGCGTGGAGGTAATACTGGAGTCCCCTGGCTGAAAACTGTAACCGGCCTCGATCGAATGGATATCCTCGGGCTTCAGCCGCGGATTGCCGGCACGCAGATTAAACGGGTCCTGGTAATCAGGAAACGGATTGAGATCGTCGATCTCCGGGCGACGCACCCGATGGCTGTAGTTCAGTTGAAGCTCGTGCCGGTCGGTCGCATGGTAGGCAAGATGCAGCGTGGGATAGACGCGATTGTAGTCATTGGGAATGAGCTGCCCAGTGTTGACCAGCCGCGACTGCTGCGTCGTCAGTTCGGGTCGGAGGCCGGCGAGCAAACCGAATTTTCCGAAGGCTTGCCCGTACGTCGCGTAGAAAGCATGGTTGGTGCTGTTGATGATGAAACGGTTGGATTTCACCGTATCCTTCGCCCACTGGCCGGTCGTAAGGTTCAACGCCTCGGCGAATAAATCCGCATCCAAACGGTCGGACGTGCGCGTGTAGCCGACCTCAAGTTTGGCGGCATCGCCGAGCGGTCGTTTATATTCGATGATCGTCTCGGTGCCGCGTTCGCCCGCCTTGTTCCGGGTGTTGTCGTAGGTCGTGGGAATAACGGGCGTCCGGTAGATATTCGCGTAGTGGCTGTCCTCAACTTCATCGCTCCGGGAGGATTTGAACTCGACGTTCAGCTCGTGATCTTCCCCGGGGAAAGTGTGCTGCCAGTTCGCCCCCCATTCCAGGCTGCGCTCGAACTCGGGGTCGTAGCGGGTGCGATCATACTCGCTGGTCACCGTGCCGGCGCCATTGCGGAAAATATTTTGATCCGTTGCCCGGCGCTGGAAATCGCGGTGGTTATAGCTGGCCGTGAGCCCGAGCTTGTCGTGCTCGCCCGCGCTATAATCCACGCCCCCTCGGGCGATCCGCGTGAAGGGCCGGGCGCGATCAAGCGTGGTTTTCTCCACCTGCGTGACCACGCCAGTGACCGGATCAATGCTCGTCCGCGCTTCCGTCGCCCGCCGGAGCCGCACGTCGTGCCGCCCACTGAGGTTGCCGGACAGGGTCCAGGGGCCGGAATGGTAGCCGGCCGTCACGCCCGCGTTGGCCCGGTCCTCATTGCCATAGGCGGTGGTGATCGTGCCGGAAAAACCGACGGCGTGTTTTTTCTTGAGCGAGATGTTGATAATACCGGCGGTGCCGTCGGGTTTGTATTTCGCCGAGGGATTCGTGATGACCTCGATCTTTTCGATGGAATCAGCCGGTAGTTGTTGCAACGCCTCGGCGCGGCTTTTGCCCATGAGCGTGGAGGTTCGGCCATTGATGAGGATCATGACGCTCTCGGAGCCGCGCAGGCTGACCTTGCCGTCGATGTCGACCTGCACCGACGGAAGATTCTGGAGCAGATCGCTCGCGGAACCCGTCGTGCTCTGGATATCCTTGCCCACGTTGTAGGTCTTGCGGTCGATGGTGTTCAGGAAGGCCTGCTGCTTCGATTTCACCTCAAATATTTCGAGCTGCACGGCGCGGCTCGTCACGTTCAACCCGCTAAAATCGTGCCGCAAGTGTCGCGCATCCATCGTGAAGGCCGGCGTGGTCTGCGCGTCCGTGCCGACGTAGTTGTAGACGAGCGTGTATTCCCCCGCCGGCACTTTTTCGAAGGAAAACCGGCCTGATTTGTCGGACACCGCGTTCTGCACGACCGTGCCGTCGGCTTGCCGCAGACTCACGGCGACGAATTCCACGGGCTCGTTCACGGCGAGATCGATCGTGGTGCCCGTGATCTCTCCCGTGGCTTGACTGGGCGCGGCACCGCCAGTTCGCGCGGTTTTTGTCCCGTCGGATACCACCGCAATCTCGGCACGCGCCCAGGCCACGAGGAGGGACAAACCCAACAGGCAACGGAAAATGAGTTTTAACATAGCAGCGATCTTAACCAAAGCAGGATTACGGGAAGATGATAGCGCTCAAAATCCGTTTCTTTTTTCTTCGGCTGCGAGTGTGAAAACCAAACGCCCGCATTCCCGTGCCACCGTGAGCTGCCAGCCCATCGCGGTCGCAAAAGTCCGCGCGAGATTCAGCCCGAGACCGGCGTGCTCGCCCCCGGTGCGCGCCGCTTCCTTGCGCCAAAATCGGTCGAAAAGTTTCGCCACATCCTCGGGGGTGAGATCCGGGGCCGTATTCGCCACCTGCAATTTTCCCGCAGCGTTCCCGGTGATAATGATTTCTCCGGCCGGCGGCGTGTAATCCACCGCGTTATCGAACAGATTGGCCAGCAGTGACCGGAGCAAAACCGGATCGGCCGGTGCCTCGGCGACCGCGACCGCGAACTCCACGCGCAGTCCGCGCGCCTGCGCCCGTGCCGCGAACGGACGCCAGACCGCAGCCACGAAGGGCGCGAGCGCCACCGCTTCGCACTGGGCGAGGAGCTGGCCGCGTTCACCCCGCGCCAGCGTGAGCAGCCGCGTCACGAGCGTTTCCATCTGCACCGCGATGGCGAGCGTGTCGCGATCAGCCTCGGGATCGCGCGCCTCGGGCCATTTGAGCGCGCACTCGGCGAGGCTGCGCAACTCCGCCAGCGGCGTGCGCAACTCGTGCGCGAGATCCGCGCTGAACCGGCGCTCGCGTTCGAACGAAGTCTCCAGGCGCGCCAGCAAATCGTTTAACCGTCCCGCGATCGGCCGCAGCTCGGCCGGCAAATCCTCCGCCGAAAAACGCGCCGCGAGCGAACCCGCATCGATCCGTGCCGCCAACTCCCCAAGCTGGGCCAGCGGCACCAACCCGCGGCGCAAGACGCGCGGCACCACGAAAAAAACCGCCGCCAGCAACAGCCCGCCGCAGCCCGCCACCGCCGCCAACAATCCGCCCAGCGTCTCATCGAAATTCTTGCGATCCACCGCCACCACCAGCTCGGCCAGCATGGTCACCGCCCCAGGCCGGCTATCCGCAGATTTCGGTCTAAAAAGAAAGACGACCGCCCGGCCCGCCCGGCCATTGGGCAACGTGAGATTCCAATACAGCGCTTTTTCCGTCGCGCCAACCGGCGGACGCGGGAGGAAACTCTCTTGCAACGACGGTGAGCGGGCGATCATCGCAGCGCGGGTATCGCGCAGTTCGAAGTAGTGGCGCGCCCGGCCCGCCGCGAAGCCCCGCAGGATTTTATCCGAAAAATCCACCTCCACGCGGCCATTCTCCTGCTCCACCAAGGCGCTGACCCCGAGTGCCCGCGCTTCGAGGGCGGCGTCAAACGACCGCGTCAGTTTGTGATACATCACCAAATACAGTCCGAACAGCGCCAGCCCGAAGAGTACGGCGAGCACCCCGGATAATTCGCGGGTCAATTGGCGGCGCAGCGATTTCATGCCGTAGCCTCCAGCACATAACCGAGACCGCGCCGGGTATGAATGAGCGGCGCGGACGAGTCGGAGATGGCGATTTTTTTGCGCAGACTGCACACGGCGGAATCGACCACGTTGCTCATGGGATCGACCTGCCCGTCATAATTATGCTCTTCAATTTCGGCGCGAGAGACGACTTCGCCACGACGGCGGGCGAGGTATTCGAGCAGTTGGTATTCGCGGGCGGTCAGCTCGACCGGCCGGCCGTCGCGCGTCACGATGCGGGCAGAGGCGTCGATCTCGAGGTCGGCGATCACCAGCTTCGTTTGCTTGGTCCCATAAGCGCGACGGCAGAGCGCTTGGACCCGAGCGAGCAGTTCATCGAGCGCGAAAGGCTTCACCAAATAATCGTCGGCTCCCGCCTGCAAACCCGTCACGCGATCCGCCACGGTATCGCGCGCGGTCAAAAGCAAAACATGCACCGGCCGACCACGCGCGCGCAGGGTGCGGAGGACTTCGAGTCCGTCGCGTTTCGGCAGCATGATGTCCAGGATGATAGCGTCGTAGTCGTGCGATTCCGCCAGCCAAAGTCCTTCCTCCCCGTCCGCCGCCGCGTCCACCGCATAGCCGGTGCGGCGCAGGGCCGTGGCGATGTTGCGCGAGAGACGCGGGGAATCTTCGACGAGGAGAATACGCATGACGGACAGTTCAAGCAAACGACCGAAGGAACCACTGTAGCGAGGCAAACATTACGGCAGCATGACGGTGGGCGACAGGGCAGAGCCCCCCTCCGCGATCACACCTCGATCACTTCAGCGCTGCGCCGACGCTTGATCACGGAAGCGACGATGATCGCCAATTCGAAAAGCAGGTACAAGGGGGCGGCAAACAATGACATGTTTAGCGGGTCCGTGGTCGGAGTCACGATGGCCGCGATCACAAAAATCACCACGATGGCGTGTCGGCGGTATTTTCGCAGGGTGGCCACTTCGATCAGGCCCATGTAGACGGCCAGCACCACGAGCAGAGGAAATTCGAAAGCCGCGCCCATCCCCAGCGTCAGCCACATCAGCAAACTGTAGTACTTGTCCGCCGTCCACATCACCGTGAAACCCATCGCCTCATTCAATTCCAACGCCACTCTGAGACTACTCGGCGTCAGAAAATAATAGCCGAACGAGGCACCGGCGAGAAACAGGGCGAAAGCTGAGAGTCCCGCGGGAACAATCACCCGCAGCTCCCGCTTATGCAGAGCAGGCGCGATAAATTGCCCGATAAAAAAAAGCCAAAACGGTAAGGACATCACCACTCCTCCCATCACACAGATATTGATGATGACCGAAAAAACACTCATCGGGCTATTGGTCACCAGCTCGGTTTTCATGTGCGGAAAAGCTTCTTTGACCTGATCGAGCGGCCAATTCAGGAGCAGCGACGCATTGTCCATCTGGTAGGCGATAATCGTCACGAAGATCGCAAACACGATCGCGCACTTCATCAGCGTCCCCCGCAACTCCTCCAGATGACCGAGGAATCCCATGACCTTGCCCTCCTTCCCGGCGGAGGCATCGATTTCATCTGCTTGGTCTGTCGGTTTTTCGGTCACGAACCGCTTTAGAAACATCTTTGCCCCGCTTCGGCAATAGCCGTCTTTAAAGCCCGCCCTTTTAAGCCCCCGAGCCACTGGCCTCTGGCCCCGCAAACCAACCCGGCAATCCGGTCGCGGGATTGATCGAGTAATTTCCCCTGAATCCGGGAGCCTCCGCCGCCTGCCCTGAGTGCATCGAATGGGTTGACACCCCTCGCCCCGCTCGCTCGGATGGCCCCTCTTTTCTTAAACAACCATGGCTAAAAAAACCTCCCCCAAGAAGCCCGCCAAAAAGGCGCCTTCCAAAAAGAAATCGTCCGCTCCGGCGGCCAAGTCGCTCAAATACGTTTATACGTGGGGCGCAGCGAAAGCCGACGGCAACGGCGGCATGAAGAACCTCCTCGGCGGCAAAGGCGCCAATCTCGCCGAGATGACCCGCATCGGCCTGCCCGTACCTCCCGGTTTCACGATCACGACCGAAGTTTGCACTTATTTCTACGCCAACAAACGCACCTATCCCGCCTCGTTGCAGGCCCAGATGGAAGCCGGCGTGAAAAACATGGAGAAGATCATGGGCTACAAGTTCGGTGACTCCACCGGCTTCCCCCTCCTCGTCGCCGTCCGCTCGGGGGCCCGCGACTCGATGCCCGGCATGATGGACACTATTCTCAATCTTGGCCTGAACGACGACACCGTTCTCTCCCTCGCCGCCGCCACCAAGAACGAGCGCTTCGCCTGGGATTGCTACCGCCGCTTCATCCAGATGTATTGCGACGTCGTCATCGGCGTGCAAAAACGCGAAGGCGAAGACCACGACCCCTTCGAGTCCGTCATCCACAGCTTCAAGCACGAGACCTACCACCGCGACATCGTCGACAGCGAACTAACCGCCGCCGACCAGCAGGAACTCGTCAAGCGTTTCAAGGCCATGGTCAAGGAACGCACCGGAAAATCCTTCCCGAACAACCCTTGGGATCAGCTCCGTGGAGCCGCCGGAGCCGTGTTCGGTTCCTGGATGAATGACCGCGCCAAGGTTTACCGCGCCAAGTACAACATTCCTTCCGAGTGGGGCACCGCCGTCAACGTGCAGGCCATGGTCTATGGCAACACCGGCGAGACCTCCGGGTCCGGCGTCGCGTTCACGCGCAACCCGGCCAACGGCACGAATGAATTCTACGGTGAATTCCTCCTCAACGCCCAAGGCGAAGACGTCGTCGCCGGCGTCCGCACACCCGAGCCCGTCTTGAAGTTGAAGGAACAGATGCCGAAGTCCTACGCCGAACTCATGAAGGTGCGCGCCACCCTCGAGAAACATTTCAAGGACGTGCAGGACATCGAATTCACGATTCAGGAAGGCAAGCTGTTCATGCTCCAGACGCGTAACGGCAAGCGCACCGCCGCCGCCGCGCTGAAGTTCTCCATCGATATGGTGAAGGAGAAACTCATCAACTGGGAAACCGCCATCATGCGCAACCCCGCCGACCAACTTGAGCAATTGCTCGCGCCGATCTTCGATCTCGCCGAGGTTAAGAAGGCCGCCGTCATCGCCACCGGTCTGCCCGCCGGCCCCGGTGCCGCCACGGGTAAGATTTATTTCAACGCCGATCGCGCCGTCGTCGCCGCTGAGAAGGGAGAGAAAGTTCTCCTCGTTCGCGTCGAGACCTCGCCGGAAGATCTGCGCGGCATGATCGCCGCCGAAGGTATTCTCACCGCTCGCGGTGGCGTTTCCTCGCACGCCGCTCTCGTGGCCCGCCAAATGGGCAAAGTCTGCGTCTGCGGCGCGGCCTCACTCCAAGTCGATTACGACAAGCGCAGCGTCACCGTTGGCGGCTCGACGTACAATGAAGGCGACTTCCTCTCCATCGACGGCACGATCGGCACGGTTTACGCCGGCCAGATCAAGACCGCACCTTCCGAGATCGTGGCCGGCCTCATCAACGGCGAGAAAGCCGCTCAAGCCACCGAGAAATTCAAGAGCTACGTCCAGCTCATGAAATGGTGCGCGCAAGCCACCAAGCTTCAAGTCCGCACCAACGCCGACACTCCTGAGCAGACTGCCCAGGCCATCGCGTTCGGCGCCGTCGGCATCGGCCTCACTCGCACCGAGCACATGTTCTTCGAAGGCGACCGCATCGACTCGATGCGCGAGATGATTCTCGCCGGCAACCTCACCGACCGTCAGGCCGCGCTCGCCAAGCTCCTCCCTTATCAACGCGCGGATTTCTACGGAATCTTCAAGGCGTTGAAAGGCTTCCCCGCCACCATCCGTTTCCTCGACCCGCCCCTGCACGAGTTCCTCCCGAACTCGAAGGAGTCGCAGATGGATCTCTCCCGGAAGCTCAATATTCCGGTCGAGAAAATCATGCACCGCGTCCACGAGCTGCATGAGTTCAACCCCATGCTCGGTTTCCGTGGTTGCCGTCTGGGCATCAAGTATCCCGAGATCACCGCCATGCAGGCGCGCGCCGTCTTCGAGGCCGCTGCGGATGCGAACAAGGATGGCTTCAAGGCCAAGCCCGAAATCATGATCCCACTCGTCGGCTTCAAGAAGGAACTCGATCTCCAGACCGAGCTCGTTCACCAAGTCGCCAAAGCCGTCATGGCCGAGAAGAAGACCAAGATCGCTTACACGGTCGGCACAATGATCGAGATCCCGCGCGGTGCCCTCACGGCCGACGAGATCGCGAAAACCGCCGAGTTCTTCAGCTTCGGCACCAACGATCTCACGCAGACCTGCCTCGGCATGTCGCGCGACGATTCCGGTTCCTTCCTCGGTGCTTATCAAGAGTCCGAGATCATGAAGAAGAATCCGTTCGCCTCCATCGATCAGACCGGCGTGGGTCAGCTCATGCAGATCGCGATCGAGAAAGGCCGGAAGACCCGGCCCGATATCAAGCTCGGCATCTGCGGCGAACACGGTGGCGATCCTGATTCCGTGAAGTTTTGCCATAAGCTCGGCCTTAGTTACGTCTCCTGCTCACCGTACCGCGTGCCCGTCGCGCGTCTGGCCGCCGCTCAAGCGGCTGTCGCGGACATGAAGAAGTAAGCGACCGCAGGAGCGGCTCTACGCCGCGATTCTTTCGAGGCCCCGGTGAACCACCGGGGCTTTTTTATGGGCGCACCTCAATAGGCACCACCCGATCCCTATAATATCCAGCACCCCATGCTTGAGGACTGTATGATCGGAGCCGCCAAGGCTGGCAGAGAACCGCCCGAGACGAGGCCCATCACTCCACCGGCCGCAATCGCACGATGCGACCCTCGGTCTCTTTCGGGCGGCTGTTGAGGAGGATGTAGACGAGTCCGTCCGGTCCCATGCAGATGTCACGCACCCGGCCGTGGTTCTTGAAAATAACTTCACGATGCGTGACCTTGCCGTCCTTCACCACCAGACGATGCACCTCTTCCTTGGCCAGACCGCCAGCGAAGAGGTGGTCCTTCCACTTGGGAAACTTGTCGCCCTCGTAAACATCCAGCCCACAGGTCGCGATGGACGGCGTCCAATAGATCACCGGGTCGATCATGCCCGGCAACGTCGTGTAGGGCGTCATCGGCGTGCCATTGTAGTTCATGCCGTAGGAAGCCTTGGGCCAGCCGTAGTTCTGGCCTCGTTGAATCAGATTCAGCTCATCGCCTCCGCGCGGACCATGCTCCGTCTCCCACAATTCACCCGTCACGGGATGCCGCACCAAGCCCTGCGGGTTGCGGTGACCGTAACTCCAGATGGTGGGAAACGCGTCGGGCTGGCCGACGAAAGGATTGTCGGTCGGGATACGACCATCATCGAAGATGCGGTGGATCTTGCCGTTCGGCCGTGTGATGTCCTGCGCGTGGTCGCCCGTGCCGCGTTCCCCTATGCCGAAGAACAGGTAGCCCTCGTGAAACACCAACCGGCCGCCAAAGTGCACGTTGCTCGTGCGATAAAACTTCACGTCGGCGCGGAAGATCGTCTGCTCATCCACCCACTTGCCGTCCTTAATACGACCGCGCACAATGGCGGTCAGGCTGGCGTCCATGCCGTCGAGATTCTGCGGGTCACTGTAGGAAAGATAGACCCAACCATTCTTTGCATAGTCGGGATGCAGCGCCACCTCGAACAAACCTCCCTGCCCCTTCGCATAGACGGCCGGAAGACCGATGATCGGCGCAGACACCTTGCCCTCTGCTTCGATGAACCGCAGACGACCCGACCGTTCAGTTACCAGCATGCGTCCGTCTGGCAGCCACGTCATCGACCACGGCGTCTCAAGATCCTTCACAAAGGTCTCGACCATGAAATTATGAACCTCGCTCTCGTAGCGCCCATCCGGGGCCACCTGCGGCACAGGATTCGTCACGAGACTCGCCGCATAGACCTGTTCGCGAATATAAACCGCCAACGCGCGGATGGTGTCATCAGCGAGGAACGACCAGGCCGGCATCGCAGTCTCGGGCACGCCGCCTTTGATCGTCTTGAACAGGCTCTCCGAATCATCGCCATGCTTCCACTCAGGTCCGAGCAGCGTCGCCCCAACCCCACCCTCGAGCTTCACCCCGTGACAGGCCGCGCAATAGAAAGCATAGACTTGGTCGATTTTGATGGGCATGCCGTCCGGATTTGGCGGTATGGGCGCCACGACGGGAATCGGCATGGGCATGGCCACATCTGCCGGTTTTTGCGCGCGCAGCGTTCCGACCAAACCAAGCAAGCTGAATGCGAGAAAACGGCAGGGAAAGAAAAGTTTCATGAGTGATGGCAAAAAGACCGGGTTTCAGAATTCCGCAATAGAGGAATCCCCCGCCGTTCCATAGAAGCAAAAATACCTGACTCGCCGCCGGGTCCTCTTTTCGCACGCTCCTACTCAGGTCCACCCACCCCCACCGCGTGGATCACCGAAACTCACGGAGGAAGCTGACGGAGAGGGGTAGGCTCAGATCCGCGGACAAAAAGTGATCCTCGATTCCGACCTCGCCGAAATCTACGGCGGGCTCACGAAAGACCCCAAGCGTGCGGTCAAACGAAACCTCAAGCGCTGACCAACAGATTTCCTTTTCCAGCTCACTCGCGACGGAGTAATCCTGCCCATAGAAGAGAAGCTTCACGTTCCGACACTCCCAGCCCCAGACCCGCAAGTTCAGAAACTTTTTTCGCCCGTCCCCGATGCCAGGGCACCGGCACCCCGCCGCAAAGTGGTCGCGTCATTCAAAGTCGCAATGGGCGACCTTAAATCACCCTTGCAGGAATATATCGTTACGTAACGTTTTATCCATGCCGGACGAGCAACTCGCCAAGGCCCGGCTGACCGCCGCCCTGCGTCGCCTCTCCGAGCTGGCCACGGTCGAAGGCCTCGTACTGCAGCTCGCGCTCTACAGCGGTGCCGTGTTCACCCTTGTCTACGGCTCGCGTGAGACCACCAAAGACGTCGTTGCCATCATCAAACCGGCAGAAGCGGAGACCCGGCTGGTTAAAGCAGTCGCGAAGGAACAAAACCTTCCCGAGGACTGGTTGAACGGGGAAGTCGGACAATTTCTTACACCCCACGATCAGCGACGACATTTTTCGAGCAAAGAATTCAAACCTGGTCTCTCGATCACCATCCCCACCGCGAACTACCTGCGCCTTGAAGCTCAAGGCCTCTCGCCCGCCTTTGCTCGGATATCCCGGGGATGAACCAGACATCCGCTTTCTGCTCCACAGAATCAAGCCAGACAGTCTGGAAACTGTGGATGAAATCTTTGAACGCTTCTTTCCCGGCGAAATCCTGCACGAGTACGCCCGTAACTTGGTCGTCCGCCTGCTGTCGGAAATCTCCAAGGAGCCCTTCACCCGATGACTAAGCGTCCGCAAAGCTTGGCCGAAGTCGCCCAACGGGGCAACGATCTACATAGCTTCGGCTGGGAATTTCAAGACTGGCTCCATACCATGCGCACCATTCGTTCGCGCGCCGTCTTGGCCCGCGCCCTCAACCCAGAACCAGTTCTGTTGAAAAAACGCTTTCCCGAGGGACGTGTCGCCGACGCTTGGCTCGCCGCCTACGCAGAGCATGCGGCTACACTCGTCGGCTTGACTGTTCCCACTTGGGCTCGCCGTTCCAATCGTAGTTTGTCCGCGCCATGGTTCAGTGTTGAAGCCCTGGCCGAACGCCGTCTTGCGCTGCGGGACAGCCCGCCTGCCTTCAAAAAACGCAATCTGTTCACGCCAAAAGTCGATCTCCCCCTTCGTCTGCGCGCCGGGCGGCCGCCCAAATCCGCCGAGGAAAAACACCGCACCAACGCTGAGCGCCAACGCCGCTTCCGCGCCCGCCGCGCCTTCGAGTGGGAACTCCACCGCCACGCCGCGACCATCGCCATGGCTGAAAAGAGCTAAGCCGTAAGCGAAATTTTAAGTCTCAATCAACCGCATCTAGCCGTTTTTGTTTTCACCAAAAACCATTCTCCGCCAAGGCCGCTGCGAATCGCAACGGGAGTATCACCGGAGAAACGACCAAGGCCCACTCGGTAGACTCAGACATGAATGGCGCTAAGTTAAGGAGGTTGGTCGTCCTGCTCCCATGCGTGATCAGGCCAACTATTTTGCATGAGGCAGGTAGGGCCGGCCCTTGTGGCCGTGCCGGAGGGCGCACCTGAAACGGCTCGCCCACAAGGGGCGGCCCTACGAAATTCCGCAGCAAATCATCGCTGACGAAACGGCAGGCAGTCGACGATCATGCCGCTCAAACTAGCGCCATTCGACTCGGACATCCTGATCCCGAGGAATGAGCGTGAGCTCAACTCCGCCGCGAATCGGAAAAATACCTTTAACGCGGAGGAGGCGGAGAGCGCGGAGCCTGACGTGATTTCACTCCGCGTCCTCCGCGAGCTCCGCGTTAAACTATCTGGTTGGGTCGGGCTGTTTCCTGATCTTCCATTCACTGGATTGCGCCGTAAGTTATTCGCGGGTGGGCTGAAATTCCGGGTGGTGATGTCAGGAACATTTTTCGCCAAGCCAAGCAATCCGGGTTTAAGTAGGTTTGAAGATGTCTCGCGAAGGAGTCGAAGGGAGCGAAGGAATCCGAACTAATGGCCTTCGTAACCTTTCCCTCCTTCAAGGGACACTTTCTGTTTCAAGCTCAGTTCGTTTCCTCGTTCATCCTCTCTCCACGGGCTGGGATCAGGATGTCTGAGACTCGCGTAATTGCGCCCCCGATCCGCAGCACGACCAGGCAGACGTTTTCGCGCCCCACACGGTCGTCCGAGTAAAGGCAACTCCACCTCCGCTCCGTCATTTTCAATATTGCCGATCGTTCCACGCATATGTTCACAAATTTCCGTCTGACGATAGTCATTTCGTGCATACAACAACTTTCATGGTGTTTCACGGTTCGAGCGTGCCCGCTTCACCGCAGACGGCTTCGCTTCCATGGCTTGGAGCGCGCAGAATTCTCCCACCGATATTTTGCATTTTGCACGCGGGGGACTTAGCGTAGCGGCGTGCCCCAACCGAATCCGCCCATCGATGCCGCAGCACGCATCGGTCATGTCCACCTGAAAGTCGCCGATCTCCAACGCGCGCTCGACTTCTATTGCGGCGTACTGGGCTTCCAACTGATGCAACGCTTCGGCACGCAGGCGGCCTTCATCTCGGCCGGCGGCTATCATCATCACATTGGGCTCAACACGTGGGAAAGCGCGGGCGGTAATCCGCCCGCAATCGGCACGACCGGACTGTACCACGTCGCCATTCTCTATCCCACCCGCGCCGCACTGGCCGATGCGCTGCGCCGACTCACCACCGCCCGCATCCCACTCGACGGCGCGTCGGACCACGGCGTGAGCGAAGCACTCTACCTGCGCGATCCTGACGGCAACGGCGTGGAACTCTACCGCGACCGCCCGCCGCTGGATTGGCCGCGCAGTGCCGATGGATCACTGGCGATGGTAACCGGGCCGCTGGATCTAGAAACCCTGCTGGCGGAAGCGCGCTGATTCCTCGCTGGATCACACACTCCTTCTGCCAGTCGCGCCAGATCCAGCGCAGCATGTCGGGCAGGATCGCGCCACCGTGTTTGTCGGAGTGGTGGCCGTCACCCCAGATGTGATTGCTGTCGTAGCGCGGGCCACCGGTCTTTTTTTGATCAGCATTCACGTTGGCAAATTCGAGGGCGGAGAGCATCTGTTGGTTCGCGAGAAACCAATTGCCCCACGGACTATTCGCCTCGTTCGAACCGTCCTGAAGAAAGATTCGAATCGGCTTGGGTGGATGGCGCCGGATCAGCGTCGGATACATGTCGCCGCCAAGCATCATCGGATGGCCCTCATGCGCGGGCTGGTAGCCGATGGAAACATAACTGCCGATCATGCTGATCACCTTGCGAAACTGATCGGGCCGCTCCCACGCCACGGTCCAAGCACAGATCGCGCCGCTGCTCGTCCCGCCAATCACGCGGTTCTCTGGATCATCCGTCAGGCGGTATTACTTTCCGGCCTCCGGCAAAATTTCCTCAACGAGAAACCGCGCGTAGTTGTCATTCAGCGCATCGTATTCGGGTGCGCGGTGGTCGGGATTGCTCAGGCCAAGATTGTCGGGATATTTTTCGCTCAGATTTCCCGGGGTAATAAAGAGGCCGATCGTCACGGGGATTTCCTTTTTATGGATCAGGTTTTCCAACACCTGCGGCACGCTGAGTGCCCCCGCCCCCCCCCGGGGATGAGTGGCGCGCTGGCCGTCTTGAAAAACGCAGACGGCGGCGGATTTTTCAGCGCGGTATTGCGCGGGCACAAAAATCCAATACCGGCGCACCGTGCCGGCAAAAATCCGACGGTGAAACTCCAAGGGTCCCTCGAGTCGCCCCTGCGGCACACCGGGCTGCGGCAGGGAATCCGCCGTGAGCGGATAATCGTTCGGCTTGCTCTGCGGTCCAACCGCATCGACCGCAGAAAGAGAAGCGGCACCGATTAGGAGTGCACCGAGAATCAGAGAAACCATTTTCATGAGGTAAAAAAGCGTCGCGCCAATCAGCCAAGGTTGAGCGACAAAGAGCGCAAAAGGCACAAATAAATCCGCGCATTTTTCGCTTGTTGCTGAACGGGGGCGAAAATTCTGCGCCCGCGCTTCCGCCAGCGGACCCATTTCAAGAAACCGCTGCATGCATACTTGTTGTCTCAACCGCCTAATAAATTCGTCCGCCATCGCGCGATCAAGGCGACCCTCATAACGAAAACCAAGATCCGAAGCCGGAATAAATCGGAAAGTGGAAATTGTTACCCGTGATGAAGCCGCGAGGATAGTTTGCGCCATTGCGGTGCAGCCCAAGAAGGAGGTGGAGAGGCCTAACTGAACAAAATGGTGTTCGCTGCATAAAAGATACCCGCATTGGGTCGAGCTATTCGTTCTGTGAATAACTTCGCAAGTCCAAGATAGATGATGGGTTAATCATTGGCCTCCGCAAATCCTCGGAGAATTTCTCCCCGCCCCTCAGTTATCGCTCTCAATCTCGTTCGATCTCAGCCGATTATCTTATGTTTACCAAAGACTACTGCATGGCCGCCACCCAGCAAATCACCGAAGCTATCATTCAAAAATCAATTTTTGATGCGGTGAGAAATGTCACCAAGACGATGCTGAGCCGGGATATCACGTTGGTCAGCCAAGCCCGTGAACCGTTTGCCGGGGCCAGCTACGAAATCATCGATACGGTCGGATTTGCCGGTGATATCAACGGCACAGTCTATCTTTGCATGTCCGAAAAATTTGCCTTCCATCTCATCGGTTTGATGCTGGGCATGACACAGCACGAAATCGAATTGGGCGGTCCCGATGTGATCAAAGATGCGATCGGTGAACTCACCAATATGACGGTAGGCGGCTTTAAAAACCAACTCTGCGATATCGGGTTCCCGTGCATGCTGAGTCTTCCCGCCATCATGCGCGGCACCCGCCTCGCCATTGCGCCCAACAAATCGACCGCTTGCCATGTATTCGAGTTTAAGTGCGATGGGCACACATTGGTCGCGGATATCCGGTTGAAAGCGGATCAGTAAAGACGAGTGCCTCGCGGAGTGAGCACCCCCATTTATCTGGGGAGCGAGATAGCCGACCCTCGGGACGCCCGCACCGTCAGTGGTGGCAGTTTTCAGCTCAGTTCCGATCCGACCAACGAACCTGATCCAAGGTCTCCCGCATCTGCTGGCCGATACGGAGGACCACGTCACATACCTTTTCGCGTACAATCCAATCTTGTGGGGAAACGTAGCAACCCCGGCGTTCCCCTTCCAGCCACGTCTCATCATGGATGATCTGGTGGATCATCATCAGCTGATGCCGCATGATCGGGTCGTGAGATTCCATTGCAGAAACCCGGGTATTGTTCATCGGAAAGGTCCTTGGATTAAAAGTATGACCAGCAGCGGCATTGGGACCGTCAACCAAGGAGTAACCGGCAATTCCCGAGCCAGAAAATCCACCAAAACACGGCCTAACTATAGGCAGGACTTTTCCCGCCCAAGCTAACACGATTCTTATCAGGATGGGATCAATGCTCCTCAATAAACTGATCACTCGCGGTGATATCGAGCCAACTTCAGATGAGTATTGGTCAGCAGACTGAACGACCAAATCCGGCTTTTTCTAACAAATTTAGGCTTGGGCAAACTTGCTTGCATTCCGCCCTTGACCCGCATCCACGGGAGGGCTTCTTTCGGCGCTCCTTTGCCTGATGGTGTAATGGTAGCACAGGCGACTTTGACTCGCCTAGTCATGGTTCGAATCCATGTCGGGCAGCCATTCGACGCGCCGTCCAAGCACGGCTTGCTCATGGCCTGCGGCCGGCATACACAGACGTCATGAACGCGTTGATTGCCGAAGCGCGGCGAATGGCCCCGAGCCTGTCAAGGGGCATGCCGGTGGTCTATTTTCTACGCCTTGAATCCGGTATCATTTACATCGGCGCCTCGACGGATTTCCCCCAACGGCTTGACGATCATGTTTCAGGGCAAGCTTGTCGAACCACACAACTTGATCATCCCGCCGCAGTGCTCCGGGTCGAAATCCACGCTTCCGCTTGCTACAGCCGTCCATCAGGAGCGGCCGCTCATGGGTTGGTTACGAATGAAAAAACCCGCGTTAGTCTGTGGTCCTCGGCCCGCCTTCAAGAACTTTCTCAACGACACATTTGCATCCGCACCTGCATAAATCCCGGCTCAAGCGCGGGAGACGTGCTAAATCGGAAGCCCTCCTTTGCCGCAATGAGAATAGTCGCGTAAGCTCAGCCGCACCCGCTACTGAATCGCGCCCGCCCCACTCCGTAACATTTGACTCGATTGATTTTCTGGCAGAATTATTCTCCACCCTATGAAACGCCTACTCCTCTCCGTCTGCTTCGCGCTCACCACCGCCGCCGCTCTGCCCGCCGCCGATGCCCTGATGAACGCTTCCGCCCGCCAAGTGCTTTCACTCAACGGCCGCTGGCACGTGATCATCGATCCCTACGACAGCGGTTATTTCGACTACCGGCTCAAACCCCACGATGCCGCCCCCAATCCCACCGGCGGATATTTCCTTGATCGCAAACCCGCCAACCCCAGCGAACTGATCGAATACGATTTCGATCACAGCCCCTCGCTCCAGGTGCCGGCTGATTGGAATTCCCAGGACGATAAACTTTTCTATTACGAAGGCACCGTCTGGTATCGTCGTCTCTTCGACTACACCGCGCCCGCCACCGACCGCCGACAGTTCATTCATTTCGGCGGCGCCAACTATGAGGCAAACGTTTATCTAAACGGGAAAAAACTCGGGCGTCATGTCGGCGGATTCACCCCGTTCCAGTTTGAAGTCACCGGCAAATTGCGCGCCACGGGCAACTCCCTTGTCGTCCGCGTAAATAACCAGCGTCATCCCGATGCCGTCCCGACCGTCAACACGGACTGGTGGAACTATGGCGGCCTCACTCGCGATGTTATGCTGCTCGAAACCCCCGCCACCCATATCCGCGATTACTCCGTCCATTTGAAGCCCAGCGCCCACGACCACCTCGCGGGCTATGTCCAGCTCGAGGGCACCGCCCTCGCCCAGAAAATCACGCTGGAGATTCCCGAGTTAAAAATCTCCACGGAAGTCACGAGCGACGCGTCCGGCCGCGCCACTTGGGATTTCGCCCTGACCGGCGCCACGCTTTGGTCGCCCGAAAATCCGCGGCTTTACGAGGTAATCCTGTCCGCCGGTGCCGACCGCATCGCCGAAAAAATCGGCTTCCGCACCATCGAGACGCGTGGCACCGATATTCTGCTGAACGGCAAATCGGTCTTCCTGCGCGGTATTTGCCTGCACGAGGAAAATCCCTTGCGCGGCGCTCGCGTCACCACCCCGGAAGAGGCCCGTCTGCTGCTCGGCTACGCCAAGGAACTCGGCTGCAATTTCGTCCGTCTCGCCCACTACCCGCACAACGAATACATGGCCCGCATCGCCGACGAGCTGGGCCTGCTCCTCTGGGAAGAAATCCCGGTTTACTGGACGATCCACTGGGACGACCCGGCGACGTACGCGAATGCCGCGAACCAATTATCGGAAGTGATCGCCCGTGATCGCAACCGCGCAAGCGTCATCATCTGGTCGATGGCCAACGAAACCCCGGTCTCTCCTGCTCGCACCACTTTCCTCAAAAACCTCGTCACCCTCACCCGTAGGCTTGACCCGACGCGCTTGATCTCCGCCGCAATGGAACGGCACGCCGATCCCACCGATCCCGCCACCAGCATCGTCGAAGATCCGCTCGCCGAAGTCACCGACATCGTCAGTTTCAACCAGTACATCGGCTGGTACGACGGCCTCCCTGACGACTGCCCGAAAGTGAAGTGGGTGGTGAATTACAACAAGCCCGTCATCATCAGTGAATTTGGCGGCGACGCCCTCCAAGGCCTGCACGGCGACAAACTCACCCGCTTCACCGAGGAATATCAGGAAAATCTTTATCAACAAACTTTGCCCATGCTGGAAAAGATTCCGCAACTGCGCGGCATGACTCCTTGGATCCTCTGTGATTTTCGCTCCCCGCGCCGTCCGTTGCCCCACATCCAGGACGGCTGGAATCGCAAAGGTCTCGTCGGCCAGAACGGCACCAAGAAAAAAGCCTTTTTCATCCTGCAGAAATTCTACGCGAAGAAAGCGGCCGAAGCGGGCCCTTGACGGATTACTGAAGGAAGGGGGCCTCACCCCGCTAAATTGCCGGGCCGTGGCGTGCGACGGCCGTGGCCTCAACGGCTCTGCAAACGTACGAATTACGCGGTTTCCCACCCTCATCTCCACCATTGACGCGGCTTTTAGCGGACGGTTTTATCCTCCCTCATGCCTAACAAGTCTACCGCTACCCCGGTTCTCAAATATAAGCGCATCGTCCTGAAACTCAGCGGCGAAGTATTGCGCGGCAAGGGCACCGAGCCCATCGACGCCGTCACCCTCGAACGCATGTGCGGCCAAGTGAAAGAAATCCACGACCTCGGCGCCCAAGTGTGCGTCGTGATCGGCGGCGGTAATATCTTTCGCGGCCTCCAAGGCGCCAAGCGTGGCGTCGACCGCACCACCGGCGATTACATGGGCATGCTCGCCACCGTCATCAACGGCCTCGCGATCATGGACACCCTTGAAAAAATGGGCGTCAGCACCCGCGTCCAATCCGCCATCCCGATGAACCAGATCGCTGAACCTTTCATCATGCGCCGCGCCATCCGCCATCTTGAGAAAGGCCGCGTCGTCATCTTCGTCGCCGGCACCGGCAACCCGTATTTCTCCACCGACACCACCGCTGCCCTGCGCGCCTCGGAGTTGCACGCCGACATCATCATGAAGGCCACCAAGGTGGACGGCATCTATGACAAAGATCCGAAGAAGCACCCCGACGCCGTGAAGTACGATAACCTCACTTTCATCGACGCGCTCAAGCAGCGCCTGAACGTGATGGATTCCACCGCGTTCTCCCTCTGCCTCGACAACAACGTCCCGATCCTCGTCTTCAATCTCGACGACCCGCACGCCATTCGCAAAGCCGTCTCCGGCCAAAAAATCGGCACACTGGTGCAGAACTAAGAAAGTCGAGAGCTGAGAGTCCAGAGTTGAGAGCCCGACCACCACGCCTCTTCTCACCGACTCAGCCTCTCAACCCTCAACTCTAAACTCTCAACTTTCCCCTCCCCCTCCCATGCCCTCAAAAATCCTCGCTGATGCCACCGCCCGCATGAAGAAATCCGTCGAGCACACGCTCCACGAATTCAGCACCATTCATACCGGCAAAGCCTCCCCCGCCATGGTCGAGTCCGTGATGGTCGAAGCCTACGGCTCCATGATGCCACTCAAAGGCTGCGCTGCCATCACCACGCCCGATGCCCGCATGATCCAAGTCCAGCCCTGGGACAAAGGTCTCCTCCGCGCCATCGAGAAAGCGCTTCAGATGGCCAACATCGGCGTCAATCCGATCATCGACGGCAGCCTCATCCGCCTCCCCTTCCCTGAACTTTCCAAGGAGCGCCGCGTCGAATTCGTCAAGACCGCCAACCGTCTCGCCGAAGAAGGCCGCGTCGGCGTTCGCCACGTACGCCGCGACGCCCTGGAAGTCGCCAAGAAACAAAAGAAAGACGGCAAGATGGCCGAGGACGAAGAAAAGCGTCTCGAGAAAGACATCCAAGCACTCACCGACAAATCGATCAAAGACATCGACTCCGCCCTCGCCAACAAGGAGAAGGAACTGATGTCGGTCTGAGGAGGAATTGGGTAGGGCGTGACCGCTGGGCGCGCCGTTTTAATATTCCAAGCGCGCCACCCGGCGCGCCTTTTTGTTATCCACATCCAACCAACGCGCCCGGAGGTCGCGTTCCACCCCAAGGCCGCAAGGTGGAGCCCGACCTCCGGGCGGGCTTTTCTTTCCGGTTGACTCACTCCCCGCGGATCACCTTCAGCACCATCGCGGCGATCGCCTCCGCCCTCGTCTGCCCGGGAATGTGCTTCGCGAACACGACGACGAACTTCGCCGACTGATTGAACTGCGCCGCGAGCTGCTCTTCAAGTTCCTTAAGCTTTTCCGGCGTCAGCTCGCCTTGCTTCTGTGATTGCTCGAGCTGGTAGCGCAGCTTCCGCACGAGAAACGATTCGCCTTTTTGCCCTCGCGTCGGATCGACTCCATCCACGCCGATGAGACTCAAGCGACAATATTGATTCTCCCCCGACGACATTGATTTCTCGGCCATCACCCGCTTCACCTCGGCTCGCGCCACGCGCGTAATTTTAGTCCCCCACGGCCGCCGCTTCGTCACGACCACGTCGCGCCCCTCGAGCTTGAGTTCGAAGCCGGCGCACCACACGTCGATCATGAAAAGGCTGATGATGAGCCCAAAGAAAATCGTGATCGCCCACACGATGCCGGGAATTCCGCGGCCCACAAACCAACCCAGCAATCCGAAAATTCCAAGTTGCAGCATCGCCGTCGTGATCTTCGTGCCCAGCAGATGACTCGCGCTGAAATAAAAGATGTCGCTCGTCCGCCGCACGCCACAGCTCCACAGCGCCGCGTCATCCAACGCCACCGCACTGTAAGCTTCGAGTAACGGCTGCCCGACTTCCGGCGGCTGCGCCGTCTCTCCCGTCGCAAAAACCGGCACGTCAAACTTCGCCGCGAAATCCACGCCCGGCACGGCCACTTCGGCCGACAGCCGCCACACGATCTCGTCCCGGCGATCATGACTGTCCGTACTTTTGCACTCCGCCGGAATATAGAAGAGCACCGGGATTTCCGTGCCGCCGAGACCGGTGACCCATTTGTCGCGGGCGATCTGCTCCTCGTGTTCCCACAATACATTTTCCGTCGTGCTCTGATTCTTGCCCGAGCCGCGCACCTCGAGACGCACGCACTTGAGCATCAACCGCGCCTCCCCCTCGGGGACCACGCGCGCCGGCACCTCGATCACCCCGCCGAGATAACCGCCAATCACGCCCGGCAGCGACGACGGCACGAAGCGCGTCCGTCCGAACTTCCGCCACCGCACCGTCTGGTAGATCGCGCTGCTGAGCAGGCCCAATCCCACCAAAGGGAAAAGAAAGATGAGATACACCGCCTTGGTTGCCTGCGAATCATGCGCGACAATCCACGCCCCCGGGGTGCTGATCGCATTCCAGAAGATCGCGAAAAACCACATGGCCGCCGCGCTGCTCCCGGTCTTCGCCATGATCGCCGGGCCGAACCACTCTTTTTTCCACTTCCACGGTTGATCCGGGAACTGCGCCCGACGCGCCGCTTCCTCCTCGCCTTCGCGCACCAGCCGCTTGGCCAGTTTCAAGCAGGCACCGGCTCCCAGCAACAGCACCGACCCGATGACGGCCGGCACGATTGAGCCATCCGTCCAAACCTCCCCCGCCTTTTGAAAATTGTTCAAAGCCAGCACCAGCAATCCCAGCCCTGCGGCCAATAATATAAAGCCCACCACATAGCCGCAGCCCAAACTTGGCTTGGACTTCATGATAGTGCCCGTGGTCTTTTGCATGCCCCGACTAAGCCAGCTCGATGCCCCGCCGTCGAAATATTTCCCACTCCAAGTCGGAGCTAATTCTCAAACAGACTGAACTCAGAAGAGTTGCCCACGGAACACACGGAATACACAGAAGAGGTTAACCACTAAGCCACACTCATGGGCCACTAATCAGGAGGTATTTATTAGTGAGAACTTAGTGTGGATTAGTGGTTCAAAACTGCCTCGACCTCCTTCCGTGTATTCCGTGCTTGCCGAGCCATAGCCCAGAGGGCGGCGGCTGGTGTTCCGTGGGCCAACCTGCCTTGGATCTTTGTGGCTCTGCGGGTTTGACCTCGCAACGCAACAGGGCCGCAGCGCCTGCGCCGCGACCCCGGGCTCTTTCCCGCTGCTTACCTCGCGTTACTTCAACGCGCTCAGCGGCGCGCCGAAGTTCAGGTGCAACGCGTGGCCATCGACGACCAAGGCAGGCACGGATTTCACGCCAGCGTTTTCCGCCTCGGGCAGCCGCGACTTGGCGGTGCCGAGATGGATGACTTCGAGATCGACCTTGGAGCGATCAAGGTAGCGGGTGACGGCGGTTTCGGCTTCGAGGCACACCGGGCATCCGGCGTGATAGAACTTGGCTTGAGTTTTCATGATGGGAACGAGTTTGGTTTTTGACCTTGCGGTCGGTTGGTTGACCAGTCGAGTTTGCCAGAAACCAACCGCCCCAACAACCGGGCACAATCCAGTGCCCCGGTTACCAACCGGTTCTTCTTCATGAGCCTGAAAGAAATAAAATCTTCCTTCACTGCCGGTCGCCGTCCCACGGCGAACCAGATGGTCGAAAACGTTCTGAAGTGCAAATGGTCGCTCACCGTACTGCGTCTCGTACGCGAGGGCGTGAACCGCCCCGGCGCGATGGAGCACGCCGTGCCCGGGCTCACCGCCAAGGTGCTCAACGAGCGCCTGCGCAAACTCGTCCGCTTCGGTGTGTTTTCCCGCCAAGCTTTTCCTGAAATCCCGCCTCGCGTGGAGTATTCGCTCACGCCCTTCGGCAAAAAATTCGCCGGCATCATCGACTCCGTCGCCAAACTCCAAAGCGAGATCGATCAAGCCTGACTGAAGAAATCGAATAACCGCAGAATACACAGAAGAGGTTAACCACTAAGCCACACTCATGGGCCACTAATCAGGAGATATTTATTAGTGAGAACTTAGTGTGGATTAGTGGTTCAAAACTGCCTCGACCTCCTTCCGTGTATTCCGTGTGTTCCGTGTGTTCCGTGGGCAAAAGGTTTGGATCTGAGGTTTGGGATCTTGGTTCTGGGTTCCCTTCTCTCGATTCGGGTTCATTCACTCCGATTCGCGGGCAACCCGCCTTTTTCCTTCCCCCTTCCGAGTTCTGCCTCCTGACTGCTAATCTCTTTCATGGCAGATTTCGTCCTCCATCCTCCCGATAGCCCAAGCCGATCCTCGATCCCCGCCATCGACTTCCGCGCCCTGCTCAACGACGAGCAGTTTGCCGCCGTCACCGCTCCGCCCGGGCCGTTGCTCGTGCTCGCCGGCGCCGGCTCGGGCAAGACCCGCACGCTCACCTACCGCGTGGCCTACCTGCTCTCCCAAGGCGTGCGCCCGGGCGAAATCCTCCTCCTCACCTTCACCAACAAGGCCGCCAAGGAAATGCTCCACCGCGTGCAGGACCTCACCGGCATCGAGCCCGCCCGCTTCTGGGGCGGCACCTTCCACTCCCTCGGCAACCGCGCCCTCCGCATGTACGGCGACGCCATCAAGCTCCCGAAAAACTTCACCATCCTCGACGCCGACGAATCCGAATCCCTCCTCAAGCAAACCGTCGAGGCCTCCGACAAACTCTTCTTCAAGGACAAGACCAACCCCCGCCCCGGCCCCCTCTTCAGCGTCCTCTCCCTCGCCCGCAACACCCAGCTTTCCCTCGCCGACACCGTCGCGAAAAACTTCCCGCAATACACCGAGATCGCGCACTGCTTCCCCGGTTTCGCCACCGCCTACGAGAAAGCCAAACGCGAGCAATCCGTCGTCGACTACGACGATCTCCTCGAACTCTGGCTCAAGCTCCTCACCGACGCACCCGAGGTCGCCGCGTATTTCGCCAACCGTTTCCGCCACGTCCTCGTCGACGAGTATCAGGACACCAACACCATCCAGGCGCAGATCGTCGACAAACTCGCCGGCCACCATTGCGTGATGGCCGTGGGCGACGACGCCCAGTGCATCTACTCGTGGCGCGGCGCGGACTTTGAGAACATCATGTCGTTCCCCGAGCGGCACCCCGGCACCGTCATCCACCGCATCGAGACCAACTACCGCTCCACACCGCAGATTCTTAATTTCGCCAACGGCGTCCTCAACGCCCAGCCCAAGGGCCGCCACTTCGACAAGGAACTCCGCGCCCACCGCGCCAACGGCCAGAAGCCCTACATCGTCTCCACCATGGACGACCGCGAGCAGGCCGAGTTCATCCTCAAGCGCATCCACTCCCTCATCAACGACGACGGCGTCTCCGCCAACGAGATCGCCATTCTCTACCGCTCGCACTTCCTCGCCCTCGAGGTGCAGCTCGCGCTCTCCCGCGCCGGCATCCCGTACCAGATCACCAGCGGCGTGAAGTTTTTCGAACGCCAGCACGTCCGCGATCTCATCGCCCTCCTCCGCTTCGTCTACAACCCCGCCGACGCCCAGGCCTGGCAACGCATCGCCATCCTCCTCCCGAAGATCGGCGAGAAGGGCGCGCAGAAAATCCACGCCACCGCCCTCGAGCACGCGCGGTTCATGCAGAAAAACTTCATCGACGCCCTCGCCACCGACGACGTGAAGAGCAAGGTCGCCAAGGACGCCAAGGAAGACTGGGGCAACTTCTGCGCCTCGCTCCGCCAGGTCGCCGACGCCATGAGCACGCAGAAACCCAGCGACACCGTCACCGTCGCCATCGAAGGCTGGTACGGCGATTACCTGAAAGGCGCATACGCCGACTACACCGACCGCCTCGAGGAATTGAAAGCCCTCATCGGTTTCGCAAGCCGTTTTGAAGAGATGCAGGACCTCCTCGCGCAGATCGTGCTCCTCAACGGCGAGACCAGCGACAAGCAGGTCGATCCCAACGAGGAAGCCATCAAACTCACGACAGTCCACCAAGCCAAAGGCCTCGAGTACGACGTCGTGTTTCTGATCGGCGCCGCCGACGGCCAATTCCCCGGCCGCCGCGCGATTGAGAGTGGAGATGTGGAGGAAGAACGCCGCCTCTTCTACGTCGCCGTCACCCGCGCCAAGAACGAACTCTACATCAGCTACCCCAAAGTCGCGAGCCGCGCCGGCCCCGGCGGCATGATGCTCAACCCCTCGCGCTTCTTGGATGAGCTGCCAGAAGATCTATACGAGGAACTTCGGATCAAACGTAGCTACGGTTGGTAATTCCGTGTGACCGCTGAGCGCGCCGTGTCTTCATTATCGGTAGATTTTCACAGGA
Organism: Opitutales bacterium; assembly: GCA_038206205.1. Taxonomy (GTDB): domain Bacteria; phylum Verrucomicrobiota; class Verrucomicrobiia; order Opitutales; family Opitutaceae; genus Didemnitutus. The sequence goes on from JBBRBC010000042.1 coordinate 26,350, forward strand.
GGTCGCAGAGGGAACAGAGGTAGAGCGTGACCGCTGGGCGCGCCGGAAGACTGAGCTGTAGGGCCGGTGTCTTGCACCGGCCGTGCTTCGCCTGCAACAATTGCGCGCGAATCCGTCCTTCCTCGCGGCGCGTGCAAGACACGCGCCCTACAACAAACCGCAGCATCCGTGGCGGCCGCAAGCAGCCGCCCTACAAGATATAATTTCTTGGCGACGGCGTAACCGCCTGGCGCGCCGTGTCTTGTTATCGCGAGGCGCAAAAACGCCGTGGCGATCCAGTTTTCACCGATGGCTCACTGTAGGGCCGGCGCTTGTCGCCGTGCCGCCTGCTTGATATCCGCTATTGCTTTTCAAGCAACCGAACGCATGTTTCCTCCATGCGCTTTGCCTGGGATCCCAACAAGGAGCGCGCCAACCTGGCGCGACACGGGGTGGATTTCATCACGGCGCAGAGAGCCTTTGCTGATCCGAAGGCCTTGGTTCTTTTCGACGAAGCCCACAGCAACAAGCGCGAGCTGCGCTGGTGGCTCCTCGGCAAAGTGGACGCACGCATCCTCCTCGTGCGTTACACTCATCGGCCCAACGGCGTCATTCGCCTCATCGGAGCCGGTTACTGGAGGGAAGGACGCGACTACTATGAAAACCACTGGAAAAACCAAACTCTCTAAACCCCCGGTCTTCGACCCCGAGGGCTATCAAACCAATCTCACCAACCTGAATGGCACGCCCCTGCCCGACCTGCGCAAGGTCAAGGCGCGTGCCCCCAGCTGGGGCGGAGCCCGCAATGGGGCCGGTCGCAAATCTTCCGGTCGCCAGCCCGTGCTGCTCCGTCTTAGCCCCAAGACAGTGCGCAGCCTCCGCGCCACCGCCCGCAAACAAGGCAAGACGATCTCCGACCTCGCCGAGGAAAGACTGGCCTTGGCCTGAACCCGCGCAACATCGACCGGATAGTTCACGCCACCAGCTACCCTCCCACCTTTCTCGCCCGACACCCATGAAATCAGTTGCCATCAGTAAACTCGACGCTCGGACAAAAGGCATCAACGCCGCCATGCGCCGCGCAGCCAAGGCCGCTGCCACCCGCGCCCGTGCCGCTGGCACCAAACTCTACGTCATGCGCAACGGCAAGGTTGTGGCTGAGAACCCGTAGTCTGTTTGCCTCGGCCGAGTTCCAGTCAAGATTCAACATGTGACCCCATTTGAATCTCCATGCGTATGTGGTGATGAGTAATCATTACCATCTGGCGGTGGAGACGCCGCGGGCGAATTTGGTAGAAGGCATGCACTGGTTGCAGAGCACCTTCGCCACTCGATTTAACCGACTGCGGCAGGCGCGGGGCCACTTGTTTCAGGGACGTTATCAGGCGCTCTTGATCGAGGATGCGGCGGCGTTGGCCCGCGTGGTTGACTACATCCATCTCAATCCGGTGCGGGCCCGTCTCACCACTCCGGCCAAGCTGGCGGGTTTTCGCTGGAGCAGCTTGAAGCACTTCATGGCGGCGGAGCGTCCCGCGCAATTGGTCTGTACGGATTGGTTGCGCCATCATGGGTGGACAGATTCACCAGCCGGGGTGCGGGCCTATATTGCCTATTTGACTGAGCTGGCGGCGGACGAGGCTGAGCAAAAACGGTTGGGCTTGGAGAAGTTGTCGGCGGGTTGGGCTATTGGCACCTTGGCTTGGCGGCGGCAGATGGCCAAGGATCACGCCCAACGCGCGCTCAGTCCGGGCATGGAGGCGGGGGAATTAAGGGAGTTAAAAGAAACGCACTGGGGCCAGGTCTTGGAGGGTGAATTGAAAAAAGCCGGCAAGAAGCCGAAGGATGTCGCCGGCTCAGCTGGCAGTGTGCCGTGGAAAATCGCCGTGGCCCGGCGGCTGCGGCAAGAAGGCGCAGGGTATGCGTGGATTACGGAGGCGCTCAGCATGGGCAAGACGAGCTCAGTGCGCGCGTACTTGAGCCAAGCAAAGAAATAGCGTCTAGCGGCCTGACCCCCTCGTTCCCCCTGACCCCCTCGTTCCCCCTGCTCCCTCCCGAAGTTGGCCGACCTCATCACGAACGTGAGCGAGCTTTCGGAGTTTCTGCTCATGAAAAGCACGGGCAAGGATGCCGAGTGGCTGAAGCAACGCTCCACGCTGGAAATCTTCGCGCTCCTGGACGCCGCGCTGGAGGTGAACTTATCCGACGGACTCCTTGAGCTGGGAAAAAAGGTAGGCGGCAGACTGGGGCGGGTCTTCGCTGCCAAGACGAACACTACGCCGGCATCTGCGATTTCCTGATCGATCAGCATCACACCGCGCACGATGTCTTCCACTGTTACACCCTGCGCCAGCTCGATCTCTACACCCGCGTCGCGGGCCAGCGCCTTAAGCAGCGCCCAAGGCTGTTTTAAGGCCGCTTCTTTTTCGGCAAGGCCAGCAGTCCAAAGCCCAAGACAACACACGCCAATACCAACGGCCAGGCGCTGAACGCCGCCAGGCTCGTCCACGCCACCCAAAGAAAAAGGCCGGCGAAGAGGAAACAGAGTGGCATTAAAATTAAACCCAGTAGCATGGCATGACTAATAAACTCGAAGTCACCCTCAGTTTCAAGCCTCTTATGGACGGCCTGAACCGCTTCGTGTCCGGCTATCAGGCCCGGATGCTGCAGAATGACGGAGAGGGTCAGGCTTAGTTGTTTGCTGTCGTCGCAACGTCTTCAATGAACCAGGGAAACAACAGGGGGTCGCGTGTTGATTATTCACAAAGGAGTATTTGAAAAACGATTTGTCAAGATTCAACACGTGACCCCATCGGCTCGTGCGTGACCCCTTCGGCTCGTGCCTTCGGCTCTTGCTCCAAGGTCGGTAAGCCCAAGAAACTCGCCCTCACCGCCGTGAAGCGCAAACGCATCATCCTCCTCAACCGCCTCCTAAAAAATCCTCAATTTAAGCTCGCCTGATAGACCGTTGCTGGCTCCCTCCGTCAGTCTCGCCCCCCCCTCCGTCAGTCTCGTCCGACGTCGCCGGTACACTGAAGGAGAACAAACAAAACACGGCCAGACCCCTTCGACATCCCGGCTCTACGACCGATACGAAACCGGATTATCGAATTTGTTGGAACCCGAAGGCAGGGGTTTGGGATTGACTTGCACGCGTCGAAAGACGCATTTCCCCGCCATGAACGTCGCCCAACTTCGTGTGCGAGATTGCCAGTTGCTCCGCCGGCTCGCCTTCGTTGCCTTGATGATCATCGCTCCTGTCCTGCACGGTGAGGACAAGCATAAGCAAACGACGCGAGAGAGATTGGCGGCAGGCGGTTACCAGCTGGTCTTGGGACCTTGGTATAGCATTCAGATTATACTGATCGAAACCAAACCGAGAGCAGACAAAGTGACGAACCTCTACGTTTACGACTATGTGATTACCGACAACGCCACCGAAAAAATCCGGGGAGGCCGCAGCAAGAATCGGTTGGAGGCGAGCGTCGGCGACATGCACCTGCCCGGTCGCTGGCAGTTTCGGGATCTCAACGGCGATGGTTTATCCGACTTCCGCTACTACAAGGGCGATGGCAAAAAAGATTTCTGGTGGGCTGAGATTTGGGACAACGGACACAGCAGATTCACGTTTGCGAAAGAGTTTGCGGGGAAGCAGTGAGACTTCCTGCGATAACCGGTTCCGGCCCGTAGCTGACCGTGATCTTGACGACGCGAGATCGGCCAAATGTTTGAAGCAAAATCCGGGTGATGCATTCATTCTTGCCTTTCCGCAAACCCGGCAGCATGTCCGTGACGTTCGTTACACGTCGTGCCCCCCTCTCTTTTCTTATGAACCCACTTTTGATCGCGCGTGTTTTTGTGATGACGACTTTGTTAATGACCGCGTCATCCGCATTGATCGCAACTGAGCCGGGTGCCGTGAGGCCCGGTCCGCAAAAAATCCCGCCGACCACCAAGCCCAAGGTGGTGTTACCGCCAACCACCAAGGCAAACGTCGTGGTTGCGCCTAAGACCAAGCCACAGCCCTTCACTCCCGTCGTGATCACGACCGAGATGCTCATTTTTTCAGCCGAAGAAACAGTGGTGCCGCCGACCTCCAAGGCAAAGGCCAAGGTAAAGGTGCCGCCGACCTCCAAGGAACAGCCCTTCATCCCCGTCGTGATTACGACGGAGATGCTGATTTTCTCAGCTGAAGTAAAATAACCCGACACTTTCATGAAAAAACTCATCACCTGCCTGTCGCTTCTCCTTTTCTCCAGTCCGTTCCTTTTCGCGGAAGACTTCACCTTCAACATCCCGTATAACACGTATGCGATTCCGCAGGAGATAAAGCTCATGCGGATCCAATGCGTCGTCTATGACTCGGCCGACCAATATGGCAACCAGGTCGCGTTTGCCGAACAGGACATTTCAATTCCGCCCGGAGGCGATTCAGGAACTCGAACGATCCAACTCAAGTTCAACGCCAACCCGGGTGTAAAACCGGAAAAAGGCATCAGCTACAAGTGCACAATCTATGAGCCTTTTAACAAGTTCATCGCCCAAAGCAGCATACGCCCTGGGAGAATTGAGGTGCTTGGCCTGATCAAGCGCTCGAAGTGATCGCTCAAGTACTGCGGGGCGCGCAGCTAGCTGACAGGAAAATGGATTATCGAACTACTTATGTGAGCGAAACTGGTCTGGTCTAAACAGGTGAAAAAATTTATGCGTAAATCGAACTGTTCGCTAGCGATTATTTTATTGATGCTAGCTGGCATTTCCTGGGCGCAACCCATTCCCTCGTATCCTTCGGGTGTCAAAGCGCGAGCGGCGCAGATTAATGCAAAGCTCAGTGTCAGTGAAAGAGCTTGGCTCAAGCAAGAGGCTGCTCGTGAAGCCAAAGCTAATATCGTTTCGGAAGCTATCGCGACTCAGGCCGTAAGATCTGCGGGATCAGCGCTCGATTTGTCGAAGCTGCCAATTGAAGATGCGGTCATGATGATCTTTATGCTGATTTCGGAAGATGCTCGCAAAGATATGCGCGAAGCTCTGACGGAAATGGATCAAGCGCGTGCGAAAAAGAAGGATCAGCGCAATTCAGCTAAAAAACAGGCGGGTTCGAATGTCGCGATTAAAAACATTCCCCCTCCCATTCTTGAAAAAAGTGCACCACATTCGAGTGGCCTTGACGACGTCAGTGAGCAGCAACAACTAAAAATGCAAATGATCATGGATCGGATGGCCAAGGCAGACTCTGCTGCATCGAACGCGCTGAAGAAATTCTCTGCCACGTCGTCAGGTGTTATCGAGAATATGAAGTGATATGGTGGTACGAACCGGCGTGATAGGTAACACTTGAGCCGGAGTGAGGGGTGTCACTTTTTAGGCAATGTCTTGGGCGCAAAGAGGAATCGGGTGGTTGGCAGATCGGCTTCAACTTGGTGGTTCGGCTACCTTGCGTGGCTGCCTTCACCAAGCAAAGCGCGCAAAAAACTAACAAAACACGGCCAGACCCCTTCGGCATTCGGGCAGCGTTTTGAATTCTCGGATCTACCTTGTTAGGGGAAGGCCCCATAGGCGACGGGACGCGGCGGGGATATAGTTGCGGGGTGAAGACGCATCAACCCCAACTATATCGATTATGAGAAACCACCGGCGAGGGCAGGCCTACGGCCTGAAGCGAAACCATTTTCATTTGGCGGTGGAAACACCCGAACCCACGTTGGGCGAGGGCCTGCACAGATTGCAGAGCTCGAGGGCGACTCGATTAAATCGGTCGCGCGCAGAGAGCGGGCATTGGTTTCAAGGGGCCCGCCTACTGGGCCACTCTCGGCCAAGCACGAAATTAATCACACACTGGCATTATGCGTCATCGGGGAACGGGCAATGAAGCAATTATCTCTAATGAACGCTCCCACTTTGCGCGGCTTAGCTGCGTCGGCCTTTTTCGTGACGCTCCTGTCTTTGGGCATCACCCCTCAAGCGCGCGCGACGCTAATCACGGCCAATCTATACGAGATGAAACTGACTGGAAACTTTGGAAGCTCCATCGACCCTAATATTAGTAACCTACCGGATTCGACCTATCCGTTTGCCCAGATGCGGGGTGGGTCGTTCGAGGGCACGTTCGTTTATGATTCGATGGCCCGCCTCGACAACTCCTTCGAAGGAAGATTCCCCTGCGTCTCAGTAAATATCACGATCCGTGATAACACAGGAGCGATCGCAAAGACCTGTACCACGTCTCCCAACAATTTCTACGTCACTCCCACTGGTCTGGAGCTCACTTTTGGGCCAAGCGTGGGGATTCCAAACAGCATTGAGGATCTGCGCTTATTTCTCACCGGATCCTTTACGCGCGCCCTTCCGCCACCTCCGCCCGAACTGACCGATTGGGGATTGTTGAGTATCTGGGTCGTGCCACCACCGCCCAGTGAAATAACGGCTGGCGTCGTTAATTTCGGCTTCCTCGAAACCGATGGAACGCGTGCATTTACTTCTTGGGACCTACCCGTAACTTCGGCTACGATTTCACTGAGCAGAGCCACACCCTACCTTCGTGAAATTCCTGATGGCGGGCACACCATTGGCCTGCTCGGGCTTGGGTTGATGAGCCTCTTTGGAGTGGCACGGAGATGGGGCGTTCCGAAGCGGTCTGGCCCACGGAAGATTTCAACAGTTCGGCTCGATCAGTGATGGGCAGAGGGTTGAAAGAAACGGCGGACTGACGGAGAGGGCGGAGCTGACCCACTCTGGCTTGGTTGTTTGCTATCGTCGCAACATCTTCAATGAACCCGCGGCTCGTTCGTGCCAGCAACCACTATCGTGATTTCTGAAATCTGACGGAAGGAATCGGTTGAGTAATGCCGTGGCGGCGACTGCAAGACAGAAGCGCTACAAGGCAGACATCCTGATCCCAGCCCGGGAGACTCGGGACGAGGAAACGAGCTGAACCTGACACGGCGCAAACCGGATGTACGGTATCGAGATGGAGCGCGACCTTCCGACTTCGTCAAGGCGACGAAGGACACGGGTAATAATTTTTGAGTTCTGGCCTGACGATCATCGCCTTGGGTAGCCATTCTGCTGGTCAGCAGAGTGCCGCGCTCCTCTCGTATGGCACATTCAAGGATCAACTTGAAGAAGCTTTTGATTTAAGTTCTTGGAAACATTGGGCTGGGGATTTCCAGCCGAGGATTTTTCTGGGGCGCTCGTTGAGCATTTCCTGATAGGCGCTGAGTTGTCGGTAAGAGACCTTGGCGAGGTCCGTGCCCTTGGGCAGGTAGTGACGGATACGGCCGTTCTGGCTTTCGCAGGTGCCGCGTTCCCACGGGCTGTGGGGATGACAGAAGAAGACTTTCAGGCCGAGGTCGGCGGCGAGGATCTGGTGCTGGGACATCTCCTTGCCCTGATCGTAGGTGAGGCTCAGGCGGAACTGGGCCGGGATATCGAGCAGGCGACGGGTGAAGCGTCCGTATTGCCTCACCTAATTTTCTTACCGCTTGCCTCAACTAGTGTACTGGATGATAAATAGCTATACAAAATTAGATTAGTCTGTTTATCTGTCGGAATGGCCCGCCCGATCAGCATTCTTACTCTTACGTCCGAGCAGCGCAAAGAACTGCGCTGGATTGTGAATCGCCCTAAAGCGA
>JBBRBC010000043.1:0-33393 GCA_038206205.1 Opitutales bacterium
GCCTCGAGGGTCGCGCGCTCGGTGGCCTGCATCTCGCTGATCAACGCACGCAGACGTTCCATCATCACCTTGCCTCGGTCCGAACGAACCAGCTCAAGCGCGGCTTCAGACTGACCAGCGTGCTTCAGTTCGACGCCTTCCTTAAGAATTGCCATCCGGTCGGCGGCGAGGTGTTCGACGGCTTCAAATCGCTTCAGTTGCGCTGGGTTGTCTGCCGCCAAGCGCCGAATATTCGCGAGGTTGCCCGGCAGTTCGGCGAGCGCGGCCGTATACGGTTCGAGATACGACTTGTCACCGATCAGCAGATAGCCGCGGTGACTCGATTCCGCGTCCGTGAGCGTGGAGATCGAGGCCTCGAGCGCTTTCGTCATTTCGAGCGCTTGCATCATTTGTTCTGCCCCCGTCGACCGAGCCTGCAGGGCGCGATAGGAGACCACCGACATGGCCACGACGGCAATCAGGGCGGCCATGAAGCCGAGCAGGGTCTTTCGTGGCAGTGCCGAACTCCATCGGCCACCGGGGGTGGCGGATGGGCGATCTTCGCCGAAGCGCTGGTCGGGAGGGCTCGGCTGCGGGGTTTTGTCGCCCAACGATTCTTTGGTCATAATTTCGTCTCAGTGGCGCTTCGCCAGTCGGTGGTTAGCTGCGGAAAAAAATCGCGGACGGACCCAGCGGCCGATGCGCGCAGGTTTACTATCCGAGGATCTCGCCGCGCATCCCTAGAGCGGAACCGGCTGCCGTCGTTGGCTAAGTCACTTTTCTTCATGGTTAAGTTGGGGTTGGAGAAACGCACGGCGGCGATGGTGCTGAATAATTTCACACCAAAGAGCGTCACCCCGCGCCCGACGGAAGTCGCGCACGTATCGCATTCTGTGTTCCCTGTGAACACCGATAGCGAGAAGCATAGCGAGAAACATCTCAAGCGATAGCGAGACGCATCGCATGGGGTGAAGACCCACTATCGCGATCGATCGCGCCCTGAAACAAACCACAAATTGATTCCGGGAAATCTACGGCGCTGTGGTTGGGGTGGCGCGCGGTGCATTGTCTTCACGCCGGCTGAACTGTATCGAGGTGGAACGCGACGTTCCGACTTTGCCAAGGCTCCGACGGACAAGCCGGGCGCGCGGGGTGCCGGAGGGTAGCCGCGTTTGAGCCGCAGGCGAAAGCGTGGTGTCTGGCGGCCCCGTTTTCGGGCTGCGCCCGCAAACGAGGCGAAACGCACGAGGCAAAACCCGCCCGGCGTGTCCACAATAGCCTTGGCGACGGCGGGAGGTCGGGTTCCACCACGGCAAATGCCTGCGCTGCTCCCTCAATCGAGGCTAGGCCCCGGCCGCAGCTTTTCGGCATTCGTGAATCATTCGTGTGCTTCGTGGGCCAATCCTCCGAGAAACCCCGGAGTTTTCCCACTAATCACACGAATAGACACGAATGGAAAACCACATGAGCTATGGGGAAAACGAGCTGAGCCTGTCACGGCGCAAACCGGCTGAACTGTATCGAGGTGGAACGCGACGTTCCGACTTCGCCAAGGCTACGACGGACAAGCGGGGCGCGCGGGGTGCCGGAGGGTAGCCGCGTTTGAGCCGCAGGCGAAAGCGCGGCCAGCGGTGCGCGATTCCGACCACGTTGTCGCTCCGCTCCAACGCGGCGACTCCTTTGCATGAACCAGCCGTCGCAGGTCTCCGGCGCGGCCAGCGCCTGCCGCTACGTTTACCAGCGCCCGCTCAACCCCACAGCGGCCGGGTGTGCGTGCCGGCGGGGACGATTTCATTCGCGGGCACGCCCCGGGGGAAACAGATCTTACCCACGGCATCCTGAAAATCATCCGCCCCGCGCAGGATCTCGATTTCCAAGCGCAAATAATAAAGCGGCAGCGGACAATCGATGTCAGCGGGGATGCGGACGGCGTCCTTCTCGGTGGTCACGATGAACTCGGCCCCGGCTTTCTTGGCGGCGGTGTATTCCTCCACGAGATCTTCGCGGGTGAAACGGTAGTGATCGAGAAAGCGTCGCACCTGAGCCAACTGCGCTCCCCCCTCGTGAAGAAACCGCTCGAAGCTCTCCGGCGTGGCGATGCCGCTGAAGGCCCCGATGCGCTTGCCCTTCATGTCTTCGAGCGGGCGGCGCTCGGCGCCACCGACGCGCTGCAAGTACTGCGGCTTGTGCGCGCATTCGATGATTTCCACGCCGGGGTTGAAACGCTTGATCACCGCTTCCAACTCCTCGTCGCGATGGCCGTTCGACTTGGTGAGAAAAACATACGAGGCCCGCTTCAGGTGCTTCACCGGCTCGCGCAATATGCCGCGCGGCAGCACGAAGCCGTTGCCAAAGGGATTAGTCTTGTCGACGAGCAGGAGATTCAAGCGGCCCTTGAGCGGGAGATATTGAAAACCGTCGTCGAGCACGAGCGTGTCGCAGCCGAAATGCTTGATCGCATACGCGCCGGCCTTCACGCGGTTTTTGTCCACGAGCACGACCACGCCGGGGAGATTTTTCGCGAGCATGAACGGCTCGTCGCCAGCGACCTCCGAATCGAGCAGCACCGTCACGCCATCGCTCACCACGCGCGGGGGTGCCTCTTCGGTGTGGGTAAAACGATACCACCATTTTTTCCAAAACGGCGGGGCCTTGCTCTTGTAACCGCGACTGAGAATGGCGACCTTGCGCCCACGGTCATGCAGGGCGCGGGCGAATTTCTCCACGACGGGCGTCTTGCCGGTGCCACCCACGGTGAGATTTCCGACCACCACGACGAGGCAGCCGAGCGGAGTGTCGTGGAAAATACGATTTCGGTACAGCCAGAGCCGAAGCTGCACCACGCCGTTGAAAACATAGGACCAACCTTGCAAAAACACGCCGAAGAGCACCGCCCCCACGCCTTCCCGCTTACCGAGAATCACATCGAGGCCGAACTGGGAGAACTCGTTAGCTTGATGGCGGATCCAGCGGTTTAACATGACATGAATAGACGTTGCGCGATGAAAGAGGTTTAAGTGAAGTCTTGCTACAGGCCGGTTCAATAACATGCAATACCGGCTTCTCACCAACATGTCCTACAAGCTCTTCATTCCCGGTCCAATCGCCGTCTCCGACAAAACTCTGCGCGCCATGGCTCAACCCATGATCGGGCACCGTAGCACCGACTTCGTCGCGCTCTACCAGTCCATCCAGCCGGACTTACAGGCGCTCTTCTACACGCAGGACCCCGTGTATATTTCCACCAGCAGCGGCTGGGGTTTCATGGAAGGCGCGCTCCGCAACGTCGTGCAGAAAAAAGTCCTCTGCTGCATGAACGGCGCTTTCTCCGACAAGTGGATCGATGTCGCCCAACGCTGCGGTCTCGCCGCCGGTGCCCTGAAATTCGAATGGGGCCAGCCCGTCGATCCCGAGGCCCTCCGCGCCGAACTCGCCACCGGCCAGTACGACGCCGTCACGATCATCCACAATGAAACCTCCTGCGGCTGCATGAGCGATCTGCCCGCGCTTGCCGCCGTGCTGCGCCAGTTCCCCGACGTCATCAGCATCATCGACACCGTCAGTTCCTTCAGCGTGATGCCGATCAAGAAGGACGAGCTCGGCCTCGACATCATGCTCACCGGCTCGCAGAAAGCCCTCGCCCTGCCTCCCGGCCTCTCGCTCATCTCGCCTTCGAAGCGCGCCCTCGCCCGTGCCGCCCTCAGCAAGACCCGCGGCTATTATTTCGATCTGCTCGAATTCCAAAAGAATCACGAAGCCAACATGACGCCCAGCACGCCGGTCATCCCGCTCATCTACGCGCTCAAGTCCAAGCTCGCCGACATCAAGCAGGAAGGCGCCGAGGTCCGTTATGCCCGCCATGCGCGGCTGAATCAGACCATGCGCGATTGGGCGTTCGCGAAAGGTTTCACCCTCTTCCCGAAGGAAGGCTACGGCTCCCTCTCGCTCAACTGTTTTGCCAACACGCTGAAGATCGATCTCACCGCGTTGAACAAAATTCTGAAGTCCAAGCACAGCCTCGTGATCGACGGCGGTTACGGCAAACTCAAGGGCCTGACATTCCGCATTTCAAACATGGGCGACGAAACCGACGAAACCATCGCCGCGCTGATCAAGTCCCTCGACTCCGCCCTCGCCGAGCTCGGAGTGAAGTAAGGCAGCGCATCGAGCATTTCCCCAGTGGGGATATCCCCAGCCGGCCGGATAAATCCCCGCCGGCTTTTTTGCGCCATCGGTCCGACGTCTATTTGGATTCGCGTCGTGGGCTGACCGAAAAGTTCCGTAGCAGGTAGCGTGCTTGCCAGCGCTATTCTGCAGGCCAGCAGAACGAGGCAAGCGCGCAACCAACCAAGTCAATCCTGGTCAGGTGCGAGTATGGCCGCCTATCGGGCGATCCTTTAATGCAGACGGATAAGAAATCCGAAATTTCAGATCGGTGATCGCATCCCCGTTCATCCGCAAAATCCGCCGCGAAATTTCTGTGCCTTGCCTGGGTTTTCATTGGTGGCACATTCGCGTTATTTGTGGGCAAAACGGGTCGAATCATCAGGCACTCCCTGAATCGGGAAGTACTTCAATGATCGGTTGCGCGGCAGTGATCTGTTCTCCTTCCCGGGTCCAACGGTAGAGTAACGGGTCTTTGGTCTTCTTGAGTGATTTAAAAAACACTTTGTCCACGCGTTGCTGCATCGTCAGCTCCTCCACTCCGCTCGCACTGCAATTGAAAATTTTGGCGTAGCCTTTGTAGATGCGCGGATCGCCTAAAATGCGCGAAGCGCCCGCCCCCGCCTCCACCGGACGACGATCCAACACCAGAAAACTATAGGGCAGTGATCGCAGATCGATCCCCGCCCGTTGCCCGAATTTCACCCAATCGGAATCGGCGTAGATATTCATCGGCGGCTCAGCAAAGTGATGACACCAGTGCCGCTCGTTGCCCGTCGTCATCAAGCCGCAGCCCGCCTGATGTGTGCAGGGCGCCACCGCTTGCAAACCTTGGGCCAGCGCTTTTTCGCGCCAGCCTATCAGGGACCGGCTCACTTCATGCGTGCCGGGTTCAACCCAGAGGACGGTCTGCGCGCGGGCGAGCAAACCCGTGAGTTCCGCCCGGGCGATTTCATCGAGTTCATTCAAGACATGACTGAGCACCAGTACGCCGATCGGCTCCTCGCTCCGCAAAAAACGGGTATCGGCCCGCTCGACGGTCAGCGCGGGAAATATCTGACGGGCCCGATGCTCCGCGAAATCAATCGCCAACGGAGAATGATCGTGCAACCGCAGACCGACGCAATCGCCTGCGCCCAGAAAATCCACGACGCGCCGGCCCGCAATGCCGCTGCCACAACCCCAATCGCACACCGTCACTCCCACGGGGGGCGTCCAGCCGCGCAGACGCAGTTCCCGCAGCACCGCATCCCATTTCCAACCGATGCGCTCGCCATACGTGAGATCGTAGCACTCCAGATCCGTCATCGTATGCCAGTAAGGTCCGGCCGATTTGGCGGAGGAGAGAAAAGTTTGGCGAAGACGGTCGAGCACGTCCCAATCGAGCGATTCCAGTTTCATGCGAGCTGAAAATAAAAGTAGCCCGGGTCGCCTGACCCGGGGGCATAGAAATCACGGGTCGGGAGACCCGTGCCACTGTTTTTCCTCTGAAGAATTCGTTTCATGCAATATCGCACCGACGGTTTATTCGGCATGAGAGGACAGCTTGAAACCAAAATGCCGAGCCAGCGCATGGGTTTTGATACCGTAGAAATCCGCCAGCGTGCGAATCTGGGCAGCCGTTTCCGTGGAGTCCGGCTTTTCCGTGCGCTTCGTGGCGGTGATCATCAGGTTTCTCGCGGTATGTTCGGTGGAGATGAATTCAAACACCTTGGTGTCGTAGCCCGCCCATTCGAGCAGGAGCGCCCGAAGCGCATCGGTAACGAACTCGGCGTGGCGCTCCTGAAAAATTCCGTGGCGCAACACCGGAGCGAGCAGGGGCGCGGCGGTCAACTGCGGGCGCAGTTCCTTCTGACAACAAGGCGAGACCACAATCAATGTCGCTCCGGCCTGCACACCTTTTAAAATAGCGTCGTCGGTCGCAGTGTCGCACGCATGCAAGGCGATCAGAACATCGAGCGCGGTGCAGGATGCCGACTGAATGGTTCCCCCTTTAAAAGTGAGGCGCGCCGAACCCGCGCGGCGGGCGATGGCCTGGCACTTTTCCACCAACTCCGGCCGCGTCTCAAGGCCCATCACGTTGGTCGGACGGGAAGCGACGAGGTTAAAATAGTCGTGCGTGGCAAACGTCAGGTAACCTTTGCCGCAACCCATGTCGGCGATTTCCACCGGCCGGTTCGTGGGCAGGGCCGCCTCGGCCGCGAGGTGACTCAGAATCTCGACGAACTTATGAATCTGCCGGTGCTTATCAGCCATACCGGGACGCACGACGCCCGCTGGATTGGTGACCCCCAACGCTTCCAACCACGTCTGGCTCGTCGCTGGCAGCAACCGGGATTTGGTGCGATCGTGGTCGGCGGGCTGAATCTCTCCTACGGCAGCCGGGCCAAAGCTATAGCGGGGTTCACCCTTCTTATTGTATTCGAGCTGAGCCGTTCGCGCGGTGGTGAAAAGATGCGCGCTGTGAAACTGCGCCCCCACCAGCGTTTCGATCTGGGCGAGCGCCTCGGCGGGAATAAAATTTTTCGTGATGTCTTTCGTGGTGTACCGCCAGACAAACGTAAGATGCGGTGCCCCGCGCAGGGTCAGCGGGCGAATGTAGATATTCTGGAGATCCGCTGCGCCTCCGCGCGCTTTGCCCAGAGTGAGCTTCACAAAAGTACTGTCCTGCACGCTGGTGCGCAATTCAGTGAGGAAAGTTTCGCGAAGATCGGGTCCCATGGGTGAAACCGAAAAATGCCGGAGCACGCGGCCCGCCGCAAGAAGGGAGTGACTGGAAAATCCAACGGAAATCAGGCAGTCGAGAGCTAAGAGTCCAGAGCACGGCCGAACGGTGAACACCGCTATCGAACATAAAATCACGCAGGTCGAGTAGCCGTGTGGGAGCGCAGCGACAACGCGGTGCCATGCACACGCCGCGCCTGACCGCGCTTTCGCCGATGACTCAAGCACGGCTACACCCCCCCCGTCTCAGCTCGCGCGCAGCGAAATGCCTTCGCGAATCATCGCTTCGGCGATCTGGATCGAATTGAGTGCGGCGCCCTTCCAGAGGTTATCACCGCTGACCCAGAACGAGAGACCGTTGTCCAGCGCGGTATCGAGGCGGATGCGACCGACACCGCACTTCACCTGCCGGCTGAAATCCAGCGGAGTAGGATAAATTTTATTGGCAATATCGTCCACGAGCGTGGCCCCGGCAAACGCCGCGATCGCCGCACGTGCGGCCGCGATATCCACCGGCATTTCAAACTCCGCATTCACCGCCACCGAGTGGGCGCGCACGACGGGCACACGCACGCAGGTCGCGGAAACTTTCAGCGCAGGCAGGCCCATGATCTTGCGACTCTCCTCGCGCATCTTGGATTCTTCGCCCGTGTAGCCATCCGCGCCAAAACTATCCACCTGCGGGATGAGATTGAAAGCGATTTGGTACGGATAAACTTTGTGGATCAGCGGTTGGCCTTTCGCGTAGGCTTGGACCTGCGCTTCGAGTTCGTCGATCGCATCGGCGCCCGTGCCGGAAACGGATTGGTAGGTCGCGAAAATCACGCGCTTCAAACCAAAAGCCTTATGCAAGGGATACAGCCCCATGAGCGCCACCGAAGTCGAGCAGTTCGGACTCGCGATGATGCCCTTGTGTTTGCGCGTCGCCTCGAGATTGATCTCGGGCAACACGAGCGGTACATCCGCGTACATGCGGTAGGCCGAACTCTTATCGAGCACCAAGCAACCGCGTTTGACCGCCTCGGGGGCCAAGGCCTTGGCGATGGCGCCCTCGGCCGCGAAGAGCGCAATATCCAAGCCTTCAAAAGCCTCAGGCGTGGCCTCTCGCACGGTCACTTTCTTCCCGCCGACATCCATGAGACGCCCCACGGACCGGGCCGAGGCGAGCAGCCGCAGCTCCGCCAAGGGGAAATTACGCGACCCCAACAGGCTGATCAGTTCTTGACCGACCGCTCCGGTGGCTCCGACGATACCAACTCGATAAGTTTTATTGCTCACGTGAAAGAATATTTGAAACAGGTGAATGAAAAGTGTCTCGCGCTCGGACTCAAGCCGACATCGCGTACTATTGTCGTATCCATTGCCCGTCAGTTGCTTGGATTTTATCAAAACGGCGCTCTCTGCAAGACCTACGTCATATCCACGTCGTTGCGACCGCCTTCCAACGTGAAAGATTCCCTCGGCACGCCCCGTGGCCTGCACGAAATCGCCGAGAAGATCGGTGCCGACGCCCCGCCTGGGATCGTGTTCAAGGCCCGCGTCAGCTTGGGCAAACATTTCAACGAGCTCGAGGAAGAGCTGCAGGCGAAAAATCTGATCACGACGCGCATTCTCTGGCTGAGCGGACTCGAACCCGGCGTGAATGCCGGTGGCTTAGTCGATACCCACTCCCGGTATATTTATATCCACGGCACGAATCACGAAGACCGGCTCGGCCGACCCTCGACTTCCGGTTGTGTGCAAATGAACAACCTCGAAATCATCGAGCTCTTCGATCTCGTGCGCACGCACGATCAGGTGTGGATCGAGGACTGAGGACATCACTCAACGCAGCATGGAATTGCGGCAGGGCGAAGCGTCCCGCTGGCCGCGCGCGATTAACGGCCCACCCGGAGGGTTCGCCCTACCCCAAAACAAACCCCAAGACAAAGGAACCGAACAAAATCTTTGACGATTCTGTACGGCCTCACCGCAGCGCCCAGAGCCACGCGCCGAAATGCAACGTCGCACACGCTGCCAGCGCCGCGACGAAATCATCCACGACAATCCCCCAACCGCCCGGCCAGGATTGCAGCCGGCGAATTCCGAGCGGTTTCAAAATATCGTAGAAGCGAAATAAGCCGAAGCCCGCCAGCGCCACCACCCACTCCGGCAAATGCGCGGTGAATCCGCTGTGCCAGAAAAGAAACACCAGCGGCATCACGACAAACTCATCGAGAATCACTTCGCCCGGATCTTTACGGCCCATCCGCTTGGCGGCCTCACCGGTGAACGCCACGGCGACATAGCTGGCGATGAGCGTGTAGACGAGCGTTTCGGCCCAGCTGAGTCGGCGAAAAAGCAGCAACGTGTAAAGCAACCCCGCGAGCGAACCCCATGTGCCCGGTGCTGGCAAACATTGCCCCAGCGGTCCGAGCGTCGCCACCCTGATCACAAATTTCGCCGGCAGCCGGCGCAACCAAGTAGGTTCCGCGAGTGTCATGTTCACTCCAGCACGACGTGGCCGTGCTTCCGAAAATAGGAAATGCCCGAGGTAATCGTCAGCACTGAGGCCAGAACATAAAGGCCGACGCCGCCATAGTGAATGAACGAGACGAACCGGGGATCGCCCAAGAACGAGACATCGCTGTAATCCTTGGCAAACATCCGCGCCCCGAGGAGCCAGCCGATGGAGTTGAGCTGGACGAAGGTTTTTATTTTTCCACCTGTGTCGGCTTCGACAATTTGTCCCTTGGTCGCGGCGGCCATCCGCATGCCGGACACCAAAAATTCCCGGCCCAAAATACAAAGCAGCAGCGCCATGGCGTACGATTCGAAACCCATGAAATAATCGCCCACCACCAGCGCGATCATCAGGCCGACCACCATCACCTTGTCGATCACGGCATCCATGAATCGGCCGAACGACGACACCTCGCCTCGCGCCCGGGCGATCATGCCATCAAACCAATCGGTCAACGCCGCCGCGATAAAGAGCCAGAAAGCAATCGTGGGTGCCCAAGAAGTGCCGCGATCCATCAGCCAGACGATGGCAAACATCGCAGGCACGCGGGAGACGGTCAGCCAGTTGGCCAGAGTAAAACGCATGAAAGGAAGTCGAGTCGCGTGGCCCTCACTTGGCAATATCCGAGATGGTGAAACGCAAAACTTCCTCGCCATCGAGGCGGCGCTGACAAGTAGCCCGGACGTGAGCCATCGGCGAAAGTGCGGTCAGTGGTGACGAGGCGCCCACCGCGTTGTCGCTGAGCTCCAACACGGCTACTCAGCCGGCCGAGGCTCCAACTCGTCGATAAGTAGTGCGCTGGTTGCACCACGGTCACGTTGCGAGACAAGCTCGCAACCTACCCAGTCTTGTAGCACCTGCGTCATCGACGAAAATGCGGTCATGGGTGACGATGCTCCCACCGCGTTGTCGCTTCGCTCCAACACGGCTACTCCAACTTCCCGGTAGCCGCATTTGAGCGCAGCGAAAATGCGGTTCCTCAGAGGCCGTGTGGTCGCTGGGCTCCCACCCGGCTACTCGCCCGGAAAACTTCCTCGCCATCGGGGCACCCCTGCCCTTGTCTCCGCCCATCAGTTACCCTATGAGACTTTGCCTTTACCCCGGCTCGTTTGATCCCATCACCAACGGGCACCTCGATGTCCTCCAGCGCGCCGCCAAGTTGTTTGACCGCGTCACGGTCGCCGTGGCGATCAGCACCACGAAGAATTCCCTCTTCAGCACGGAGCACCGCGTCGAATTGATCCGCGCCAATCTCACTGATCTGCCCAACGTCGATGTCGTGAGCTTCGATGGGTTGCTCGTGGAATTCGCCCGCCAGCAAAAAGCCCAGGCCATCATCCGCGGACTGCGCGCGCTCTCCGATTTCGAGTTTGAATTCAACATGGCTCTGATGAACCGCCATCTGGAACCCGAGGTGGAAACCATTTTCGTCATGCCGAAGGAAGCCTACAGCTACACCAGTTCCTCGCTGGTGAAACAGATCGCCAAACTCGGCGGCGATATCGCGCACTTCGTCCCCGCGAATGTGGCTGTAGCGCTCAAAGAAGTGCTCGCGAAACGCTGAGCTTGATCGCGTCAGCAGGTGGGCGTTGGTTTCCACTCCGACGCGCTGTTTTGTAGCCGCACTTGAGCAGCAGCGAAAGTGCGGTCGCCGCCGCGGCGGCGCTGCCACCACGTTGTCGTTTCACTCCCACGCGGCGACCAGCTCACTTCGCCGCCACCGGAGTCAGCATCTCGACGGAGTAAATGCGAATCGCGGCGTTCACCTGTCCCGGGTTCGCCCGATCCATCGAGATCGTGCATTTATCAATACCGAGATAGGGGGCCTTCTGACTCAGCTCTAAATAAAACTTAATGAGTGACGGCATGCCGACTTTCCGAATCGTCACTTGGAGACTATGCATAGCGAAATTTTCCGAGCGCTCGGTTCTCGTCTCGCCGATCGTCACCTCCATGCCCTGCGTCAAACGGTTTACTTCGGTGAAAGCTTGCGTGGCATTGAAGGTCTTGGCGGGATTTAATTGGGCGGTGACTTTTAAAGTCCGCTGTTCGACCTGCGTTTTATTTTTCAGCCAGTTCTGTTGTTCATCGATATCCGCACTCGTGATCTTCCACTCCTGCTTCAGCAACTGGGTCCGTCCGAGTAATGAGGTCCCCCACCACAGCGCGCCAATGAGAATGAAAGCGGCCATCAGCACGCGCTCGCGCATCGTTTTACTGTTAAATAAATTTTTCATTTGCTGTCCCCCTCGTGGGCAAAATCCGGCTTAAAGGTCACCTTAAGATCAAACGAAGTGATCCCCGAGGGTTGCAGCCTTTGATTACTCACCACCACTTTTTCCACTCCGGGAGCTTTGTTCAGCGCCGGCTCGAAGTCGCGCATATCGGCGGTGTTGCTGACCTCGATATTCACCTCGATCTGCGTCGGACTATTCGTCGTGGTCTGCTTAAAAAGCATCGAGGCCGGTCGGCTCTTGTTAATCAGCGCAATCATTTCAAAGGGTTTCAAGCGCTGCCCCGCCATCTGCTCCATCCGGGCCGCCAAAGTATTCGCCTGCTCGATATTCTGGACGGCGGGAGCGTTAGCTTTCACTTTCTGCTGGGTGCGGTCCAAGACAACGCCGGCGAGCTGCAGACCCACTTCCACTACGGCACATAAAAGCAGCGCGGCGGCGGCTCCCGCAAAACTACGCCAGAGCCAATTTTCGCGCTGCTGGACCTGCGCGAGGGCGACCAATTCAGCCTTGTCCCGCACATCCATGCTGCGGGCCATCGCCACGGGCAGCAGCGTCGCCATGGTTTGGCCGGGTTTGTCGAGTTTCAGGCTGAGTCCTTCTTTGCCCCAACGCTCGATGACAAAATTTCCGCTCAGCCGACGCGGCGAATCTGTCGGCCCACCGAAACGTTTCGCCGCCTCCTCCAGCAATTCGCCCGCCGCGAGCTCGGCCGCGACGCCTGCTGTTTTGCGAAAAAGCAGGCCCGCCGGTAATTCGCTGCCATCCCACGCGATCAGTTGGAGCCCATCGTCATGCTCGTAAAGCCACGTGCCGGCCGCTGGCGTCGTCGCCGGGGCCAGCCAAAGGGCAAACTCCGGCAAAATCAAATCAGCGGTGCTCCAACTGGAAATTTCCTCGGCAGTGAAATTTTTCCGATAAGCCGCAAAGATCAAAGCCTGCTTGCCATCACGTGAGGCGCAAAATCCATGGAAAATCTGCGCCGGGGCAAACGGACCAAAGGTGTCCAGCGCCAGTTCGACTTGCACGGCTGCATCCTGCCCAGGGGTCAGGGCGATGCGACGAACGAAGAATTTATCGCCGGGTAGTAGCACCACCGATGACATGCGTCGAGGGGAGGGAGCGGCGGGAGGTTGAGGGGCCGGGGATGTCATCCTGTTTTTAGGTGCCGTTGTTCTCCCGAAGTTCCAAGATCTGAAAGGGGGAGTCCACTTTATTGCGCGTCGTGCCTCTTTTAGCTGGAATTTGCACGACGGAACCCGCCGGAAGTTCCCCGTTAAGTCCGAGACCAGCCGGTGGCGGCGGGACGGCCGCAGGCGTGGAGCCGGCCGGACTGACCCAGACATCGAGCCGGTATTCGCGCGAGCCTTTCTTCACGGTAATCAGCAGATGGAGGCAAATCGCATCCGCGCCCAAACCAGCCGGCGGTGGATTATCTTTGCCCAACACCCCGGACATTTCGCCGGGCGCGCGATAGAAGGAATTATTCGCGCGATTGGTTTTCCGGGCCTGCACCAGTGAATCGATATGCGCCACATCCAGTCCCAGCGCCAGCAGGCCTTCGGGCCGGGCTGAATTCACGTTGCTCGCGGTGAATTGATAAAGCGAAGCGCCTGCGATGAAACGGTGGCCCAGCTCGTTCCAATGACCATCTTCATCAAAAAAGATTTCCCGACTGGCAGGGATCGCGCGTAACTCCTCGAAGGAGCGCAAGGAGCGTTGCGGTGCCATGTACGGCAGAGCCGATCCGGCGAAATTTTCCGCGTCGAAACCGCTTTTCTCCGGAATGTGATTCGCGTTGGTCCAAACCAGCAGTGCATCCACCAGATCGTCCAGTGAAGTAGGTGGACAACCAATGGCATCCATGTAGCCGCGTAATACGGTCTCGTCCGCTACCGGCAACGAGAGTTTACCCGTCTCATCCTCCACGGTCACTTCTGCACTATAACCGGCGGATGGCTGGTAGTTCATCAGGTCGAGTGGCTGAGCCCAGCCTTGCTCGGCCGCGTGCAGACCGTTGTCCACCGCCGCATAATCGGCGAGCACCGCCAAGCTCGCCTCGAGAGCGGAATACGCTTCCTGCCGCATAGCCGTCTTGCTTGAGGCTTTGCTTTCCGCCGCCAACTCCACCGCCGCGCGGTCCATCAACCGCGTGAGCAAAAACGAGGTCAGCAAAATCACCCCCAGCACAAAGATAACCACGGAGCCGCATTGCGCGTGCTTGATTCCCTTGAGCGGACTGGAGCCGCGCCGCCCTCGGCGCGGAGTCGACCGCAGCACGCGGCGAGGGTGCCGCGTCTCCAGTAATGGCCCATCCAACCCAAACTCCGAGCAGTGTTCCTCCGCAGAGGAACCGCCAGCCGAAACAAAATGGGGCATGCGAGTTTTCATCAGAAAGCGACGCCCCCGCTCCCGATGGGCAAGGTGAGTTCACGCTGTTCTTCGAATTGGTCCTGTTTGAAAGCAATGATCAAGCGATCAGGCAACACCCACTCGCCCGACCGACCGCGGCGCAGGGTATCTTCTTTGCGCCAGCTATCACCATTCTCCTCGTGATACGCGTAGGACAGTTTGGTCACGAGCGGTGAAATCAACACCGCCCGGGGCGGATCATTCTTATCATGTTTCTCGAGCCGCGAGCGCCAGTAGAGCATGAGCCCTTGGTTGGTTTCCAGCCCCAGACTGCACTCCACTTCCGGCAAAGCTTCCTCGGGCCAACGCATCAACCGGTCACCATCCAGCATATCAAACCCGAGCAAATTCGCCGTGCCGCCGGTCCCCTGGCGAACCTCTCTCACCGTGAAGGGCTCGGCTGCCGTCACTCCGCCATGCGGCCAGGCTGCGCGCCGCAACAACGACTCCACGTGACGTGTCACCGCATTCACATGCTGGCTGAACAAACGTTTCTCCCCGCCCTGCCCCCATATTTCTCCCATGGAAAAAACAAAGGAAAACAGCGCCGTGACCAACATCGAGAGGATCGCCATCGCCAGCAGCAATTCGACGAGCGTGAAGCCGCGCGAAGTGCGGCGAGTGGCAGAAGGGTGGAACCCGGCCTCCCTTGGGGCCTGAGCCTGTCGAATGGCCGGAAGGGTTGGCTTGAAGCGCAGAGGAGAAAACGCGTCCAGCCTGTCCTTGGTGCCGGCGCTAGGGCCCGCACTTGTCGCCGTGCCGCTCCACCCTCGCCTATCGTCACGCCCACAAGGGCCGGCCCTAGGCCCAAAAAACCGAGGCAATTTCGAAGACCGAGAGATACGTGTCGCCTTCATTTGGAGCGCTGCTTCAGCAGCCGTTGCCGCGTGATGTCGCGTAGTTTTTCCCGCTCAGCGGGATCAGACCACGTCGGCCGCAACAGCTGGACCATCTGGCTGCGTTGCCAAGCCTCCGGGCCGGTCGTCTGCGCGGTTTCCCCCCTCAAATTCACCCGAAACAAATCCGCCACATCCGTCGGCTCGATCTTCGCTGTCCAAACCAACTGCTGGCCGTTGGTCAGTGCCAAGCGCCCGCCCGCCTCGACTTTTTTGCGGTCGGGTTCCAACAGCACGCTCAAGCGCAACCAATTCCAATCTTCTTCCGCTTGCTGCCGCCCGCCCATCGCACTGTAGCTGCTGATAATATTGAGATACGCCGCCGACAGCACGACCGCCGCCAACGCAAAAATCGCCAGACTGATGAGCACCTCAACCAAGGTGAAGGCTCGGCGTAACTTGGATCGGCGGGTCATCATCGCATCACGGGGTTTTCCGGGTGATCGCCGCACAAGTCCACTGGTCGATTTCCAATTGGGACGGGTGCCCCTCGTTATCGACCAGCTGCACCTTGAAGTTTTCCACCGTACCGTCGGCAAAGAAATGCACCGCCAGCATTCCGCCTCGCTCGATCAACTGACCGCCAATGAGCACGGTCTCGCGTTGATCGACCGGCAGAAATTCCACACTTTTACCCGGCCAGGCGACACTCGCAGCGGTCTCCCCGGTCCCCCAGTGCAATAATTTTTTTTTCTCATCATAACGCATTTTCACCGTCCGATCTCCTTCCACCGCCTGCAAACGGGCCGCTTGGACGGATTCCCAAAAAACATCCTTCATGGTCTTTTCCTGGGCACGGAAAAAATCAGAGACCCCGGCAATGAACAGCGAAACCAGCAGAGTCATCAAGGCCAAGACCAGCAGGATTTCGATCAGAGTAAATCCTCGTCGATAGTTACGGTGCGCCGCAGGGATATTCTGACGATGCCACATTGCGACCAGAGGGGTCACCAGTTGCCAATGTCGTCCTCGGTCCCTTCGGTTTTATCCGGTCCTTTGGAAAACAAATCATATTTCATTTTGTTCTTCGACCCCGGGAAACGATATTGGAAGGGTTCGTGCCACGGATCCAATTGCACTTTGCCACCCTCATCATCCATGTACGGACCGCGCCAACTACCAGCTGCATTTCCGGGCACCACCAACAGTGAATTCAATCCTTCAGCCGTGCTCGGATAACTGCCCATATCCATTTTGTAGCGTTCGAGCGGCAGCTTCATCGATGAGCGCACGGCAATTCCGGCAATCTTGATCTGGGCGGCATCTTGCGCGCCTCCAAGACCCTTAAATAGTACACCCGCCAGCAAACCGATAATAGTCACGACGATTAGAATCTCGATCAGAGTAAAAGCGCGGACGGATGTTTTCATGGTCATGTTCATTGTCTCGATGGGGTATTAGGAGTGGGACCGGTGGAAGCCCCGGGCCTAGGAATAGGCATCGGACCGGTGCCCGTGCCGGGCGTGGGCATGGGCATCGGGCCACTGCTGCCCGACGCACCGGGAAGCCGCATTGGACCACTGTTACCGGTCGCGCCGGGTGTCGGGGTCGGCATATTCGGAGCCTGCTGGCGCAAGGCCCGACGGCGGCGAATCTCGTCGGCGATTTGCTGCATATGGTGCGCCTCGGGGCTTTTGCCCACGCCATTGGGAAGAAATTGTTGTCCAGACAAACCCGCCGCTCCGTACGGCATCACGGCTTGCACGGGCATTGGCGAATTCGGCACGATCCGTGGACCGCTTTTTAAAGTCAGGGACAGTGGTCGGCCATTTTGCTCCAGGGAAATCGTGTGCGCCTCCGCATCGTAGCTCTTGATCACCACATCACCATTGGCGTCATTCAAGCCGACCCAACGCGAGCGCTTCGTCGCCGTATCATAAATACTAAAAAGCGGCTGTCCCTTATCTTCCCAAATGCTGCGCAGTTCCAAGAGTTGATTACCTGCTTCGATCGGTTGACCGGACTTAGGGGCCGCGCCAAAGGGCGAATTACTTAGCAAGCTATCCAACTGGCTGGCCGCGATCCCCACCGCCGGACTCACCAAGGAGCCGATGGCTAGAAGCAGCAACACAGGAGAGCGTGGAGAGATGACGTTCACAGTCTGCATTAATTAGTAATGAGTTAACTTTTCGCAATGTCTAAGAATCGATAGCTTGGAAACCGATGTAAAATTCAGAAACAGCGTCGGCACGGGTCGGAGGGCACGGGTCTCCCACCCGTGAGTTTTGGAATCACGGGTCTGGCTGGAGACCCGTGCCACGAAGACAGACTTCAGACCTCTTGATCCCAAAATCAGCCTGATGAAACAGGATTCCGCTGGTAGGGCGTTATCAAGCGTAAGCGACACTCGGCAGCATCCCGCCGAGCCGCGGCTCACCCGGAGGGTTCGCCCTACCTATGCAGTGCAACCTCGGTAGCGGCGCTTGCCCTCAAGCGCCACAGGCTCACTCGCGGCGCGCCTCGCACGAGTGGGGGTTGAGGGCAACCGCCCCTACCTGAAGTCCAAATTTTTCGGAACGCTGGTGTGGTTCGTGGGCCAAGCCTCCGAGAGAAAATCCAGGTTGCCCACTAACCACCCGAATTTTCCCGAAGGGAAACAAGCCCAGCCGACGGGATAACGCGGCGTGAAATCACGTCACGCTCCGCGCTCTCCGGCCATTCGACAGGCTCCGGCCGTCCTGAGCGCAGTCGAACGGACGCGTGCTCCGCATTAATTGTATTATATCCCGATTCGCGGCGGAGTTGAGTTCACCCTAAGTCCTCGGGATCAGGATGTCTGTGGTGAATGGCGCTAAGTTAAGGAGGTTGGTCGTTATTCTACCATGCGTGATCAGGCCAACTGTTTTGCATGAGGCATGTCGGGCCGGCCCTTGTGGCCGTGCCGGAGGGCGCATCGGAAACGGCTCGCCCACAAGGGGCGGCCCTGCGAAATTCCGCAGCAAATCATCGCAGACGAAACGTCAGGCAGTCGACGAACCTGCCGCTTAACTTAGCGCCATTCATGTCTGAGGTTGCGAGCTCGCACCATTATGCTGGCCAGCAGAATGGCGCGACGAGCACGCCACCGACCGCATCCGGTTTAATATCCAATACGCGTTTGAGCCAAAGGCGAAAGCGCGTTCGGCCCCGAACCGCTCACCGCATTGTCGCTTCGCTCCAATGCGGCTACATGCCGCCCACCCAGCAAAAAGCCCCGCAGCCTTTTGGGGCACACGGGGCTTAAAATTTATCTGCGCCGAGAATTACTTCGCAGCGAAAACATGCTTCGCCATGCGGGACTTCTGGCGGGAGGCGACATTCTTGTGAATGACGGCGCTCTTGACCGCCCGGTCCAAAGCGGAACTGAAAGCGATCGCGGCAGCGCGGGTCTTTTCGGCATCGCCGGCGGTTACAGCCTTTTGGACGCTCTTACCGAGTGTCTTGAGGCGGGTCTTGATGTTCTGGTTGCGCGCTGCATTCCGGAGGGATTTGCGGGCGGCTTTGAGTGCTGACTTGGTATTGGCCATGGCGATTAGTAAATTGGGAAGGGTGAAAGACCCAAAATCCGGGGGGTGAGTCAAGCGCTTTTCCTCAATTACTGGGGTTGATTGTTGAGAGAATGACCTTCCACCCCTCCCTATTGCAGGATAAACCCATTCCTGTCGCAGCTAATAGTGAAGAATATACCCCTTACTCCTCCGGCACCCACCGGGCAATGCGAAGAAATATTTAAATCATTTCTGTTCCTGAAGATTCAGGAAATTCGTGTCTCCCACTGCGGACTACAGGAGACATGAGCAAGTGCGCCCTGCTGGGCGCACAACAAAAACGCCCGGTCGTTTTCGACCGGGCGCTGGTTCTCTTTGAGCGTTCTAAACTAAATCAACGAATGAAGAGCATCTCTTCGTAGGTCGGCACCGGCCAACTTTCATCGGGGCAGAGGGCCTCAAGCGCATCGACTTCCTTGCGGATGGCGAGGAGCTGCGGAAGAACCTCATGGCAGAAGTGCGAAGCTTCAGCTTCGAGTCCGCTGACATGATGGCTGCGGATCTCCTCAAGCTTCTCAGAGGCTTCGTTGAGACCGGTGATGAGACCAGTAATCTTATTGAGCAGCGCGACATCGGCTTTCACGCCGGCGGCCTTGAGGGCGGCCACGTTTTGGGCGAGCTCGGTCTGATAGCGGACGGCAGCCGGGATATACTTGGTCGCGACCATCTCGGTCACGATGTTGGTCTCGACGTTGACCGACTTCACATATTGCTCGAACGCGATGTCGCGGCGGGCCTCGAGTTCGCGCTTAGTGAGAACTCCGTAGGCCTCGTAAGCGGCGACGGTGCTCTTGGCGGCAATGACCGGAATGCAATCAACCGAAGTCTTGAGATTCGGGAGACCGCGCTTGGCCGCCTCTTTATGCCACTCTTCCGAATAGCCGTTACCGTTGAAGATAATCGCGCCGTGTTCCGTGGCGATTTCGGTGAGCAAACTCTGCACCGCGTCATTGAACTTCGCGGGCGAGGCTTTTTCGAGCTTGGTGGCGACGTAGTCGAGCGACTCGGCCATGATCGTGTTGAGCGCGGCGAGCGGGGCCGCGATGGATTGATTCGAAGCGACCGCGCGGAACTCGAATTTGTTGCCGGTGAAGGCGAACGGCGAGGTGCGGTTGCGATCGCCGGCGTCCTTCATGAGGATCGGCAGCGTGTCGACGCCGAGGTGCATCGTGCCGGCCGCCTTGGAAGACTTGGCTTTGCCCTTCTTGAGCTGGTTGAACACGTCGGCCAACTGCTCGCCAAGGAAGATCGAGATGATCGCCGGAGGAGCTTCGTTGGCGCCGAGACGGTGATCGTTGGAAGCCGAGGCGACCAAGGCGCGGAGGAGTGCGCCGTGACGGTGGACCGCGCGGACGACAGCAGCGCAGAACACGAGGAACTGCATGTTCTGGTGCGGGGTGTTGCCGGGTTCGAGGAGATTGCCTTGGGCACCGTTGCCGAGCGACCAGTTGAGGTGCTTGCCGGAACCGTTGACGCCGGCGAACGGCTTCTCGTGCAGCAAGCACTCGAGACCGTATTTGTGGGCGACGCGTTTCAGCATGACCATGACCGTCTGCTGGTGATCGGCGGCGATGTTGGCGTTTTCGTAGATCGGGGCGAGTTCGTACTGGGAAGGAGCGACCTCGTTGTGGCGGGTCTTAACGGGGACGCCGAGCTTGTAGAGTTCAGCTTCGGTCTCGTGCATGCAGGCCAAGACGCGCTCGGGGATGACGCCGAAATATTGATCCTCAAATTCCTGGCCCTTCGGGGGACGCGCCCCGAAGAGAGTCCGACCGGACGACATGAGGTCGGGACGGGAAAGATAGAAATTACGGTCGATAAGAAAATATTCCTGCTCAGGACCAGCAGTGGCCGTGACCATGGAAATATTCTGATGGCCGAAGAGTTTCAGGATGCGCCGCGCCTGAACATCGAGCGCCTTCATTGAGCGCAAAACCGGGGTCTTGAGATCGAGGGCCTCGCCGGTCCAGGAAACGAACGCCGTCGGGATGCAGAGGGTGACGCCATTGGCGTTCTCCGTCAGATAGCACGGGCTGGTGACGTCCCATGCAGTGTAGCCACGGGCTTCGAACGTGGCGCGGATGCCACCGGACGGGAATGAGGAAGCGTCGGGTTCGCCTTGGATGAGCTGCTTGCCCGAAAATTCGGCGATCGCACCGCCGCGGCCATCGGGCTCGAGGAAGCTGTCGTGTTTCTCAGCGGTGATACCGGTGAGCGGCTGGAAGACGTGAGCGTAGTGGGAGGCGCAGTTCTCGAGCGCCCAGTCCTTCATGGCAGTGGCCACGATATCGAGGACGTTGGCATCGAGTGGCGCGCCGGTGTCGATCGTCTTGCGCAGTGACTTATAGGCCATCTTCGGCAGACGCTGCTGCATGACCTTTTCGTTGAAAACATTCTTGCCATAAATGGCGGCGGAATGGCTTTGCTTGAAGGCAAGGGCAGAAGCGGGTTGGAATGAGTTCGCGGCGGAGATGGCAGCGAGACGGGAGGGACTAACGCTCATGGTAGTGTGGTTGACTGGGGGTTGAGAACCCGCGCCAGACAACGCCACCTGGCCTCGCCTAAACGCGGAAGAGAATGATTAAAGAGAATTAGAAAGCACGTCATATGCCACGGATCAACCTTTGTATGGCTAATTTTGCGTCTTAAATGCCGAAACGGGCATACGTTTAACCGTGATGAATTTCGCCCGGAACAGTTGGTCAATGAGCTCCCTCGCCGCAGGGGGGATACGGTGGATCAACTCATCCATCGGAGGAATGGGTGCATCGGTTGCCGAATCTTGAGCAGTTGCGACCACAGGCATCGGCTTGGGCGGGCTGGTCGTCCCCTGCTCCGCCAGAAAGGCCGTCTCCTCCACCTCACCCGGTCCAATCGGCGCGCCAATTTCCACGTTTTCAACTATTTCGCTCGTGATCACCGTGACGGGGGTTTCTTCCTCATTATCCCGGTTGGTCAGCTCAACACGCCGTGTCAGTCGTTTTTTTTTGAGCTATCTTCCGGCAAACTATCGGCGAGCGCGGCAATTTCCTTAATCAGGCTATCAATCGCCCGGGCCCGACTGGCCTCGACCGCTTTGAGCAAGGCCACCTCGAAATTAATCTTCTCGGACAACCCGTGCTTCACCCCACCTTCACCTTCGCGCAAACCATCGAGCAAGCGGGTGAGCTGCTCCGTCGTCATCGGCGAACCGAGCGCTTCGCTGCCGCCACCCTTCGCGATCGAATCGAGTAGCGCCGTGCGAACGTTCGCCTGCACGTCGACGAGCAGGCGGTAAAGATCGCGGCCGTTCTCATCGCACTCGTCCACGATCGCCACGATCTGCTTGTGATCGCCGGCCGCGAGGGCTGCGGCGAGCGCGGCGATTTTCTCCGCGGAAACGAGACCGTAAACATCCAAGACGTCGGGTTCGCCAATGTCCGTGCCGCAAAATGAAATCATCTGATCGAAGATCGATTGAGCGTCGCGCATCCCGCCATCGGCCATGCGGGCGATGCTGCAGAGGGCGGCATCGCTCACTTTGATTTTCTCGGCGACGGCGATTTTCTTCAAGCGTTGCACAATCAACTCGGTCGGAATCGGCTTCAGATCGAAACGCTGGCAGCGCGAGATAATCGTGGGCAGCACCTTCTGTACGTCCGTCGTGGCGAAGATGAATTTCACATGCGCCGGTGGTTCCTCGAGGGTTTTTAGCAGGGCGTTAAACGCCGCGGCGGAAAGCATGTGCACCTCGTCGATGATGTAGACTTTGTACTGCCCCGCCGCCGGCGCGTAGCGAACGGTGTCGCGCAGATCACGCACCTGATCGACGCCGTTATTCGAGGCACCGTCGATTTCGATCACATCGAGGCACGAGCCATCGGCGATCGACAACGCCACCGGATCCTGCGGATCGAAGTCGGCCTTGGGGCCACCGGTGACATTGAGCGCCTTGGCAAAAATTCGCGCCATACTGGTCTTGCCCGTGCCCCGAGGCCCGACGAACAGATACGCGTGCGCGATGCGGTTACGCGAAATCGCATTCCGCAACGTCCGGACTACATGGTCCTGTCCGACGACGTCGTCGAAGGTCTGGGGGCGCCATTTGCGCGCGATGACTTGATAAGCGATGGACATTAAAAGACTCAGGGACTGAATGCCTGACAGACGGAAAAATCCAGCCCGCGTTTCATTTTCTGAAAGATTTATTTCAGCCCTTCAGTCCTTCCCGCTTTCAGTTTTTTTAAAATAGTGGCCAGGCACTCCACGGCACTGGTAGGACGTCGTCACCGTTGCTACCTTCCGGTCCTGGCGGGGTTCACGCGCCTGCCCATGCATGGCACCTGGCCAAGGCAGAACGTAGGTCGCACCACTTGGTGCGCAACTAAAATAATAATTTCCCGGCCAGCAGCCACCTCAGCACATTGGTCATGACTCAAATTCCACCTGGTGGCTTCTCTGGCGGAGGTGGGGTTTCTTCTCCGGCCTCGGGACGCTCTCGAAGTTTTCGCAGGCCATCGCGGGGGCCAGCCGGGCGATCCTTCATAAACCGCTGCATGTTCGTTCTCATTTCTCGATTCATCTGCTCAAATTTCACGTTCTGTTCCGGGGTGAGCAACTCGGCGATATCGTGCTCCAGCCGCTCGAAGATCTTTTTTGACTCCGCCAGAGAGTGGGTGCGAACCCGTCCGAGTTCCGCCATATCGCGCAGCATAATCGGCTTAAGTTTCGACTGCTGCTCAGGAGTAAGCTCCAGCCGCTCGGAAATTTTTTTAAGCCGGGCCGGACCCCATTGTTCAGGGGTGGGATGTTTGGCTTTGACGCGGATCTCCGCCGCCTTCGGATAAACGAAGTAGCCCGACACCGCGCCCGCGACGAAAATCCCGACGATCAAAAGGATGGGTTTCCAAGGCTGGTTCATACTCAAGAGAGGTTGAGGATTTCGCCCACGATGTCGTTCGAGGCGACTTCATCATCATGCTCGCCGCTCGCCGTGCTGTACCCGAAGGCGATCGCCACCAGACTGAAGGTGCAGGCCGCTATCAGGCCACGCAGCGCAAATTTTTCCAGTAACCCCCAGGTGCCAGCCGCACGTCCAACGCTCGCTTGGCTGGCGACGCGCACGGCAAACCCGTAGGGGGCTGCTGCCTCGCGTGGATCGCGATACGCGCGCGCGGTGGCGACTAATTTTTGCCAGGATTGTTTGTGGTGTTTCATGATTTTTCCGTCTCCTTTAAAGTTTGAAATAGCTTCTGCAGTTTCCGTCGAGCGCGGAAAGCCCGAACTTTGATCATCGACTGGCCCCAACCGGTGAATTGGCTGATCTCCGCGATGGTTTTCTGCTCGAGATCCAACATACGAATTACGGTTTGATCGGCTGGACTGAGCTGACCGAGTAGTTTGTGCACCAGTTCGTGCGCGGCGAGGGCATCGCTGGGTGTTTCGTCGCGGGCGTCGGTCAGGACATTATCAAGCACCTCAGCCTGGCTTGCCGACAAGTCCGCCCAACGCAACTCTGGCCGGCGTTGCTGCGCCCGAAGCTGGTCAATACAAGTCGTGACCGCAATCCGGGAAACCCAGTGGGAAAACGGGACGACCCCTTGGTACTGTGCGAGGCGGGTAAACATTTTCAGAAAGATGTCCTGGGCCAGATCTTCCTCGGCCACCCGACGGGGCAAACGGGCGCGCACGATACGAATGACCAGAGGATACAGGTGCTCAACCAGAGCGCGGGATGCGCTCTGATCTTGTTGGCGGACGCGGTTAAGACAACCCGCGAGGTCGAAGGTCTCGTCAGCCATGATTTGCATAGGAACAGAAAGGCCACGTCGGAAAAGACGTCCGCCCACTGAACACAGTTACCAAAAATCTCCGTTGCACGCCGATGCACTAATGCACGCTCAGCCAGCCACCAAGATTTTTTTGCCACCAGGAGAGCCCGCTTGCTAATCCTGCTCGAGCAACCTAGCTGTCGCCGATGCCTGTCCACTACTTGCCCCACCCTCACGATCTGACGATTGCGACGCCTCTTTCTGCTGCTTGGGCCCCGATGCTCCAGCGAAAACCGACGGCGTCCCGGTCGGAATAATTATATTGGTCCATTCCCTTCGCCCAGCCACCGATAACATTTCACCGTCTCCCATGTCACCTGCTTCACGCTCTGAAAATTCGCTCCCCAGTGATGCCCGGGAAATCACCCGTGACCTGGTTTATCTAGCGCTGCTCTTCGGTCTGCTCTACTTTTTCCAACTCGGCGACGCCACCCTCGTCAACCCTGATGAAGGCCGTTATGCGGAGATTCCCCGTGAAATGGTCGCCACGGGCGACTATGTCCTGCCGCGACTCAATGGCGTGGTTTACTTTGAAAAGCCGCCGCTGATGTACTGGTCGGTCGCCGGATTTTTGAAATTTTTTGGCCCGGACGAATTCGCCATGCGAGCGACTCCAGCCCTGTTCGCCCTGTTCGGGGTGCTGCTCACTTACGCTGCCGCCCGCCGGATCCACGGCCGGCTCGCGGGTATTTCCGCTGCGGTCGTACTTGGCACCTCCATCCTCTACTTCGCCCTCGCCCGCGTGCTCATCTTGGACATGGCCGTGTCCGTCCTGATGAGCACCACCCTCTTTTGCTTCATTCTCGGTGTACGCGAACCACCCGGAGTCCGCCGCCGGTGGCTTTTCTACGGGCTCTATGCGAGTGCGGCTTTGGCCACCTTAACCAAGGGATTGATCGGTTTTTTGGTCACAGGAGCGGTCATGTTTCTGTGGCTGCTGATCTTCAATCAATGGCGCCGCCTCCGACCCTTCTACCTGCCAACGGGCGCCCTTATCTTCCTCGCCATTGCCGCCCCATGGCACCTGCTCGCCGCTCAACGCAACGACGCTTGGGCTCGTTTCTATTTTATTCATGAGCACTGGGAGCGCTTCACCACCAGCGAAGGGCATGACCGTTATCAACCCTTCTGGTATTTCATCCCTGTGGTGCTCGGCGGCCTCTTCCCTTGGATGGGTTTTCTCTGGCCTGCGCTGCGCGAGTCCCTTGCCGGCGGTTGGGCTCGGCGGAAGGAAAACGCTGATTCGTGGTTCTTTGTTCTGTGGGCTGGTTTTATTTTTCTCTTCTTCAGCAAATCGCAGTCGAAACTCATCCCGTATATTCTACCGATTTTCCCGCCGCTCGCCCTGCTGATTGGGGCGTGGCTCGGCAAAGTGATCAAAGCAGATGATCGCCCACGTTTACGCACACCCCTGGGAATATTCTCCCTTGCGGCTGTCATTCTCGGTCTGGCTATCACCTACGCCGTCCTGCGCCCCGGCCTCATCCGCCACACCGCCCAAATGCAAGCCTTGCGGGCCGACGGTCTGTGCAGTGCGTTCGCCCTGATTATCGGGGCCTTCGCCGTCCACTGGCTCTGGCGAAAGAAAACCGCCCTCGCCACTGTCATTGCGATGACCGCCTCGGTGATCGTTTTTCTCCTCGCCCTCGCACATGCCCATGATGATATCGCCCGGCCCGGTACGCGCAATCTGGCCTCCACCTTCAAGACCCACGCCAAACCGAGCGACCGCATCTACCATTACGGAGAATATTTTCACGACTTCAGTTTTTATGCCCAACGAGAAGTCGGCGTGGTGGGAAATCCCGGTGAACTCCAGCTTGCCATCGATCCCGCAGCGCGCGCCAGCGGCCGCTTCATTGCCGACGCCGAGTTCCACCGCCAATGGGCTGAACCGGGCCGCATCTGGGCCGTCGCCCGCAAGACCGTGACGGTCAAACTTTTCGCCGATCCCTCATTCCGTTATTATTTGCTCGATGAAAGCCGGTCCCATTACCTCTTTAGCAATCAACCCTGATATGCCCGCTCCTTCGGTCCCGCCCACTCTTCCCTCCCTCCCCTTCACCCGTCCGACCATCGATGACGAAACCATCGCGGGAGTCGTCGAAGTGTTGCGCTCCGGCTGGATCACCTCCGGCCCGCAGGTAAA
Source organism: Opitutales bacterium (assembly GCA_038206205.1). Lineage (GTDB taxonomy): Bacteria > Verrucomicrobiota > Verrucomicrobiia > Opitutales > Opitutaceae > Didemnitutus. The sequence continues at coordinate 26,399 of JBBRBC010000043.1, forward strand.
AGCCTTCGAGGCGAAACTCTCGGCTCTCTTCGGCGGCCGCCCGGTCCGCGTGTTTAACTCCGGCACCTGCACGATGGAAATCGCGCTGCGCCTCGCCGGCATCGGTCCCGGCCACGAAGTCATCACCACGCCCCTCTCGTGGGTCGCCACGAGTAATGTGATCCTCGAAGTCGGCGCCCGTCCCGTCTTCGTCGATATCGATCCCGTCACGCGCCATATCGATCTCCACCGCATCGAGGCCGCTATTACTCCCGCCACGCGCGCGATCATCCCGGTCGATCTCGCCGGCCTGCCCGTCGACCGCGACCACCTCTACGCCCTCGCGAAAAAACACAACCTCCGCGTAGTCGAAGACGCCGCGCAAGCCATCGGCAGCACCTGGAACGGAAAGCGCATCGGCAGTTTCGGCGACTTCACTTCCTTCAGTTTTCATCCCAACAAAAACATCACCTCCATCGAAGGCGGTTGCCTCGTCATGAACGACGAGCGCGAAGCCAAACTCGCCGAGCAATACCGCCTCCAAGGCGTCGTCCGCTCCGGCGTCGATGGGATGGAAGTCGAAGTCGTCGGCGGAAAATTTAATCTCACCGATGTCGCCGCCCGCGTCGGCCTCGGCCAGTTGGCGCATCTCGATTCTTTTAACGCCCAGCGCGCCGAACTCGCCCGCGCCTACTTCGAGTTGCTCAATACGCCCGCCACCCACGCTCTCGGTCTTCGCCTGCCTGTCGCCGATTTCACGAACAGCAACTGGCACATGTTCCAAGTCGTCCTCCCCGAGGAGAAACTCACGATCAAACGCGCCGAGGTGATGACCCAACTCACCGCCGCCGGCATCGGCAACCAAGTACACTATCCCGCCATTCATCTCTTCGCCGTCTATCGCAAACTCGGCTGGAACGCCGGAGATTTCCCCCACGCCGAATACGCCGGCCGCAACATCCTCACGCTGCCGCTCTTTCCCGGCATGACCCGCGCCGACGTCGCCCGCGTCGTCACCGCGCTCACCTCCATTCTTTCCGCCCACCTAAAATCATGAGCACCGCGCCCCAGCTTTCGATTGTGATTCCCGTCTACAACGAGGCGCTGAATCTCCCGACGCTTTTCGCCCGGCTCTACCCGTCGCTCGACGCTCTCGGTCGCCGCTACGAAATCATTTTCACCAACGACGGCAGCGCCGATCATTCCATCGAATTGCTCCGGGCCCAGCAGGCTGCCCGTCCCGACGTGACCCGCGTCATCGATTTCAACGCCAACTACGGTCAACACATGGCGATCATGGCGGCCTTCGAGCGCGTGCGCGGCGAGGTGATCGTGACCCTCGACGCCGATCTCCAGAATCCGCCCGAGGAAATCCATAAATTACTCGCGAAAATCGACGCCGGTTTCGACTACGTCGGCGGTTACCGGTTGGAACGCCATGATTCTTTCTTCCGCACCTACGCCTCGAAGCTCATCAACTTCGTCCGCGAAAAAACCACCAGCATCCAGATGACCGATCAAGGTTGCATGCTGCGCGCCTATCGCCGCCCCATCATCGACGCCATCGTGCGCAGTGGCGCGATCAACACCTTCATCCCCGCCCTCGCCTACAGTTTCTCGAGCAACCCCGGTGAAGTCGGCGTGAAGCACGAGGAACGCCACGCCGGCGTCTCGAACTACTCGTTCTACATGCTCATCCGGTTGAATTTCGATTTGATCACCGGTTTCTCCCTCGCGCCGCTGCAATACTTCACGATCTTCTCGGGCCTGTGCGCCGCAGGCAGTCTCGCCCTGGTCGGCCTCCTCTTTTATCGCCGCTTTCTGCTCGATCTCGATCGGGAAACTTTCGGCGTCTTCACTTTGTTTGGCATCCTGTTTTTCCTCCTCAGCGTGGCCATGATCGGCATCGGCCTCATCGGCGAATACGTCGGCCGCACCTACCAAGTCGTCCGCGCCCGCGACCGCTACCACGTGAAGGAAATCATCGAAACCAAGTAGCCCATGAAATTCGAGATCGTCTCCACCCGGCAGGCCGAGATCGAATTATTCTCCTTCCCCACCAAAATCCAGCGCCAGATCATGGCCAAGATTGTCCGGCTCCAACACGGGTTCACCGGCGACATCAAAAAGCTGCAGGCGACGGACAATATTGATCGCCTGCGTTCGGGCGATTTCCGTATTTTGTTTGAAGTCGAAGGCGCAACGCTTGTTATTCGAACCCTCCGTGATCGCAAAGCCGCCTATGAATAAACTAGGTCAAAAAACCACCCTCGCCCAAATTCAACCGCAGCGCGCCACGCTAGCCCGGGTCCGCGCTAAGACGGAAGACCTGGAAGACTATCTCGCCGTCCTGGAAGCCCGTGCCCGCGATACAGGCGAACGCATTGCCATGGCCACCGTTCATCACCGTGTTGCCGCCCGTCGCAAGTTGAGCACCGCGCCTTCCCGCTGAACTGGGCGCAACACCCTGGCTTCGCCCCACCCGAAATTTGACCGGATGACCATCGTTGAATAATCTAGTGCAACAACTCGAACTTTAAGCATGAGCCGTCCCCGCATCCTCTTCTTCGGCTACAGCGAGGTCGGCTACGAAGCCCTGTCCCTGCTGCTCGAACGCGGCGACCACGTCGTCGCCCTCTTCACCCACGAGGATAATCCACACGAGAAAATCTGGTTCAAAACCCCCGCCCTCCTCGCCCGCGAAAAAGGCCTCCCGGTTTTCACCCCGGAGAAAATCACGACACCTGAGTGGCTGGAACGCATCGCGCGGCTCGCCCCTGACCTGATTCTGTCGGTCTACTACCGCAACATGATCAGCACGAAAATTCTCGGGCTCGCTCCCCTCGGCGCGTTCAACCTCCACGGTTCGCTCCTCCCGAAATATCGCGGTCGTGCCCCGATCAATTGGGCCGTCCTCCACGGCGAGCCCCGTATCGGCATGACGCTTCATCGCATGGTGAAAAGCGCCGACGCCGGTGCCATCGTTGCACAAGATGGTGTGGAAATCTCTCCGCGCGACACCGCCGAGCAAGCTTTCCGCAAAGTACTCCCCTGTGCCCGCCGCGTCCTGACTGGAACCATCGACGCCTTGCTCGCCGGCTCGGCGCAGGAAACGCCCCAAGACGAATCACAAGTCACCTATTTCGGTGGACGCAAACCCGAGGACGGCCGTGTCAACTGGACGCAGACCTCCACCCAAATTTTTAATCTCATCCGAGCCGTCACCGATCCTTATCCCGGCGCGTTCACCGACGCGAATGGTGCCCGCCTCATGCTCTGGTGGGCCGAGCCGGATTCACCCGCCGCCGCCAAATTTGCAGGGCCGCCACTTGTCGGCGGACCGATCCCCGGCGTGGCGACAAGCGCCAGCCCTCCAACCAGCCAACCAATGCCCGGCGAAATTCTCTCAGTCTCACCGCTCATCATCGCCACCAGCGACGGCGCACTCGAATTCACCCGCACCGAATGGCGCGGCGTACCGACGGCACCGTTGCGCATCGGCCAGTTGCTGACCAATTGATGATTACCCATCGATGAGATCTTCGATGGTCTGAGGTAGGGCGAGGCGTCCCTGCCGAGCCGATATACCCTGCCGAACGTTGAACGGCTCATCCGGAGGATTCGCCCTACCTTACGCTTCGTCCCATGTTTGAGTAATCAACCATAAGACAACCGCACGCCACCCCTCGCACTTTCAGCCTTTCCGTCCTTCCCACTTTCAGTCTTTCTCTGTCCCCATGCCCCTCAAAGTACTCATCCTCGGTGCCAACGGTTTCATCGGTAGTTCGCTTACCCAGGCGATCCTGAAAAAGAAAGACTGGGAGGTCTACGGCATGGATGTCGGCGACAACAAACTGGGCGACAGCCTCGGCAACCCGCGCTGCAAATTCGTCGAGGGCGACGTGATGATCTCCCACGAATGGATCGAGTATCACGTCAAGAAGTGCGACGTCGTGGTCCCGCTCGTCGCCATCGCCAATCCCGCCCAATACGTTCAAAATCCGCTGAAGGTTTTCGAACTCGATTTCGAATCCAATCTCGCCGTCGTCCGCCAGTGCGTGAAATACAACAAGCGCATCATCTTCCCCTCCACCTCCGAAGTCTACGGCATGTCCCCCGACCGCGAACTCGACGAGCAGACCACCAACATGGTTTACGGTCCCATCGAAAAACAGCGCTGGATCTACGCCTGCTCGAAGCAACTCCTCGATCGCGTCATCTACGCTTACGGCGTCCGCGACAACGTCGACTATACCCTCTTCCGCCCCTTCAACTGGATCGGCCCGAAACTCGATAACGTTTTCGAAGCCAAAGAAGGCAGCTCCCGCCTCTTCACCCAGTTCATCTCCAACGTCATTTATAAGAAACCGATCCAACTCGTCGACGGCGGCAAACAAAGCCGCTCCTTCACCTTCATCGACGATGGTATCGACGCCCTTCTCCGCATCATCGAAAACAAAGACGGTCGCGCCTCCCGCCAGATTTTCAATCTCGGCAACCCCCAGAACGACGTGAGCGTCGCCCAGCTCGCCAAGTACATCATCGCCGCCTTCAAACACTATCCCGAATACCGCGAGCACGCCGAGCAGGCCAAAGTCGTCACCGTTTCCTCCGGCAAATATTTCGGCAAATATTATCAGGACATCCAAAAGCGCGTCCCCTCCATTGCCAATGTCACGAAACAGCTCGGCTGGAAACCCAAGGTTGATCTGAAGACCGCCATCCGCCTGACGCTCGACTACCATCTCGCGCACAAGGATTATTCCCTCGAGTGATCGAGGTAGGTCGCGACCGCTGGGCGCGCCGCGAATAATTTTTCGGCCGGCCCAGCGGTCCGGCCCCACCCCCATCCTGCCATCCATCCGATGCCTGCCCTCCGTCTCGCCCTCAAGATCGACGTCGATACCGATCGCGGCACCCGCGTCGGCGTGCCGAACCTCGTCCACGCCTTGCGCGCCGCCGGCGTGCCGGCCACTTTTCTTTTCTCCCTCGGAGCCGACCAGACCGGCCGCGCCATCACGCGGGTATTTCGTCCGGGCTTTTTTAAAAAAGTCAGCCGCACCAGCGTCGTCCAACTCTACGGCGTCCGTACCTTGCTCAACGGCACGCTCCTCCCCGCGCCCCACATCGGCCGACGCAACGAAGCCGTCATGCGCTCTGTGCGCGACGCCGGTTTCGAAATCGGCATCCACTGCCTCAATCACTACCGCTGGCAGGATTACGTGCACACGATGAGCCTTGAGCAAGTGCGCGCCGAGTTCGCCGCCGCCCGCGAGGAATTCCGCCGCATCTTCGGCACCGCAGCCCCCACCGCCGGTGCGCCCGGCTGGCAAGCCAACGCCATCAGCCGCCAAGTCTACGACGAAGCCCACCTACTCTACGCCAGCGATACGCGCGGGCATACCCCGCATTTCATCCGCACCGGCGGGCGCACCTTCACCACGCTCGAAATCCCCTCTACCCTGCCCACCCTCGACGAATTGCTCGGACGCCCCGAATTCCCCGACGAAAAAATCGTGCCGCAGCTCATGGCCCAACTGCGCCCCGACACGCTTAATGTCTTCACCCTGCACGCCGAACTCGAAGGCATGGGCAAACGCGCATTGTTCGTGGAATTGCTGACCGCCCTCAAACGCGCCGGCGTCGAAGTTGTATCACTCGAACAAGCCGCCCGCGCTCTCCTCGCTCAGCGGGAAAAAATCCCCGTCAGCGACATGCTCCAGTCATCCGTCGACGGCCGCTCCGGTCTACTAGCCATCCAAGCCCCCTGACTATCCCGGTTCCTCGCCGTTTCCAGTCGGTCGTGCGTAGAGCCGATGCCTCTTAGCGGGCCGTTGCCGTGGCGAAGGCCGATGCACCGACCGTGATGGCTCATTCGTGGCGTCTGCAAGACACACGCCCTACGAACAGACACGCGCATCGTGCCCTGCCGCCGCCCCATGAACCATCACCCGCGCATGAGTCGGAGGGAGCGAAGCAATCCGAACAAAATAGCCTTCGTAACCTTCCCCTCCTTCGCGGGACAATTTCTATGTCAGCGGCGGGATGAAACTCACCAAATCATGGCGATTTGAAAGGCATGGTTTCTTCCGTGGCTTTTCTTCCCACTTCTCCCAAAAAAGTTCTTCTTCAGCTGGGTGGATTTTCTTCCTGCCGTTACTGGTGTTTCAGGTGAGCGAGCGAGGGGTTGTCGCTTCCGGCGTGACGCGGGACGGTGCCAGGCATGAATCCTCCCGGGCAGCGCAAATGCTGTCATTGCAAACGGCAATCCCGAAGGGGTCCGGCAATCCCGAAGGGGTCACATGTTGAATCTTGACAAATGGGCCGGGCTGCCGCGCTCAGAACCTCCCTGATGCTCCAGCGCCTTGGATTTGCTTGCGGCACCATGTCGGATCATAAGGCCCCACTCACATCAAGATCCTTCAGGATTTGATTGATCACGATATTCAGACTCAAAAAATCAAATAAACCCGTCGGGCGTAGTCCTATGATATTGTCAGTGGCGCAGAATCAAACATCTAAGCCAGACTCCATTTTTCAGGCCCTCGTCGAGGCCGGAAGGATCGCCGCCGTGCCGCGCGGCCAGCTTGCGGACGAACCGCAGATACTCGTCCTGGGTGGCAGGCGCGCGCGAGCGGAGTTTGAGGGTCTCGGCGAAGCGGACGAGCGCCTCGCTATCGGGAACGCGAACAGCGCGCGCGCCACCCTTGCGGGTGGAAGCGTGCGTGGATACTTGACCAGTGGATTTTGATATAGCCATAGCCTCCAGCCTTGCGTCCCGTTACACCCCCGTCCACGTTTCCGCCATGACGTTCGCTCACCCCACCACGTCCGCCCTCCTGCGCCGCGCAGCGGCTTGGTTCAACCAAATCATCACAGACAACTCCGGGGCTTCGCCCCATAAGCGCTAACATAACAGAGCCTTGATCCGGGGCGTCCTTCGACGGGAGCCTTCCGCTAAACCGCGCTGAAAGTCATTCCAGCAAGCAAGACAGTCCTTGATCGGCAAATTCGGC
>JBBRBC010000044.1:0-33000 GCA_038206205.1 Opitutales bacterium
CCAATTTCAAGCGCTTCCGCCAACTCGTCGATCGCTGCGTCGATCTGTCGATCAAGCTGGCCGACCGTCAAACCGAATTGCGTCGGACCGTCCCGCCTACTGTAACCCGACCACACCGCTAGAACTCGGCACTCTCAAGTAGGTAATCCTGCGCCGGTTTTTCAGTGGAAGAAAAACGGGGTGAGCATTCTTGGTGCGACAAGCGCTACATACACCATTAACAGTGACGTGGTAAATGATGCTGGAGCGTACACTGCGGTTGTAAGCAGTGTTCTCGGCACAGCTACGAGCACGGTCGCAACACTCACAGTAAATCGTGCAACAGCTACGCTTGTACTCGGCAGTCTGAGTGCGACCTACAACGGTTCGCCTCATTCGGCCAGTGCCACCACGACACCATCGTCGCTTTCAGCTGGCTATACCTACAATGGTTCGGCCACTGCCCCGATTGACGCAGGAACTTACGCGGTCGTCGGAACGATTAGTGATCCGAACTACCAAGGCTCGACCTCAGGCACGCTCACCATCGCGAAAGCGATACCGACAATCACTTGGGCAACACCAATCCCGATATTCTTTGGTACTGCACTCAGCGGGGCTCAGCTCAATGCTGCGGCGAATACGGCTGGTACTTTTGTCTATAACCCAACGGTGGGGGAAATAAGGGCTGCAGGACTACATGCCCTTAGCGTCAGTTTTACTCCGACGGACTCGGTCAATTATAGTGGGGCTTCGGCTCAGCAATCCTTGGTCGTTAATCAACCCTCGGGTGCACCGCTATTCGTCACCCAGCCGACCAGCCAGGCCGTCGCCGTTGGGAGTAGCCACACCTTGACCGCGTTTGCCATCGGTGCTCCTGCCCCTGCTTATCAATGGCAGAAGAATGGGGTGAACATAGTCGGCGCGACCGGTAGCTCGTACACAATCGCCAGCGTTGGTTCTGGCGATGCGGCCAACTACACGGTCGTCGTGACGAACTTTGCCGGTACCGCCACGAGCAATCCGGCCACATTGGAGACTTATATCGCAACTCCGACCGAGGCGGTGATCACGATTACGGTGGAGTAAGTGGTAACGGCTACACCTTGCCTTTTCGACGCGTTTACGGACAGTTTGAGTTGTGCTATTTCGGGCTCGCGCAAGAACCTGCCATACCACCCGCCACCATGCCACCTTCCCTTAAGTCATCGCTTACCGCTTCTCTTTTTCGCTTGGGGCTCGGCGTTGGGTTCGGGGTGTTGACTACGCTGACTGCGCATGCGGCGGTGGGCATCAGCGTTGATCCTGGATTGAACCGGGCGGCGATCAGTCCGCTTATTTACGGCAGTAATCAGGATATCGCGGGGGTGAATTTGTCGCTGCGCCGCCAAGGCGGGAATCGCATGACCGGTTACAACTGGGAGACCAACGCCTCAAACGCCGGTTCGGATTATCTGCATCAGAGCGACGACTATTTGACGTGGGTTTCCGGCATCACCGGCAGCCAGGCGAGCGTGCCGGGAATCGTGATGACAAAGTTCCACGATCAATCGCTCGCGGCCAATGTTGGCTATTCGATTATCACGCTGCCAATGGCCGGCTACGTTGCCGCCGATAAATCCGGCCCGGTAACCACCGGCCAAGTGGCCCCCTCTTCACGTTGGCTCCCGGTGGTGAACACCAAGCCGACCACCCTCTCGACCACTCCGGACTTGAACGACGGCAAAGTTTATTCGGACGAACTGATTAACTTTCTGGTCGCTCGCTACGGCAGTGCGGCCGGAGCGAGCGGCATCAAAGGGTACAATCTGGATAACGAGCCGGATCTTTGGTCCAACACTCATGCCCGGTTGCATCCGACTCAGCCGCTATGTACGGAGCTGATCACGCGCAGTGTCGATCTGGCCAAGGCGGTCAAACGGATCGATGCCGCCGCCGAGACCATCGGTTTTGTGAGTTATGGTTTCAGCGGTTATAATAGGTTTCAGGCAGCCACCGACTGGAATATCGAAAAACAAAAGGGCCCCTATCGCTGGTTTATCGATTACTATTTGGATCAGATGAAACTCGCCTCCAACACCGCCGGGCGCCGATTGCTGGACGTGCTCGATCTGCATAATTACAGTGAGGCGCAGGGTGGCGGCGCGCGGGTCACGGACAGCACCGATTTCACGAACATCGCGTGCAACAAAGCCCGCTTGCAGGCACCACGCGCATTTTGGGACGCGTCCTACGTCGAGAGCAGTTGGATCGGGCAGTACTTCGCGAGCTTTCTGCCGTTCTTGCCGGCCATCAAGCAGTCCGTCGATACGTTTTATCCCGGCACCAAGCTCGGCTTCACTGAATATAATTTCGGCGGGGAGGGTCACATCTCCGGCGGCATTGCCCAGGCCGATATTCTCGGCATTTTTGGCAAGAATGGAGTCTATCTGGCTTCGATTTGGCCGCTGCACGCCGATGTCAGCTACGTCGCCGCCGCCTTTAAGTTGTATCGCAACTACGACGGGGCCGGGCGGCAGTTCGGCAATACCTCTGTCGCGGCCACCGCGAGTGATAGCGTCACCTGTTCGACCTATGCTTCGCTTGAAGACGCCTCGACCGCGCGTCTGCACCTCATCGTGCTCAACAAAAGTTATGATACGGCCACGCCGCTCGACTTCACGATTGCCGGCGACACCAACTACGCCACCGCGCGGGTCTTCGCCTTCGATGCCACCACCGCGACGCTCACGGAGCGCACGGGGGTGACGGGGATAACGGGCAATCGTTTCAGCTACACGCTGCCGGCACTCACGGCGGCGCATTTCGTTTTGGAGACGCCGGCGACGGTCGCACCGGTAATCACGACGCAGCCATCGAGCTTGGTGGTGGCGGCAGGCGGCTCTGCGAGTTTTTCCGCCGCAGCCAACGGCACACCGGCACCGACCTACCAATGGCAGAAAAACAGCGTGGCGATTGCCGGAGCCACCGGCAGCACCTACAGCATTGCGACGAGCGTTGCCGCTGATGCGGGGAGTTACACGGTAGTGGCGACGAATTCCGCGGGTTCCGTCACCAGCAACATCGCGTTGCTCAACGTCATCGTGGCCCCCTTCAATGCCGTCATCACGTTCACGGTCGAGTGAGGGAGACGGCTCTCGGGAAATAGAGTGAACGAAAGATCGCGTGCTGGCTGGGTTGCTTTGAGCGCTTTGGGCAAAAGCTACTGACCTACCGTTGTCAGTGGAATCGGGTAGAGTTCACGCGTCAGACTATTTCAAATATTAAAAATGAATCTCGAATCAATTCCTCTCGGCACCCAACTTACCTCATTGAATGGTGAGTCGGTCACCCAAACCAACACCTTCACTTATTGCTTTTGGGGGTCACGGACGTCGCTCGGTCAATGGCGTTTTATGAGTCTCTCGGGTGGAAAAAATCGCCTACTGGGCCTGCCGGGTTTGCGAAATTTGACCTCGGCGGCTATGCGCATTGCCTGCTTCGCTTGGCCGATCTCGCCAAGGACGCACTCGCGGAGCCGTCCCGTGACTCCGCCTTTAAAGGCATCGCTTTCGTCCATCTCGCCAAGTCGGTCAACGACGTGACGCTGATCCTTGAGTAGGCGGTTAAAGCGAGTGGTAGTTTGATAAAACCTGCGATCCGGACCGCTTGGGGTGTTGCCGGATATTTCAAGGATCCCGATGGCAACTTGTTCGAAGTGGATTATGAAACCTGCTGGGTCTTCGATGCGAATGATAAGCTCGTGGTTGATCGACTGAATTGATCGTCCGGCCTTGCGCGTCGCTCTTCCCGGATATCGCGGCGGTTGCTGGCTTGTAGCCGAGCGCCTGTTACTCTTTGTTTCGCTCATGGAAATTTCCGAATGGGTGGATCTGGGCGACGAACAGTTGCTCGAAAAGAAGATCGCCCAACTCGGCCTCACCATCACGGGCACTCCGCTCCAAGCCCACGTGCAGCAACTTCACGATGAGTTGGCCGCGAAAGGTTTGGTTTTTCTTCCGCCCTGTCACGTCGGCGATGAGTGGTTCGTGCCGGTCGGCGTGCCCGCCATTTTCGTGCCGTTCTTTCTCGTACACGAACGCCTGCGCAGCTTGGAGGCGAAGATGATGCTCGAGGTCGAGGGCGACAGCGCGGAGTGGTTCATGCGCCTGATTCGCCATGAAGCGGCCCACGCCTACGCGTACGCGTACCAACTTTTCAAAAAACGAAAATGGCAACGCGTGTTTGGGCGGTCATCCGCCGACACCACGCCGGAATTCTATCGGCCACGGCCCTACAGTCATTCCTTCGTTGTCCACCTCGACGACTGGTATGCGCAGAGTCATCCCGACGAGGATTTTGCCGAGACCTTCGCGGTGTGGTTGACGCCCGGGCTCGACTGGCGCGCGCGCTTCAAGGGTTGGAAGGCCCTGCAGAAACTCGAGTACGTGGACGAGTTGATGCTCTCGCTGGCGGGCCAGCCACCGCCGTTCCAGCCGGAGTATCGCGAGCGCGACTGCAATTTTCTCAACATCAAACTCAAGACCTATTACGCGCGGAAGCGGAAGCAGTACGAGGACACCTATCCCGGTTTTTATGACCGCGATCTCCGCCAGCTTTTCGCCGGTGCGCCCGATGCGGGGCCAACGCTGAAGGCTTCGCTCTATCTGCGCCAGCGGCGACGGGCGTTGATGGATGCGGTGTGCGAACCAACCAACGAGAAAAAATACCGCGTCAACAAACTGCTTTCTCGCCTGATTGAGCGCTGCGACCAACTCGACCTGCATCTCAAGCCCGGCGAGGCACCGCCGGATTTGCCGGTGGCGGCGTATATCACGACGTTGGTGATGAACTATCTCTTCACGGGAAAATTTAAACGGAGGAAATAACGATGGCAAAAAAACTCAAAGTACTTGCGCTGTTCGACGCGATCAGCCCCACGACGCTCAATCAGGATTTCGGTCCTGAACTGAAGACCGCCGACTGGAAAACTGAGGCTGGCCTGCTCGCCGCCTTGAACGAGCTCGGTTATGCCAACGAGCATCTCGCGATCTTCGACGATCTCGATTTGCTGCGACAGAAGCTCCAGACCTTCAGCCCGGATGTGATCTTCAATCTCGCCGATCAGTTTCGGAACAACCGCACTTTTGATCAGCACATCGTCTCGTTTCTTGCGATGACCGGGATTCCGTTCACCGGCTGCGGTTCCACCGGGCTCACGCTCTGCAAGCACAAGGGCATTTCAAAAAAAATCCTCAGTTATCATCGCATCCACACGGCGAACTTTGTCGTGATCCCGCGCGGCAAACGCATCGTGCGGCCAAAGCATTTGAAGTTTCCGATCCTCATCAAGCCGCTCAAGGAAGAGGCTTCGTATGGAATTTCGCAGGCGTCGTTCGTGGAGACCGATGAGCAATTCCACGAACGCGTCCAATTTATCCACGAGAAAACGGACAACGATGTCATAGCCGAGGAATACATCGAGGGCCGCGAGCTTTACGTCAGCATCATCGGCAATCATCGCCTGCAGGTCTTTCCGATCCGCGAATTGATTTTTCGCGAAGTGCCGCCCGACGAGCCGAAGATCGCCACGTACAAAGCAAAGTGGGATGAGGCTTACCGCCAGCGCTGGGGTTTGGAGAATCGTTTCGCCGAAGGCTTGGAGCCGGCGGTCGTGCGGAACATCGAGTCCGTCTGCAAACGCATCTATCACCTGCTGACGATCGACGGTTACGCCCGGGTGGACCTGCGGCTGACGGCGAAGAACGAAGTCTACTTCATCGAAGCGAACCCGAATCCGATCCTCGCGCCCGACGAGGATTTCGCGCAGTCCGCCATGAAGACCGGATTAGCCTACCCGCAGTTGATCGACCGCATCGCGCGCCTCGGTATAAACACGGTGCGGGATTGAGGAGCGGAGCGCGTGTTTGGCTGCGCTGGTCGATAATCGTGTTTACCACCGATCCAGTTTTCGAAATGGCTCGTCACTGATTGGAAAACCGACGACAGCTGCGTGACCGGTTTCCTCACGGATGGCCGAGCCCGATGAGCAACAACACTCTATTACAAGCCGTCGTCCTGACCATCCTCGCTGCGCATGGGGCAGTGCTCATCGTGCTCGGGCAATCGACTCGTGGACCCGGCGCACTGCTTTTGCTCAACGCCGCGATGGCCTGTGCTGTTCTGCTCTATGCGGGCAGTCGCGCCCGCTACATTTTAGCAGGTCCTGACTGGCCTTATCTGGTGCTGGTCGTTTTTGAATTGTTGGTGCTGGCCGTTGCGTTCTGGGCCAACCGTGGCAGTCGCGGCGCGATGATCGGCTCCTACGTCATCTTCGGACTGCATGCGTGTGCCAGCCTCGCCGCCACCGGATTCGCCTTCGTTTTCAAGATGACGCGGATGATGTGAGGCCATCACGGTGGCCTGCCCGTCGCAGCTTTATTTTCTCCGCCACTCTTTCGCTGCGGAGTGGTCAATACCGGAAGGTTGCATGCTGGGAATCGGGCTTCACGCTTCGCCCTGAGCTGCTCGCCCACTTCTTCACTTAACTTATGCCTGTTTTTACTCTGCTCTCCCGCTGCCGTTTTTTCTGTGCTGTGGCGTTTACTGTTTTGCTGACCGGCACAATCGCGGCCACCGGCTTGCCGGTTTTGGGCGGCAAGGAAAACCCGCCTGCGCCTGCGTCGACCGCTGTCGCCGAGCTGACACCCGAAACGGTGGCGGCGCAGCGGGCGGCGTTGCAGAAAGAAATAGCCACGACCCGCGCTGAATTGGGCAAACTGCCCGAGGGCAAACTCGATGAAACCGCCCTCTGGTTGACGCAGGAGACCGCGTTGCTCGAGCGCATCGACAACGTCTACCTCGACCAGCAGCACACGTTGCAACATGCCGCCGATCTCGCGAAGGAAGCCGCGGAAGTGGCGGAGCGCACCAAGGCGCGTCGGCCGCCTGAAGTGTCGCTCAAGCCGCCGTACGGCGTGCAGTTGCTGGATCAGCTTTATGCGGAGCGCGATTATCTTGAGCAGGCGCGGGGTTGGTTGAAAACCGATGTGGGCAATGTCACCGCCGCCCTGGCCGAAGCCCGCGATTCGCTGGAGCAAAAAGATCGTGCCCGTCGCTCCGCTCGCGAAGTTCTCGACAAAGCCACGAACCGCGCGAAGGCCCAAAACGAGTTGCGCTTTGCCGAACTCGAAAGCCGGTTGGCGCAGGAAACGGTGAAAGTTCGGGAGCAGGCGCTGCGCACGCTCAAGCTGCAACAATCCTTGCTGGAACCGAAACAAGCGCTGCTGCGTCCGAGCTTCGACTGGCTGCGCGCACATCTGGTGGTGGCCGACGATGAGCTTGCCGCCACCCGTGCCCGCCGGGAAAAACGCGACGCCGCGTTGAACGCCGCCCTCGTCGTGGCAAAAGGTGAAGCCGAGGCTGCCTCGCGTCTCGTTGTTGCGGCCGAGCGTCGGGCCACCACCGCCAATCCCACCGACGAATTGGAATCGCGTCGCGCCGACCGCCAAACCGCGAACCTCACCCTTGGCGTGCTCGCCGCGCAACAGGAGCGGATGGATGAAGCCGAAAAAGTTTTCGACCTGCGACGCCGGGTGCTGGCGGGCGAGGCCGCCTCCGCCGATATGCGCACGTGGGTGGCGGCCAACCGGACCGAGCTCGATCACCTCGACAAACGCCTCAAGTTGCAGCTCACCGATTTGGCCAAGAGCCGGGCGGAATTGCAGGATTTGCAGGCGAAACTTTCCCGCGCAACGGCGGGCGGTGAGGCCCAACCGGCTTGGAATCTCGACCGCGCGCGACACCTGCAAGCCTGGCTGACCTTGGGTGACGTGGAATTTGCCGAAATCGACAACCTCCGCACAGAGCGCCTGCGGTTGAAAGAGGAACTCGGCGCACGCGTGTCGTCGTTTTCGTGGCGCGACGCCAAGACGGCCGCAGCGCAACAGGCGGGCGCGGCCTGGAATTACGAGGTGTTCTCGGTGACGGATCAGCCCGTGCGGGTGAAGACGATTCTCGCGGTGCTCGCACTGAGCATTTTGGGCTATTGGCTTTCGCGCTGGGCGAGTGCCCTGATCGGACAGACGATTCTTCATCGTCTGGGTTTCAACACCGGCCGGCGGGCGGCGTGGCAGACCTTGTCATTCTACGCGCTGTTTCTGCTGGTGATCCTGACCGCGTTTCATCTTTTCCATTTCTCGCTGACGCAATTCTCGGTGATCAGCGGTGCGTTGGCGGTTGGCATCGGTTTTGGCAGCCAGAACCTCATTGGGAATTTCATCAGCGGGATAATTCTGCTGGTGGAGCGGCCGATCAATCAGGGCGACGTGATCGAACTCGATGGCCAGGCCGTGACCGTGCAGGAACTCGGGCCGCGTAGTACGATCGTACGCTCCGCCGAAAACACGCACATGATCGTGCCGAACAGCCGGCTGCTCGATCAGCCGGTGACAAATTGGACGCTCTCCGACGATGTGATCCGCAAGAAGATCACCGTCGGCGTGGCGTATGGGACGGCGACGCGGGAAGTCGACCGCGTGCTCCGGGAGGTGATGATGGGCCTCGAAAGTGTGAAGCGATCACCCGCGCCCGAGGTGCTGTTCAACGATTTTGGCGAGAGCGCGCTGGTCTTCGAAGCGCAATTTTGGACCAGCGTGGCCGAGCGCTACGAGGTGGAAACGGAATTGCGTCACCGCATCGCCGAAGCGCTGGCGAAGGCCGGCATCGTGATGGCGTTCCCGCAGCGCGACGTGCATCTCGAAACACTCAAGCCGCTCCAAGTCGAAGTGATCACGCCCAAGTCGGGCTGAGGGCCGACGTGGGCGGGGTTAACCGCGACAACGGCACCTTTGGGCCATTTTAGCGGGATAAAGCGGATGCAGGTGACCACAATATTGCGAGGCCTCCGGGCTAACGCGGAATATAAATCCCCAGCCATGGGCGGTTGAGGGGAAGGGCCGCTACCTTTCAGCTCTGGAAAAGTTTAAAAGCGAGCGGCGTTAGTCTTACGGCGCGCTTGCGCTGGGCGTAGTCGGGGTGTTCGCTGCGACTCGACGCGTATGGCAAAAACTGGACCCAATCTCTATCTTGTTGGCTTCACTGGCACGGGCAAAAGCACCGTAGGCCGGAGCGTGGCGCAGCAACTCGACTACACCTTTGTCGACAGCGATCATGAGATCGAGCGGCTGCAAGGCCGGACGATCACGCAGATTTTCGCGGAGGCCGGCGAACCGGAATTCCGTTCGCTCGAGCGGAATTTTATTCTTGAGCAACACCCGGCGCAAGGCTGCGTGGTGGCGTGCGGCGGGGGGTTGGTGATTCCGGAGGGGATGCTGGAGCTGCTCCATGCGCGCGGCGTGGTGCTTTGTCTGCATGCTAATTTTGAAACAGTGATTGAGCGCACGGCGCGCTCAGTGCACCGACCGCTGGTGTCGGGCGAAGACCGCGAGACAAAGGTGCGTGAGCTCTACGCGCGCCGCGCCGCGATTTATCGCCGGGCGGGCACCACGATTTTAACCGACCAACGGCCGATCCGGGAAATCACCACGCATGTGTTGCGGGTGTTTCAGCGCGAAGCGCGCGACTGGGCGGCCCAGCACTCATGAGCGCTGAGACTGGCGATGGAGGTTTAGGCGTTACGGTGTGGGCAGGCGAACGTCGGGAGTTTTTGCGTCAGCGTTTGCTCGCGTTGGGATTTGATGAAGTAAGATTTGCGGCGGTTACGGAGGTCAGCGGCCAAGGTCTGCGGGAATGGTTGGCTGAGGGCATGAACGCCGAGATGGCGTGGATGAATCGCACGGTGGATAAACGGATTGACCCCACGCTCGTTCTGGCCGGAGCGCGCTCCGTCATTATGCTCGGCGTGAATTATTGGGCGGGAGAAACCGGCGGGAATTCTTCGACGGGGGAAGTTGCCCGACATCCCCGTTGGGCGCGGTATGCGTTGCATGAAGATTATCACGAGACGATGCGGCCGGGACTCATCGCTGCCGGAAAAGTTCTGGAGGAATTCGGTGGAGTGTCGCCGGAGGATTACCGTTACTATGTCGATACCGGGCCGGTGTTGGAGCGAGGCTGGGCGGCGCGGGCGGGTTTTGGTTTTCGCGGGAAAAACGGCATGCTGATCTCGCGCCGCTACGGCAATTGGCTGTTTCTCGCGAGTGTCCTGACGCGGCTCGCCATCGAACCCGATGCGCCTGTGCGAAAAAAACCTTTGTCACCGAAGGCCGTGGAGCCGGCGGGGCTGCTTTGTGGCAAATGCACGCGATGCAGTGATGCGTGCCCGACGCAAGCGATTCCCCAACCGGGCGTGGTGGATGCCCGGCGGTGCATTTCCTATCACACGATTGAAAACAAAGGGAGCATCCCGCGAGAGCTGCGCGTGGGGATCGGCGATCATGTTTATGGCTGCGACATTTGTCTCGAGGTGTGTCCGTGGAACCGGTTTGCGCAAGCGGCGCGCAGCTGGTTGCTCGTGGCCAAAACGGGAATCGCGCAGTTAACCCTCAATGAATTGCTGGAGTTGACCCCGGGGCGTTTCGCGGAAGTATTTCGCGGGACGCCCATCAAGCGAGTGAAGCTAGCCGGCCTGTTGCGCAACGCCTGTGTGGTGGCGGGAAATGTGGCGGTCGGCCAGGGTGGGCGTTGTGAATTCCTGCCTCAGTTATTGAAACTGGCGGGGCATGAATCGGCCATCGTCCGGACTCACGCGGTGTGGGCGGTGCGGCGAATCACGAATGATGCGGCGGTGTTGTCCGAGGCGCGCGCGGCGGAAACCGATGCGGCGGTGCTGGCGGAGTACGAAGGTGCGCTCTAGCTCCGACAGCGTTAATCACCTTCGGCTGGTTTGGCTATTCGCTCCGTGATAGGTGGCGCGCTGGTCGCGTCATTCTGCTGGCCAGCAGAATGAGACAAGCTCACTCCCGGCATTTTCCCACCCAACTTCCGGCGCAGGTTAACCGGCGGGCGCGAATACTTCCTTCATCTTCGCGGCGAATGCAGCCGGCGGGCGGACGGGTTCACCGGCTTTGTTGATGAAGGTGTGCACCGTGAATCCCGTCACCAGCAGCTCTTCGCCGCGGCGCACTTCGTACTCGAGGTGAATACGCAACAGGGGGCGCTCCTTGAGTTGCGTGATGATCGTGAGGTTGTCGTCGTAGAGGGCGGATCGCAGGAATTTTGCGCCCATTTCGATTACGGGGAGATAGTAGCCCTGGGCTTCCAACTCGCGATAAGGCACGCCGCATTCCTTGAGCAGGTTGGTGCGCCCGACTTCAAACCACGGGAGGTAATTACCGTGATAGACGATGCCCATCATATCGGTTTCGGCGTAGCGAACGTTGATCTGGGTTTGGGAAACAAGCATGGAAAGACCTCAGGCTGGAGCGTTGGCGGAGGGATGTCCAAACAACGTTAGGGCGTTGTCGCGCCAAGTGCGGCTGCGCGCCAAGGCATTGCCGGCTGCACCGAGCCGGCGGCGCAAGGCCGGATCGTCGAGGAGGCGGGCGAAGGCGGCGGTCAGTGCAGTGGGATCATCCGGGGCAACGAGCAGGCCGGTTTTGTCGTGCAGCACGGCCTCGGGCACGCCCCCGATCGCATGGGCCACGACCGGCAGTCCGTGCGCGCCGGCTTCCAAATACACGAGTCCGAAGCCTTCGACACTGAAGCGGTGCGGCATACTCGTCATGGCAAAGATGTCGGCTTTCGCGTAGATTGTGCTGAGTCGCTCATCGGGAACATCGCCGAGAAATTTGACCGGGAAGCCCGCTCGCGTGGCGGCGTCGCGCAGGGCGGTTTCGTAACCTTCTTTGGAATGACTGCCGACGAGCCAGTATTCGAGGCGCGACTTTTGTGCGGTCGGCAGGGCCGCGAGCGCTTCCAGCACCCGCAGTTGGCCTTTGCGGGGATGCAGCCGCGCCACGGTGAGGATGACGATTTTGCGTTCCAACGGGCAGTCGATTTCCAGGACCGGGGCCGGTGGGGTGGCTTGGAAGTCCGCCCGAAGCGCGCCGGAAGTGAGGACGACTTTTTTCGTGGCGTTGGGGAAATAGCGTTCCAGTAACTGCCGCGCATGCTGGCTGACGACGCTCACCCGGTCGGCGCTCGCGAGGAGTCGGCGGGTGCTCCAGCGCGTGAGCGGGCGCAGGGCCAGTTTCAAGATTTCCGATCCATGGAAAGTGATGACGAGTCGGCCCGGTGGCAGATTGTGGAAAAACTGGAGCAGCAGCATGGAGAGCAGCGGCCCGGGTTCTGGTACGTAGAGAATCGCGGCATGCAAGCGATCGCGTTCCCGCTGAAGTGCGCGGGCCATCCGCCATTGGTTGCGCAAACTGTGCGAGCTATCGATCGGTAGTCGACGGACCACGAAAGGCCAGACTGGCTCAGGCAGGCCGACCGGCAATGCGGGCGCCCACACTTCTACCGCGTAGCCCAAGGCGGCGGAGGCCAAGGCCATTTCCGCCGCATACACTGCGATCCCGCCGCGGTGAGGATGAAACTCATGCGTCACCATGACCAGACGTGTGGGGGGAGAAGATGCCATTGGTGGGACTTACGTTTAGGGAATATTAAATACCCGCTGCCAATAGTAATCTCAGCGAACTCATTTCCTGCCTTCGGGAACAAAGGCTGACTTTACTGTACGCATGGTGATGGACCGCCCAAAAGTTTTTTTGGTTTACACACCTAGAAGGCTCAATTTACGTTACACCAATGGTACAGTCAGTTAACAACGCTTCGGCGCTTCCACTCAAACCGTTTACCCCCGAAGATGATGCCAATCTAAGGGAAGCATTAAAACGTTGTTCAGCCGCGACCTACGAGGCGGCTGCCCAGTTTCGTAAGACGGGAAATGTGGAGCATCTTCCGGCCATTGTTCTTGGTATTATCGAGCGGTACGTGGAACCCGATCTTCGCGCCAAACTGAAAGATGCCGACGACGATCTTCGCGTGATTGAGGATTTGGGGATCGATTCCCTGACGATGATGGAAATCGTGATTTTGGTGGAAGATGTCCTCCAGATGTCGATTAACAACGATGAGCTGCGTCACTTGCGCTCGGTTGGTGACGTGAAGACTTTCATCGGTTGCAAGGTCCGCGGTCTGCCGCTGCCCAAACCCACGAAGTTTCTTCCGATCGAGCAAATCGCCTCGATCATGCCGATTCAGGCACCGTTTCTTTTCCTGAGCGAGGCTTCGATCAATGCGCATGGCGCGAACGCCAAATACCGGATCAGTGGCCAGGAGTTTTTCCTGCAAGGTCACTTTAAGGATAATCCGGTGTTGCCGGCTTCGATCATGCTCGAGGCGCTGGGCCAGCTTGGAGTCCTGTTTTTGCTCGAGGGCCAAGTCGGCGAAGCCGGCAAGATCGTCGATCCTAAGACCATTTTCTTCACCTCTTGCGAGGGAGTACGTTGCCATCGTATTTGCCGTCCCGGCGATGTGTTGAGTCTCTCCATCAAGCCCAAGCGCCTGAAACTTCCGCTCGCAACGTTCGAAGGGCAGATCCGGGTCGGGCAGGAAAAAGCGGCGATTGTTGAAGAAATCACGCTGACCTATGCCTATGCGGAAGAGGTCGCGCCACCAGTCTCGCAGGCACCGACATCGGCGGTGGATGAAGTCCTCCTCAACGAGCCCGCCGCCAAGGCTGCGAGTGCTTGAGGTTGTCCGATCAAATTTCACCGGTTGGGAATTTCTCCGGGAGCGCAAAACGCTTGGCTTCTCGCTGATCGGTCGTCCAAGTAGTGGACTGACGATTTGACTAAGAACCATGCGCAAAGTTTATATCACTGGATTAGGCTTCATCACGAGCATCGGCAATGATGCCCCGGGGGTTTCCGAAAGCTTGCGGGAGTTACGCCACGGCATTGTGCCGTACCCGCCTTTTCAGAAACCGGATATTCCGGTCAAAGTCGCCGCGCCGATCCGGGATTTTGTCACCGATACGGTTGAAGCCGAAGATTGGATCATC
Source organism: Opitutales bacterium (assembly GCA_038206205.1). Lineage (GTDB taxonomy): Bacteria > Verrucomicrobiota > Verrucomicrobiia > Opitutales > Opitutaceae > Didemnitutus. Next base: position 13,928 of record JBBRBC010000044.1, read on the forward strand.
CCCGCCCGATATTCCATCAAGCGGGATTTATTGCGCGGCATGGCCCCGCATGGGGTGTATGCGTATTGCGCGATGCAGCAGGCGGTCGAAGACGCGAAGTTGACCGAAGCCGATTGGTCCAATCCCGAAACCGGTCTCTACGCGGCCTCCGGTGGTTCGCCTTTTCTGCTGGGCTACTACCTGGAAAAGATGCGCAAGCAGGGCGTCATGCGCTGCCAACCGCTCGGCGTGGTCGCGTGCATTTCCGGCACGGTGAATTTCAACTTGGTCTCGCACTTTAAGATCAAGGGGGCCTCCACCGGATTTTCTTCCGCCTGCGCCTCTTCCGCTCACGCGCTGGGTTTCGCCTACGATGAGATCGTGCTTGGGCGCCAGAAACGCATGTTCGTGGTCGGCGCGGAGGACGGTAATGTGGAAAGTATTTTGCCCTTTGCCGGCATGCGCGCGCTCTCCATCCAAACCGATCCTTCGAGTGCTTCGCGGCCCTTCGATGCGGCGCGGGATGGTTTTGTCGGCACCGGCGGAGCGACGGTGGTGATTTTGGAAGGTGCAGAAGAAGTGCAGCGGCGCAAGGCGAAGGTCTATTGCGAAGTTGCCGGCTGGGGCCAGGCCTCCGATGGCCACAACGTCGCGATCTCGCATCCCGAGGGTACGGGCCTGCGCAATGCGATCACCAACGCGCTGAAATACACCGGGCTGGCGGCTGACTCGATCGACTACGTCAACGCGCACGCCACCTCCACCCCCATCGGCGATCTATCGGAAATCAAAGCGCTCAAAGCCATCTTCGGTCATGCGCCCACTCGGCCGGTCATCAGCAGCACCAAAGCCTTGACCGGTCACGGTCTCTCCTTGGCGGGGGCGATGGAAGCCGGCTTCTGTGCTCTAGCCATCAAGGAAGGTTTCATTCCCGGTTCGGCCAATATCACCAAGCTCGATCCAGCCTGCGTCGGATTGAACATTATTCGCGCCACCCTGCCGCAGCGGCCCAATGTTGTGCTGAGCAACAGCAGCGGCTTTGGTGGAGCCAATGTGTGTCTCGCGTTTAAGAGCACGGACTGAGCCGGTCGTGTTGTTACCGGCATGAGCGCTTCTCTCCTTTCCTCCCGGTATCGCACCGCCTTCGTCACCGGTGCGAGTACGGGGTTGGGGTTGGCTTTCACCGAAATGCTGCTGGCCGAGGGGGTGCTGGTCTGGGGTACATCGCGGGATCCCCGCCGCTTGCCGGTGCGGGAAAATTTTCATCCGGTCGCACTCGAGTTGGGCAATGGCACCGCGGCCGAGCAGGCTTTTTCCGAGGCCAGCCGGGCGGCCGGTGGTTTTGACCTGGTGATTAATAATGCCGGCTTCGGCGTGTTCGGCGGATTTGCCGCAGCGGATTTTTCTATCTGGGAGGAACAGCTCCAGCTCATGCTCATCAACACCGCGCGTCTCAGTCATGTCGCTCTGCGCGAATTTACGGGGCGTCGTCGTGGAGCGCTCGTCAACATCTCTTCGATCGCGGGCGAGTTTGCCCTGCCGTATCAACCCGCTTATAACATGGCCAAGTCCGGCCTCTCTGCGCTCAACGAAAGTCTGATGTATGAGGTGCGCGGCACGGGGTTGGTCGTCATTGATTTCCGTCCGGGGGATTACCGTACGGATTTTGAAGGCTCCGTGCGTCGGCCCGTGCCCCATGGGGCGGCAGCCGCCGATCCCGTCGGGGTGGCCCGGCAAGCCCGCGCGTGGGCCGCCTTTGAGAAAATGATGAGTGGCGGTCCCGCGCCGACTCATGCGGCGCGATCCTTGCGGCGGGCCTTGTGGCGTGGCCGCAGCGGCACCGTTCGTTCGGGCCGGTTTTTTCAGGCCGTGCTCGCCCCATTCCTCGCCCGGTTTGGTTCGCTTGCCCTCAAGCGCCGGATGCAGGAAAGGCATTTCGATCTCTGACGCATGGATCCCGAACATTTTATTTTCAACTCGTACTTTAATTGTCCGTCCCGGGAAAATTTTCCATCGGCTTGGCGGCTGATCACCCGCCGACCCGGTGCCGCCTAATTATCAAGCATGTCACGTGTTCGCATCCTCGTTCTCACTTCCAGCACCGGTGCCGGGCACGACGCCCGGGCGCAGGCCTTTGCCGAATGGTGCTTTGAGCTCTATCGCCACGATGTCGATGTGCGGATCGAGCAGATGCTCGAAAAATCATCCGGCTTTTATAAACTGGGAGTGAGTTGTTATAATTGGATCCAGAAAAAGTCACCCTGGCTTCACAAACTCTTCTATGTTTTCGTTGAGCTGCTGAGTCTGTTGAACCGTCGGACAGTCACCTTTGGTCGCGGTTATTATGAGCAGGTGCTGCACGAGTACCGGCCGCACCTGATCCTGAGCGTGCATGATTGCCTCAATCGCGGCTACTTCCAGCTCGCGCGGAAAGTACTCGGGGAGGATCACGTCCGTTGTGCCACCTACTGTGGGGAATTTTCCGGTGGTTTCGGTTACAGCGTCAACTGGGTCGAGCCCTCCGCCGATCTCTATGTCTCCCGTACCGCCACTGCGCGGGACTACGCGGTGAAACTCGGCATGCCGCCTGAGCGGACCCAGGTCCGCGGATACCTGATGCAACCGCGCGCTTACCTCGAGGTGTTGAATGAACAGACGCGCCGCACTTATCGTGAACTCCATCTGGAGCTGCATCCCGATCGGTTCACGGTCTTCCTTGCAACCGGTGGGAATGGGGCGAACAACCATCTGGAGTTGCTTCCCCTCCTCTTGCCGCTCGCCGAAAAACTTCAGGTCATCGTCATCTGCGGACGCAATCGCGACGCGTTCAACGACGTGGTGCATTGGCGGGCTGAGCATCCCGCGTTGGAATGCTACGTCGATGGATTTTCGGAGGACGTCCATCTCCTGATGCAGGCCAGCGATACGATCCTTACCCGTGGCGGCACGACCACGTGTGCCAAAGCCCTGCATTTTCGCTGCCCGATTATTTTCAATGCCTTGGGTGGAATCATGCCGCAAGAAGAGTTGACCGTGAAATATTTTCGCCATGGTTGCGGTACGCAACAGGTGGCCAACGCCCAGGAATTCGGTGGGTTGATCGACCATTGGATGAAAACTCCCGGGGACTACCGGCAATTCCGTAAGAAATTTCTCGCGCTGCGTTATGAGGAAAATCCGACTGTGATTATCGAAGAGCTCGTCAATCTCGGTCAGAGTGTGGCCGGCACCGCCTTGTCCCCCCGTCCGTTTCCCCCGAAGCCACGCGCGCGGTGAGGGGTCGGGAGGATCGATTGGTGGTGTTCAAGGCAGGGCTGATTCATTCTATCGGCAGTTATCAATACTTCCCGAAGAAATCATGATCGGGCGAATCTTGCAAAATCGAGTCTTTCTTCGGGGAACTCCGAGAATGAATTCATTTCCCCAGCCACAAGTACCCCAATAGGGTACTTGTGGCTTACCCGATTTTTTCCAATGGAGACACAATTCACAATTAACCCAATAGGTTGCTTTGCCGTTTGGTAGCGCCGAGAATGAATCCATCCTGATGTTCAAGGCACGGAGTGCACTTCGCCACTGGCTTTTGCTCCGTTGATTTGCTACGGTGGAATAATGATGAGAAACGACTCTCCGGGTAGACAGATTTTATTCCTCGCGTTCCTGTTTATCGGCCAAGGCGCGGTGATAGTGGCCGCCGATCCCGCCAAGCCAGCCCCGCCGGAGTTGGTCTTTCAATCGGGCTTTGAGGGTTCGACCGCCATCACTCCCGGGGAGAAGACTGATGTCATCACCGGCGGCGATCCAGCCTTACCCCTGAGCGACTGGACGGAGCTTCAGCGGAAGGGAATCATTGGCGCGGTCTGTGTAAACTACACGGGGGGGGCGCCGAGCCAGCGGCATGCCCGAATCATTCCCGAGCCGGGCAACCCGGACAACCGGGTGCTGCAATTTTGGTTGGATGATGCTTGGCTGGCTGACGGAAACCAGTTGAAGGCCCGCGTGCAGATGGAGTTTTACGACATCAAGGGTGGGCTCAAGGAATTTTATCAATCGACCCGGGTGTATCTGAGCGAGGACTTCAATGTTTTGAAAAGCTACCCGAAAAAAATCAACTGGTGCACCCTCGCCGAATTTTGGAACAACGAGTGGTGGATCGAAGGTGAACCTCATGGCTTCCGGATAACCTTAGGCTTGGGCAAACCCACCGGCGCGGCGAGCGAACTCAATTTCATTCTCAACGGAGAGGATGCCGGCCAGAAGGAAGTGTGGAAGGGGGAAAATCTGGCGGTGAAGGTTCCCCTCGGGCGGTGGTTCACCATGGATTGCTATTTCAAGGAGGGAGACCAGAAATCCGGCCGTTTTTGGATGGCGATCACTCAGGACGGCGGAGCCAGACAGGTGGTTTTTGATATCCACCACTATACGCACATGACGAAAGATCCGGCGCCCAACGGCGTGACTGGCTACAACCCCATGAAATTGTATACCTCGCACGAGTTGGTCAAATACGTGAAAGCACAGGGTAAAACCCTGCAGATTTATTGGGACGATTTTAAGCTCTGGAAAAACAAGGGACCTGAATGATCCCCGCGCGGCAGTTGCCGAGTCCACCTCGGCTCACAAAGCGGCCACGTGACCGCAGATGCCCGCCTTGCGCGAGGAGACCCCGGATGATTTTTCCACTGGGGTAGTAGGCGTCGGCGATCAAGAGCACCGGCTCGCCCAGTTCCAGGCTGGTTAAAAGCAACAGCAGTTTGTCCAGCCGCAGACATGCTGATCCCAGCCCGGGAGAGACTCGGGACGAGGAAACGAGCTGAACCTGTCACGGCGCAAACCGGATGAATGGTATCGAGGTGGAGCGCGACCTTCCGACTTCGCCCAAGCTACGACGGACAAGCCGGGTGCGCTGTTCGCGGTTGCTCGTCGTCAAAATCGCGGATCGGCAAGCCGCCTTGCGCTGCGCCACCGAGTGCAAGGATTGTCCCGACTACGCGCGAAAAATCCGCGTTACTCAATGGAGGGTCAGGCCCGTCCATGATCGGGGCCTTCGTTTCTTGGGAGGTAACCCGGGGCTCGACTTTGGGCGAATCGGACGACACTGACATGCCATGGCCGAATCGACCTCTTCGTTTGCCCCGCATCTCAGTAGCACCGTTATTACGGTAGATTTTATCCGCCATCGCAATGTGATGCTCGTGCAGGCGGATCTGAGTCCGCTGTTCGTCGATTATTATCTGCATCTCGCGGATAACGGACTGAAGTATCCGGCGGAAGAGGAAGCGTTGCTGCGGCGGGGGCTGATCGCCTTCACGCTGCATTGCGCCTCGCGTCCACGGAATGAACACATCGCCTGGAGCATCAGCCTGCAAAAGCCCCGGGTGAATTTGTTTTTTGCGGGCGACAACGAGGATTGTCAGGTGGTTGGCCGGCTCTTCACGGAGAATGTGCGCGAGGCGGACAAAAACGTTTTCTATAGCGAAGTCATTCCGAAGCGCGGCGCGGAGAAACGGCGCAGTGTGATCAACTTTGAGGGTGCGGATATCTTTCATGCCACCGAAACCTATTATGCGCAGAGCGAGCAACGGCCGATCCGGTTGTTTGATCAGGGTGGGGACAAATACACGCTGTTACTTTCCCATCCCGATTGCGATGAGGCGTGGCTGAAACAAATTACCAGCGCCGGGTTGAACGATCTGGCCAAACAGGAGACGATCGCGCGGATCGAGAGCCGGAGTTATTATTGGCTTTGCGGCTGTACTCAGCAGAAAATCTTGGGCGCGCTGGCACCGATGGCCCGCACGGACCTCAAGGATTTGTTTGGCGAGAGTGAGATGATCCAGGTGCAATGTCCGCGCTGTGCGGCCAAATACAGCCTGACGCGGGAGACGATGGAGGCCTTTTTGGCCCAGGCCGGGCAGACGGAAAAATGACGGCGGTGTGGCAGAATATTTGGACTGGCCTCACGACGGCCTCGCCGCTGGACCAGGTTAATCTGGTGGTGGGCATCATCGGCGTGTGGTTGATGATCCGGCGCAGTCTGGCGGCGTTTCCTCTCGGACTCGTCGCGGTGTCGGTGCAAGGCATCTTGTTTTACCGGACCCGCTATTATGCGGATGCGACCTTGCAGGTATTTTTTTTTGGCGCGCTCGCGTATGGCTGGTGGCATTGGGTACGCGCTAAAGGGATTGCCGCGGAATTGCCGGTCACGCGTTTACCCCGAAATAATTTGTTGATGACGATGGGACTCACGGTGGTCGGAACGATTGTGTGGGCGCTGCTGCTGAGAAAATACACGGATGCGCTCATGCCGTTTCGCGATGCGTTTATCGCGTCGGTCAGTGTGGCGGCGCAGGTGTTGCAGGCGCGGAAACAGATTGAAAACTGGCCGTTCTGGGTGGTGGCAAATGGGGTGGCGATCTGCTCCTACTGGATTGGCGGGCTGTACTTCACGGCGTTTTTGTATGCGGTTTATCTGATTCTCTCATTTGCTGGCTGGTGGGAATGGCAGCAGGCGATGAAGAGCGAGGCCCCGGTTTCGGTTCGTTCCCCCGAAGGCCGTTGAGGGCAACGGCCGCTCCCATGATGATGAAATCTGAACCACTCCGCATCGCGATCTTCGGACCGGAATCAACGGGGAAGAGCACACTGGCGGCGAAACTGGCGACGCATTTTTCCGCACCGCTGGTCAAGGAATATTCCCGGGAATTCTGGGATCAGCAGGGCGTGATTACCTTGGAGGATATTCCCGCGATCGCTCATGAACAGTGGCGGCGGGAGGAGGCAGCCTTGGGTGGAACCCGGCCTCTGGACGCTTTGAAAAAACTTTCGCAGGAAGAAACCCGTCCAGAGGCCGGGTTCCACCATCCGCGCCCTCGCTTGATCATCTGCGACACGGAGGCGCTGACGACCGTGCTCTGGAGTGATTTGCTTTACGGAACTTGCCCGGACGACATCCGGCGCGGGGCCGAAATGCGGGCGAAGCGTTATGGATTATATCTGTTGCTTGATATCGATGTGCCATGGACGCCCGATCCGCAGCGGTGTTTTCCCGAGGAGGATGATCGGAAGAGGTGTATGAAAATTTGGCACGGCGCGCTTGAGCGGAGGCAATTGCCGTATACGTGGATTCGTGGTGACTGGGCCGAGCGGGAACGCACGGCGATCGCCGCGGTGGAGCGGCTGGTGAACGCTATTACCTGATTTTAAATTGGAGTGTAGGGCCGGCGCTTGTCGCCGTGCCGTCTTCGCGCGTCTCGGCACGGCCGCAAGGGCCGGCCCTGCAAAAAACTCAGCACGCGCTACACGTAGTCCTCGTAGACGGGGTGATAAATATGGGCGCGGATGAGGTCGGCCATATTGACGGGCCGCATGTGGTGCGCATAGCCGCGATCAAAGGCGACTTCGGCCACGGCGAGGGCGATGGCGAACGAAACTTCGCGGATGCGGGTGAGATCGGGATAAACCCGGCCCATGGCCAAATCCTCTTCTGTGACCAGCGAGGTGAGGGCCTTCGCCGCGACGAAGAACATTTCATTGGTCACTCGCGACGATTGACTGGCGATGACGCCGAGGCCCACTCCCGGGAAAATATAGGAGTTGTTGCCCTGGCCGGACACATAGGTTTTGCCTGCGCTAGTGACCGGGGCGAAGGGACTGCCGCTGGCGAAAATTGCCCGGCAATCCGACCACGTGTAGGCTTGCTCGGCGGTGCACTCGGATTGCGAGGTCGGGTTCGACAGGGCGAAGATAATGGGTCGTGGGTTGTGTTTGGCCATGGCTTTCACGACCGGCTCGGTGAAGGCGGCGGTTATGCCGGAAACGCCCACGAGGGCGTGGGGCTTCAGATCATCGATCACCGCTTGCAGTTCGGCAATCGGGGCATGGTCGTGCGCAAAACGAAGCTTATGCTCCACCAAGTCGGTGCGGCTGCGGACGACCAATCCCTGGGAGTCGACGAACCAACATTGGCGGCGGGCGACGTCCTCGGGTATGCCTTCGACCTTAAGGGCTTCGACGATCAGATCGCCTATGCCGATACCGGCCTCTCCAGCGCCGTAGAAAAGAATCCGCATGTCCTTGAGTTTTACGCCGGTGAGGCGTGACGCGGTACAAAGACCAGACAGCGTGACTCCCGCGGTGCCTTGGATGTCATCGTTGAAGGTGCAGATCCGATCCTGGTAACGATGGAGCAGGCGGAAGGCGTTGGCATTGCCGAAATCCTCAAACTGCAGGCAGGCTTGGGGGAATTGCTGTTGCACGGCGGAGACGAACTCGTCGATGAATTCATCGTAGAGTGGCCCCCGCAGGCGTTTGACCGGGGTGCCGATGTAGAGCGGATCGGCGAGGAGGCTTTCCGTGTTGGTGCCGACATCGAGCATAATGGGCAGACCTTGGGCCGGATGGATGCCGGCGCAGGCCGTGTAGAGCGAAAGCTTGCCCACGGGAATGCCCATGCCGTTGGCTCCGAGATCGCCGAGTCCGAGAATACGTTCGCCATCGGTCACGACGATCATGCGGACGTCGGCGTGCGGCCAGTTGCGCAGGATTTTCGCGATCCGGCCCCGATCGCCGGCGGTGATGTAGAGCCCGCGGGAGCGACGGAAAATGTGGCCCCAACGCTGACAGGCCAGCCCGACCGTCGGCGTGTAGATGATCGGCATCATCTCGCTGAGATGGTCGTTCAGCACGCGGTAAAAGAGCGTTTCATTTCGCTCCTGCAGGGCGATGAGGTAGATGTATTTTTCGAGATCGTTGGGTTTTCGGCGGAAGCTTTGGAGGACTCGCTCGACCTGTTCGGATTGCTTGTGAATCCGGGGCGGGACCAAGCCACGAAGGCCGAGCTGATCGCGCTCCGCATCCGTGAATGCAGTGCCTTTGTTGATCAGTGGGTCGTGCAGGATATCAACGCCGCGTTTGCCATGGAGGTAATTTTTCATGTTAGCATCCGATCAGGGGTGGGGTGGAACGCGTGGAGCTGAACTGTTCGCTGCAAGCTAGAGCCGGTTTTGCGGATAGCCAATGATCATGAGCAGGCGGGCCGGAATTATCATGAATCCAGGTGAGGTATGAAATTCGGCTAATATGGTGACCAAAACAAAAAATGCGTAGCAAAGCGCAGATTGCGCTTGGTGTGGGTGGTGGGCGGGGGAAGACGCGGCGCTGGTTGTCATTGGAAAGGTTGGGAGATTGACGTCCGGGGTGGAGGACAGGCATAGACCGCGTTAGCAGATATGAACGAAGATTATCTCCAGCGCTTTGGTGGACTGGGCCGACTTTACGGAGCGGGGGCGTTGCCGCGTTTGCATGCCGCGCAGGTCTGCATTGTCGGCGTGGGCGGCGTGGGCTCGTGGGTCGTGGAGGCGCTCGCGCGTTCGGGAGTGGGCGCGCTGACGTTGATCGATCTCGACGATGTGTGCATCACCAACGTGAACCGGCAACTGCCGGCACTCGACGGCAATATCGGCCGGCCCAAGGTGGCGGTGTTGCTGGAGCGTGTGCGCGCCATCAATCCCGCGTGTCGCATCACGACGTTGAGCGAGTATTTCACGGCGAAGAGTGCGGAGCAACTTTTGACGGAGCGCTTCGAGTGGGTCGTCGATGCGATCGACGGCATGTCGAACAAAGCGCTGTTGATTGCGGAGTGCGTGCGACGCGGACAACCGGTCCTGACGGTGGGCGGCGCGGGTGGGCGGCGTGACGCCACGCGGATTCGTGTGGGTGATCTGGGCGAGTCGCAGGGCGATGAGTTGATGCGGCAGGTGCGTAAGAAGCTGCGCCGCGATCACGGTTTCGCGCAGGGCGAGGGAAATATTTATGACGTGCCGTGCGTGTACTCGAATGAGAAACCGCTTTATCCGTGGGCTGACGGCACTTGTTCGGTGGCAAAGGAACCCGGCTCGAACCTGAAGCTCGACTGCGCGAGCGGTTTTGGATCGGCGGTCTCGGTGACGGGAACTTTTGGTTTCGTGGCCGCGGGGGAAGTGGTGCGGCGGATCGCGGAGGGGGCGGGGGGGGCGGGCGGGCGGAGGGAAGAGGACGGAGGGCGGAGGACTGAAGACTGAAGACTGAGAGCTGAGAGCTGAGAGCTGAGAGCTGAGAGCTGAGAGCTGAGAGCTGAGAGCTGAGAGCTGAGAGCTGAGAGCTGAGAGCTGAGAGCTCTTGGAGTTGGGGGCTAAACGATTATTGTGACCGAGACGAGTCTTGGTCTTGTTGTTGGAATTGGATGTAGCCGTGATGGAGCGAAGCGACAACGCGGTTCGGGCAGGGCCACGGCCCCGTTTTCGGGCTGCGTCCTCAAACGCGTATTGGTAGTCCGTTGGCTACATTCCCGCGCGAATCAAACCAACCCGTCCAGAGGCCGGGTTCCACCTTGAGGGCTGTGCCCTCACACGCGGCTACGGGAAAATTTTGCGGATCAACGTCCGAGAAAAAATCGCTGGAAGTTTTTCTCCACTTGCGCAGCCAGGGCCTCAATTGATTCGCCGCGCAGTTCGGCGAGGGCGTTGTACGCGGCCTGCAGATTTGCGGGATGATTGATCTCGTCGCCGTTGGGCGCGGGTGGGAGGTGGTGGGTGGCGTATTCCTTGGGCAACGGCGTGGCGGGGGCGTCCGTTTCGACGAGCAGACGATCAGCAGGGAGGTGTTGCCAAACCTCGAGCCGGGGCTTGTTTTTGTATTTCAGAAAACTGCCGTTGAAGGAAAAGTAGGCACCGAGGTCGGCGAATTGGCGGACCATTTCCGTTGAACCGCTGTACGAGTGCATCAGGAAACCGCAGTCGGGGAGTGGCTGGCGGGAGAGGGTATCGAGCAATGGGCCGAAGGCTTGCGTGCAATGAATGGAGGCGGCGCGATTCAGCTCGGTGGCGATCATGAGCTGCGCGGCGAAAACTTCCACTTGCTCGTCGAGTGGTGCCACGCGCAGGCCGGCGAGGCGGGGATCGTCGGGTTTCAGGCCATCGATGATCCAGCGGTCGAGCCCGATCTCGCCCACGCCAGCGTGCGGATCGACGGTGAGCTGGGCGCGGAGTTTTTCGAGCCAGCGGGGGCTGCGGTTGCCGGCATCCCACGGATGCAGGCCGTAGCTGGGGAGAATCCAATCGTGCTGCCGCGCGAGGGCGGCGACGACCGGCCATTCCTCCTCGCAGGTGCCGTTAACGACGGCGCGTTTCAGGCCGATGGCTTGGAGATCGGCGAGCACGGTCGCGCGATGGGGCGACAATGACTCAAATTGAAAATGCTGATGGGCGTCGTAGAGCGGCACCATGGCGGAAATTTATTTAATATGCCGCGAGATGACACCATTAATTTTTTGCCCGGGCTGATTTCGGGCGCATCTGCCGGTGGGCGGTAGCTCCGATACGTTCAGATCGAGTTCCGCCGGCTTCGTGGGCTCTAAAACCTCTCCCTCAGGGACTTTGGCCCACCGCCAACCGGCAGATGCGCCCGCAGATTACGTCTCGGAGCTGAAACCTGCACTTGCCCGGCGTGGTTTTCCGGTTGAAGTTCGCGGCGAATGAAAATCTCCGTAATCTTGATGGTGCTCTTGCTCGGACTGGCTGGCTGTTTTTCCGCCAATACGGCGGTGACGGACCAATCCGTCGATCTGCGGTCCTATCGGCACATTTATGTCCAGACTTCACAGAACGACAGCAATCACCTCGATCAGATGATCGCGAATGAACTGGTGCGCCTCGGTTATGCTGCTTCTGCCGGGGTGCGCACGATGATGCCGGACAGCGCCCAATTAGTCATCACCTATGAAAGTCAGTGGAATTGGGATTTCCGCACATACCTGATTGAATTGGCTGTCGCCGTGCGCGCAGTCCGCACCGAGAAGCAACTGGGCAATGGCCGGGTGTTTCACTCCGGGGTGACGAGCAAGTCGCCGGAGAAATTGGTCGCCGAAGTGTTGAAGCCGATGTTTGGCGCGAAGAAGTAAGGCGGCCGGAATTGTCTGGTAGTCGCCGATTTCCCTATCGCCGATAGCGGCGGTGGGGGAACCGACGCCCACCCTCCGCAGATTTTATCACTCGTTCCCGTTCACGATCTTATAGGTGAGAGCGGCGACGGCACCACCGGCGAGATTCGCCACGAGATAAATCCAGATGCTGCCCCAGGCGACGACGCCCATGGTGCAGAGGCCAAGCGCGACAGCGGGATTAAACGCGCCACCCGACACGCCGCCCACCGCATACGCGCCGGCCAGCACCGTGAAGCCGATGGCGAGGCCGTAGAAAGAATTACCGCTGGTGCCTTTGGCGGTCGCGGTGTTGAGTACGACCCAGACGAGGGCGAAGGTGAAGACGAATTCGGCCAGCAGCGCGGGGAAAATTTCCGGGGTCATCGCGCCGGTGAGCGCGGCGGCTTTGGCGACGAGGCCGGTCTTGAGGGCTTTGACGGCCAGCGAGGCGACGAGCGCGGCGGCAGCTTGCGCTCCGAAATACGGCACGACGTCAGCGGCATCGCATTTGCCGCGCAGCCAGACGCCGAGGGTGACGGCCGGATTGAAGTGGCCGCCGGAGACGTGGCCGCCGGCAAAGATCATCACGGCGAGCACGCTGCCAATGGCGAGTGGAGCCATGGCTCCCGCGCCGGGGGCGATGACGGTCATGCCGATGGTGAAAACGAGGAAGAAGGTGCCGATGAACTCAACGAGATATTTTTTCATAGGAGGGATGCGGAGACCGAGTGAAGTCTATTTCTTAGCGAGAAGTTTTTTCAACTGGATCAGTGATTTTTTCGGACTCATCCAATCATCACCGTCTGGTCGAGCGACGAGTACTTTGCCTGCTTCATCGAGTACGATCAGATAAGGGATGCCCCGGGCACCCAGCGATTTTAACAGCGGCAATTGGCGATGGGAGTAGTCGAGGGCCAGACACTTCATCTTTCCCCAAACCAAATATTTCTTCATCTCTGCGGCGGACTTGTCGCTGCTAACAAAGATGAGTTCGAACTCTGGATGCTTGGCCTTGGTCTCGTTGTAGAACTCCATTAACTCGGGGGTGAAGGCGCGGCAGGGTGGGCACCAGTGCGCTGAGTAATAGATCGCGATCACCTTTTTGTCGGCGAGCGCGTCGGGTGCAGCCATGACGATCTTATCTTGATCGAGGCGCACGAGGAAACCTTTGAGGCCGTCGGCCAAACTGCCGGCGTGGCCAAGGGTCGGGGCGAGCAGGGCAATTGCGAGAGCGGCAAGCTTGAAGAAACTTTTCATAATAAGGAAGAATAGGGTGGAGGTAGCTTGGCGTCTCGCGGGTGAGAGACCAGAAAAACTTTCCGCCGTGGGCGAGATTGTCGGCCGCGGGGGTTTCTCACCTTAGACCGAGTCGAAAAAGAGGCGAATGCTGACGTCTTTCCAACCTTGCCCATAGCGACACTGAATAGGGCTAAAACCGGGGCTTGCCTGCGGGGGTGGGGGGCGTCTCGATGCCTCGAATCACGTATGAAACTCATCGATCTCAATCGGCAGGGCGGTATCGGCGCCAACTCCCTCTTTCTCCAGATCGGTGGTCTGAATATTCTGGTCGATTGCGGCCTGAATCCCAAGACGCCTGGCCTCGGGGCCTTGCCCGACCTCAAGCTGCTGCGCGGCGTCGAACTCGACCTGATCATCATCACGCATTGCCATCTCGATCACATCGGCGGGTTGCCCGTGGTTATGCGGCAGCATCCCAAGACGCCGGTGCTGCTCACCCAGTCCAGCCGGATGCTGATCGAAAAGATGCTGCACAATTCCGCGAACGTGATGCAGAAACAAAAAGAGGAAAGCGATATTCCGGGTTACCCGCTCTTCACGCACACGGAGGTGGAGAACCTCGTGAGCCGCTTCGTGGGGCTGGCGTTCAAGAAGGTTAAAAAAATCAAAGGTAAGAAAGGTGAGATCGAGCTCATGTTCCATCCTTCCGGCCACGTCGCCGGCGCCACGGCAGTGGAGATTCACCACGGCATGCGGAAGATTTTCCTGACGGGCGACGTCTTGTTCGAACATCAACGCACGCTCAAGGGCGCGCATTTTCCCATCGGGCATTTCGACACGCTCATCATCGAGACCACGCGCGGCATGACCGAGCGCGCGTACGGCAAGGAGCGGGTCCACGAAATTTCCCGCCTCATCGATTCGATCAACGACACGATCGCGAAAGGCGGCTCATTTCTGCTGCCGGTGTTTGCGCTGGGCCGGATGCAGGAATTGCTTTCGGTGTTTCACGATGCGCGGCGCTTTGGTCGCCTGATCGAGTGCCCGATCTATGCGGGCGGTCTCGGCATCGGGCTTTCCGAGCTGTTTCATGAGGTCTCGCACAAAACCAAGGACGTGCAATTCGACGTTAAGATCCTGAAGGACCTGAAACTAAAAAAACTTCCACCCAAGATTATCCCCGGACAGGAAGTCCCGCAGCGCGGGCTCTACATTGTCAGCTCCGGCATGCTCGTCGAACGAACACCGAGTTATTCGATTGCCTCGGGTTTGCTCGGTCATGCGCGCAACACGATCGGGTTTGTCGGTTACTGCGATCCCGATACCCCCGGCGGCAAGTTGCTCGCGGCGAAGCCCGGTTCGACGTTTTTGTTTTCCGCGTTGGACGTGAAGGCGAAGGTCAAGGCGCGCGTGGATCGTTTCGAGCTCAGCGGGCACGCGGAGCGCGGGGAATTGCTGGAGTTCGCGGTGCAGACGAAGGCGCGCTGCGTCATTCTCACGCACGGCGACCCGGATGCTCGCGGTTGGTTCGAGGCGCAACTCGCCGAGCAGCTCCCGAAAGCTAAGATCATCGATCCCGTGCCGCTGCAGCAGTATGAGGTGTGAGGATTTGAGCCGACGGCTCTGATCGGCGGTCAGCTATCATTCTCGGTTCCTCGCTGTTTTCGATGGGGAGAAGCGCGCAGGAGAAGCTGAAAAAACTCAGAGCAACCAAGGCGGGTTTACCACTAATGAGTTTCGCCAATGGGCGAAACTTTAGATTAGCCCTGTGACTAATCGTCTTCGGGGTGGGTTCCGGGGAGTCTGCTAATCGCAGACTGAAATTGGAGTTTCGGGTCCGGAGTCTTGGGGTTGGGGTAGCCACAGGCCTTCGGGCCTGTGGGTGCATCGAAAACTTGCCTGCGATTAGCAGGCCCCAGAAACCTATCGGCGGAGACGATCAGTCGCAGTTGCTCTTGGTAGGCTTCATCCGTTGATGAAGCCCATGAGTGGTCGAATCCTCCGGATCTTTGCATCGATCAGTCACGTCTACCCACTGGAACTAGCGAAGAACCTCATTCTCTTTCTCGTAATCCTGATAGTTCTCCCGGTTATTGCCGAGAGAACGAGAAAGAGGAGGAGAACGAAAACGTGCGGAAGATGGCAATTCCGCGCCCCGGTCATATTCGCGAGGCAGGCGGGCATAGAGTTTTGGGCGCTCGACTTTCAAGCGGCCGGCCAGCCAGTGACGCATGAAGATGTACAGCAAGTCGCGCCCCTAGTCGCCGGAGCGGCGGATTTTCTCACGGAACAAGTCAGAGTGCGCGTAGCAGCGGCGGGCTTGGAAACGAGGCGGGTGGCGTAGCGCTCGGGCAAAGGCACGCAGAGCCAGCGCGAAGTTCCGGCGACCACCTGCCGGGCGGCGGCAATCGGCACGAGGGCAAAGAGCTCATCGATCTGCGGGCGGCGGGCGCGACGGATGCGATGAACGGTGGGCATGCGGGATTACCCGGCCAACGGCAGGGTTTCAAATGCCAATTGGAGCGACTGGCCGGGCTTAGGAGAGTAATTAAGTCGTTCAAATCCGATCACGCGTCCGGCGCGATCCTTCATGAGAATCACCTCGTCACCGGTCTCATCGCAGATGTATTCGGATTGGGGCGCACCAAACCAGACCGTCAGGGTACGGCCGGCGGGGTCGTGAAAAATATTTAAGTCGGCCATAAATAGGTTCCTTCTTTGATCGCGTCGGTCGGATAAGCAGTAATGAGAAAACCGGTCTTGTCCAGCCGTCGGGCGACGGCGCAGACCCAGCGCCCGGTATGTTGGGTTCGGTAGAACAGAAACACATTCTCATCGTTGCGGCTCCGCCGGATCTCCTCTGGAGCGGACAAGGTCGTTTGCACGTCCGCCTCGTGCCCGGCCATGACTGGATGTTTGACGGTGATGATAAGGTGCCAGTAGCGGGCGGGTCACCCGCACCGTGAAACCCAGTGGGGTGAGGGCGACAAAAAGGATCTCCTCGTCATTCGGCATTTGATGGATCTGGGATTTTGGCGGCAACGGGAGCCGTGGCTTGCTCGACGAGGGCGATTTCCTCGGCGGTCAGGCCTTAGAGCTGATACACAAGTTGGTTGATGGCGCGGTCGGTGGCGGTGAGGTCGCGTTCGAGGTGGGTCTGCGCATCGGGTGTTTTGGCGGCAGCGAGGTCGGCGTGGAGTTTCAACATCCGTTCGACGTGGGTGATGAGGTTTTTATCAGGTAATCTCTTGGAAAGTGGAAACTCTCGCAGATTGTTAATGACCATCTTCGGGAATAGTTTCCGGGCTCACTTTACAGCGCGGCCTTGATAGAAAAAGGAAATGATCTTGCTGTTGGCCTCGCGGGAAAAGATGCCGACGATCTCGTCCCATTTTTCAGCGTACTGCTCGTAGGTGCAGTAGAAAATGCGGGCGATAGAGGCCTTGTCGCCTTCGCGTGACCGGATGCGGGTGTCGTAGATGGCGAACTCCTGAAAATCAGTCACGATGCCGAGCTGCAGTTTGGCCGACCACGAGTAAACGCGTAGCTGGCGGGCTGGTTCGGGGTTGTCCTTCAGGTAGACGGCAGGTTTCTTGGCCTCGACGAAAAACTTCCGGGTGCCGCCGATGCGGAACGAGTAGTCGGGTGCCTTGAGACCGACGCCGGGGATACGGAGTGTGTCCTCGTGGATGACGTCCTTGTAGGCTTCGGCGTAACCTTGGTCGTTACTGACATCCCAGCCGAGGGCGGCGAAAAACGGATCGATGAATTCCTGGCGAACCTGCGCTTCCTTGTATTCGGTGTTGAGAGAGGAATCGAGATTGCGGCGGAAAGTCTCGATGCGCTCAAGGATGCTTGTGGGGATCGGCATGGGTGGGCGCGAGGAGAAGATCGGAGCGAACCGATGGCGGCATGCGCGGAGCGAGGGTCGCAATCATTCTCTCGGTTTTGTGAGGGAGAACGAGTAGGAGTAAGAGAACGAGAAAGATACTGAGCTTGAATGGCCTTTTGCATCTTGCTCTCAACTCTCAGCTCCCAACTCTCAACTTTTCCCCACTCCCACCCATGGCCCAAGCTGAAGCTCCCAAGATCATTTTCTCGATGATCGGCGTCTCGAAGAAGATCGAACGCAAGGTGATCCTGAACGACATCTCGCTGTCGTTTTATTACGGCGCGAAGATCGGCGTGCTCGGTCTCAACGGCTCCGGCAAATCCTCCCTGATGCGCATCCTCGCCGGCATCGACAAGGAAATCGATGGCCGCTTGCACTTCGAGCCGGGCTTCTCGGTTGGTTTTCTGCCACAAGAGCCGACGCTCACGGCCGGCGCGACCGTCCGCGCGTGCGTCGAGGAGGGCGTGAAACACCTGACCGATCTCACGGCGGCTTACGATGCGAGTTGGGATGAAATCTCCGCCGCTGAGGACGACAAAATCAGGGACGCGATCTCCGCCAAGCAGGCTGAGCTGCAGGAAAAAATCGACCATCTCGGCGCGTGGGATGTCGCCCCGATGGTCGAGCAGGCGATGGACGCGCTGCGTTGTCCGGCGGGCGACGCGATCGTGGATCATCTGTCCGGTGGCGAACGCCGTCGCGTGGCGCTCGCGCGGTTGCTGCTGCAAAAACCGTCGATCCTCCTGCTCGACGAGCCGACTAATCATCTCGATGCCGACAGCGTGAACTGGCTCGAGCAACATCTCAGCCGTTACGAGGGCACCGTCATCGCGGTGACGCATGATCGTTACTTTTTGGACAATGTGGCGGGCTGGATTCTCGAACTCGATCATGGCTCGGGCATGCCGTTCAAGGGGAATTATTCATCGTGGCTCGAGCAGAAACAGGCGATTGCCGTCGTGGCGGAACGCACGGAGAGCAAGCGGCAGAAGGCGATGGCGCGCGAACTCACGTGGATCCGGCAGGGCGCGCGGGCGCGTCAGTCGAAGGGTCAGGCGCGCATCAGTGCCTACGAGCAGATGCTCAATGCGGATGTGGCTGAGCAGGAAAAACTTTTCGAGATCATCATTCCACCTGGGCCGCGGCTCGGCGCGCTCGTGGTCGAGGCGCAAGGCGTGGCGAAGGCTTACGGCGACAACTTGCTCTACGATAATTTGAATTTCTCCCTGCCGCCCGGCGGCATCGTGGGTATCATCGGACCGAATGGCGCAGGCAAGACGACGCTGTTTAAGCTCATCACCTCACTGGAAAAAGCGGATGCGGGAGCATTCCGGATCGGCGACACCGTGAAGTCCGCGTACGTCGAGCAGTCGCGCGATTCACTCGAAGGCAACAAGACCATCTGGGAAGTGATCAGCGACGGCCAGGAAGTGATGACGCTCGGCACGCGCTCGGTAAATAGCCGAGCCTATTGCGCGCAGTTTGGTTTCACCGGGGCGGACCAACAAAAGAAAGTCGGCATTCTTTCCGGCGGTGAGCGCAACCGTGTGTTGCTCGCGCGCGTGCTGAAGAGTGGAGCCAATCTGCTTTTGCTCGATGAGCCGACGAACGATCTCGACGTGAATTCGATTCGGGCACTGGAGGAATCGCTGGAGAATTTCGCCGGTTGCGCCGTGATCATTTCGCATGATCGTTGGTTTCTTGATCGCGTGGCGACGCACATCATGGCCTTCGAAGGCGACAGCTACGTGCATTGGTTCGCGGGCAATTACTCGTCCTACCTGGAAGATTTCAAAAAGCGCAAAGGCAAGGACGCCGACCAACCGCACCGGATCAAGTACCGGAAGCTCACGCGTTAGGTGGGTGTCGGAAATGTGGATAAAAATTCGGCTGCAGGGCCGGGGGGGGGGGGCGGGGGGGGGGCCAAAAAAAAACCCCCGCCCCCCACCCCCCCCCCCCCCCACACCCCCACAAAAAATTAAAAAAAATGAAGGGAGACCCGGC
>JBBRBC010000045.1:0-32878 GCA_038206205.1 Opitutales bacterium
ATCGGCGGCAGTTCGTCGCGGCTTTTGAGCGGGAGGACGATTTTCTCAATGGGCACGAGGCCGAATTCGGACTGGGCGGTGAAGGGGTGGCGCATGGAAAGAGCGAATGTGGCGGGGTGGAAGGGGCGTTTCTCCTCTGAAAGCACTGCCCGTGCCGGGAAGATTCGCGACCGAAATCTTCCAAAAATAATCGCAGCTCACTCGGGAAATTCTCATTTGTGGAGTTTCCCGGCAGACACTATCTACCTCTCGGCTCAATGAAGCTGTGAAGCGAAACGTTGACCGTTTTCCGGAAGATTTTCGATTCCAAATCACCCCTGAAGAATACACGCGTTTGATATCGCAATTTGCGATTTCAAAGAGTGAAAGAGCTGATGAACATGAGGATGACTTCAACTCATCACCGTTTGTTATTAGTTCTCGGCAAGGTCGTGGCGGCCTGCGCAAAATGCCGTGGGCCTTCACCGAACATGGTGTGCTGATGGCGGCGACAGTGTTCAAAAGTTCGCGGGCGGTGCAGATGAGTTTGTTCGTGGTGCGGGCCTTCGTGCAGATGAGGGAAGAGATCCTCGGGCACTCGACTGATTTTTAAACGTCTGGCTGAATTGGATAAGAAACGCGTCACGCACGACGTGATCTTGCGCGAGGTCTACGAGAAGCTGCGGCCGTTGCTCAATCCGCCACCGGTCACGAGAAAAAAGATGGGGGTTTCATACGCTGATCAAGAAAGCCAAGGAGTGAGATTTGCCACAAGGAGCGAAGCGACCTTGGGGTTTTCTGGAAATAACTTTAACCGCGTTACCGAGCGAAGCGACAGTAGTCATGGCCGCGAATGAACGCGAATGGCGGGAGGAGGAGAAGGCCCGGGAACCACGAAGATTTTAACCACTAATCCACACTAAACGGCACTAATGACGGAGTCGGGAATGCGTGGGAATTAAATACGGTTTTAATCACTGATGAACACTCATGGGCACTGATGGCGGAGGAGGGAAAGGCGGTGGAGGAGACGGGGCACGTGCTTGCGGGTGGTTTACCGTTTCGGGAAAATGAAATCTGGCTTCGCCTGAAACGTCCAACGTCCCACGCTCAACTTTGAACGTTCAGCGTGGGAGGCTGAGCATTGGAAACCGAAAAAGAGATTTACCGCAGAGGGCGCGAAGGACGCGGAGAAGGCGAAGGCCGACATGATTTACTCTGCGTGCTCCGTGAGCTCCGCGATAAAATGTCTGGTTGGAAGCCGCGCCTGAACCGGGCTTCAGTTGAGTGGGCGGACCGGCACATGCACCTCGTAGCGTTTCAAAAACCCGAGGGTGAAAGGTCCGTTCCAATACACGGCGTAGGCTGGCCCCGCTGGAGTCACATCAGTCCGCTTTGCCAGCCAGGCCAGAAGCGTGTCGCGGGTCTTGGCGAAATTCCCGGCTGAGTAGCTGCCCCGGGCCCCGAGGCTGGCCACATGGCGTTCGGGAAATTCGAGGACCTCGATGCCGGGATGATTGCCGGCCACCTTGGCGCGCTGACTTTCGGCCACCCAGAAAAACATGGCCGCCGAGTCGATCTGCGCCTCCACGGGTGTGGTCATGGAGATGTCGTGTTGGGAAATATAACGAAACAGCGGGCGGAAAAGTCCGTTGGCACCGTCGAAATAATTTCCCGCGCCCGCAGCCTTGAGGAGCACTCCCGCCGGCAAAATTTTCAATTCGGGCACGCCGATGGGGGAAGGAGGAAAAGCTTGTTCGGTGGCCATGAGAGAGGAGGCAAGGAAAAGGAAAAGAGCGAGGAACCGCATGCCACACCTTTGATTGGAAAAGTCGAAACAGCAAATGGGCAGGGTGAAGGAGAGTGTCACGCGAGGAGCACTGCAGCGCTATTTTCGTGAATGCGAAGCAATCGACGGATGAGCTTGGCCTCATCCTTCCGCCGCAGCGCGTGTTGCCAGATACGGAGAACTTTCCAGCCGATTTTGCGGAGAGCGCGGCCGACTTCCCTGTCGCGCTCTTGGTTGCGTCGAATCTTTTTCCGCCAGAAGGCGGCGTTGGTTTTTGGCCAAGTCGCATGCATGGGACAGCCGTGCCAGAAGCAGCCGTCCACAAACACTGCGGTTTTAGGTTTGGGGAATACAAAATCAGGTTTCACTTTACCGGTTGATCGGGCCTTGGAACTTGTCCCTTGAGATTTGGAACTTCGCGGCGTGAGTGCGAGCGAGCATCCGCGTTTCCAGCCTGTGATGCCATTTGTCCGGAAAATTTTTATCAGCCGCAGTTCGGTGGCTTTGTTGCCCTTGCCTCGGATGCGGGACATCACATCGGAGCGTTTCTTCTTGTTGAAGATATCGGGCATAGAAGCGTCTTTATATTCTGATTTCGCGTGCTAGCTTTCAAGCATGGCCACAGGCAAACGTTGGAAACACGATGAGCTTTTGCTCGCGCTGAACCTTTATCACAAACTGACGTTTGGGCAGATGCATAGTCGGCAGCCGGCGATTGTGGCGCTCGCGTTAAAGATGGAGCGGGGGTCCAACAGCCTGGCGATGAAGCTCTGTAATTTTGCCTCGCTCGACCCGGCATTGAAGATGCGCGGCATCAAAGGGCTGTCAGGTGCCAGTGCACTGGATCGCGCCGTCTGGACCGAGTTTCATGAGAATCTTTCGGAGACCGCACCGGCCAGCGAGGCGGCGTTCCGCGCCTTATTCGGTGCGGATGAAACCAAGCATGTCGAGGTGACAGCCAAAGAGGGCGTCCGGATTCTCAAAGCGCCGACCGGCCCTACTGAAACGAGAGCGACCGTCAAAGTACGGCGAGGTCAGGAATATTTCAGGCAGGCCGTGCTGAACAACTTCGACGGGCGATGCGGTGTGACCGGGTTGGCGGTGCGTGAACTGCTCATTGCTTCGCACATCCTGCCTTGGGGCAGACATGAGGCTGAGCGATTGAATGTTGGAAACGGGCTTTGTCTCTCCAGATTGCACGACGCCGCGTTCGACCTCGGGCTCATCACCTTCGATGTCGATTTGCGATTGAGATTATCTAAACGATTGCGGGCCGCGTTGCCGCAGCGCGCTGTGGCCGAGAATTTTTCTGCCTACGAAGGCGAGACCCTGCACCTGCCGAAAGATGCCGTGCTGCCTGACGAAAAGTTCCTTGTCGTACATCGGTCCGAGGTGTTTCAGAATTCGCCATGACGAAGCGGCTCAAACGAAAACCGAGCAGGGCGGAGCAGCTCGCGATAATTCATACGGCACGCGGCATGTTGCTCACCAAGCCGGCCGAGCGGTCTTTTGTTGAGCGAATGGCAATGAGGAAGACCGAGGACCGGGAGCTTGAACACCGCCGTGACGAACAATTGGCCGCGCTGATCAGGAAATAATCAGTCAACTTTTCCAAAAATGCGCCCGTCTTCGATGGAGATCCGGCCATCTGGCCAGACATCCACGGGAAGAACAAATTCGTCGGTGGAGATCGCGTCGTCGTAGTCCCGATGCCCGTCGATGAACTCTTGGATGCGGGTGAGTTGATTGTCGGCGATCTCGCGTTGAGCTTCCAATTCGGTTGGAAAAACGACCGGGTAGTCTGTCTCGTCGTAACATGCCGGTGTGGGGCCCTGAAAAACATAAGGTCTGAATATCGCGTAGCCGGACCGGATCGGTTGTTGTGGCTCGGTGTTCATTGCCCATCCCCTTGTTTTTGTACCTGCCGCTCAATTTCGGAGATTATCATCTCGTAGTGCTGTGCAATGCGGCGGGCCTCATGTGGGTCACTGCACTCTTCGCAGATGAAGGCGTCGTCAGGATTGAAGCCGGAATCTGGGTAATTGGCAGTTTTGCGCCATGCTTCGGCGCGTATGCGAATTCCATCAAGGAGCTGTCCGAGATCGTGACTGCTTAGGGTTATGTTGAGTTTGGTATTCATCGGCTGATGCTCGTGATCTTAGCCGATTGTGGCCTGTGATGCCATGGACTATAAGTCACATTTTGGGGCTGGTGTGAATGGACTGGGCACGTTCGGCGAGTTGTTCTTGCCCATTCGACAAGTTCAGGGTCGATGACGAGGAGAGGTCCTGCGCCTCCCGGCGCGAACGAACGTTGTCTCCGAATTTCCTGAGGGCGGGTTCTTTGGCTGGTCGCGTATAGCCGCGTAAAGCTGGCGCACTCGGCACACGACTGGGCGGGTTAGTAGGGATGGCTGGCACCCGCCGACTTTAGCCGATTGTGGACTATGATACCACGGACTATGAGTCACAATTTGCGACTTTGTCGGGAATGGGGCTGAGGGATGGAGTGTGGCGTCTAGCAGCTGTCGGACTCATGCCGGGCGTGAACCCTCCGCAACCGCAGAAGAGATCGATAAAGGTTGGACTGACCTCCCGTGGCTACTGGTTCTTCAGCCATATGATTTTAATTTCGCTTTCGACTGACTTGAACTCCCGGTCGGCAGTGACGAACTCGGCTTTGCGGTTCTTGGCCAGCGCGGCGGCGAATGCGTCGGCCAAGCCGAGATGATCGGCGGCCTTGTAGGCGGCGGCGATTTCAGACAATTCCCGGTCAGCCGGAACGACAACGATGGGAGTATTGGTGGCGAACTGCTTGGCTTGGGCGAGGGCATCGTTTCCCCGTTTGTTTTTCACGCGATAGCAGACCTCGGCCCAGTTCACCGCACTCATCAGCATGGGCTGATCTTTTTCGGAAGCGCGGTGCATGAGAGCCTCGACAGCCTCAGCCCCAGCTTCGTCAAAGAGCAGCGCCAGCAGGGCTGAAGCGTCGAATACGAGAGCCTTCATTTGTTGCGGTCGGACTCAAGCTCGCGGCGCTCGCGGGCGCGTTCCTTCGCCCGATCTTCCAAGTGTTCCTGCACGACAGCTTTCTCCCCGGACTTCAGTTTGAAGATGCCCCGGAAGGAGCTGATGTATTCTTTGGTGACGGGCTGGATGATAAAGCGGCCTTCCTCTTCGGCAAAATTGAGTTTGGTGCCCTCTTTGAGGCCGTATTTTCTTCGAAGACGGGCTGGGATGACAACCTGCCCTTTGGATGTCATGTAAGCGGATTCTGTATTCATGGTGACCACGCCTAAAAAATAGGATAATATCGAAAAGTAAGGCAAGAAAGTAATAGTAGGAAATAGTGGGAAAGTCGTGCAGAGCCCATGGTGGATGACAATACGGCTTTCATCTGCGCTAAACCGAGATGACTGGTTGGCGCGTTCGGCGAGTTGTTCCTGCCCATTCGACAAGCTCAGGGTCGATGACGAGGAGAGGTCCTGCGCCTCCCGGCGCGAACGGACGTTGTCTCCGAATTTTCTGAGGGCAGGCTCTTTGGCTGGCATCCGCAAACCTTAGCCGAGTGTGGACTATCAGGCCACGGACTATGAGTCACAATTCGCGGCTTTGCCGGGAATTGGGTTGGGTGATAGGATCTGGGATCTGGGGTGCGAAAGCGGCGGCACGCTGGCGAGCGGCGGTCCTACGCAAGACAAGCGGAGCACGGGGTAGGAGTGTGCGGTGCGGTCAGGGGGCGAGCGGATTCTGGCTCTTGAGCTTGAAGTGCGGGGCGGCGGCTAGGAGGTGAGTGTCGTTGGAATAAATCGCCTTGAAGCCGTTGGCGGCGGCGGTGGCGAGATGCAGCGCGTCCGCTCCGCGCAGGTACACGGTGCGCGGCAGAGTCGCATAAACCGTGCGGATGCGCGCCATGATCTCGGGACCGGACGGCAGCCAGTGAAAGGCACCAGATGCTCGGTCGGTTTCAAACTGGGCCAGCAGCGCCTGATAGGCCTTCGGGCTGATCGCGCCTTCGCGCAGTTTGCGGTGGAATGCCGCCAACGCCTCGGCCTGACCGTGGATGGCGCAAGCGACGTGGTCCGTGGCCGCCAGGGTGCGGATAGCAGCGAATCCGTGTTCCTCCAGATAGAGACGGACGAGGAAACTGGTGTCGAAATAGATCACCGCTCGTCGCGTTCGCTGGAAATGCCGGCGGTGGAGTCGGAGCCGCCGGCCAGACTGGCTGCCTTGAAGGCGGGGAGAAGGGTGCGGCGGGAAAAGTAAGGCGTGCTAACGGGGGCGGTGGCCGGCACCAGCTTGGCGATGGGCTTGCCCCGTTCGGTGACGTGCAGTTCGCCCAGATCCGCGGCCCGGCGGACCCACCGGCCGGTCTCATCGTGGAGCTGGCGGATGGTGATCGATTTCATGTGACACCATGTGACACATGGGTGGAGCCGTGTCAAGGTGAGTGGGGGGATTACGGTGCGGCTGTACCGGGTGCGGTCTGGGTGGAGATGAAGGGACTCGGTGCTCTGAAATGGACTGAATGGACGATATGGACTTGATGGACCCGCTCGGAATGAGCCCGCGGGGACGCGGGCCCTCCAGCAGAGGCGGGATCAGTGATCCCGCCCTACAGCGGCACGCCGGCGAGCGGCGGCCCTACGCAAGGCAAGCGGGCGGGGGAATTATTACTTCAACGCGAGGTCGGTGCGCTTCACTTCTTTCACGGGCCATTTGGAGACGGTCAGGCCTTTCGCGGTGCGGGTGCTGACGGGCACGGCGGTTAAATCGAAATCGATTTCCCGGACGCGCGCGCCGCTGCGGCCATCAATATAGATGTGCACTTTCTTGGGCATGTCCTTTTCCTTCGCACTCACTTCGAGATAAACAATGCGGGAGCCTTCGTTCTTCACGAGCGGGTAGAGTTTGTCGCGGGAGAGGCCGCCGATCTGGAATTTTTTGGCGAAGGCTCTGCCGGACTCCTTGTCCTGATAAATCATCGTGTAGAAATTCGCGTCGCCGTCCTTGGGCCAGATAGCGACGTGCAGAATCTCGCGGCCCATGAAAATCTTGTCGGTGACTTTCGAGACTTTGAGCGAACCGTCGGCCATGATCGTGAGCACGCTGTCGAGGATCGTGCAGTCGGTGACGAATTCGTGCTGGCGCCAGTTGAGGCCGATGAAGCCGTCTTCGCGGTTGACGTAGAGGCGCTGGTTGGCGGAGACGACAGCGGAGGCGTCGATCTGCTCGATCTCGTCGTAGTTGGTTTTCCGCTTGCTGCCCTTGCCGTATTTTTCCTGAAGCATCTCAAACCACGCGACGGCGTAGCCGGTGAGATTCTTGAGGTGGGCTTTCGTTTCCTTCATGCCTTCCTCGATCTTCTTCATGGCCTCGTCGGCCTGGAAACGGTTGTAGGCGGAGATGCGTTTGATGCGGATTTCGGTGAGGCGGGTGAGGTCTTCGTCGGTGACGTCGCGACGGAGTTGCTTGAGGAACGGCTTCAAGCCGCCGCGAATTTCGGCGAGGACGCTTTCCCAAGTCTTGGATTTCTCGATGAGGCGGTAGATGCGTTCCTCGATGAAAATGCGCTCGAGGGAATCCCAGTGCCATTGCTGTTCGAGTTCGGCGAGTTTGATTTCGAGTTCGCGCTTGAGGAGGGCCTTGGTGGCTTCGGCGCTGGTCTTGAGAATATCGCGCACTCCGAGGAACACCGGTTTGTCGTCGCCGGTTTTCTCGTCGCGGACGATGACGCACGCCGCGGGATTAAGCTGCACTTGGCAGCTCGTGAAAACGTAGAGTTGTTGGAGGACCTTGTCGGGCTCGGCGCCTTGCGGGAGGTGGATGAGGATCTCGACTTTGTCGGCAGTGTTGTCGTCGACGTGCTTGATCTTGATCTTGCCCTTGGCGTTGGCGGCGAGAACGGACTCGATGAGCGACTCGGTGGTGACGCCGTAGGGCAGCTCGGTGACGGCGAGAATATATTTGGAGCGCTCTTCGATTTTGGCGCGGACTTTGACTTTGCCGCCGCGTTCGCCGTCGTTGTATTCGGCGAAGTCGGCGGTGCCGCCGGTGGGGAAATCAGGGAGAATGCGAAAAGTTTTTCCTTGGAGATGATTGATCGCGGCGCGGCAGAGATCGTTGAAATTATGCGGGAGGATCTTGGTGGAGAGGCCGACCGCGATGCCTTCAGCGCCTTCGAGGAGGAGGATGGGGAACTTGGCAGGGAGCGTGATCGGCTCTTTGTTGCGGCCGTCATAGCTGAGTTGCCAGTTGGTGGTCTTCGGATTGAAGAGAACGTCTTTGGCAAAATTGGTGAGGCGCGCTTCGATGTAACGCGGGGCAGCGGCATCGTCGCCGGTGAGAAGATTACCGTAGTTGCCTTGCGGCTCGATGAGCCAGGCGCGCTGGCCGATAGCGACGAGCGCGGCACCGATCGAGGCGTCGCCGTGCGGGTGGAGCTTCATCGTGGCGCCGACGACGTTGGCGACTTTGTGGAAACGGCCGTCGTCCATTTCCCAGAGCGTGTGGAGCACGCGGCGTTGGACGGGTTTCAGGCCGTCGTCGATGTGGGGGACGGCGCGATCGAGAATGACGTAGCTGGCGTATTCGAGGAACCAGTTGCGGTAATGTTTCGCGAGCGGGGCCTGGTCGTCTTGGACTTTTTCGCCTTTCTTGCGGGTCGGGGGTGGCGGGACGGCGGCGTCTGGCGTAGGGTCTGGGGTTTGGGGTCTCGGCTCTGGGGACTCGGAGCTGGGGGCTGGGGGCTCGGACTTCGGGGCCTTGGAACTTGCCGGGGTCGGCTCGGGAGTGCCAGCGTCGAGGGGTAGTTCGGGCTGGTCGTTACTGGGCTGCTTGCGTTTGGCCATCTAATTAAGAGTGAGAAAATAAACTAGGAGCGGGGCGAAGAGAGCGTCAAGTGGCGCTCACAGATAAATCCAAGTGATCAGAGAGGGCAGGGTGGTCAAGCCGACTGTGCTGTGAATAACTTTGGTGAGAATTTTATATTTAACGCTTGATGTACCTCCGAGCGGCATGGTTGTCTGACCCTCCATTTCGTCAAATCACAGCGTCTTTAGCCAAACTAGAGGTGCACGAGACGATACGGTGTCGGGAGTTTCGGCTCTCGTGTCCGTATTTTTTGAATTAGCGCGAAAAAGTGCTTGCCGGACAATTCGTGTCCGGTAGGTTCCGCGCTCTTTTCCTCTATTTCCAACCTAATTTAACCCATGCCAACCATCAACCAACTCGTGAGAAAGGGACGTCGCAAGGTAGTCGCGAAGTCCAAAGCCCCGGCGCTGCAAGGTAACCCCTTCCGTCGTGGCGTCTGTGTGCAGGTCATGACCCGCACGCCGAAGAAGCCGAATTCGGCTATCCGAAAGGTTGCGAAGGTTCGCCTGACGAATGGCCTCGAGGTCATCTCGTACATCCCCGACGAGGGGCATAATCTTCAGGAGCACTCCATTGTGCTCATCCGTGGTGGCCGCGTTAAGGATCTTCCTGGCGTTCGTTACCACATTGTTCGTGGCACGCTCGATGCCACTGGCGTCGAAAAACGTCGCCGTTCCCGCTCCAAATACGGAGTCAAGCGTCCGAAAGCCGCCAAGTAACCCGTAATCATTATTTACCATGTCTCGCCGCCGTAAAGCTACCCACCGTACCGCCACCCCAGACGCCCGCTATAACAGCGCGCTGGTGACTCATCTGATCAACGTCATCATGAAGAGCGGCAAGAAGACCATCGCTGAGCGCATCGTTTATGGTGCTTTCGAGCGCATGAGCGAGAAGCTCCAGAAGGGCGACCCAGTTGATCTGTTGATGGGTGCCTTGGAAAATGCCCGTCCGAAACTGGAAGTGAAGAGCCGCCGCGTCGGTGGCGCCACCTATCAGGTTCCTGTCGAAGTATCTTTCGAGCGCCAAGAATCGCTCGCTCTCCGTTGGATCGTTACCGCCGCCGGTAACCGCAAGGGCATCGCGATGCGCGAAGCACTTTCTGCTGAACTGATCGATGCCTACAATAATACCGGCTCGGTCGTGAAGAAGAAAGAAGACACCCATAAGATGGCTCAGGCGAATCGCGCCTTTGCCCACCTCCGCTGGTAAGAAAGGAAATTATCGATGTCTGTTTCAGCTCCCATCTCTATTACTGTCGTTACCGACAAGGCCAAGATCTCCCCGGCCAACTCGAAAGATCGCCCATTCCCGTTGGAATGGACCCGTAACATCGGGATTGCCGCGCACATCGATGCGGGCAAGACGACCACGACTGAGCGTATTTTGTTCTACTCCGGCGCCGTCCACAAAATGGGCGAAGTCCATGAAGGCACCACGGTGACGGATTGGATGGAGCAGGAACGCGAGCGCGGCATCACGATCACGGCCGCCGCCATCTCCTGTGCGTGGAACGCTTCGTGCGGTCCATGGAAGGGGATCAAGCAGCGCGTCAATATTATCGACACTCCCGGACACGTGGACTTCACGGCCGAGGTAGAGCGTTCCCTCCGCGTGCTCGACGGCGCGGTCGCCGTGTTCTGCGCCGTAGCCGGCGTGCAACCCCAGTCCGAGACGGTCTGGCGCCAGGCGAACAAGTACAAAGTTCCCCGCGTGGCCTTCATCAATAAAATGGATCGCACCGGTGCTGATTTCTTCCGCGCGGTTTCCGAAATGCGCGAGAAGCTAAAGGCCAATGCACATCCGATCTTCCTGCCCATCGGCAAAGAGGAGAATTTCTCCGGCCTCATCGATCTCGTTCAAAACGTCGCTTATCTTTTCGACGACGTCACGCCCGGTGACGAGCTCGGCATGAAGCCGATCACATCCGCCATTCCGGCCGAATACGCCGCGCAGACGAAGGAATATCGCGACAAGCTCATCGAGGCCGTTTCTGATTTCGATGATGTCATTGCCGAAAAATATCTCAATGGCGTAGAGCTCACGGTTGAAGAGCTGATGCTCGGCGTCCGCAAGGCGACCATTTCGCTTGAGTTCACCGGCGTGATTCCCGGTTCCGCGTTCAAGAAGAAAGGCGTGCAGCGTCTTCTTGATTGCGTGGTTAATTATCTTCCAAGTCCCATCGACGTGCCGCCGATGATCGGTCAGGATCTCGATGCCAAGCCAGTTCAGGCCGTGGTGGACGACAAAGCGAAGCTCGCCGGTCTGGCCTTCAAGCTCTGGAACGATCCTTTCGTGGGTAAGCTGGTATTCTTCCGCGTGTACACCGGAATTGTGAAACGCGGTATGCCGCTCTACAATCCCCGCACCCGCCGCAGCGAGCGCGTCTCCCGCCTCGTCCTCATGCGCGCCATCGAGCGCGAAGAAATCGACATGGCTTACTCGGGCGACATTTGCGCACTGGTTGGCGTCAAGGAATGCATCACCGGTGACACGCTGTGCGACGAAGATTTCGATATCCGTCTCGAGCCACCATCGTTCCCGGAGCCGGTTATCTCGATGTCGATCGAGCCGAATTCCAAGGCTGACCAAGAGAAGATGGGCATCGCGCTCCAACGTCTCGTGGCGGAAGATCCCACGCTCCGCGTTTCCACCGATCCAGACAGCGGTCAGACAATCATTTCCGGCATGGGCGAGTTGCACCTCGACATTATCCGTGACCGCATGAAGCGCGAGTTCAAGGTCGAGGCGACCTCCGGCAAGCCGCAGATCGCTTACCGTGAAACCGTCACGAAAACCGCTGACGCCGAAGGCAAATTCATCCGTCAATCCGGTGGTAAGGGTCAGTACGGACACGTTTGCGTCAAGATCGAGCCGAATGAAAAGGGCAAGGGCATCGAGATCATCGACGAGATCGTCGGCGGTTCGATTCCCAAAGAATTCATCAAGCCTTCGATCGCTGGTATTGAAGAGGGCTGCAACAATGGCACCGTCGCCGGTCACCCGGTGGTTGATGTTATCGTGCGCATCGTCGACGGTTCGTTCCACGACGTCGATTCTTCCGAACTCGCGTTCAAGATGGCGGGCATCTTCGCCTTCAAGGAAGCGATGAAGAAAGCCAACCCGATTCTTCTCGAGCCTATCATGGGCGTCGAAGTCACCACTCCTGAAGATTATCAGGGTGATCTGATGGGCGACATCAACCGTCGTCGCGGTCAGATTCAAGGGATCGAAAACAAGAACGGTGCCTGCATTATCGCAGCCCACGTTCCGCTGGAACTCCTCTTCGGCTACGTCACGGATATACGCTCGCTCTCCAAGGGTCGCGCCAGTGCCTCGATCACTCCTTCGCATTTCGCGCAGGTGCCCAACAACCTTCTCACCAAGATCGTCGAGAGCTCGTCCAAAGCTCCCGCTCGTACTTAACCTCTGTTCTTTATACCGCCATGAAAGGCCAACGCATTCGCATCAAACTCCAGGGCTTCGACTATCGTGTTATCGATCAGTCCGCTTTGGAAATCGTCGAAACCGCCAAGCGCTCCGGCGCCCGCGTTTCCGGTCCCATCCCGCTGCCCACCCGCATCGAGAAGGTCACCGTCAACCGCTCCCCGCACGTCGACAAGAAGTCGATGGAGCAGTTCGAGTCCCGCACGCACAAGCGTCTCATCGACATCCTCGAGCCGACGGCTCAGACGGTCGACGAGCTCAAGAAACTCAACCTGCCTTCGGGCGTCGATATCACCATCAACGTTTAACCGCACAACTTTCAGACAGAAACTTTAGCAGCCAACCGGCGCTCAACCGCCGGATTGCTAACGTAGGTCTAAACCAAACGGAAACCCTCCACCTACCACTTAGCCGATGACACCTACTCTATTAGGCAAAAAACTCGGAATGACTCAGGTCTATGACGCTCAAAACGTCATGGTCCCCGTCACCGTTGTCGAAGCGGGCCCTTGCCCGGTCGTACAAGTCAAGACCGTCGCCATCGACGGCTATGACGCCGTGCAAATCGGTTTCGGCGCCCAGAAGCCCAAGAATGCTTCGAAGGCCGAATCCACCCACGCGAAGAAAGCCGGTCTCGAGACCACGCCTTCCCAACTCAGCGAAGTTCGCCTCACCGAGGCTTCCAAGCTCAAGGCCGGTGATATTCTCACCGTCACTTCCTTCACTGAAGGCCAGCTCGTTGACGTCATTGGCGTCAGCAAGGGTAAAGGCTTTCAAGGTGTCGTGAAACGCTTTCGCGTCGCCGGCGGTCCTGCCGCCCACGGCTCGATGTTCCACCGTCGTATCGGTTCGGTCGGTATGCGCCAGACTCCTGGTCGCGTGTGGAAGAACCAACGCATGCCCGGTCACATGGGCACCGATAGCCGCACCGTGCAGAATCTCCGCATCGTGAAGGTCATCGCCGACAAAAACATTCTCCTCGTCAAGGGCGCCATTCCCGGTGCCAACGGCGACATGGTAGTCGTTCGCGGCGCCAAGAAAGCCAAAAAAGCCTAAGGACCCTGAACCATCATGAAGCTTAAAGTTTACAGTTCCGACGCCTCGACCAGCAGTGAGAAGGAATTCTCCCTGCCAGTGTTTGAAGGCACCAAAGGTCTTCAGGCCGTCAAGGAAGTCGTCGTCGCTCATCGCGCCAACGCCCGCCAAGGCACCCGTTCGACCAAGACCCGCGGCGAAGTTCGCGGCGGTGGCAAAAAGCCGTGGGCCCAGAAGGGCACCGGTCGCGCCCGCGCCGGTTCCAACCGTTCGCCCATCTGGAGCGGCGGTGGTGTCGTCTTCGGTCCCAAGCCCCGTGATTTCTCGAAGAAGATCAACAGCAAGGTCAAAGCCCTCGCTTTCTCCCGCGCGCTCTTTGATCGCTGCGTCGCCGGTGAAGTGGAAGTCATCGAAGCCTTCAGCACCCCACAGGCCAAGACGAAGCTCATGGGCAAGATCATCCGTTCCATTGCCCCCAAGGGCAAGGTGCTGATCGTCGACGCTCCGTTCTCCGTCGAGGCGACCCGCGCTGCCAGCAATCTTGACCGCGTCACTTTGCAGGAAGCGGCTAAACTCAACACACTCGATCTGGTGGCTTACACCAAGATCCTCGTATCCACCAAAGCTCTCGAGCAGATCATCGCTCGCGCCAACGGAGGTCAGTCATGATTAGCGCCGATAAAGTAATCAAAAACATGCGCCTAACGGAGAAGGCTTCCAAGCTTTCCTCCAATTACGGCCAGTACACGTTCGAGGTCTTTCAGGCCGCGACCAAGTACACCGTCCGTGAAGCCGTCGAACAGACCTTCAAAGTCACGGTCACGCGTGTGAATATCATCAATCGCAAGGGCAAGCCCAAGCGCTCCCGCGCCGGCCGTCCTATCACCACTTCCGACTCGAAGCGCGCCATCGTCACCTTGAAGAAGGGCGACAAAATCGAGCTCATCTAAGCGAAATCCCCGCCATGGCTATTAAATCATTTCGTCCCCTCACTCCCTCCCTGCGGTTCACTCACCTGAATCGCCCGGAAGAAATCACCGACAAGCGCCCCGAGCGCGGCTTGGTCGAGTCCAAGAGCAAAACTGGCGGCCGTAACGTCTACGGTCGTATCACCTCCCGCCGTCGTGGCGGCGGTCATAAACAGCTTTATCGCATCATCGATTTCAAGCGCGCCAAGCTCGACATGAAAGCCAAGGTGCAGGCCATCGAGTACGATCCAAATCGTACCGCCTTGCTCGCACTCATCGCTTACACCGACGGCGAAAAGAATTATATTCTCGCGCCGAAGGGGCTCAAAGTCGGTGACACCATCTATAGCGCGATGTCCACCGATTCGAACGACTATCGTCCTGGTAACAGTTTCCCGCTCTCGCAGATTCCTCCGGCCACCTTGCTTCATTCCGTGGAGCTCGTCCCTGGTCGCGGCGCTCAAGTCGCCCGTTCGGCCGGCGTTTCGGTTGAATTGGTTTCCCTCGAAGACGGTGCCGCCCAGCTCAAGATGGGCTCCGGCGAAATCCGCCTCGTGAATGCCAAGTGTCGCGCCACCATCGGCGAGGTTTCCAACGCCGATCACAGCAAGCGCAAGCTCGGTAAGGCCGGCCGCAATCGCTGGCTCGGCAAACGCCCCCGCGTTCGCGGCGTGGCCATGAATCCGGTCGACCATCCCAACGGTGGCGGTCAGGGCAAATCGAAGGGTGGTGGCGGTCGCCAACATCTCGTCTCACCTTGGGGTCAGCTCGCGAAGGGTTTCCCGACGCGCCGCCGCACCAAGATTTCCAATTCACTCATTGTCACCCGCGTCAACGGCCGTCCGCCGCGCGGCAAGAAGTAAACTCAACGACACCGCACCATGGCACGTTCCATCAAGAAAGGGTTTTTCGTCGATTACCACCTTCTGGAGAAAATCCAGAAGGCCATCAAGACTACGGGCGCCCGCAAGCCCATCCAAACCTGGTCCCGTCGTTCGACCATTACTCCCGATTTCATCGGGCAGACCATCACCGTGCATAACGGCAAGATTTTTATCCCTGTTTACGTCACTGAAAACATGGTCGGCCACAAACTCGGCGAATTCGCCCCGACACGCATCTTCAAGTCGCACGGCGGTCTGACCCGGAAGGAAATTTAAGGCCTGCGCCCAACCGAGAATATCATCATGGAAATCCAAGCACTTACCCGCAACGCGCACATGTCGCCCAAGAAAGTCCGCGAAGTCGCGCGCCTCATTCAGGGTCGCAGCGTCAACGAGGCCATCGACTTCCTCACGCTCATCCCGCGCAAATCCTGCCGGCTCCTCGTCAAGACGCTCAAGAGCGCCGTGGCCAACGCCGAGAACAACAACAGCATCTCCGCCGACAAACTTATCGTCCACCGCGCTCTCGTCGAGTGCGGTCCGGTTCTGAAACGCTTCAAGGCCGGTGCCCGCGGTTCCGCCAAGCCCCGCGTCAAGCGCATGTCTCACCTCCGCATCGTCCTTTCGGACAGCCAAGCCTAACCAATCTTCCCCATGGGACAAAAAACCAATCCAACCGGTTTCCGCCTAGCTATCCGCCGTAACTGGCAATCGCGCTGGTTCGCGCGCAAGAAGGATTTTGCCAAGCTCCTCCTCGAGGATCAAATCATCCGCTCCACGCTGATGGAGAAACTCAAGCAGGCGTCCGTGCCCCGCATCTTCATTGAGCGCGCCGGCAACCGCGTCCGCGTCAAGATTTTCACCGCGCGTCCCGGCATCGTCATCGGTAAGAAAGGCCAGGAAGTGGAGAACATGAAAGCCCAGTTGGCCAAGATGACCGGCAAGGAAATCCTGCTCGACATCCAAGAGGTCAAGAAGCCCGAGATCGAGGCTCAGCTCGTCGCGGAAAACGTCGCGCTCCAGCTCGAACGCCGCGTGGCTTTCCGCCGCGCGATCAAAAAATCCATCCAGATGGCGATGTCCCTCGGGGTCGATGGGATCAAAATTCAATGCTCCGGCCGCCTTGGTGGCGCCGATATCGCCCGCCGCGAATGGCAGCGTCAGGGCCGCATTCCACTGCACACCCTCCGCGAGAACATTGATTACGGCTTTGCCGAAGCTCGCACCGTTTGGGGAAAGATCGGCGTCAAGTGCTGGATCTGCAAAAAGGAAGAACCCAACTCTTAATCACCCCGGCTTCTTGCCTGAGGTTTTTTAACTTAAAGCTCCCGTACCATGGCTCTCTCACCTGCACGCACAAAATACCGCAAAACAATGAAAGGCTCCCGCGCTGGCAATGCCAAGCGCGGCAATACACTAGCCTTCGGAGAATTCGGTCTGCAATCCCTCTCCCGCGGTCCCATGACCGGCCAACAAATCGAGGCCGCCCGCGTCACCATCGCGCGACACCTCAAGCGCAAGGGCAAGTTATGGATCAGAATTTTCCCGCACAAGCCGGTGACCAAAAAGCCCGCCGAAGTCCGCATGGGCCAAGGTAAAGGTCCGGTCGAATACTACGTCGCTGTGATCAAGCCAGGTGCGGTTCTCTTCGAACTCGCCGGCGTTCCCGCCACTGTAGCCAAAGAGGCCTTCCGCCTCGCCGACGCCAAACTGCCTTTCCGCTGCCGCTTCATCGTGCGCGAAGGTGTTGCCGTCTAATCCCTAGAAAATAGCACCATGACGACCAAAGAAATTCGCGACCTCGCTCCCGCCGAGATCACCACCAAGCTCCGTTCCACCCGCGATGAGCTGCTCCAACTTCGGTTGCGCAAGCACACCGGCCAGGTGGAAAAGACCCACACGATCCGCGTTCTCCGCAAGGATATCGCCCGGCTCGAGACCCTGCTCACCGAGAAGAAATCCAAGAAGACCGCCGCTTAATCGCGCCAACTATTTTCGCCCATGTCCACTCACCTACGTCACAACAGCCGCAAGACTGAGATCGGTTTCGTCAGCTCCAAGATGGGCTCGAAATCCGTCAAGGTCACCGTGCCTTACAAGATTCCGCATCCGCTTTACCACAAGGTCATCAATCGTAAGACCGTGCTTCACGTCCACGACGAGAAGAACGAGGCCAACGTCGGTGACAAAGTTGAGGTCATGGAAACCCGTCCGATGAGCCGCCTCAAGCGCTGGCGCATCACGAACATCATCGAGCGCGGCGTCGCTGCTGTTGCGGCGGTATCCGAGAACGATGTCGCTGAGGCCGTTCCGACCAAAACCACCAAGTCCACCAAAGCCTAACCCGCACCGGAGACCACTACTATGATCCAGATGCGTTCCATTCTAGAAATTGCCGATAACACCGGCGCGCGCCGCGCGTCCATGATCGGCCGTAACGGGCATCCTTCCCGTTACGCTCACGTCGGTGATATCATCTCCGTGAACATCAAGGAGAGCAGCCCCGACGCCACCGTGAAGAAAGGTGAGGTCGTTAAGGCCGTCATCGTGCGCACGAAGGCCGCGCTCCGCCGCGCCGACGGCAGCTATCTCCGTTTCGACAGCAATGCGATTGTCATCATCGGTGAAGACGGCAATCCCAAGGGCACCCGTATCTTCGGCCCCGTGGCCCGCGAACTCCGCGCCAAGAATTATATGAAGATCATCTCGCTCGCACCGGAGGTTCTCTAACATGTACAAGTATCACATCAAACGCAGCGACCTCGTCGTTGTCATCGCCGGCGCCCACAAAGGCAAAACCGGTAAGGTTCTTGAAATCCGCCCCGCCAAGAATCGCGCGGTCGTGGAAGGCGTCGCGATGATCAAGCGCCACCTCAAGAAATCTGCTGAAAACCCCCAGGGCAAGATTGCCGAGCGCGAAGGCACGATTCACGTATCGAACCTTATGCTCCAGTCCCGCTTTGACGCGTCCAAACGCGCCAAGAAAACCGCCGAGGCCAAGAGCTGAAGCAATTAATTTCACCGGGTTGGAAATCCGGTCAACACCATGAGCAAGACTCTCCCCCCTCTTAAGAAACATTACGTCGAGACCGTTGTCCCGGCGCTCAAAACCTCGCGCGGCTACAAGAACCTGCATCAAGTGCCGAAGCTCGAAAAAATCGTGCTGAACACCGGCATCTCCTCGGAGGCGGATAAAAACATCATCGCTGAAACCCAGCGTGACCTCTCGGCCATTGCCGGCCAGAAAGCCCTCCTCAACAAGTCCCGCAAGGCCATCGCGAATTTCAAATTGCGCGAAGGTCAGTTCGTCGGCTCGAGCGTCACGCTCCGCGGCGATGCCATGTGGCACTTCCTGATGCGCCTCCTCGCGGTCGCGCTGCCCAGCATCCGCGATTTCCGCGGCGTGCCCAATAAGCTCGACGGTCAGGGCAACTACAATATCGGCATCGCCGACTTCACTATTTTCCCCGAGATCGTCGTGGAAAATAACAAACGCCAAATGGGGCTCGATGTCACTTTCGTCACCACGGCCAAGAATGATGAAGAAGGTCGCGAGCTCTTGAAGCTTCTTGGTATGCCTTTCCGCCGCGTCGAACCCGTCGCTGCCGCCAAGCCCACCGCTGCCTAAATAAATACGCGCCATGCCTAAAACCTCCGCCATCGAACGCAACAAGAAGCGCCAGCGCCTCACCGAAAAGCACGCTGTCAAGCGCGCTGAACTGAAGGCCATCCTCGCGAATCCGGCCACCAACGACGTCGAATTTTTCGACGCCCAGAAGAAGCTCCAGAAGCTCCCGAAGAATTCCTCCAAGATCCGCATCCGCAACCGCTGCTCCCTCAGCGGCCGCCCGCGCGGTTTCCATCGCCGCTTCGGCGTCTCCCGTATCACCCTGCGCGAGCTCGCTCACGCCGGCAAGATCCCGGGCCTCACCAAGTCCTCCTGGTAAACACTTTGGCTCACGGGGGTCGGATATGACCCGCGCGCCGTCATCTAAAACAACATCCATCCATGACCGATCCGATCAGTGATTTTCTAACCCGCCTCCGCAATGCGTCGAAGGCCGGCCTCGCCGAGTGCGTGGCCCCGCATTCCAATTTGCGTGAAAGCCTCGCCGGCATTCTCAAAGCCGAAGGCTTTGTGCGCGCCGTTGCCTCCGGTGTCGATGACCGCGGCCACAAGACCATTATTGTGACCATGAAGTATGTCGACACCGCTCCTGTCCTCACCGGCTTGAAGCGTGCTTCGACCCCCGGTCGCCGTCTCTATTTCAGCTATAGTGATCTGCCCCGCGTGCTCAACGGCCTCGGCATCGCTATCGTTTCCACTTCCAAGGGTCTCATGAAGGACCAAGACGCCCGCCGCAACAAACTCGGCGGAGAACTCGTCTGCACCGTCTGGTAAGGAACTACACCACCATGAGCAGAATCGGCAAACAACCCATCCAGATTCCCGACAAGGTCAAAATCGACATCAAAGGACACACCGTGTCCGTCGACGGCCCCAAGGGGAAAGTTTCCAAGACCTTCGCGCCTGTCGTGAAGATCGAGAAAAAAGACAACGCCATCGTTGTCTCACCCAGCGAGGAGACCCGTTTCTCCCGCGCCATGTACGGCACGGTTCGCTCCGTGATCGCCGGCATGGTCAAAGGTGTCTCGGTCGGCTACCTCAAGGAACTCGAAATTCAAGGCGTCGGCTTCAAAGCCGTCCTTAAAGGCAATAAGCTCGACCTCGCGCTCGGCTATTCCCACGCCATTCTTCACGATATCCCCGAGGGCATCAAGGTCACCGTCACCGATGCGACCAAGCTCAAGATCGAGGGTGCCGATAAACAACTCGTCGGTCAGGTGACCGCCGAGATCCGCGCCTACTATCCGCCGGAGCCCTACAAAGGTAAGGGCGTCCGCATCGTTGGCGAACACGCCGAACGCGTCCGCCGTAAGGAAGGTAAGACCGTCGCCTAACGCAACCACCCGCCGCACCACCCATGAAATCTATCCGCAAAGCCATGCTGCTCCAAAAGCGCAAATGGCGTATTCGCAAAACCGTTACCGGCACCGCTGTTCGTCCGCGTCTCAGCGTCAAATTTTCCGGCAAACACATCTATGCTCAGGCCATCGACGATGCCGCCGGCAAGACCCTCGTGTTTCTTTCGACCCTCGATGGCGAGGTGAAGAAATCCAACGTCAAGGGCAACGATGCCGGCGCCAAGACGCTCGGTGTCGCCTTCGCCGCCAAGGCCAAGGCCGCCGGTCTCGACTCGGTCGTCTTCGATCGCAACGGCCGTCCCTATCACGGGCGCGTCAAAACCTTTGCCAACGCCGCGCGCGAAGGTGGTCTTAAATTCTAATCAATTCCCATGGCTACTAATAACAAAAGATCTTTTTCTGGTGGCGGTCCCGGCGCGGATGCCGCCGATAACGGCATGATTGAGAAGGTGGTTTTCATCAACCGTTGCGCCAAAGTCGTGAAGGGTGGTCGGCGCTTCAGTTTCTCCGCACTCTCTGTCGTCGGTGACGGCAAGGGCAATGTCGGCATCGGCTACGGCAAAGCGAACGAAGTGCCCGACGCCATCAAGAAATCCACCGAGGCTGCCCGCAAGCGCATGCTCCCGGTCAAGTTGAAGGGCGGCACCATTCCGCACGCGGTCATCGGCAAATTTGACGGCGGCAAAGTCTTCCTTCGCCCCGCCACTCCCGGTACCGGCTTGATCGCTGGTGGCGGCGTCCGCGCGGTCCTCGAAGCCGCCGGTGTCCATAACGTCCTCACGAAGTCGATGGGTTCCAATAATCACATCGCCGTGGTGCACGCGACGCTCAATGGCCTCCGCCAGCTCCGTCTGGCCGAGGACATCAAAGCGCTGCGCAGCTAATTATTCTGACTAAAAATCCGAGTCGCCCTGAGATCATCGAGGGGCGGCGACCCAAACTTAGGAAATACAAAAATGTTACTCCACTCTCTCAAGAATGTTAAAGGTGCGGTGCACCGTAAGAAGCGCGTCGGTTGCGGCGAAGGCGGCGGCCACGGCAAAACTTGCGGCGTAGGCGGCAAAGGTCAGAAGGGTCGCTC
Source organism: Opitutales bacterium (assembly GCA_038206205.1). GTDB lineage: Bacteria > Verrucomicrobiota > Verrucomicrobiia > Opitutales > Opitutaceae > Didemnitutus. The sequence continues at coordinate 21,042 of JBBRBC010000045.1, forward strand.
CGGCGGCTCAATCCGTCCCGGATTCGAAGGCGGCCAGATGCCTCTTTACCGCAAGCTCCCGCATCGCGGTTTCAATAATTACGAATTCCGCACCAGTTACGCTGTCGTGAATGTCGGCGATCTCGCCCGGCTCGATGCTTCGGTCACCGAAGTGAATATCGCGGCTCTGGTCAAAGGCGGTTTGATCCGCGACGATGGGGCGCTCCTGAAAGTTTTGGGCGACGGCGAACTCACCCGCGCGCTCAAGGTCACCGCTACTAAATTCACCGATTCTGCCAAAGCCAAGATAGAGAAGGCCGGCGGTCAGGCGATTATCGGCTAAACGATGGGGCAGGGCGGGCCCTCCGGTCCGCCATCTCCCATCACGCTACCCCCTTCACATGTTTTCTGCCTTCACCAACTCCATGAAGATTCCCGAGCTCCGCTCGCGAATCCTCTACACGTTGTCGCTGCTTTTCATCGCCCGGGTCGGCGCGCATATTCCGCTCCCCGGTCTCGATCCCAGGCCATTGCAAGCATTCTTTGCCGACCAAGCAGCGGGCGGCGGTAGCGCTCTCATCGGGCTCTACAACATGTTTACGGGCGGCGCGCTCTTGAAGGGTGCCGTATGCGCGCTCGGCATCATGCCGTACATCAGCGCTTCGATTATTTTTCAGTTGATGACTGCGGTCGTCCCGATGCTCAGCCGTCTGCAGCAGGAAGGTGATGTCGGTCGCCAGAAGCTCACGCAGTACACTCGCTACCTTACGCTCATCATCTGCTTGGTCCAAGGCGGACTGCTCTTGGGCGCGTTGCAGAATCCGGCGGCTTTGTTTCAAGGTTACGATGTCGGTCACTATGGCCAGATCGTGATCACCGGTAAGACGGTTTTCCTTCTGACTTCGATTTTCTTCATGACGGCGGGCACGATGCTCCTCATGTGGTTGGGCGAGCAGATCACGCAGCGCGGCATCGGTAACGGTGTGTCCTTGCTCATCACGATCGGTATCTTGGCCGACATTCCTGGTGCGGCCGTTGCCACCTATAATCTTTTCTTCGCTCCCGTCGGCGTCGCCACGCACGGTCCGATTGCGGCCGTTATGATGGGAGCACTGTTCCTGATTGTTACCACGGGCATCATCGCGGTCACCCAAGGCCAGCGCAAGATTCCGGTCCAATACGCCAAGCGCGTCGTCGGGCAGAAAGTCTATGGCGGCCAGAGTTCTTTCCTGCCTTTGAAGGTGAATTACTCCGGCGTCATGCCGGTTATTTTCGCCAGCGCTATTTTGCTTTTCCCTCAGCAGATTTTCTCATGGGTCGGGGCTAAGTACGAACTGAAATTCCTTAGCGAATTTTCGAACAACATGCTGAGGGGTCATGCGGCTTACTACTTGAGTATGGCGATCCTTATTTTGTTTTTCAGCTATTTCTGGGTGTCCGTTATGTTCAAACCCATCCAGGTGGCCGATGATCTGAAAAAATACGGCGGCTATATCCCCGGCGTGCGTCCCGGTCAGCCCACTGCCAGCTTCTTGGACTTTATCATGACCCGCCTTACTTTGGCCGGCGCCGTCTTCCTGACGGTTATCGCGGTTCTTCCCGATATTTTGCTTTATAACCTGAATGTCCCGTCGCGGATTGCCTATTTCTTCGGTGGCACGGGCATGTTGATCACGGTCGGCGTCATTTTGGACACCATGCGCCAGATCGAAACCTTCCTCCTGCAGCGCCATTACGATGGTTTCCTCAAGAAGGGTCGCATCCGCGGCCGCAGTACCTCGGCGCAGATGACCTTGGGCGAAGCTGCTTCCGACAAAACCGTCATGCAGCTGGTGTCTGTGATGCTCATTATTCTCTTGATTGGCCTCGGCTGCTGGGCCGTCCGCCATTATAACCTTCTTTAACTCTTTACTTCATTGCAAGGGCCTGAACACTCCAGCCCCTTTTCCGCTTTTGCTCACGCGAAAGCGAAGTTCATTCTCCTTGGCTACGACAGTTCGCTTTTAGCGAATTTGAAAACCGAGGTTCGTTCTTTCTCAATTGAGCACGTCTCTCCTGCGATTTTAGTGCAACAGGAGATTTCGCGTCGCACCCCGCACGGCCAATCGGCCGCGGCGGCGATCTCCCGCGGCTCCGCCGTGTCAGACCAGACCCTTCTCGCGGTTCTCCGCAAGTGGTTCTGGGCGCGCAAACCTGATGCGGGTTTCCTTCTCGAAGGATTCCCGGCTACGCTGCTCCAAGCAAAAGTGTTCGACGAATGGCTCGAAACCCGCAGTGAAAACCTCACCGCTGTTTTTTCGATGCCAGCCGCTACGGCGGATGTCGCCACTTACTACCGCACACTCGGACTTCTTCATGAAGTCTCCTGCGCCGCCGTCTGATGGGTATCCCGATTAAAAACGCGGAAGCCATCCGCCGGATGCGTGAATCCTGCTCCATCGCCGCCACTATTCTGGCGCGCTTGAAGGAACAGATTCGACCCGGTGTGACGACCTTAGACTTGGATCAGTTGGGCCGCGATTTAATCGCGGCTCACGGAGCGCGCAGCGCCCCGTACGGCTATGCCATCGGTTCCCGCCGCTATCCCGCCTATACCTGCCTCTCGGTTAATGAAGAGGTGGTCCACGGCATTGGATCTCTGAAACGGATACTCCGCGATGGCGACATCATCTCCGTCGACGTCACCGTGGAATACAACGGTTACATCGGTGACAACGCCGTTACCGTTCCCGTGGGTGCCCTCGCTCCCCAGGTCGCGAAACTCCTCCAAGTCACCGAAGAAGCCCTCGCGATCGGTATTGCGCAGACAACAGTCGGCAATCGCATCGGTGATATTTCGAGTGCGATCCAAAAGTTTGTCGAGTCCCATGGCTTCGGCATCGTCCGCGAAATGGTCGGCCACGGGGTCGGCCAGAAAATGCACGAGGAACCGCAAATCCCGAACTTCGTCGACCGAAAACGCAATCGCACCGAAGAGATCAAGCCCGGGATGACGCTCGCGATCGAGCCCATGGTCAACCTGGGGCGCCACGAAGTCCGCACGCTCGCCGACGGTTGGACGGTCGTCACCACCGACGGCAAGCCCTCCGCCCACTTCGAACACACCGTGCTCACGACAGAATCCGGCCCCGAGATCCTCACGATCCCCCGCGCGCCCATTCCCACACTTTCCTAAACCAAACCTTTAACTTAAACCACATCAACTATGCCACGTTTACTCGGCGTTGAATTACCCGCCAAAAAGAAAATCGGATACTCCCTCCGGTACATCTACGGCATTGGACCAGCCCGTGCCGATCTCATCATCGAAGCGGCCGGCCTCAATGCCGATATGCGCGCCTCGGATCTTACCGAGGAGCAGCTCAACAAGATTCTCCACATCATCACCGATAAAAAGTGGGTGGTGGAAGGTGATCTCCGCCGTGATATCGCCGGCAATTTGAAGCGCCTCCAGGCCATCAATTGCTACCGCGGCATCCGCCACCGTCGCAGCTTGCCCGTCCGCGGCCAGCGTACCTCCACGAATGCTCGTACCCGCAAGGGCCCGCGCAAGACCGTGGGAGTTTCCAAGGCCAAGGAAGTCTAACCATTACCGAACATGTCCGAAGAAAAATCCACTCCCAAGAAGGAAAAGGCGCCGAAGAAAGACGCCGCCGCTGCTCCTGCTGCTCCCGCCGCAGAGAAGACTCCTAAGGCCCCTAAAGCCGCCAAGCCCGCCGAAGGTGAAGCCGCCGCTGCTCCGGCAGCCGACGCTAAGCCTGTTGAACTCGTCGGAGGCGTTCCCAAGTCGCTCTCCGCTGAAGAGCTCCTCAAGGAAGAGCTTGGCACCATCAAGGTCCGCAAGGCCAAGGGTTCCAAGAATGTCGTTTCCGGCATCGCGAACATCGCCGCGACTTTCAACAACACCATCGTCTCCATCACGGATGCGAAGGGCAATGTGATCTCCTGGTCCAGCGCCGGTAAGTGCAACTTCCGCGGTTCGCGCAAGTCCACCGCCTACGCCGCCCAAGTCGTCGCCCAAGACGCCGCCCGCAACGCCATGGCTCACGGTCTGAAAGAAGTTCAGATCCGCGTCAGTGGTCCCGGCCTCGGCCGTGACTCCGCCATCCGCGGTCTTCAGGCCATCGGTCTGGAAATCTCCTCCATCATCGACGTTACCCCGGTGCCGCACAACGGCTGCCGTCCTCGTAAACGCCGTCGCGTCTGAGGCGCTTCGCGTTATCTCAGATCTCAAATCTCAAATTCAAAATCTAAACTCCCATGGCCCGCTATACCGGTCCCACCACTCGAATCAGCCGCCGTTTCGGCACATACATTCTCGGTTCCGCCAAGGTTCTCGAGCGTCGCAATTTTCCCCCCGGCCAGCACGGACCCAAATCCCGTCGCAAGCTGTCGGAATACGCGATCGGTCTCAACGAGAAGCAGAAACTCCGCTACATCTACGGTCTGTTGGAACGCCAGTTCCGCCGCACCTTCGCCATCGCCAAACGCGAGCGCGGCGTCACCGGTGAACGCTTCCTCCAACTCCTCGAGACCCGCCTCGACAGCGTCGTCTATCTCATGGGTTTCGCCAAGAGCCGCGCGCAAGCCCGTCAGCTCGTCAACCATGGCCATGTGAAGGTCAACGCCCACAAGGTCGACATCGCCAGCTACTCGGTCCTCGCCGGCGACACCGTCGAAATCAAAGCCAACAACAACTCCCGCCAGATCGCCACCCGCGCCCTGGAAGAGAATCGCGCCCGCGTTGTTCCCGGCTGGATCACCCGCAACGATGAAGCCCTCTCCGGCGTCATCACTCGTCTGCCGGTCCGCGACGAAATGGATCCCTCCATCAATGAGCAGCTCATCGTTGAGTACTACTCACGTTTCTAATCCAGTTTTCGCTGAGCCCGCTGCGTTACTAAACCACATCTCCTAAACTTCTCCTCCTATGCCAAAGCGTCTCGGAAAATTCGAACTCCCCTCCAAGCTCACCAAGATCGAAGAGGGCGCTACCGCCACCTACGCCAAGTTCATCGCCGAACCCTTCGAGGCCGGTTATGGCCACACGGTCGGCAACTCCCTCCGCCGCGTCCTCCTCAGCTCCATCGAGGGCAGCGCCATCAGCTCCATCAAGATCGACGGCGTGAACCATGAGTTCCAGTCCGTCGACGGCATCGTCGAGGACGTCACGGACATCGTGCTTAATCTCAAAAAAATCCTGATCGTTTCTGAGAAGCGCGACGCCTATAAACTCCTCATCAAGGTCAACCGCGAGGGCCCCGTCACCGCTGCTGATATCCAGCTCGATGCCGGCGTGAAGCTCATCAATCCCGAACAGGTCATCTGCACCCTCGATCACAAACGCGCCTTCGAGGCCGAGCTCGAGATCAAGTCCGGCCGCGGCTACTATGCCGGCGAAGAGAACAAGAAAGAAGAGCAGTCCATCGGCGTCATTCCGATTGATTCCCTTTTCTCTCCCGTTCGCCTCGTCCGTTACGCCGTCGAGAACACCCGCGTCGGCCAGATCACTGATTACGATAAACTCGTGCTCGAAATCTGGACCGATGGCCGCATCACTCCCGACGACGCCCTCAAGCAGTCCGCCTCCATTCTCAAGCACCACCTCGACGTGTTTGATCGCGTTTCGCAGGAGTCGTATGAGTTCGAGAGCGTCACCACGGAGGTCTCCGAAGAGCAGAACAAGCTCCGCAAGCTCCTCAACATGTCCGTCAACGAGATCGAGCTCTCGGTCCGTGCGGCGAACTGCTTGAACAACGCCAACATCACCACCGTCGGCGAGCTGGCCATGAAGACCGAGCAAGAGATGCTCAAGTACCGCAATTTCGGCAAAAAGTCGCTGAACGAAATCAAGGAGAAGCTCGAAGCCCTCGGCCTTTCCCTCGGTATGAAGTTCGACGAGCGCCTCCTCGACAACAAGAAGGAAGCTTAAGCAGAAGGAGCGCGAATATAGGAGCGAGTAGGGGGAATGTTCCCGCCTGGCTCCTGTCACTCCTCGCTCCTCACTTCCCGATTCTCACTCCTTTAATCTACCGGCTCTCGCGCCGTCCGCTGCCGCCCAACGCTGCGACCGGATTGCCGATCGGGAGCCAAACCAAAAACAAAACAAAAGTCCCGCAGTCCATTGGCCGTTTCCTGATACTTGGCCCTTGTTCCTTGGTACTTCATTCCCATGCGTCACAATAAACATCACGCCTCCCTCGGCGTCACCCGCGAGCACCGCAAAGCGATGCTCTCCAACATGGGCGCCTCGCTCATCAAACACGGTCGTATCGAGACCACTTTCACGAAAGCCAAAGCGCTTCGTCCCTTCATCGAGAAGGTCATCACCAAAGCCAAGCAAGCCGCCGCTGCGACCGAAAAGAAGGACGCCATCCATCTCCGCCGTATGGCCCTCAAGGACATTCGCGACGAATCCGCCGTCACCCTCCTCTTCAATGAGAAGGTGAAGCAATTCGAGAAGCGTCCCGGCGGCTACACCCGCATCTACAAGCTCGGACCGCAGCGCCTCGGCGACGCCGCCGAGATGGCGATCATTGAGCTCATCGGTGCCGAGGATGTCGGCTACAGCAAATCTCGCGGCAAGAAGAAGGCCGGCAAAAAAGCCAAGCCCGCTTCAACCTCGGATGCTTCAGCGAAGGAGGGCGCCGCCGCCGACTTGTCCGCCGAAGCCTCGGCGAAGGCGGAAGCCCCCACAGCCTAAGGTAGTGGCGGTTGCCCTCAACCGCCATTTTGATCACTTTCACGCGCCACTCGAAAGAGCGGCGCGTTTTTTATTCATCGTTGTCGCACCCACCCAGATCAGTCCGAAGGTGGGCGTCGGTTTCCACCCCGACGCTTACGTTGGCCTCAACACGCTCGCCCTTGTCTGTGTAGGGCCGGCCGGCCGCAACAGGCCGTCAGTCTTGCAGACGCCGCGAATGAGCGCCATCATGGCCGGTGCCCGTTCGACTTCGCTCCGTGCCCGTGGGATTGATATGACGTAGGTTGCCAGCCCGCCTCGCAACGTGGCGCGACAAGCGCGCCACCTCCACAAATAAAAACGAGTTGACCTGGAGCCGCGTCGCCCCCGGCGCGGGTTGACCCTTGGCTCGAAACAGCCAGGTGGAGCGGGTTGACCCCAACACGCTTGCCTTGTTTGTGTAGCAGGGCCGGCGCTTGTCGCCGTGCCGTCTTCGTGTAGGGCTGCTGCTTGCGGCAGCCACCTTCAGTCGCGATGCTTTTATCTGCGGCTATCCGCGCCATCCGCGGAAAAATTCTTCAAGCCCCCGGGTTCATTCCTGAAATTCTGCATCAAGAAGTAGCTTTTGCATGCCACAAACTTCAAGCTACGGCTGCGTTGCCTCGTTGCTGATCGGGGACCCGCCTTTCTGGCAACACCATTACCCTTCAAACGCATGGATGCGATCCAGAAGATTTCCTCTCAATGTGCCTGCCAGCAGGACACTGCCCCGTCGCGGACGGGGGCCGATGGATAGGAGCGAGCATCGAGTAGCGAGTAGACCAACCCCAGCCCCGAAAACCCAGAGACCGGAGACTAAAACACCAAGAGACCCAGCATTCCAGAACCCGTTCCCGTAGGTTGTGCGCTCGCCGCACAACGTGGCGCGACCAGCGCGCCATCCACACCCCGGGATACCATCTCCCAACTCCGAGAGACCAACTCCTGATAGCACCCACCTAGTCCTCTTAATCGTTCTCAAGCCACCAACTCCATCTCCCAGACCCCGATCCCTGATTCTTTGACCACTAATCCACACTAAGGGCTCACTAATAAAATCCATTTCCTCAGATCATAAAAACCACCACCGCTGATTGATCCATTAGTGGCCAATGAGTGTGGCTTAGTGGTTAACCCCTCCGCTTCCGTTTCTGGCTCTCAACTCTAGACTCTCAGCGCTCAACTTCTCCGTTCCCCCTCCGCGCCCTCCGCGTTAAAATCCCCCGTCTGAAACTCCTCCCCCTCTGTGACTCCTCCGTGCTCTCTGTGACAAAAATTCATCCGTTTCAGCTTCTAGCTCTCGACCCTCGACTCTTCGCTCTCGACTGCCTTCACCCCTCTCAACTCTCAACTTCGCCCCCCACCTCTCAGCTCTCAACTAGCCCGCCGCCAAGCTCGAGCTCCAGCCTCAGATTTTTGCCCACTAATCACACGAATTAACACGAATAAATGCCCAACCCGCCCAGCTGTTTTGCCCACGGAATACACGGATAGAATTCTAGATCTCAGCTCTCAACTTCTCCGTTTCCCCTCCGCCATCACGGCGCCTGCACGATCCGGTAATCACCCGATTGCAGTCCCGCCACGGAGCCGGCAATATAATCGAAATGCCGCTCCAAGGTCGGTCGGTGATTCGTCCACACTTCGAGAATTGCGATCTTACGCTGCGCGAGATTTTGCTGATAGCGCAGATTTTTATCAGCGAGCACCAGCACTTCAAAACCGGCGCGCTCGGCCGCGACCAGCAGCTCCCCGTTTTCCAGGCCTTTCCAGCCGAGCCCCGCTACGGTCGCCACGTCATGGCCCGTCAAGGCCTGCCGGAGTTGCACCGGCACCGATTCATCCAGCAGGACTTTCATACAGCCAATTCACGCTCAATTTGGTGCTGGCCATAGCGCAACACCGCGACGGCTTGTTCGCGACCCACGCTGGGGAAAGATTCCAAAAAATAATCAAGCGCCAAGCCGTCGGCCAGGTACTCGAAAAACGTGGCGATCGGCACGCGGGTGCCGGCAAAGACGGGACACCCGGCGAGGATAGCCGGATTGCTCACCACCAGACCGTCGGCGAGTGTGTGTTTCTGCTTCAAGTTTGGCATGGCGGCAACATGAACAGTCTCCGACCGTTTGCCAAGACACGTTCGCGCCCCGCCCGCATATTTACCACCTACGCCATCTGGCGCGTCGCGAGCCGCCCCTAAATCCCCATCACATTCACATTCTCGTTCTCCTGCTCCTAATCGTTCTCCCAGTTTTGTCTCACCACCTAAATCCCAGACGCCAGACCCCGATCCCTGTTCTCAACCACTAATCCACACTAAGGGCTCACTAATAAAATCCATTTCCTCCGACTATAAAAACCACCGCTGATTGGTCCATTAGTGCCCAATTAGTGTGGCTTAGTGGTTAACCCTTCTGCTGCCTTTAGCTCTCAACTTCGGAATTCGTTCCCATGAAATATTCCTGTCTCCTTCTTTTTCTTCTCGGTGGGGCCGAAAAGGGTCAGGCTTGGATATTAGACATTGACGTTAGGTGGGGGCTGGGGCTGAGTGGGTGGCATGGCGAGACCATTGCGCTTGGAGTCAGAGGCCGGGGTGTACCACGTGTTAAACCGGGGGAACTACCGGCTGGATATATTCCGCTCGGAGAAAGCGAAGGTGACCTTTCTGCAATGTCTGCATGAGGCCTGTGCGAAGACCGGCTGGGAGGTGCATGCGTGGTGCTTGATGTCGAATCACTACCATTTGGCGGTCTCGACGCCCAAGGCGAACCTCGTGGAGGGAATGCGGTGGCTGCAGGGAACCTTTGCCGTGCGTTTCAACAGGTTCCGGGATGAGCGGGGCCACCTGTTTCAGGGTCGGTACAAGAGTCTGGTCGTTGATCCCGACGGGGGACTCGGCCCGCTCTGTCACTACATTCACCTCAACCCAGTGCGGGCGAAGCTCCGGTCGGTGGCAGATTTGCCGGACTATCCGTGGACGAGCCTGCGTTGGTTGCTGCACCCGAAGGAGCGTCCGCTCTGGTATCACCCGCAACCGGCGTTGCAGCATGCCGGCCCCGCGGACACCCCGGCCGGTCGGCGAAAGTACCTCGATTATCTGGCCTGGTTGGCGAAAGACGAGCCCGCGCAGAAGGAGCAACAGTTTGCCAAGATGTCGAAAGGCTGGATCATCGGAACGAAAGAATTTGCCAAGGACATGTATGAGGAGCACGCGGCGGTCGTCGGCCACGGGCGGTGCAGAGAGCGGGAGATGCGCGAGACGAGGGAGGAGGTCTGGCGGGAGGCGCTGCGGGGCGAGTTGCGTCAGCACCGGCGAACGGAGACGGACATCCAGCAGGAGATGAAATCAGCGGGCTGGAAGGTGGAGATCGCGACCAGCCTGAAGGCCCGGACCACCGCGACCAACCGTTGGCTGGCCGCGGCGTTAAATATGGGCGGGCTGCACCAAGTCAGCCGACTCGTCTGTGCTAAGCAGAAATCCAAACAAACATGAGAAATGTCAAACAACCAAGCCTGACCCCTTTCGATCGTCTGGCATGCTGGATCAAACGCCTATCTCGCGGGGAAGCTCGGCTTGATCGGTGCTCCGGCACTTTTTGCAGGGGGCGTGTTCCATGAAAGTCCATTTGATTGGGGTTCGTTCCAGGCTGAGCAGCATTACCAAGGCACGGTGAACCACGTTCTAGACTCCACGATGGACATCGTTGCTAACGTATTTGGCATGGCGGCGGGATATTTGAATCCCGGCACTTCCGGGATCGATTTTGCCGCAAAATGGGGCAATCACATTCCCGGCCCAGGCGAGCCAGACCCTGCGTTTGGTGGTGGCGGTCCCTACAAGGGAAATCCAGCCGCTGCGTGGGGACAATATCCTTAACCACATCGAACCATGAAAAGCATTTGGCTGATTGCGTGTTTGGCATTGGTTTCCAGGACCAGTTGCATGGCAACCACCGCACGAATTACCGACGGTATTTACCGAGAGCCGACCAAGATTGAAATGGTCGCCGCTAGCGGAGAAATGATTGAGTTCAATATCCGCATCGTGGCTGAAGGCCAGGAACGGGTCGTGAGTCGGAAGTATAAATACTCGCTCCAATCCGACGGGAAAATCCGTGTGTTTGCTTCATCCAACGACTCGGCCTTCGTCTTTGGCATAATGAATTATGATTGGTCTTGGGACGGGAAATCGGTTTTGCGGAAGGACACGAAGACGGGAGACGTGGTAACATTTGCGGCGGAGCCTGCCGGCCGGAAATAACCTCACCGGTTCGCTCGCGCTCACAACAACGCAGATCCAAGCGGCACGTCTCGCGCCAGCCCGCCGCCGAGCCTCTGAGCTGTCACGAGCCCTGCTTCCTCCTCCGCTTGCGCTCCGTCCGGTGGAGTGCGACCCCGCCGGCGGCGGCGTGTGCGCGAAGTATCGCGCACGAAGCGGCGCTCCTGTAAGACCCGCGCCGGCAGCCGAGCGCTGCGCGCTCGCGCGGCCCGCCGTAGATCAGCCCGGCGGGGACCCCGCTGCGCCCATCGGCTACCGCGCCGCCTCAACCGCCGCGAACGAACGCGGCGGGGTCGGCGTCGCGCGGCGGCTCCACCGCCGGCCTCGGCTCGCGCTCCTAAAGTCGCGCTCGGAGGGGCCGCATGGCCCCCCGCTCCGCGAAACCGCGGGCTCGCCCAGAAGGATCTGGGCGGCGAGCCCGCGGGCCAAGAACGCGCGGCCCGGCCCGCGCCGCTTTGCTTCACTCCTTTGTCGTTCCGCTCCGCTTGGTCGCCTCCACGGACGGCGCGGCTTCGCTCCAGCTCGTGCCGGCTTCCACTGCGCCGCGCCGACCGTTCCGGCGGAACTGACGGACGGGGTCAGGCTTTGTAGTTTGTAGTTGACGGCTGGGAGCTGCCGGTTGAACTGCGGGGTGTGGCTCGACCCTTGCGCATGGAATCGGAGGCTGGCGTTTACCACGTGATCAATCGCGGTAACTAGTGTCTGCCCGGAAACTGCCTGTTTTGAAAGTCGCGGGTGATTTTGGCATTTTCCTGCGGGCGCTTTTGTCAAGTCTGCGGGTTTTCGCGGCGCGCTGAGCCGGATTTCCTGAAAATCCTCGACGCTCAGACACACCGCTCCCTTGGACTTCGCTTTCCT